>CAYHFW010000028.1:0-29947 GCA_964355975.1 uncultured Singulisphaera sp.
GAGCTGCGCAGACTTGCTCGACTCGGGAACTCGCGCGAGCGAAGATTCCGCCGCGCGGACGCAAACGAATGATGGCAAGGCAGCAAGGCCGCTGGTACGCAACCGCAATTCCTCCGCCGGTCGTTGACCTGCGGAGGTCACCGTTGCTGGCTCGGGAACTCGCGCGAGCGAAGATTCGGCCGTCCTCAGCGCGTTCTAGGTGAGGCTTCCAGATTCGCCAGGTTCGAGATCTTCAAGTGATCGACCTCGCGTCTCTTGCGCAAAGAGTGCTGTGACCAACAATCCTGCGACGCAGACTCCGGCCATCACCATCATCGTGATGCCGAGCCCAAGATGATCCTGCATGATTGGCAAGAAGAAGAGCCCCAGCAGCGCGCCACTCTTGGCAATCGCAGATGAAACTCCATGGGCCGTCGCGCGAACTTTGGTGGGAAAGAGTTCTGCGGGCAACAGAAATGTTGTTGCGTTTGGCCCGACATTCAAGAAGAGATTGAAGAGGATGAATCCAACAAAGATTCCGACAAGCCCAGCCGCACTGCCATGCTCTGCGAGCGCCGCAGTTGCGAGGATTCCCAAACTCACGGCCATGCCTCCAAAGCCAACCATCTGCAGCCGCATTCGTCCGACGCGGTCGACGAGCAGCATGTTTCCGACACACCCAACGACAAGAAACACCCCGAGCCCAGCGGCACCTGCAGTCGACAAGAAATCTTTTCGGATTGGGTCAGCAACTCCGTCGAATGCGAGCGCCGCGAGGATGACTGGAGTGAAGACGCCAACAGCAAATGCTGCGATGTCCATGAAGAACCACGGGATCGTCGCAAGCAGTGTGCGTCGAATGAATTTCTGTGAGAGCAGTGCGCGCCAACCGAGTTGTTTCGCGGCAGTCCGTTCGACGCGCGACACAAAGTTCTTCACCGAATCTCTGAGCCCAGCCGCATCTTCTTTGCGCACGAACTGAACGATGACCTCGCACGCAGCAGACAACTTGCCCCGCTCGATCAGCCAACGTGGACTCTCCGGCACCGATGCGCGCATGACAAGCACGATGATCGCTGGTATCGCGCCGAATCCAACGAGCCACCGCCAGTCCGAGTATGCGGGAACGACTCCAAGCAAAAGCAATCCAACGACTGCAGCGAGAACGATGCCCACCGCCTGAAACGAGAACGCGCCAACCAACATGCGCCCACGCACGCGCGATGGCATGAATTCTGCAACGTAACTCGCGCAGATTGGATAGTCCGCTCCCACGCCGATTCCAAGCAAGAATCGAAAGAACGCGAGCGACCAAAAATCCCACGCGAATGCGCAGAGCAAACTGCCCGCGATGAACACCACGAGATCGATGATGTAGATCGACTTGCGTCCAAAGCGATCGGTGAGCAGTCCGCCGGTTGAAGCGCCAACGATTGCCCCCACAATCGCAGCCGCCGCAACGAGGCCAACTTGCCATGTGGTCAGTTGCCACTCGAGCGTGATGAGCGGAAGAGCGATGCCGATCACAAAGAGATCAAAGCCATCGAGCAAGACCCCCATTGCGCTGAGACCCCAGACCTTCCAATGCATCCGTGTGAGAGGCGCATCATCGAGCGCACGCTTGAGATCGGTGGGGCTCTTAGCGGCAGCGAGGACAGGTGTCATGGCCGCAACAGTAGTGCAATCACTCGCTTGGGTCGTAGGACGCGGCGTAGCGCACGCCACCAGCGATGCCTTGCGTACTCGGTAGTTCAAGCCGAATGAGTTGCCGGATGACATCATTGGCGAGCGTCGATGCGCCAAAGCGAAAGAGCGATGGCGTGAGCCACTCTTCGCCAAGCGTCTCTTTCACCATCACGAGATACGAAATCGCGCTCTTCGCAGCACGAATTCCACCTGCGGGCTTCATGCCGATGCGCACACCCGTCGCAAGAAAATGATCGCGAATCGCTTCGAGCATCACCAGTGTCACAGGCATTGTCGCCGCGGGCTGCACTTTGCCCGTCGAAGTCTTAATGAAAACTTCACCGTCTTGTGGCGCAGCAATCCCCGCGACGGATGCCGCAGCATCGATTGCGATGTCGCTCGCACGGCGAATCGAATCGAGCGTTCCGAGTTCTCCAGTTTCGAGAATGATTTTCAAGTGCGCAGCGGGATGCCCGCCGCGTTGCTGTGCGCAGATTGCGCGAGTCTCGCGAATCTCTCTGCGAATCTCGTCGTAACTGCCAGCGAGAAAGAGTCCGCGCGAAATCACCATGTCGATCTCATCCGCTCCGGCATCCACCGCTCGACGACAATCATCGAGTCGAACATCCAGTGGATACTGCCCGCTGGGAAATCCAGTTGCGACCGAGGCAACTTTCACGCCGCTCGCACCAAGAGCATCGCGCGCAACAGCGACGAGCGCTGGGTAGACACAGACTGCGCCGACACTCGGCAGCGGAGGATCAAACGCAAGTTCGCTTGGGCGCATCGCCTTTGCGCAGAGCGCGCGCACTTTTTCTGGCGAGTCCTTTCCTTCAAGTGTGGTGAGGTCGATCATCGAAAGCGCGAGACGCAGTGCGTGTCGCTTCGATGCTCCCTTGATAGAGCGCTTCGTAAACCGCGCCGCGCGTGCCGTGACTGTGACGCTCTCGACGGGTCGGTCGCGCATAGTGTCAGCGTGGTCGCGCTGAGCGAAAGAGCGCTGGCAGATTCTCGACGGTGCGCAGCAGCATGTTGCGCCCTCCCCCTGTGGACTCAACTGAGTAGATCATCAAGCTCTCGGTGCGATTGTCGAGCAAGTAGATGCACTCGGTCGGACGGTTGTCGGGCCCTTCACCAGTGGTGAGTGTGATCACACCAATCCCATTGGGTGCTGGAGTTGCCGAATCACCCGCGCGTGCCGCGTGATCGACTGGATTCAAGAGCAACATCACAAGAATTGTTGCGAGCACGAGTGCGCCAGTTGCCATCGACCATTCCATCTTTGCTTCGCTCATGGTCGCACCCGTCCTGATGCCGCGCTATCGGCAGCAAGGTTTCGATATCCAAACGAACTGATCGACTTGGTCTTCTCGTTCCACACAACGCCAATCATCTCTTCGTGCGTCTCATCAACGATGTAGAGCGCCCCCATCGATGTGCCGGGGATGTTGCCTCCCGCCATCGAATAGGTCGCACGACCGCGCGATACAAATCCCGCTTGGCCCTCTGCACTGCGCGCGAGTGGCAGCACGATGATTGCACCAAGCAGAAGTGCGTTGAGTGCGAAAAGTGCTGCGATTCGCGAGCGACGATTCATCTTGTTCATGAGCGAGTTACTCCTGGTGTCCACGCTTGGATGGCATCAGACTGATTGTGACAACCAATCCGACGATGAGCGCCATCGCAGCGTAGCCGACCCACGCAGCACTCAGGTTGCGAACGGTCGGCTGACGAGGCGCGTTCGACTCTGCATCTTGCGCGAGAGCTGTCGGCGAGGCGATGAAAGCCACCGCCGCGAGCGCGATGATTTGCATGGTTCGTGCAAGCGTCCGCCAATGATTCGATGATGAAAGTGCGCGCATCGGTTGTCTCTCCATTTATGACTTCACAATCTCAGCCTTGATCAATTGAGTCGGTACAGTCGCCATCGCGTTGCGCGTGTCGACAATGAGCTTTGCGTGTTGGCCGATCAATGAATAATCCACAGCATCGTGATCGGTCAAGATGATCACACAATCACTTGCTGCGAGTGTCTCAGGCGTGAGCGCGACAGACGAAAGATTCGTCCGGTACTTGCGCATCGATGGAAAGTGTGCCAAGTGCGGGTCGTGGTACGAGACTTCAGCACCTCGGTCGCGTAGCAACTCAATGATCTCAGCGGATGGGCTCTCGCGCGCATCATCGATGTTCTTCTTGTAAGCGATCCCGAGCACGAGAACCTTCGATGCCTTGAGAGATTTCGTGTGACCATTCAGCGCGTGCTGCGTGCGGTCGATCACATAGTGCGGCATCGAGGTGTTGATTTCTCCAGCCAACTCGATGAAGCGCGTGTTGCGTCCGACTTCGCGCGCCTTCCATGTGAGATAGAAAGGATCGATCGGGATGCAATGACCGCCGAGGCCTGGGCCTGGATAAAAGGCTTGGAATCCAAATGGTTTTGTGCTCGCTGCTGCGATGACTTCCCACACGTCAATATTCATGTCAGTCAAGACGACCTTCATCTCGTTGACGAGTGCAATGTTCACAGCGCGGTAAATGTTCTCGAGCAACTTGGCGCTTTCGGCGATCTCAGCGGTCGAGACACGATGCGCCGACTTGACGACGCGCGTATAGAAAGCCATCGCGAGATCGGTCGAGACATCGTCGACGCCACCGACGAGTTTTGGAATGTGCTGCGCGCTACGACCGAAACTGCCTGGGTCTTCACGCTCTGGGCTGTATGCCAAGAAGTATTCGTCGCCGCACTTCATTCCGCGCGTGTCGAGAATGGGCTTCATCTCATCGCGCGTGGTGCCTGGATAGGTCGTCGACTCGAGCACGACAAGTTGCCCCTTGCGCAGCGATGCGGCAGCGGTCTTAGTGCTCTCGATCACATAGGTGAGATCAGGTTCGTGGTGCAATCCCAGCGGCGTTGGCACACAGATCACGACGAGGTCGGCCTTCGCAAGGTCCTTTGGATCGGATGTGGGCGTGAACTGCGCATCAGCCTTCAGGTCGCTGAAAAAACTGTCGCCAAGATGCAGGATGTAACGGGTACCGCTGTTGAGCGCGTCGATCTTGCGTTGATCGATGTCGAATCCGATGACTGGGTAGCCGCTGTCGCGAATCGCCCGCACGAGTGGCAGCCCCACGTACCCAAGGCCAACAATCGCGATCGTGGCCGTCTTGGCCTCGATTTTCTGCATAAGAGCGGCGGCGGTGGGGCTCATGGTCGCTGGTGCGGGATTGGAATGAGAGACGGTGGACTGCGGACGACTTGCTGTTTGCATGGGATGTTCCTCGGATTTTGCAGGGTAGCAGACGGGTGTGAACGCCCGAACCTACTGAGTTGGCGCAGGTTGCGGCGCCGGTGGCGCAGGTTGCGGCGCCGAAGCGACAGGCGCGACCACCTTCATCTTGCCGTTCATGGTGCGCCAGTGGCTGGGATAAGTACACACAAATGGATAGGTGGCGGGTTTGGTGGGAGCGACAAACCAGAAGTCCTGTGACTTTCCAGGCGCGACTAACCCCATAACAGCCAAGACTTTAGGAGAATCTGGGACAAACTCTTTGAGCTTTCCGTCGGTCGCCTGACCCATCCGGTCGCCTGCGACACCCATCTCGGCGAGCGCTCCTGGCGCAACAATGATGAGGTTGTGCTCGAGGGCGTCTGGGTTATGAAAGATGATGTGAACGACCTGACCAGGGGCGACCGAAAAGTCCTTTCGGTCGTAGGCCATCTTGGACGGCACCGCAGTGAGTTCGATCGTCAATGGAACCAGTTGGGTGAATCCCTTTGGCAGCAGGTCTGGTGGAATCGCGAGCAGAGCGCGCGCGGCAACGATCTGCGCTCCACTCGTCGCCCCCCCTTCTGCGTTCGCCATCGCAATCAACCGGC
The DNA here is from genome assembly GCA_964355975.1 of uncultured Singulisphaera sp. Taxonomy (GTDB): domain Bacteria; phylum Planctomycetota; class Phycisphaerae; order Phycisphaerales; family SM1A02; genus F1-60-MAGs104. The sequence goes on from CAYHFW010000028.1 coordinate 5,543, forward strand.
GCGCGATTGGTTCACTCGCGAGTTCTTGCGCACTCCACGCCGCCGCAACATCGCCAAGGTTGGCGGCGCGTCGATCAGCGATGGTGAGTTGAGAGGCTTCGCTGAGAAAAAACTCAATAGGCGTCACCGCCGCCGCTGCCGCGCATGCATCGAGCGCCGCGCGCCGCTGCGTCGTCGTCGCGGCGAGTGCATCGATACCAGCACAGCGGGAAGCACTCGCGTCGTGCGCGCAAAGAGCGATCGAGAGGCAGAGGGCGGCAATCATTGGTGAACGATGGTACACCCGCTCACATGAGTGAAAGCGTTGCGACGGTCAGTGTGCGAGTGCATGGTGCTGCGGGTGAAGTCACTGGATCGTGCTACGAGGTCACAACTCCATGCGCGCGACTGCTCATCGACTTTGGAATGTTTCAAGGATCGCCCGAACAAGAGGCGAGGAACGCGAGCGCGCCCAATCTCGATTTCGAAAAACTCGACGCAGTACTCGTCACACACGCGCACATCGATCACTGTGGCCGTCTTGGAATGTTGCCTGCGCTTGGCTATCAGGGTCCTGTGCTTACGACAGAACCAACAGCAGAGTTGCTTCCGCGCGTGTTGACATCATCCGCAACACTGCAGCAAGTTCGCATTCAAGAGAAGCGCGCGGGCACTGCACCATCGTCGCGCGTACTCGCGCCAGCCCACCTTGCGACCGCGATTCCAATTCGAGCAGAGGCGCCACCGATTCTCTTTACCCATCGCCATGCCGAGCGCGTTGCGCGTTCGATTCGCGCCGTGCCGTTCATGGAGTGGGAACCGATCGCCGACGGCGTCGATGCACGCTTCTTGCACGCGTCGCATGTGATTGGAGCGGCGAGCATTGAGCTGCGTGTGCAGCGCACGAATGGCGGCGAACCTGTGCACGTCTTGTTCTCGGGCGACATCGGTCCGATCGAGAATCCCCTGCTCGCTCCGCATCAATGGCCTGAGCGCGCGCCAGATCTTGTGATCATGGAGTCGACAAACGGAGCGCGCCGCTTCAAACAGGTCGATCAGTACGAGGCGCTGTGCAAGATCTTGCGCGAAGCGATAGCGAAGAATCAACGCGTTCTCGCCCCTGTATTCGCGCTGGGTCGCGCGCAGACGATGCTGCAAATGTTCGCACGCGCGTCGCGTGATGGCGTGCTCAACGGCATGCCCGTCTACCTCGACTCGGCGATGGCTTGCCGCGCGAGCGAGTTGTATGCACGGCATCCACATCTGCTTGAGGCGAGTGTGCGGCGATCATGTTTGCGCGGATCGAACCCACTGCACTTCTCAGAACTTCACACGCTGATGTCGCGGCGAGAGTCTGAGTCAATCGATCGTGTGCGGACCGCATGCGTGATCATGGCTGGATCGGGGTTCTGTGATGCGGGTCCAATTCTTCGACACGTTCAAGTCGCGATCGAACAACCGACGACACGCATCCTCTTTACAGGACACCAACTCGACGGGCTGCTCGGACATGGGTTGCTCAACGGCGCAACGCGCGTTGAGATCAACGGCGCCGAACTCGAGGTGCGTGCAACGATCGATCGACTCGCAGGCATCTCAGGGCACGGCGATGCAGACGATCTGCTGACATGGATCAAGCGGATGCCCGGAGTTGTGAAGCAAGTCGCACTCGTGCACGGTGCTGAAGAGTCGCGCCAAGCGTTTGCGTCGGAGTTGCGATCCAATGGCATCGTTGACATTCAGATGCCAATGGCTGGCGACACACTTCGCATTGACTGAATGAATTGCACGCGCCGCACGCAGCGTGGCGTGCCGCCCCTACTGCTCAACCGTGAAGAGGCGCAGGAATCCCATGCGCTCAAGCAGTCTGTGAAAAGTTGGCGTCAATTTTGAAAGCGTCAACTTCAGTTCGCGGTCGCGACACGAGGTGTGCAAGCGAATCAACGCTTCGAATCCGCGACTGCTCATGGCAAGCACCTGCGAGACATCGAGCCGCACACTTTTAATCTCTGGCCGAAGGGTTTCGATCGCACGCACCAACTCTGCGCGAAGTTGCAGCGCACAGTCCGAATCGATGGTGGGCATGACAACGCCGAGGTGCAACTGACCATTCTCAATACGCGCCGCCAGAATCGGGATCACGGGTTCCACGAGAAGGAAGGTTACCTCTGGTAAAGCGTCCGATAATACACAACGGTTCAAGTTGTGTTGTTATCATGTCGATATACTTCATGTAGTGAAGCAGTGTTCCACGTGGAACATCGTGAAATGACCGAGAAATGGCGACAAGGAGCAGAGAGATGACACCAGGAACACCAGCGTCTAGTCCAGCAAAGCAACCATCCACGAACTCGCCGCAGACTGCGGGTCAGCCAGAGAAACAGCCGATGATCTCGCGTCTTGGACGGGGGCTCGGATCTTTGATTCCGGCTGCTCCTTCGAAGCCCCCTGCTCAACAATCCGAAACTGCGCGAACGCCGCAGCCTGTGATGAAACAATCGCCGCCAGCACCGCCAAAGGTAGTTGTGGAGACCACCAAGACACCAGAAAGTTCCACGTGGAACACTCCGCCGCAGTCCAGCAGTGAACAACAGGTCGGTGGTGCCGTTTTCGAGATTGAACTCTCGTTCATCGCGCGCAATGCAAGGCAGCCGCGCGAGAAGTTCGACGACCGTGCGATCACAACACTCGCAGAGTCTGTCTTGCAACACGGGCTCATCCAACCAATCGTCGTGCGAAAACTCAAACTGCCTGTGGGTGGCAAGACGTACGAGTTGATCGCTGGCGAACGCCGATTGCGAGCGTTCGAGAAGCTTGGCAAAGCCAAGATCTCTGCAATCATGATGGATGCCGACGATGCGGCTTCGGCGGTGCTCGCCCTCATTGAGAATGTTCAGCGCGAGGATTTGAATCCATTGGAGCGTGCCGTAGCCCTAAAACGGCTGATAACAGACTTTTCGTGGACACAACAGCAGGCCGCAGAGAAGGTTGGCATCGATCGCGCCTCGGTCGCGAACCTCTTGCGTCTGATCGATCTCGATCCATTTACATCGGGATGCGTGCGCGAAGGTCGACTCTCGCAAGGTCATGCGAAGGCACTTCTCTCTATCGACAACGTTCAGGCGCGGCGCGCAATCGCCGAGAAGGCGCTGCATGATGAGTGGTCGGTGCGCCAAGTCGAGCGGGAAGTTCAGCGAATCAAGACGGCGAGCGGTCTGGCAACTCCATCCACTCCGCCAGCGACTCGAAAGGGAAGTGCTCAGGTCGGAGACCTCGAACGGCGTCTCGGACAGTTCATCGGGTCGAAGGTGCAGATCAAGCAGGGGCGGAAAGCCGGCACCGGAACTCTTTCGATCACCTTCTACTCGCTCGACCAGTTTGATGGAATCCTTCAGCGCCTGGGATTTGATTCAAACAGTCTGAAAGACTGAATTGACACAAGAAGCGAAGTTATAGGACGCTCGCACAGAGTCAAACCCTGTTTCTGGCGTGTGAACGCTGCTCTATCTATATAGATGGGGTCTATAGCCAGCGAAATCTTGTGGTTGCTTGAAGTCGCTTGCCGATCGGTGCGATGGGAGGTGTGCGCAAGACGCGCCCACCTCCCATGCCAACACCAACCACCAGCCAATCCCGTTGCACTGTTCGCCAGAGAAAGTCGGCGCCGAAGTTCACGCTTGCTCGAGTCGCGCAGTCACTCGCTCCCAACGCACGCACCGCGATCGCCCCCGCAGTTGGCGGTTGCCTCGCAGAGATGGTTCGCAGAGCGCAACTTTCTTTCGGAGCCTGGGGATGCGAGTTGCTTGAACTTCGCAGAACGAATCGCTTGACCCCTGAGTGGGCACCCGACGCGGCATCGATCTCACTCGGGTCGCACGACGACTGCGACTGAAGTTCGCAGCTGCGAGCGCAACACGCCCGCGCGCGAATTCACGCCCGCAAGAAATCTCTCCTAGCCTGCGCTCGACCGCGAACACGCGCGTTCGCCACACGCACGCCTTGCTAGGAGGTTTCTCATGAAACTGACATTCCCAACCGCACGCATCACAATTCTCGCGGCCTGCGTCGCGACAGCTCTCGCATTTACAACTCGACAGGATGCCAAGCCCGCGGTCGCACCCGCCGTGGCATCTTCTGCTGCAACATTCACCGTCGACGACACGCATTCAATGTCGCTCTTTCGCGTCGAGCACATGGGGGCAGGAAAGTTCTGGGGGCGCTTCAACGATCTCTCTGGATCGGCGCAGTATGTGCCCGACACATCGCTCTCGATGAACGTCACGATTCAGGTCGGCAGCGTCGATAGCGGCAACAAGAAGCTTGACGGACATTTAAAAAGTCCAGACTTTTTTAACAACGCAGAGTTTCCAACGATGACATTCGTCAGCACGAGCGCAAAGGCGAGTGGGGCAGGGGGCTTTGATGTCACAGGCGATCTCACGATTCACGGCGTTACGAAGTCAGTGACCGTTCCCGTTCAATGCTCGCCGATCTCGGCGATGGGTGGAGCATCGCGCGCTGGGTTCGAAGCAGTGTTCGAAATCAAACGAAGTGACTACGGTGTGAGTTATGGCGTCGAGAAGGGTGCGATCGGCGATGCGACGCGCATTATCGTTTCGCTCGAGTGCATCGACCGCAGCACCATGCCCGCACCCAAGGAGTAATCCGCCTGATCACGCTCTGGGGCGAGTGACAGTGATGCATGCGCCGCAGAATCCAAACGACGAAGAAGGTCTCGATGCTTCAGTCCATTCTTGAGTCACTCGTTCTGCCCGTCGCGTGCGGCAGCGCGCTCTTGCTCGCGCCACGACTTCCGTGGTGCACCGACCGCGGCTCACGCACCGATGCATGGACGGGTTCGCTTGCCATCGCCCTTGTCGCGTTGCTCTCGTTGGTCATGGTCGATGGCGCAGACAGTTTGCTGCTGAAAGAGAAGTGGCATTCAATTGCGCTGAGCGCAGCGATTGTGGGCGTTGGAGGCCTGCTCGCGTCGCGCGACTCGAGCAAACTCTCGACCTGCGCATTTGTTGCGCTCACAATCTTTGTTCTTCGACTGCCTGGCTATGAATCATTGACCACGCGAGTCATCCTTTCATCTGTTGCTGTTGTGGCATCCCTCGCATTCACTTCGGTTGCGCAGCGCGACAGCGTGCGCGCACCACTCTCACTCGCGATCTCACTCGCATCGCTCGCGGCGCTTCTGCTGCATGCGGGATCGCTCAAAGCGGCATGCATTGCAGCGTCACTCGCTTCATTGTGCACAGCCGCAGCGACGTTCTCACTGCTGAACCGCAGTTTTTCTCCGGGCGCCACACTGAGCATCGCAGCAGTGACACTCTCGTTCGCGTTGGCGATCTATGGGTGTGCATACCACGCACCAAGCGACGCAGAGCCATGGACTTTCTTTGTCGTGTGGGCTTCGCCTCTCACGATTGCACTTCCCGCAGCGCAGCGGTCAGCACGACACGCAAACGCAGCGATCGCACTCGTCGCGATCATCTGCGCAGTGACCGTCGTGTGCGCTCTTCGATCGAGCGACGCAGCGGGTGGGCTCGAACAAGAGAACGAAGGTGCATCCTCATACACTTTGATGAACGAGAAAGGCACATGTGACAACAGAGCATTTTCCTGGCACTGCACAGTTACAGTTTGACCCCAATCCCACCTGCGAGCGCACTGCGCAGCGCCATCCAAGGTTTCATCATTACAACCAGAACGAAATCGTCGAGGGGCGATCGATGCGCGATCAGCTGCGCTTTGCTGCGTGTTACTGGCACACGATGCGCAATGGACTTGGTGATCCATTTGGAAGTGCGACTGCGCAGACTCCGTGGGACGATGGCAGCGAGTCGATTGACAACGCGGTGCGCCGCGCCGATGCGTTCTTTGAGTTTCTGACGAAGTGCCAGATTGATCGGTGGTGTTTTCATGACCGCGACCTCGCTCCAGAAGGAGAGACGATTGCGGAGTCGGAGCGCAACCTCGACACGCTCGTTGCGCACGCTGCACAACTTCAGCAATCAACTGGCCGCAGACTGTTGTGGGGAACCGCGAATCTCTTTTCTCATCCGCGATATGTGCATGGTGCGGCGACGAGTCCAACGGTCGATGTCTTTCTGCACGCATCCGCGCAGGTGCGCAAGGCGCTCGAAGTCACACACACTCTTGGTGGCGAGGGGTATGTCTTCTGGGGGGGACGCGAGGGCTATGACACGCTGCTCAATACCGATCTTGCACGCGAGCGCGAGCAGATGGCGCGCTTTCTGCACATGGCATCTGATCACGCGCAATCAATCGGATTCACCGGTGTCTTGCTCATTGAGCCCAAACCGCATGAGCCGACAACCCATCAGTACGACAGCGACAGCGAAGCGACACTGAATTTCTTGCGCGAGTTTCGTCTCTTTGGAAAGTTCAAACTCAACATCGAGACAAATCATGCCACGCTCGCCGGACATTCGATGCAACACGAACTTGCCGTGGCGAGCGCAGCAGGGGCACTCGGTTCAATCGACGCGAACATGGGAACCACCGGCCTCGGATGGGACACCGACCGATTTCCAACAGACGTCATGCTCACGACGCAGATCATGCTCGCGGTGCTCGGAATGGGTGGGCTCAAGCAGGGGGGATTGAACTTCGATGCCAAGAGGCGCAGAGCAAGTTTCGAGCCAGTCGATCTCTTTCATGCGCATGCAGCAGGCATGGACGCGTTCGCGCTCGGACTCAAGGCCGCAGCGCGCATCCGAAGCGATGGCCGCTTGCACGAGTTTGTTCGCGCGCGCTATGAGTCGTGGGAGAGTGCGCTCGGAGAAAAGATTCGCACTGGCCAACTCACACTTGCGCAGTGCGCACACGCGGCGAGCAACGCCGTGCACACGGCGCCAATATCCGGGCGGCAAGAACTGCTCGAGTCGATCGTGAATGACATTCTCTTTGCGCGCGATCGCTGAGGCGACCTCTACGGGCCTTGCGGCGGAGCGATGTAGCGATACTCCCCGTGGTTTTCGAGGGCGATCTGGCGCAACACTGCCTCGCCTCCGCGATCGTGGAATCCAACGGTGTTGATTTCGACCGCATGATCGCCGTTGAACTTCGTGATCGCTGCGAATGTGTCGTTGGGATCGAAGCCGCCGTCGGTGAGCAGAAAGATCGAATCTGGTTTCAGTGTCGAAAGCGCGATCGCGATCGCGCTGCCTGGATTCGTTCCACCGCGCGCAGAACTGCCGACACTCTCGGTATCGGCCCATTTGAAATAAGTCGTCTTATTTGAAGTTGTGGCAGCAACCATTGCAGGATTCGGCATCGCCAATTCTTGGTCATCAAAGAAAATGACATAGAAAGAATGGTCCGCTGGCAATCGGTTCACGCTCTTCTTGAGTTCGAGCAGCACGTGATCGATCTTTGGGTTGCCGAGCGCGCCAAACATGCTGCCAGAGAAGTCGAGTATGTAGACGATCCGTTTTGCCGATGTCTCGACACCCATGAACGACGTTCCAGAACCACCCATTGAGCCTGGCGGTCCGCCCTTTCCGTGACCTCCCGGTGAGACGAGCACCGGCGCGACGACGGGCGCCTTCACCGGCGGTTCATCGGGCGGAGTGAATCCGATGCGCGGCAAGACGCGCGTAGTGTCGGGAGCATCGTTGCCACTCGCCACAGGCGCGGCCTGGTTCATTTCGGTGTTGGCATCCCCCAGCGGATTGTTATCGGGATCGATCGTCTCGAGACCCGCGTTCACATTCGCGGCACCGGCGCCTGGTCCACCACCCGCAGCATCGGTTCCGCTCGGCGGCCCTCCCTCGCCAGCCAACTTCGCAGGTATCCGACTCTTGTCGATCGACTCAGTCAGTGCATCGTTGTCTCCCCACCACGCGAAGAAGAGCAAGAGTGCCAAAACCAATCCGGTCGTCGCGAGCGCCTTGGGTCGATACGACCGCGGACAGGGTCGCGTCGGCTCAGACGACTGCGGAGTTGGCGGTTCGAGTTCGAGTGGTGTGAGAGTCATCGGCTAGTATTTGAGCGGTTGCGCCCGTATTTATACGGTCGTGGGTTCATTTGTGATCGACCGGCAGTGTCAAAACCGACTTGGAGGTTCGTTGCGTCGCAAACTACTCCCGAAGTTGCAGTGCCCGCATTGCTGGAACAAGTTCCCCGTCGAGGACGTTCTCTGGATCGCGACGCACCCAGATTTGCGCGGCGATCCGGTGCTTTCGCCCGACGATTCGCTGCGGTTTCTTCCATCGCGCTTCACCACGGCGGGAGCAGCGATCGACGCCGCTGGATCGCCCTGCCAAAGTCTCGCGTGCCCGCGCTGCCATTTGGGGGTCGCCAATGTTCTGCTCGAACACCCAACGCGCATTCTGTCGATCGTTGGCACGCCGAGCAGTGGCAAGAGTTACTTCCTCACGTCGTGCGCGTGGCAGTTGCGACAGCGGCTCGGGCAGGCATTCGCGCTGGCGTTTTCAGACGCAGATCCAGTTTCGAATCGTGTGCTGACAAGCAACGAACAACAACTGTTCTTGCAGGATGACCCAGAGAAGTTGGTCTTCCTCGAAAAGACGCAACTCGAAGGTTCGGCATACGACAGCGTGCAACTCGAGCCTGGTCAGACGACGAATCTGCCGCAGCCATATCTCTTCACCATTCGTCCCACCGCGCAGCATGTGAATGCGCGCGGCGCGGCATCGTTGACCGAGGTGCTTTGTCTCTACGACAACGCAGGCGAACATTTCTTGCCAGGATCGGAGAGCCCGCTCTCGCCAACGACGCAACATCTCGCGCGCTCGAAGAATCTCATGTTCGTCTTTGATCCAACACAAGACGCACGGTTTCGCGCGCGGTTGCGAGGACGCAGCAGCGATCCGCAACTTGGGCAGTCGGCCCGCGCATTTCGCCAGGACATCGTCTTGCTCGAGATGGCGTCGCGCGTGCGGCTGCACTCAGGGATGGCCGCGGATGACAAGCTTCGCCAACCACTGACGATCGTTGTGACCAAGAGCGACATCTGGGAGAGTCTCTTGGATGGCGAGGACATTCGCAGTGATCCATACCTCGTCGAACAGCGTGACGGTGGTGGAATGCTCGGAATCGTCGACAAGACCCGTGTTGAACGCGTGAGTGATCGACTCGAAGCGCTGCTGGGCGAGATCGTTCCAGAGTTCATCTCTGCTGTGCGCGATACCGCTCAGCGCGTGCTGTTTGTGCCCGTCAGCGCGACAGGAGTCTCGCCGCAGATTGAAAATGCAAGCGGAATGTTGAAAGTGAAGGCATCCCAGATCAACCCATGGTGGGTCACTGTGCCGTTTATCTATGAATTCTCGCGGTGGGGAAAGGTTGTGGGTTCGACGCGCGAACCCGGCACGCTCACATCCGAAGCACACAAGACCGATGGCGCTTGAACTGTTCTATACATCTGCGCCGCGGGGAGTGAAGCCGCAGACGAGCGGATTCTGCACGGTGGGAATGTCGCGTGCGTTTCCGCCCGCGTTTGTTCCGAGACTTGAGGCGCTCTCGGGCTATCGCCCGCCGCACGATGGAACCTCGATCGAAGCCTCGCCCATCGCATGGTCGCACTGGATCGTCGATGCTGGTGGAGTTGAACGACATGTGCTTTCTGCGGTCGGTCCTGCAGCACCCGATCACACCATGCGAAACAACAAGTTTGCGCATCACCTTGTGCTTCGCGCCGATGAGTTGATCGAAGCGGGACCTGCGTGGGTACTCGCACAGCCTGGCGTCATGGCGCACGAATGGATCGGCGAGCCGCGATTGATCGATACCGAACGTGCGTTGCCGATGGGGAGTGCACCCAACACGAATCGCTGTGCGGCGTGGGAAGCAGTCTGCGGCGACGCGGGTTGGGCGGGAGTCATCGCGAATGTCGTGATGATCGATCCATCGAAGTCATGTTCGATCGTCTATCCAGTCGGTGCGCCAGTACTCGATCTGGTTGCTGAAGCGATGGCGTTGCTGCCGGCGCACTGGCGTTGGCGCGTGACATTCACGACGTACTTCATGCAACCCATGGCAGGCACCCGCTGTGCATGGCGATTCTGTCTCGATGGAACCGAAGCAGCAGCAGCAGCGCGCGCGAGCAGCGGAACAGTCGTTGACTTGTGCGCGCGGTATCCCTGCACACAGACAGGAACATTTATTGATCGCGCGCGGCGGGGAGAGAATGAAGCGGCGAGAGTCGCGCCAGTCTCGGCAAGATCGACTGGTGTTTCGTCTCAGCGTGCAACGCGTTCGAGTTCGACAACTGTGCGAACGGCACCAGGAAACGATCCGCCGCCACCGCCGCTGCCGCAACCCTCACAGCCGCTTCCTCAAGAGCCAACGGTTGTCTTTGGATTTGAGGATGTGCCAGATCGCCGAGCAGACGTGCGAAAGATCATTCAGTGGATCGCAGGAATTGCAGCGGCGCTCTTGGTGTTGATCACACTCGCCGCTGTGCTCTTTTGGTATTCAAAGCAGCCCTCTGCGGTTGTGGCGCCGACGCGCGGGAACACTTCTCCCCGTGTGATCGTTCCACCCGCGGCAGTGGGGCGAGCGCCCGCGACGCCATCCACTGTTGGACCCTCCGACGCTGCCCCTCAACTCATGCCGATGCGAGAGAGTCCTGCTCTGCCAGAGGTTGTCGACCAACAAATGCCGTCCGTTGAGCAGGTCGGTGCGCTCACGCCCCCAGCGCGCGTCGAGATCGATTCGGTCGCGCCAAGCACATCGAACGGCGAGAGTGCGCCACACACAATGCCAGCAAGTGTTGGCGAGTGGAGAGTCATCGAGGTTCCGGGTACTGCAAAGACAATCGATGGATCGTGGGGTGGCAGTTCACACCTCAGTCTCGGCAGTGCAGAGAGTGACACACACGTGCAGTCGATCGCCTGGGCGATCACGCCGGAGAAAGTTGTTGGGAATTTTGAGTTTCCAGATGATCACTCGTTTGCGTACAGAAACAAATCGGGAGTAGTGCAAACGATCGCGACACTCACAAGAGATGGATCGCAACCGCGATTTAGTTGGTGCGCACAGAGTGACGTTGTGCGAACCAATCCAAAACTGTTGATCGAGGCGACAGCGGCACTCAAGCAAGTTCCTTTGATGGTTTCGTTGGCAGATGGATCTAAACTCTGGTGCACGACCGAGAAGATTGCGTCGGTCGAAGTCGGTGATGTATCAGCGTCGGTGTCGATCGCAGTGGCATCAGCTCCCTGGCAGTACGCAGTGAATGGGCAGGACTGGATCGCGTGGGATGACTCGACTCAACATGGCAGCGACATCGCGGTTGTCGTCGATGCGAAGGGTGGCCCGATCGAAGTTGGCACGCTCAAACTCGCGCGGAAGGGCTCGAAGTGCTCTGCACACTTTCGACTCAACGCTGCAAGCGATCCAGTGGAGTTGAGTCAGTCGATTGAACGAATGCTGTCGAGTTGGCGCAATGCCACCGCAGAACTCGAGGCTGCAACAGGTGATCGCACGAGCGGTGGACCCGCACGGCTCTCGAAGGCGCGCGCAGCAGAGATCGCTGCCAAGGGGTCGCTCACCAGCGCGCGAATCAACTATGAATCTCGGCGAATCAGTGTGGGCCTTCTCGGGTCGTGGGAGGCGCTTGTTGGCAGCGAGCAAGGTGTGCCCGTCCGCATCAAGATTCGCGCTCCAAAGTTTGCAGAACTCAAGAGGATGACGCTATGAGCGTGTCGCGCTTCTGTCTCATGCTCGCAGCGATTTGTTCGACGGGGTTCGCCATCGCCGGCGCGACTCTCGCCGACGAGATGGCACCGCCGCTGACGCATTCCATTCCGAGACGAGTCTTCGAAATCACAGTCGATGGCTTCAAGCAAGTCTCGTCGGCGAATGTGAACTGTGGAACACTGCCTGGAGAAATCGCAACGATTGTCGCGTATCCAGCCGTCGCGGCGAGCAGTGGCTTTTCATTCGATGCGGGCGAGCGATCGCTCACGCTTCGCATGACTCGAAACACTGGCAAGAAACCAGTCGATGCTGGAAGTTTTTCTTGGAGCGGCGCCACGTTGAATTGGACGTGGAAGACATTTCCAAGCAAGGACATTGGCGACGGGGTGAAAGAGTTGCGCGAGTACTTCACTTCGAACTCGTTCGTCGCGACGTTGACCGATGGTCGATTCGTTGTGCTCTCGCCGCCGCCGAGCGAACTCACATGCGCGGTGGCCATGCAGCCCGATGGCATCCTTCTAGGAACAGTCGATGCGGCGACGGTTCCAGACGGCGCGATCGTCTCGGTCGAATGGGTTTCGGGTGGCGCGTGGATCACAACCTCGTCAGAGGCGGGTTTCGCCAAGGGCACGGTCGCAGGCAAGGCGTTTCTGGCGCAAGTCCGGGCAGGCAAATGCACGGTGCAGCAAGATTCTCCGAGGCTGCTTGAGTTGCGAGAACTGACAAAGCAGTTAGAAGAGAACAAGAAACTCGCGAGCTCACTGCCAGAGAATCAGCGCAGAATTCTCGAATCTGAAGATGCCAAGACCGCCGCAAAGGTTGCTGCGCTCAAACAACAGGTTGAAGCAGATCGACTTCCAGATCTCAAAGCGGTGTTGCGTGTTCGCGCGACCGATGCGGCGAGTGGCCGTGTCTACGCAATCGTGATTACAACAATAGGAAACTGAACGATGCCACGTCCACGAGAAGTTATTGAGCAAGCAGAACGGGTCCTCGATCGTGGTATCAGCGAGCGCGCGGCAATCGAACAGATCGCGCTGCAGTATTGCGAGGTCACCAATGAACTTCGCGCACGACTTGGCCAAGCAACAGATTGCGCACGTCGCGGCCTGCGTCTCGAAGTTCGCTCGATTGCAGAGGCGCGACCCCCTCTCATTGAGACCGCCTCGCTGTTCACATCATCGGCAGCCTCGAAGTGGAGAGAGTTTTGCTCAGCGAATCGTCTTGCAGTGCCTTCGCGAATTTCAGAAGAGACGATCGCAGAGTTGCAAGAGTCGCTCAATGCACTGCTCGCTGATCGATTCGAATCTCTGCACGCGATCTTTCGTCAGCAGAATCTCGCGCTCGCCCCCACCTACCAGCGGCTGCGCACGCTGCGCTTGATTGCAAAGCGCGACGCAGCGAATCCGATGTGGGTTGAAGACATTGAGCGGTTCGAAGTCGAGTCGATTCGCGAGTTGCAGTCGAACTTTGCGTCAGCGATCAAACACGATCGGCTCGACGAGGCGCAAGAGGTTGTCGAGACGCTTCGCCTTGAAGATTGGGTGCGCCGCGATGCGAAACAGTCAGCCGATCGATGTGAAAAGAAATTGTGGATTGCGCAGGCAGAACAGGCGGCCGCGCGCGCGGCGCGGCTCTCGCAAGAGATGTACGCGCACTACATGGCCGAATCGTTCGAGGGCGTGCGCACGAGCCTTGAAGCGTGGGATGCACTTGGCGTGATCGCCGCGCGCGGCGGCATTGCACTGCCCGAGGGGCCATCCACTGTTGTTCGACCAATCGTTGAGTGGATGGTTGCGCGCGAGACAGAGATGCAAGTGGCGCATGAGACGCGCTCGCAAATGGATGGACTCGAGCGGGTCGCAGTCGATGGGTCGTCATCGGCCGATGAGATTCAATCTCGCTTGGTGCAGGCCGAGCGCATGCCCGGAGGAGTGCCCGACGAGTTGCGTGAGCTCGCGCAACGCCGCGTCGACGAGCACACATCGCGCATTCGAGTTCGGCGCACGATGAAGTTTGTCGCTGGCGGGGCAATCGCTGCCGCAGTTCTTTCGGCGGCGATCTGGATCGCACTCGATCAGCTGCACAAACAAGAGCAGAGTCAATTCGCCGAAGCATTCGCCGCGGCCGTCGAGCGGCGCGATGACAGCGAGTGTGCGCGCCTTCTCGCGCAGGCGCAGAGCGATGGGAATGGATTCGACAAAGATGCGCGCGTGCTCGAGGCGCAGGCACGTCTCACGAAAGCGCAAGCGGATGACATCGAACAAGACGCACGGTTCGAAGCAACGTTCGCTGCAGCGGGAGACCCAACAGTTGTCAGTGGGCGATCCGATGCGATCGATTCGGCTGCGCAATTGGCACGCGTTGACTCGCACCGCGAGCGCATCCAAGCGTGGCGTGATGCGCGCACTGCTGCAGATGTTCGCGCGCAGCAAGCGCGCGACGCCGCATTCTTGGCGCAGGTCAAGAGCATGGCTTCGCAGATCGACGCACTCTCAGCACTCGCCCCTGAGAGTAAAGAGGCGATCGCGCAACTCGAGCGCATTGAAATTCTCGCTGCCAACATTGGATCGTCAACAGCGATCGGCAAAGAAGCGCGCGCGGCGTTCGAGATGCAGAGAGGTCGATTGAGCGGATCGCGTGACCTCGCCAATCATGAATCTCGACGCGCGACCAAAGAAGCAGAGGCGGCAGCCACACTTGCTGCGCTCATCGCTGCGTCGAGCGATCCCGATCGGCTCGAGGTGCTGCTCGGTGAGTTCGCGAACGACCATCCCGACTCACCCTACACCGCTGACTTTCGCGATGCCGCAACCAATGGACCGAGTTGGCGACCAGTTCTCGCGTGGCTTGCGCTGACACCGACTCTGACGCAGGTGGCGTTTCCGAAGCTCGCGCAAGATCGCGATGCGATTCGGCAAGGTCTCGAGAGTTTTCGCACGAAGTATCCCGCAAGTCTCTTGGATGGATCGCTGCGCTCCTACGCCGCGCTGCTCGCAGACAGCAAGGGATGGACCGATTGGCTCAACAACATCTTGCGCACGTGGGCTCCGATGGAGATGAACATGGTCGAGCTCGATACCGGCGAGCGTTACTACTACCTGCCAGGCGATCTTCCAAAGCCAACTTCAACGCCTGGTGTTGAGGTCTTTCAAGTCGTGACGAGTTGGACCGATGAGAAGCGCGGTCCAGTGCGCATCGAACGCAAGCGAATCAAGTCTGAGGGGGAGAGTCCGCAGGCGAAGTTGCGCGCGCGGTTGTTGCCACTCATTCGCGGTGTGAATGCCACAACAACTGCTGAAGGTGCGCTCGAAGTTCTTCGCATGATCCGTGATGACACTGCGGTTGATCCTGTCGCTCGCGCGTACCTCATCAACGGCTTGCTCGCAGAAATGCGCGCCAGTCTGCCGCAACATGCGAAGGCGATCGATCGCGCGCTGAACTTTCTCGGCGAAGAGGATCTCGCAGGGATGGATTGGTTGGCGCCAGGCAATCCAACGAAGCGCGTCGATTACAAGCGCGTGCAGGAATTGCTCGTGAGTGCGCTGCCGCTGGCGGATTGGGTGAAGGCCCAAGCAGCGCTGACCACGCAACTGAACCAGTGGCTTGCAAGCAAGCTGCGATGCGTCGGAATCTTCGATCGAACCGTCGATCCGGCGCGTGTGCTCATCGCGGCGGGTGCGAAGGTGAAAGCAGGAGAGAAGTTGTACGCAGTCGATACGCCGCGCTTGCAGCCATCGCGCATCGTTGAGGTCGGCTCGGTGCAGGCAGATGGCACGACACGTTTCAACAGCACGGCGCGCAACTTGCCCAGCGGCACAGTCGTCTTCGCAGGATCATGGACAGACGGCCCTCAGCCATCCCCAACGGAAGCGAAGTGACAGAACCGACCTACTGGATCCGACAGGGCACGCGCACAGAAGGGCCACTGCGCCTGAGTGAAGTGCGATTGCGCGCAACGCGCGGGGCACTCACGCGCACGCACATGGTTTCGCGCGACCGCACGCGTTGGGTTGTCGCCTCGAAAGTGCGCGATATTTTTCGCAGCGATGGAAGCGTGAGCTCAGATGTACTCGCGCTCGCGCCACCGACTGATGACTTTGCGATGGACTTTTCACAAGACGACTCGGGCGAACTCTTTGTCGTGTCGGTGTCGGGCATCGCAAACGTGCGCGCCGAATGGATTCTTGTGCCTGCGTGGATCGTGATCGCGGTTGCGGCAGTGCTTCCAACTGCGCGCGGATCGTCCGACGCGCTTTGCGCTTGGGAGTTTGTGCAGCTGAACTCAGAGTTTGGATGGCGTGGCGTCTTGCTCGGCGCGCTCTGGCTCGTGCTGATGCTCACAGCCGCAACGGCAATGGGGTTGAGCACGCTCGCAAAGGGAAGGACGCGCGCTGTCGGTGGACTCGTGGTCGGATCACTCGCAACCATCCTCTGCACCGCCGCGGTCTGGGCTGGGGTAGGAAGTGGATTCATCGCAGGCATGACATTGTTGCTCGCGTTGTTTGCCGTGCGCATGCTCGATGCAGTTCTTTACGGGCCAGTGTCTAGTGCCGCAGGCGCGCGCGAACCGGCGCTCACACTGAGCGAAACGGCCGTGGGATGTTCGCTCGCGGTCGCCGTGCTGCTCGTCGCAATTGTTGGAGTCGTCGTCAAGGGGTTTCCATTCTCAGTCGCGGCGTTCTTTGTGGTCGTCGCGAGCGCCGCATGCTCGCTCGCAGCCGTGCACGCGGGCGGCGAAATGCCAAAGCGAACACTCATCGTGTGGATGTCGCTGGTCACACTGCTTGCGGCCGTGCTGGCAGTGCTCGCAGAGTCGATCACAGCACACATCTTGGGCGCACCGCGCATGGCGATCTTTGAATCGGTGCGCGCGATGTGTGTCACCACGCTCGCATCGATCTGCGCATACGTTTCATACTGTGAACTTCGTTTCATTCAATCACCACCACCACCGTCACAACTCTCGGCGCTCGATCTCGCAGCGCATACCTCTGAGGAATCTGCACAATGACCACATCTAGTCACTCGACAACAGCCACTCCCATTGACGCGCGTGATGGCGATATCGAATGCATGATCGGCCTCTCAACGGGCCGGTACACACGCACGCACGGTCCATTCTGGTTTGCAATCGCGCTCGTGCTCACAGTGCTGACATGGCTTGCGCTTCTGCCGTTCAAGGGCAGTTACTTCGAGTCGATCATCTCAACAGGATGGCAAACGAATTGGTTGTGCATTCTGTTTACTTGGTGGTGCCTCTGCATTTTGATCGCAAAGATGATCAAGATTCGTGTGCAGCGTCGCGCGCTTGATATTCAAGACATCTTTCCTCGGCGTGGCGACTTCGTGCTCTCGCCCGGAACGTCGGGCGACATTCTGGCGCGCATCAAGCAGCGGGTGGCTCGTCCGCGTGAATTTCTGCTCTTCAACCGCGTCTCGATGGCGCTTTCGAACCTCGGCAACATTGGAGAAGTGCGCGATGTCGGTGCCGTGCTCGATGCGCAGGCCGACAGTGACTCGAGCACGGTCGACTCGTCGTTCACCGCGATTCGCGCGCTCATCTGGACGATCCCCGTGCTCGGGTTCATCGGCACGGTGCTTGGGCTCGGCATCGCGATTGGAAATTTCACATCAGTCATTGCGGGTGGTGAAGCGGCGGCAGGCGCCGCAGCCGCAAGCACAGGATCGATTCGCGACAAGCTCGCTCCCGTCGTCGGCGGACTCGCAACCGCCTTCAACACAACGCTTGTTGCGCTCGTCGCGGCAGTCGGCGTGCAACTACTCACAACTTACGTCTACAAGATGGAAGAAGACCTCTTGGATGAGTGCACGCAATACTGCAACGACCACATCGTGAGCCGTTTGAAACTGACGAACTGGTAATCAAAGCGAGCTGACCACCATGTCGAAGCACGATGATGTCTCGCCCATGTCCTTCTTTTCGTTTCAGGACATCATGGCGTGTGTCACGGGCATCATGATTCTGGTGACATTGATCTTGGCGCTCGATCCGCTTGGCGAGGTGCCAACAAGTGCCAGCAAACCTGGGCAATCACAGCAATTGCGAAAGAGTTTCGAGGGGGCGCGCGCACGCGCGGGTGAGGCGCAGAGGGCGCTCGCCGAGGCGACCGCGGCGCTGGCAGAGGCGAAGGCGCGTCCACAAGTCACTTCTGATCAGTTGGAACGGCTCGAAAAACTCATTGCGAAAGAGCGCGAAGGACTCACCGCGATCGAACGAGTGCGCGAGGCTGCGGCTGGTGACGCACAGCGGCAAGAGGACCAAACCCTCATCATGAATCGCGAGATTGAGCGGGCGAGCGAAAACATTCTTGCGATCAAGCAGGATCTCGCCGACAAATCGCTTCGCGCGCGAGTGCAATATCAAGTTGGCGCCAAAGAGCAACTGCTACCACTCTTGTTCGAGGTGACGCCAACAGAGATTCGTGTTGGTGAGATGGATGCGAAGGGAACGCCAAAACAAATCGCAACGCTTCGTGATGCGGGAGTGACCGCTGCGATGAAGGCCTGGGGTTCGAACGCCGCCCCCGCAGGCGAACGAGGTGAGACCGCTGCGCTCGATGCGATCTTGAAGGCGCATCCGAGTTCGAATTGGTACGCGCTGCTCGTGGTGCGAGATGATTCGGTGACGCCATCCAATGGATTGCGCGACCTCATTCGCGCGCAGGGCTACGAGATTGGATGGCAAATCTGGGATTCCCGCGAGGGCGGGTTCTTCGATGTTGCGCAGGAGACTCTGCCATGAGCAGCCGACGAAGAACTCGCCGGCGGCGGCGACGAAAGGGTGCAGCAACCACCGATGCGTTCGAGCTCTTCTTGGATGCGCTTTGCAACGCCCTCGGCGTGATTATGTTCATCCTGCTCTGCGTGGTTGTCTTTGCCAAGAGCCCTGATGCAGACGCGCAGGCGATCGATCCAGCGAAGGTTGTCGCAGAGACGGCTGTGTTCGAGGCGCAAGCAAGTCAGATCGAAGCAAAATTGACCGCGGTTCTCGCCGCGCTCGCAGCGTTGCCACCGTCGGGTGATCCAGAACTGATCCGTCGCTGGAAGGAATTGCTCGGCGCGCTCGACACCTTGCACGCCAAGAAACTCGCAGAGGTGAGTGCCGAGCAGCAAGCGCGCGCGCGGCTCGCAGCAAGCGCACTCGCACTTGCGGCGACAACCGAGCAACGCAACAATCTCAACACGCAGCTTGCGCGGCTCGATGAAGTTCGCAAGCAACAACAAACTTCGACGCAGTTTGTGCGGGTCGCACGTTTGCGCAGTGATGCGCGAAAGGCGATCTTGCTGCTGTGCGCAGATGGTCGGGTGAGCCTCGCGAAACTCAGTGGCAAGGGGCAAGAGATCGCCGAGCCGCTTGGTGTGGGCGTTCCGATCACAGATGAGGCATCCGCAAGATTGGTGATCGGGCAGTTCTTCGGCGGAAAACCACCAGAGTCGTTTCGCGCAGAGATCGCTGTGTGGCCGAGTGGATTCGCCGCATACAAGCGACTCGAACGTGTGATGATCGAGATGAAATTCGGAATCAATCCCTTGCCGGTGGCGGCGGGGGATCCGATTCGCGAGGGCTCTGGCGGAATCCAGTAACGGTTGCGACGAGCGCTCCGCCAAGCATGAGGCCTGCACCGATCCACTTGCGCGGGTCAAACGACTCATGCATCCAGAGCGATCCTGAGAGTTCGGCGAAGAGCGATTCGAGCGACAAGATCACCGCGGCGTGAGCGGGCGGCGCCGAAGTTTGTGCGAGCACCTGCAGTGTGAATGCAATGGCGATCGCGAAAAGTGCCGAGAAGAGAATCGGCCCCCATCCTGCGCAGAGCAGGTCAACCGAGACGGGTTCGATCGCCAGTGCGATCACTGCTGAGAGCGTCCCAGTAACCGCGAATTGAACGACCGCAATTCCCATCGGATCGCCCTTGCGCACCGCGATACCAATGATGTGCACATGGCAAGCCCATGCGAGAGCGCATCCCATGAGATACAGATCGCCTGCACGCACTTCAACGCTATCGCGCACCAAGAGAAACCACAGTCCAGCAAGTGTGAGAGCGACACCGACCCAGACGCGCGCGAGCACACGCTGCCCCAAGAGCAATCCGAGCACTGGTACCCAGAGCACATAGGTGCCGGTGATGAATCCTGCGGTGCCTGCGGTGACTGTTGCCATCGCTTTCTGTTGCAGCGATGCAGCCGTCAGCAACGCGATCGCTGCAGCAACCCCACCAACAAGAGTCGAGAGCGTGCGCGCCTCGCGGCGGCGAATGACAAAGGGCAACAGGATGCACCCGCCGATGAGAAAGCGCGCAGCATTGAAAGTGAATGGCGTGTCGCCCATCTGTTGCGTCGCAATGCGCTGCGCAACAAATCCAATTCCCCACAGCACCGCGCACAAGAGCAAGATCGCATCGGCACCCGCGACCGAGAGGCGTGGGCGCGGCGCGTTGGCGGCGTCAGTCATTAGCGAATGAATCTCAACCGACCAAAGTCTGGAATGAACGCAGAGCCACCTGGTTTCATCGACATTGGCGCAGGGAAGTAAACCGACCATGCTTTCCCGATCACCATCTCGCGCGGAACAACGAACGGATGGTCGTTCTCGAGTTCGCGTACGACAAGCGGATGAGGGCGTCCCCAGAGTCGTGAATCTTTGCTCGCACCACTGTTGTCGCCGAACATCACATATTCGCCATCTTGAACGCGCGAGAGTTGCGTTGGATCAGTTGCAAAGGCGAGCCCGATGATTGGCGGGCCGTTTGATACGAACTGATTGTTCGCGCTGAGAAAGTCTGGGCGGTAGTAGAGGTCGCGCTTCACTTCAATCTTGCGCAGCACGAATGGTGATCCGTCGAATGTCCAGTGCAATGCCGTCGGCGTTGGTCGTTGGCCCACAGGATTCGCAACGACTTGTTCGAGTGTTCGTCCGAAGTGCGACGCGAGCAATCGCTTGACTGGTCCGCCGAGGTCGTATTCGAGGTGTGCAACGCGCAATCCATCAATGAAGACGGACATCTCTTGGTCGACATGCCAGAATTCGAGAGAGAATGGTCTGTCGGTCGGAAGTTCGCACGCGACGGAGGTGCGCGCGACCGATGTGCGCGCTTCTGCTTGTTCGATTGAAAGCTCAACCTGCCCGCTCCCGATGTCGAAGTGGTAGAGAAGTCCCCGCGCACTCATTGTGAGTTGGGTGCGAAATGCCGAGGTGTCGTCCGTCTCAATCGCTGCGGCGATGCTGAGGTCTGCAGTTGGAAAGAGCGGGATGTCGCGTCGATAGACGTTGTACGCATTCCAATCATCGAGCGACAAGATGTCGTTCGACCAATCCAAAGTTGCAGGCGACGCCTTCTGCCAACTCCACGCACGGTCGCCACGCACATCCCATCCTTCACTGGCCTTCCAAGGCGAACCAGCCCACCGCTGTCGCATTGCAGTTTCGAGGCGCGCGATATCAACGGGTTGGTAGTCGCTGTCGTACACCGGCTGCCAGACTGCGCGCTGGATGTACTCGGGCTTGCGCGCTATGCGAAGTTCATCAGCAGTCGCGGTGGGAGGGCCTGTGAAGATGTCTCCATCAGAAACAAGAAGCGTCTCGTTGGGCATGCCGACGAGTCGCTTGATGTAATAGACCGCGTCACCAACGGGGTCAATCGGGTTCTTGAAAACGACCACATCCCAGCGCTTGGGGGCAGTGAAGGGCTCGAGATACTTCAGCACGAGCACGCGATCACCCATGCGAACCTCACGCGCGAGTGCTTCGTTTGGAACCGAAAGCACCGGATACTGCCGACTCAACATCGGGTCAAAAATCGGTCGCTCGCCGCGCAGTTGCCGTCGCTGCACTTCGACCACTTCCGCACCATCGGCGGCATATTCGTAGCCAGTCGCGGGGCTGTGCAGCCGCACATGTGCGCCCATCAACGTCGGCGCCATCGAACCAGTTGGGATCACGAATCCTTCGAGGATGAATCCGCGAAAGGCCATCGCGAACACGAACGCAACGATGAGCGACTGCAAGGTATCGATCACACCACTTGTTGTTTGTGGCGCAGAGTGATGTGCGCGGGTTGAGTTCATCGCTCGCGAATCCTACAGAGAAGGATTGTCGCGGGGCGGCGAATTCTGATTCGTGGGCGGTGTATCAACGCGCGGAATCACCGTGACATCTTCGACGGGAAACGCGAACTCACCCTTGTTATCGTCGAGCCGCACGAGCACGAGTTGCACGAGGATGCGCGCCTCGACGACAACCCCTTCTCCATCGGGGGTGCGCACGCGCGACTTCACCTTCGGCACCTTCTTCGCGAGCGACTCGTACGTCTCATCCTCGTAGCGCAAGCAGCACATCAGTCGACCGCATCGACCGCTGATTTTCATTGGATCAAGTGTCGCCTTCTGCAGCTTCGCGCTCTTCATCGAAATGGGCTTCAGCACCTTGAGAAAGTTCTTGCAGCAGCAGTGCTGTCCGCACTTCTCATAGTCGGCAACAAGTCGCGCTTCGTCGCGCGCGCCGACTTGTCGAAGTTCAATACGCGTACTAAATCGCGCTGCGAGCACCTTGAGTAGGTCGCGAAAGTCGACACGCTCTTCGCTGAGGTAATAGATCGTCAACAGTTCGCGGCCAAAGAGCGGCTCGACCGCGACGAACTTCATCGGCAATCCACTCGATTGCAGCAACGCCTTGACCGATGGTCCGAGTGCGGCAGCCTCGCTCTGCACACCATTCCACTGCGCAATGTCCTGCGCGGTCGCGATGCGGTCGATTCGGCCCTCGTTGTGAAATGGATAGTCCTTGCCACCTGAGTTTTCGATGTACTCGAGCATCTCGTGGCGTGAAACGCTCTTCGAGCATCCAGAGTTTGCGCACACCGTCGTCAACATCTCGACGATCTCAGTACCGCGGTGAGTGTGCGCCACCAACTTTGTGCCGCATCCAGGCTTGGCACTTCCTGCATATGGAAGTTCTGCGACCCACTTCATGCGACCGCCGCGCACCACGATTGAAGTAGGCGCTTTCAGCCGCGCATAGATCTCAGCATCGGTCTCGAGTGTGCGAAAACTCGGATCGCCATCACGCTCAAAGATCGGCAGTGGATGGATCGACATAGTTCCTACTTGCGCGCCGCGCGCCTTTGGTGCATGTCATCTGGATCGCGCCGCCGCTCGCTAAAGATGAGCTTGATCGGGACTTCGCTGTAGGGCACTTCTTCGCGCAGTCGATTGAGCAGGTAGCGCTCGTAGGCCCCTTCGAAAAGCGCGGGCTTGTTCACGACCATCGCAATTGTTGGCGGATTCGTTTCGATCTGCGAGATGTAGTAGATCTTCGCGAGAGTTCCAAGACGCGAAGATGGACCGCGCGCCAGCAGCACCGCCTGCACAAGTGCGTTGAGCTTTCCGGTTGTCTCGCGGTGACTCGCTTGCGTGTGCAAGTTGAAGGCCATCGAAACCGCATCGTTGATGTTGTCGCCCTTCTTCGCGCTGACGAAGACGATCGGCGCAAAGTTGAGCATCGGAAGTTCTTGGGTGAGATACGCGAGGTAGTCCGAAGTCGTGCGGCCAGCAACGACAAGGTCCCACTTGTTCACGACGATGACGGTCGGCTTGAAGGCATCCATCAGATTGCCTGCAAGCTGCTTTTCGACCTGCGAAACAGGTTCAGTTGCATCGAGCAGCAAGAGCGCAACGTCGGCACGGCGAATCGCCACTTCGGTGCGATTGTGCGAATAGAACTCAACATCGTCGGCCCACGACTTTCGCTTTCGGATGCCCGCAGTATCGATCGCGATGAATGTGCGACCTTCAGACTCGAAGCGCACATCGACTGAGTCGCGCGTTGTGCCAGCGATCTCGCTCACGATCACGCGTGGAGTGCCTGCGAGCGCATTCACAAGACTGCTCTTGCCTGCGTTGCGCCGTCCCACAATGGCGACTTTCATCTCGGGAGAGACGACTGTCTCTTGCGCGCGTGATCCAAGTCGCTGCCAGATCGCTTCGATGAGCGTGCGCATGCCCATGCCGGACTTCGTCGAGACTCCGTATGTGTCGCCGAATCCGAGCGCTGATGCTTCGGCGGCGTGCATTTCCCAGGATGGTCCATCGACCTTGTTGGCGACCTGCATGATGCGATCGGTGTTGCCGCCGCGGCGCAACAATTGCGCGATTCGTTCGTCGAGCGCTGTGATTCCTGATTGTGCGTCAACGGTGAAGAGGACGATCGTCGCACCTTCGACGGCGCTGAGAATCTGCTGCTCGATGTCGGGGGCGAGTGATGCGAGGTCCTTGCCCGCGTCGTCGAAGCGTTTGCCTTCCGCGGTGTAGATGCCGAATCCACCGGTGTCGCAGAGTTCGGCAGCTCGTGGCAGAGCGTCATCTTCAGCATCGCCGGGAGGGGCGATGGTGATCACGGTCGAAATGCGATCGCGCGTGACGCCAGGGGTGGGGTCAACGATCGAAATGCGCTCCCCCGCGATGCGGTTGAACAGACTCGATTTGCCCACATTTGGGCGTCCGACGATGGCGATCACTGGAAGCATGAGAGGCTTTCAAGCATAGTCGCATGCGCGTGGACGCAAGTAAGTGACGACAAGTCACCAAAGCAGCGTGAGCGCGGCGGATGACGGCAATCCACGGAGGCAGGGTGAGCGCGGCGGCAAGACAACGAGCCAGCGCGAGCGCGGCGGAATGCTTCACTCGGCGCTCAAACAGCCCTCGCCGAGC
>CAYHFW010000029.1:0-27767 GCA_964355975.1 uncultured Singulisphaera sp.
GAGATCGGCAACATCGGTTGCGCGATCTGTTACGACTGGCTCTTTCCAGAGTCGATTCGGCAACTCGCATTCAACGGTGCAGAAGTCGCGGTGCGTGTGAGCGCGTACATGGATCCCTGGGGGGCGACGGCTCCGATGGATTGGTGGACACTCTTCAATCGAGCGCGCGCCGCTGAGAACACGATGTATGTCGTCGCTGCGAACCAAGGGGCGCAAATGACTGGATACCCGCCATTTTCGTGGCCGGGTGGTTCGATGGTCGTCGACTTCGATGGGCGCATTCTCGCGCAGGCTGATCCGGGTCCTGGAGAAAAAGTTGTGGTCGCTCCAATCGATATCACCGCACTGCGCAGTGAGCGCGAACGTCGCCGCGGGCATGACATGCGCAGCCACTTGCGAACTGAAGCGCACTCCTACATGAACGCCCCGATCTTTCCGGCGGCTGGTGGAAGCGTGATCGATATCGAAGGCAACAACCGGCGCATTGCGCTGGGCCGAGTCGCCGCAACAAAGATCGCTCGCCCAGGGTCGGGCAAGTGAATTGTCTCGCGCTGCTCGCGCTTGTCGCGAGTCTGGCAACATCGTCGCAGCAGAGTGCGCAGTCAAGCGAGGCGCTCAACGACGGCGTGGCATGGATGGGTCAGTTCGAGTTTGAAAAGGCAGCCGATGCCTTCACCCAAGCCATCGCGATCGATCCCACGAACCAGTACGCAAAGCTCGATCGGGCAATCGCAGTGATGAATCAGACGAGCGATGGATCGCAAGAGCGTGCGATCGAGTTGCTCGCGCCGCTGTTGCCCGACCCGAACGTCGGATTGCGCGCGACCTACTGCACAGCACTTGCGCAACTCTTTCTTGGCCGCCCGCAACTCGCACTGCCTTTGTTTCAGGGCGTTTCGAGTCGCGATCCCGCAGATGCGCACGCCGCCTACTACGCCGCGCAGTGCCTCGAACTCGACGGCAAGACCGCGGAAGCACTTGCTCTGTATGAGCAGGCGGCGAGACTCGATCCATTTCTTCGAAGTGCTGTGCTTGGAATGCAACGTTCGTACGCGCGGCTCGAACAACCTGAGCGCGCGACTGAAATGCTCGAACTCTTTGATCGACTCGCGAAGAATGCGCGTTCGACACTCGCAGAGTTCAAGTACACGCGCATGGGAGCGCTCGGCGAGGCATTCCTGCCCAGCGCGCGCGCCGCCCCCTCGACGCCGCGCGGCGATCCATTCGCCCCGGCAATCACGCTCGACGTTCAGGGCTGGCCGAAGGACTACACGCGCAAGCATTATTGCGGCAGCGTCGACCTGAATGACGATGGCCGGACAGACTTGCTCTACCGCGGCTCGAGCGCAACAACACGCTGGAAGATCATCCCGCTACTCGCACCAGCGAAACAGGGGGATGCTTGGATTGCGCTCCCCGATCACCCCATCGCTCAACTCGAAGATGCGTCGGGGCTCGAGTGGGGGGATTTCAACAACGACGGACGGATCGATGTTGTGCTGCAGTCGCGCGGCCAGCGCAAGACCGGCGAGGCTCGTGCTTCTCTCGAGTGGCTCGAGCAGCAAGCGGATGGTCAGTGGACACCGCGATCATTTGGCTTGGCCGCCGATACTGATGTCAACATTCTTGCAGTTGCCGACCTCGATCACGATGGCGACCTCGACCTGTTGATTTCGCAGCAGAAGGATCCGAACGAGCGCTCTCTCTGCATTCTTTACAACAAACTCGATGGGAGTTGGGAGGTGCGCGACCTCGCGAAGGGTTCCACTGATCCCTTTCACAGTGCAGCGGTCTTCGATCTCGACCGTGACGGCGATCTCGACATTGTCGCAGTCGCATCGAGTGTCGCCAGAGGGCGAGCGGCGGTGTATCTCAATGATCGACTCTGGTCGTGGAGCCGAGACTCCAAACGGTTCGGTGAGTTCGAATCGCATCCCACCGAAGATCTCGTCGCGTTCACGCGCGCAGCCGATGGAATGCCGATGCTCGCCGCAACGGAATTCGCGCCGGGGCACGGGACTGGACCCTACAACGATCTCATCGTGTGGGAGTTTGGCGATGGCCCTCCTCGCAAGATCTCACAGAGTTACTTTGGACTTGCCCACTGGATTGCGGTCGTTGATGTCACCGGAAGTGGCGCGCAGAACATTCTGGTGGGCGGTGATTATCTCGATCGGTGGTTCGCTTGGTTCTCGGCGACTCCCAACGAGGTCATGATGTATGACGCGACGGGCAAAATGCTCGACGCGGTCGAAGGTCCTCCGAAGAAAAGGTATTCCGGCTGGACTCCCGCGATTTTCAAGAGCACCGGACTCGTGCTGATGGCAGATGACTTCGAGATGCGCCTTCCAGGCGCGAATCGTGCGCCCGTCGCAACGGTCGACTTTCGAGGTCGCATCGATCCTGCGCAGCAGATGCGAACGAACGCAAGTGGTATTGGAACGACGGCGGTCGCACGCATCGGCGATCGGTGGGCGCCACTCGCGCAGATGGCGTGGATGTCGCGCGGGCAAGCGACCGATCCATCAATCGTGGGTCTCGCAAGCGCGTCGAAGATCGACTTCGTCTCAATCGAATGGCCAGATGGAGTCTCGCAAACCGAACGCTCGCTCACTGCAGGCACGCACACGATCGTCGAAACGCAGCGACAGATTTCGAGTTGCCCTGTGATCTTCACGTGGAATGGCGAGCGGATGCAGTTCATCACAGACTGCCTCGGTGTGGGTGGGCTTGGGTATCTCGCCACGGTGACGCAAGATGCCACCGGAAAACTCTCGCCCGTCTACGCCCCGCCGCGGCCGTGGGAGCGCGTTGCACTTCCCAGTGGCGCGCTCGCTGCGAAGGATGGCCAGTTCGAAATCGCACTCAGCGAACCGATGGAAGAACTCACAGCGCTCGACGCTGCTCATCTCATTGCGTACGACTTGCCAGCAGGTTGGTGCATGGCGCTCGACGAGCGGATGGGAATCAGCGATCCACAACCAACTGGAGCGCCGATCTTCTATCGCGAGAGCATGCTGCCAGCGCGCGCACACGTGACGCACGGCGCTCGGAGTGCAATCGATCAGACAGCGGCGGTGCGCTGCGCCGATTTCATCGCAGTCGACCCTGGGCCAATCGATTCGCGGTTCATCGGTCGAACTGCAGAGCACTTCACGCTCGAACTTGTGTTCGCTTCGCCCATCGCAGAGGGGCAAGGTGATCCTGTGCTTCTGATGGATGGTTGGATCGAGTACCCATATTGCCAAACGAACTTTGCGATGTGGCAGGCTCGAGCAACTCTCTCGCCCCCCTCATTCGAAGCGCTTGATCCTGCAACGGGACAGTGGCAGTCGATCGTGAAGGAGTATGGGTATCCCGCAGGAATGCCGCGCGAAGCTGCGTTTGGCCTCGACCGCGCGCTTCTTCCGGCAGGTTGCACAACGCTGCGCATCTCAACAAATCACGAGCTCTACATCGATCGTTGCAGAATCGTCTGGTCGCAGCCCTGCCCACAAGCGATCGAGCGCACCGCGCCACTTCTCTCTGCAGAGGTTCGCGCGAGCGGATTCGCGCGCCGCACAACGGCGCCACAGCGGCGGCCGATCTACGACTATGAATCGCGTGCGCCGCTGTGGGATTGCAAAGTGCAACTTGGCTTCTACACAGCGACTGACATCGACTGCTCGCCGCTTCTCTCAGAGATCGACGACGCCGTAGCGATCTTTGCGGGGGGTGAAGAGGTGCGGCTCAACTTCGATGCCGCGCTTGCGCCGCTCGCTGAGGATTGGTCGCGCACCTTCGTGCTCGATCTCAATGGATGGTGCAAGGACATGGATCTCTTGACTGGAAACGGCGAGCGTGTCGATCCACTTCCCCTGCGTGATCCAGAGAGTTCTCTATCACCTCGGCGCGATGCGTTGCACTCAAAGTTCAACACCAGATACCAAGGTGGCCGCTGATGTCTGCGCCGACGAAACGACCATCGACGCTCTGCAGTGTGATCTTCTTCGCCGCACTGATCGCCGCGAGCGGGCCCTGGTCACGCGCCGACATCGCACTCGGCGGCGGAATTGCAGTGGGCATACTTGGATTCTCCTGCTTTGCGCACCAGAGCAAGGTCGTTTCAAAGTGGCTCATTCAAGCGTGTGTTGTCGCACTCGGTCTGCGTCTGAACCTGGCAGTTCTCGCAGAGTCGGCAGTCGCTGGATTCGCTCTCGCCGTTGGCACGATTGTCGGTGCAGTTGTGGTGGGACTTCTGCTTGGGCGACTCTTCAAGACAAGCCGCGAGGTATCGACGCTCGTCACAGCAGGAACGGCGATCTGCGGCGGCTCTGCAATCGTTGCAGTGGGAACAGCAGTGGGTGCCGCCTCATCGAGCATGGCTGTCGCGACGGGGGCCATCTTCGTGCTCAACGCGATTGGCCTCTGGACTCTTCCTGCGATCGGTCATGCAGTCGGACTCAGTGAAACGCAATTCGGACAGTGGGCGGGGGTCGCTCTGCACGACATCGCTTCTGTGGGGGGCGCCGCCAAGAGTTACGGCGCAATCGCCTTCGACACAGCGAACATCGTCAAACTCACGCGTGTGATTTGGATTCTGCCACTCGCGCTTCTCGCCGCGCGCTTCACTGGATGCGATCGTGCAGGGGCAAAAAAACCGCCATTTCCTTGGTTCATTCTGCTCTTCTTGGTCGCGAGCGCAGTGCGAACCATCGTTCCGGCGCTCGCGTCGCAAGAGCAGCAGGTACTCGCACTCTCAGGCATTGGATTTCAGTGCGCGCTCTTTCTCATTGGCGCAGGACTCACCACGGCCGTGCTCAAACAAGTCGGATGGCGTGCATTCGCGCAAGCGACCCTGCTCTGGATCATCGTGGCGAGTTCTTCGCTTGGGCTGATCATGTGGATGGGCGACTAAGATCGCTTCGCCGTGACCGTGAGCGAAAGTCCAAGTACGCGCCCAGTGTTGACTCCCGCGCTGCGTTTGCTTGTGCGCGCAATGATGGTGGCGTTCGCGCTGCTCGTCGTGAACTCGGTCTATCTGCTTGCCGTGACGACCGCAGGATCGATCACAGGAGAAGATCATCAAACGGTCTTTTCGATCTGGATGTTTCTCATGCACGTTGTCGTCGGGCTTGCGACGGCGATCCCCTTTGTCTGGTTCGTCTGGGCGCATCTCGTGCGCGCGCTCGATCGACCGAATCGTGCCGCCGTTCGCCTCGGAATCGTCTCGGCGGCCGCTGGAATCATCACGATTCTCTCTGGCATCTTGCTCATGCGCATCGAGATCGGCTCGCTTGTGCTCTCGATTCGTGCGATCGCGCCGCGCGAGACTCTTTGGTGGATGCACCTGCTCGCCCCCGCAGTGTTCGTGTGGATGTTTCTGCTGCACAGACTCGCAGGACCGCGCATCCGGTGGCGCATGGGTGGATTGCTCGCGGCGCTCGCAATCGCAACGGGCGGCTTGGGATTCGTGCTGCACGCATCGCTCACTGGAAAGTCGGATGAGGTCGTTCCACTCGCAGGCGATGCGTACTTTCACCCATCACTTGCGCGCACCGATACCGGGTCATTCATTCCTGCATCGAGCTTGATGCAGAATGAAGCGTGCCTTGTCTGTCACCCCGATGTCGACCGCACATGGTCGCATTCGGTGCATGCTGCGAGTTCGTTCAACAATCCCGTCTACGCGTTCAGTGTGCGTGAGACGCGTGCACGCGCATACGCACGCAAAGGAAATGTGAACGATGCGCGGTTCTGTGCTGGCTGCCACGATCCTGTGCCATTCTTCTCGGGTGCGTTCGAAGATCGGCGCTGGGACGATCCCAACTATGACGCGGCGCATGATCCGATGGGGGCAGCAGGAATCACCTGCAATGCCTGTCATGCAATCACAGCGCTCAACTCGCCGCGCGGCAACGCCGATTATGTGATCGCTCAGCCAGTCGAGTATCCATTCGCTGCGAGCGAGAACGGATTTCTCAGGTGGATCAACCAGCAATTGATTCGTGCGCGCCCAGGACTGCACAAACGCACATTTCTCAAGCCAGAGATTCACAGATCCAGCGAGTTCTGCGGCACTTGCCACAAGGTCTTCCTTCCCGAGGATCTCAACGATTACCGCTGGCTTCGCGGGCAGAATCACTACGACTCGTTCAGACTCAGCGGTGTCTCTGGGTTCGGCGCGCAGAGCTGGTACTACCCAGCAAAGGCCGAGACGAATTGCAATGGATGCCACATGCCACTGCAACCAAGCGACGACCCAGCGGCGAAGGTGCACGGCCCACTCGCGCAACTCGCAGTGCATGACCACGGGTTCAACGCCGCCAATACGGCAACGCCACTTCTTTCTGGATTGCCAGAGGCGAGCGATGTCGTTGAAGCATGCGCTGCATTCAACGCGGGTGTCATGCGCGTGGACATATTCGCGCTCAGAGCAGGGGGTGAGATTGATGGAGAAGTCATTGCACCGTTGCGTCCGGCGATCCCAACGCTCGTGCGCGGAGAGCGATACCTCATCGAGACGCTCGTTCGTGCGGTCAAGATGGGGCACGAGTTCACGCAGGGCACATCCGACAGCAATGAAGTCTGGCTCGATGTCGAAGTCGAGTCCAACGGCAAGACAATCGGACGAAGCGGGGCGATGGACGCTGCTGGAGGCGTCGACCCATGGAGCAAGTTCATCAATGCGTACATCATTGACCGCGATGGCAATCGCATCGAGCGGCGCAATCCGCAAGACATCTTCGTGACGCTCTATAACAATCAGGTGCCGCCCGGCGCCGCTGACCTGACGCACTTCTTGCTCGCGGTTCCACGCGATGCCGGGGGGACGATCCGCGTGCGAGTGGCGCTGCGTTATCGCAAGTTCGACCTGACTCTCATGCGCGGGGTCGAGGGGCCACAGGCGACTAACACGCTGCCGATTCTGACGCTCGCAGAAGATGAGATCACCTTCGCGGTTGCCGATGCTGCCGCCGAACCGACCTCTGCGCGGCTGCGCGCAGACTCTCCTCCGCAGTGGATGCGCTGGTACGACTACGGCATTTCGCTCTTTCGACAGGGTGAACGGGGGGGAAGCAAGGGCGATTTGCGTCAGGCCGAGTTCGCCTTCGCGCGCGTTGAAGAACTTGGACGAGCAGAGGGAACACTCGGACGCGCTCGGACCGCACTCAAAGAGGGACGACTCGACGACGCATCGGCGCGGCTGCGCGATGCTGCCGTGATGAATCCGCCCGCCTATCCATGGAGCGTCCGTTGGTTCAGTGCGATTGTGAATCGGCAGAATGGCGCATTCGACGCGGCGATCGCTGATCTTGAGGCGCTCATCGCTTCTGCGTTCGAACTCGCGGTCGAGCGCGGTTTCGATTTCTCGAAGGACGACCGCGTGCTCGTCGAACTCGGCAACATCTTGCTCGAAAAGTCTGGCGCGCTCGAACGTGAAAGTGACTCAAGTGCCGCGGCCACCGCGCTTCGCCAACGAGCAGTCGCACTCGCCCAAGACGCATTGAAGCTCGATCCTGAGAGCGTCGCGGCGTGGTACTTGCTTGCACAAGCGAGTCAACAACTCGGCGACGACAGCACGGCTGAGCGCGCACTCGCGCAGCACGCCAAGTACAAGCCAGATGAGAACGCACGCGACCGAGCGGTGACTCGCGCGCGCCTGCGCGATCCTGCAGCGAATCACGCAGCTGAGGCGATCGTGATCTACGATCTCAATCGCGTTCCATGAGTGTGAACATTCCAAACCGCGACGGCGAAGCGCGCATCAACCGCGCCTTTCGCATGACGACCGCACTCGTCGCATGCATCGCGGCCATCGGCACGGGTGCATACTTCATCGCGCGCATTCCGAAGTCGCGCCCCATCGACTCGACACCCGCCCCCGGCCCCATCGACACGCAGCCAGCGCGCGCCGCGGCCGATGCGCTGCTCACGGCAATTCCGCTGCATGATGTCGCTGCGCAGAGTGGGCTCACATTCTCGCGCACCGTCGGCTCGACCGAAGCGAAGTTGCTTCCTCAAACGATGGGCGGTGGAGTTGCTGTCCTCGACGCAGACAACGACGGCGACCAAGACATCGTGCTGCTCGATGGGCGGTCGTTCAGTGGTGCCCCCTTTGAGTCTGCAACGACGAACGAAACATCGAGCATTCGCCTCTATCTCAACGAAACGACACTGCCCGCAGGCGCCCTGCGCTTTCGCGAGTGTGCATCATCCGGACTCAGGTGCGATCTGTTTGCGATGGGGATCGCCGTGGGTGATTACGACGGCGATCGCCTCACGGACATTTACGTCACAGGGGTCGGCGCGAACCAACTCTTCCGAAATGAGTTGGGTGCCGATGGCACGGTGCACTTTCGCGATGTCACCACGCGCGCGGGGGCGAATCCACCATCGCCGCATGCGCGTTGGGGTACATCGGCCGGTTTCTTCGACGCTGACCGCGACGGCGATCTTGATTTGCTCGTCTGCAATTATGTGCAGTGGTCACCCGATCTCGATCGAAGTGTGAACTACACCCTCGCAGGAATCGGCCGCGCATTTGGGCCTCCAACAGGATTCGCCGGCGACGACTTGCTCTTTCTCTCGAACCAGGGGGATGGCACATTCGTCGATGCAACGATTGCATCAGGCTTTGCAGTTCAGAGTGCACTGGGGTTGCCGGTTGGCAAGGCGCTCGGTCTGCTGTTTGTCGATCCCGATCATGATGGAGACCTCGATGTTGTCGTCGCCAACGACACGGTCGCCAAAGGCTTGTTCGTCAATGATGGCAGGGGGCAGTTCGAGAATCGCGCAGCAGCGAGTGGGATCGCATTCGACCGCAATGGTGCTGCGACCGGGGCAATGGGAATCGACGCGGCATTTCTCAGGCCGCTCGGTGCACAAAGCGACAACGATCTCGCCATTGCAGTCGGCAACTTCGCGAATGAACCAGACTCTCTCTACGTCTCGCATGGCGAAAGCGCGACATTCTCAGATGATGCGATCATCGAAGGGCTCGCCGCACCGACGCGCGCAGTGTTGACATTTGGATTGGTCTTCGTCGACATCGACCTCGACGGCGATCTCGATCTCGCCCAGGCAAATGGGCACATCGAAACCGAAATCAATCGCGTGCAGCCCTCGCAGACCTATGCGCAGCGTGGGCAACTCTTCGTCAATGAACGGGCGGCAGCCCCGTGCTTCGTCGAAGTTCCTTCAGCGTTGATCGGAGACCTTGCGACCCCGCGCGTCGGGCGCGGACTCTCGTATGGCGACTTCGACCTCGATGGCGACATCGACCTCGTGCTCGCGCAGGCCAGTGGCCCAGTGGCACTCCTGCGCAACGATCAGGTGCAAGGCAAACACTGGCTGCGCATCGCGCTCAAGGGCAAGCCGCCGAACACCAGCGCGATCGGAGCAGAGATCGAACTCGTAAGCGGGGGCGTCACGCACCGGCGCACGGTCAGCGCAACGCGCAGTTACCTCGCACAGAGTGAACTGCCAGCGACCTTCGGACTCGGCTCTGCAACAACGGTCGAGCGCCTGCAGATCCGCTGGCCCAGCGGATCGACATCAACAATCACAGTGCACTCAGTCGACCAGCAACTCTCGATCGACGAGTGATCGAGATTTACGGGCAGGCGCCCCAGGCGCTCAGGAGGATTGCAAGGTCGCTGCCGTCAGTGGTTCCCGAACCGTTGACGTCCGACGATCCTGCCGAGCCCCAGCCGGAGAGCAAGATCGCAAGGTCGCTTCCGTTCACACTGCCGTCGCCAGAAATGTCAGCGGGGCATGGGTTCGTCGCGATGCAATCGCTGCGTGTGATCACAACATCATCGATCGCACATTCGAGCGTGCTCGCGGTCAGTGTGTCGGCGATCGCCATGCGAATTCGGAATGACTGCCCAGGGTTCACCGCGCTCGAGAGCATGAACGATCGCTGCACCCAGACGGTTGTGTTCGCCATCGCTCGGTCGAGACTCGTCCACGCGCCGCCATCCACTGAGACAGTCACATCGAGTGGATCGAGCTGCGTTGTCGATGAGCAGAAGTAGAAGCGCCACCACGAAATCGAGACGTCGCTTCCGGCGTTGTTGATCACCGGCGACGTGAGATAGGCCGAGCCGCCGTCGACGTCGTGCGCCGATGCCGTTTGTCCTGAGAGGCCGAGCTGCGTGACGAAGCAGTTGGCGCCGGGCGCAATCGTGTGATCGTCCGCAGGTTCTGCGGGTGAACCGCCGCTGGTCGAACCCAGTGGATCACCCAGTTGCCATCCGCCACTTGTCAGTCCCGCATCTGCACTCGCGACCCAACCGCCCGCTCCGCTTTCAAACGTTTCGTTCATGAGCGTCGTCGTGCCGGTGGTCGTTGTGGGTGAGTAGAAGGCCAGAGGAGCGTTGGCAGGCGAACTGACCGTGGGATTTCCAGTCGACGCAGAGGTCGCAGAGACATAGAAGTCGAGTTGTTGGCCGCAAGACGTCGCTGGCAGACGCGCGATGTACGAGCCGGCGGTTCCAGAGAGAATGAGCGGTGTCGAAGACCAAGCACCATCGTTGATGCGTGAGCGAAGAATCTCGGATCCAGTTTGGATCGTGCCAAAGAGGGCAGTGATCGTGACGGGCACATCAGCCGTCGAACCCGCGGTGATCGTTGCGGGGATGCCAGATGGAAAAGCAATCGTCAATGGCACGGGTGGCTGATTGATCCAGACCTTGAGCCCCGCGCAACCGCCAGTGACAAGGTCGAGCCATCCGTCGCTGTTGAGATCAAAGACTGCGACATCAAAGAGATTCTGCAAGTCTGCAGTCGGAAGAATCAGCGTGTCTTCGACGAGCAAAGCACTCGACACGCCTGTGTTCTTGTAGATCTTCGTGCGTCGGCCAGAGCTTGGACAGAATGGGCCAAGGTCTGAATCAATATCTGTGATGATCACGTCGGTGCGGTTGTCGCGGTTGAGGTCGCCGACCGAGATTGTGTTGCCGAACTCGCTGGGGCTTCCGGCCATCACGGTCAATGAAAAGTTGGGTTGACCATCCGCAGCATTTCCAGTGTTGAGGGCATAGCGATCTTGTCCGTCATCGGCGATGACGAAGTCGAGTTTGCCATCACCGTTCAGGTCGGCGACGTTCATTCCATAGGGAGCCAACCCGCTGTACACGCTTTTGAGCGACCAAGTTTGCCCAGGACCTGTTGCGCCAGTTTTGTTCGTGAGAACGGCGGCATCTTGCCCACTTGTCAGCGTGCTGATGCGAATGATGTCTTGCAGTCCATCGCTGTTGAAATCGCCAGGCATGCACATGTTGCCGAAGGCCGATGCCAACTGCGTTGTCGTCATCTTTGTATTGGTGGTGTCGTAGAAAAAGCCCGGGCCTGGACCACCTGCGGTCGTTCCCCAGTTGAAGAGCAATTTGTTGTCGTAATCATTCGTCGCCACTTCGGCGGGCGACTGTTGGCACTCTCCAACATCGGATGAGTCGCCGTCATTGTTCAAGTCGTAGCAGATTGTCCCGCTGGTTTCTGGGGTGTCGTAGTCGACGAAGTACAGGTCGACATAGCCATCGCCGTTGTAATCAGCGACGGCGAGATCGCAGAGTCGTGGATTCGCTGCAGTGCCATTCTTTGCAAAGAGCACTGGAATACGCGCGTCTTCGAAACGAAAGCCTTGCCATGCGCCACTCGCATTGTTGCCGAGGTTTCGGTAGATGCGGGGCTGTCCGAGCATCGAATTGACCGTGTCAGACATCGTCGTCGCGGTGATCAGATCGACCCATCCATCGTTGTCGACATCAAAGGCCTCAACGTCGCGGTCGTTCGCTTCGTCAAACATTCCCTGGGATGGGGTCGTGTCTGAAGCGCGACCAAACTCATTGGTGCGATCGGTGAGCACGCCGTTCTCGTTCATGAGAATCAAGTCGCGAAAGAATCCACAACTCGTGCATGTCGACTGGATCGATCCAGGAAACTTGCGCATCACCACGAGGTCGGTGTCGCCGTCGTGGTCGAAGTCTGCGAAAGCAAAGTCTTTCTCGATGTTGTCTTGACCCGTCAGGGTCGTGCTCGCGACGAGTCGCGTTGAGGACTGATTCGAAAATGTCACCCACTGTCCAAAGGCAGTAGAGCAAGGGAGTGCAGCGAGGGTGAGTGCAAGGAGAGCCTTGGCCGTGTGTCGCATGTGTGTCCTCATAATAAAACTCAGAATAGTCTGAAACAATTACTGGCAACCACCCCAGCCGGCAAGGGTCGACGCAAGGTCGGCGCCGTTGACCACGCCGTCGTGATCGAGGTCGCCCGTCCCAGCCCCGCCCCAATTCGCCAACACGATCGAGAGATCAGCACCATTGGTCGTGCCGTCACCGTTGATGTCACTTGGGCAGGCCCCGCATTCATCTGGAACCCCATCGTCGTTGGCATCTTGGCTCGTTCCAAGCGCGATATCGCGCAAGTCTGCGACTTGGTTGTTGTTGCAATCCAAGATGTCGCCGTTGAATGCGAGCACGAAGAGATCGACATCTGCTGCATTCACAAAGCCGTCTTGGTTGACGTCTGCGATCGCACAATTGTCGTCGGCGTTGGTCGTGCCTTGCG
Organism: uncultured Singulisphaera sp.; assembly: GCA_964355975.1. GTDB lineage: Bacteria > Planctomycetota > Phycisphaerae > Phycisphaerales > SM1A02 > F1-60-MAGs104. The sequence goes on from CAYHFW010000029.1 coordinate 12,550, forward strand.
CGATGCACGTGCGCAGGGCCAAGAAGTCGAGGATGTCGATGATGCCATCTCCATCGAAGTCAAACTCGGCGCGGCCGAGTGAGTTGAGAAACTTCACAACGTGCGCCTGACCAGAAGGAGAAAGCAGTGCGAATGCCGCGGCACTCGAAGCGCCCTCGCCGAATGGACCGTGCTTCGAGATCGCCAAGATCACGCGTGCAGTGAATGATCCGCCCGCCGCGCTCGCATCGTGCAGCATCGGATCGCGCGTGCGAACTCCCCACAGGGTCGGGGTGCGCATTTCAGCTTCTGTCGCGTCGCCATCGCTGATGCCGTCTGCGAGCAACCCAACATCATGCAAGAGAAAGTCGCTGTATGGATGAATCGTCTGACCGCGAATTGCACTTTCGAGAGAGGCGTCGGCCGATGTCGTGAATGATGAAATGTGGCACTTCACGCATCCAATTTGGTTGAAGAGAGTTTCACCAGTCATGCCTGAGCGTGGCGTCTGTGGTGGCGGGGCGAGGTAGCGCTGAAAGTGTGTCACGCGATCAATGAACGCCAAACCTTCGGCATCAGTCGAGTCTTCTGGGTCGGCAACGGTGTCACAGACCGTGAGTCGCCCATAATCGCCATTGGGAGGATTCTCGACAGGAGAGAGGCGGTTTGTGAGTCCCATCTCGTTGCGCGACGCATCGCCGGAGAATGTCAGCACTGTGGCGACTTGCGCCTTCCATCCAAATCGGCCCGCGCGCAGTGGGCTCGTCGGTGCTGCCTCGAGTGGACGCACCCAGTGCACGCGACCGCTCACGCCGTCGCCGTTCGCGTCGAGGTCATCGGCGTGGGCCGCAACCTGCGCATCGGGAATCGCTTCGACGAGTCCAAATGCCATCGAACTATTCGTGAGCCGTGTCTTCACAACGGTCGCGTCTGCGGGAATGATCTCTGCGCAGAAGGCGCTGTTTGCGAGCGACTGCCCAAGGGATTGTGTTTCACCTGGATAGAGTGAGAAGACTCCCTTCGTCTCCATACCGAAGCGGGTGACAGAGATTGCTCCCCAGCCGCCGACGGGATTGGAGTGGCACGATCCACAGTTGCTCTTGTTCAGAATTGGGCCGAGCCCATTCTCGATGGGAATCGGGAGACTGAAAAGAGTCTTGCCAATTTGAAAGCGGTCGAGTTGCAGCGTGGTCAACCCGTGCAGGGGTTCACCCATCTTCGCTTGCAGCGCCGAATCAGTCGCCGCGGCGAGTGAGCCGAGGGCGAGGAGGGCGATCGAAGCGGGCAAAACGAACGTGTATGGGATTCGCATGGGGGGGGTGGGCCTCTTGAGTGTGTGTCGACAGATTCAATCTAACGCGAAAAATGACACTTTCCATTCTGATTCGCGCAATAGCATCATTCCGATGCAGTTGAGTATGCGGATTCGAACATCGTGGCTACGCCTCGCCATCGTCGCTGGTGGCATTGCAATTCAGGGATGCGTCGATAATTCTGTACCTGCACAAAAACCGACAGAAGTGCCGAAATCGCCAACGCTAACTACCACGGCGCTCGCAGAGCCAGTGAACCACCAAAATCTCGCGATTGCCGCCAAATTGGTGCGTTCAGGGCAGTTCATTGACGCAGAGATTGTCTTGCGATCGATCCTCGCCGAGCAGCCAGACTGTGCACGTGCCGAGTTTCTATTGGGGGTCGCGGTGATGAAGCAGAAAAAGTACGCGCAAGCGCGAACCACTCTCGAGTCGAGCCTCGCGCGCAATCAGGACTTTGCTGAGCGCAAACAGGTCGATCATTTCTTGGGATGGTCCTGCTACTACCTCGGCGACCTTGAGGCATCGAAGCGATTTTTTCAGAGCCATGTCGGCGCAAACCCGACCGCAGATGACTCGTACTTCGGACTCGGCGTGATCGCCATCGACGAGGATCGCACGGGTGATGCAGAGCTTGCGCTCGAACGAGCGATCGAGTTGATTGGCCAACATCCCGCACGCAACCGCGACCGCGCGAAAGCGCTCGCACGACTCGGCGATGTCGCGCTGCGTCGAGAGAAAGTGCAAGATGCGCTCGCCCTCTACGAAGAGGCGTCGCAACTCTGGCCAGATCACTATGAAGTCTGGGGAAAACTTGCACGTGTCTATGACGCGAGTGGGCGGGGCATCGACGCAGAGAACGCACGAACCGAACAGCAAAAGGCGATGCAGCGCACAGGTCGCGCGGCGCCGGCGCAGGACGTTCCATGATCATTCTGAGTAGTGTTTCAGTGCTTTTCGCGGCACTTTTCGCGGCTGTGGACGGTCCGCCGACGATCACTATGCGCGATGTCACCGCCACATCAGGCATCGACTTCACAACGACATCTGGATCCACTCCGAGCACGCAGATTCTCGAGGTGAAAGGTGGAGGGATCGCCATCCTCGATATGGACGGCGACGGCGACATCGATCTCTTCTTTCCAAACGGCGCCACGCTCGGTGCGCCAGCGCAAGGACCGGGTGCGCGCCTCTACGAAAATCTTGGAGGGATGAAGTTTCGCGACATCACGGCAGCGAGCGGCATCGACCATCACCTTTGGAGTTTCGGATGTGCCGTCGGCGACTACGACGCAGATGGCCGCGATGACATCTACATCGCGGCTCTTGGCGCTGATCGACTGCTTCGAAATCTCGGCGGCGGAAAGTTTGCTGACGTCACCTCGAGTGCAGGGCTGGGCAACGAGTTGATGTGGGGCACGTCGGCTGCGTTCGCCGATCTCGACGGCGATCATGACCTCGATCTCTATGTTGCGAACTATCTCGCGTGCGATCCTGCGCAGCCGATTCCCGCTGCGCACTTTCGCGGCTTCGAAGTCATCAATGGACCGCGCGGACTGAAGGCGCAACCTGACTTGCTCTATGAAAACATGGGAAACGGCACATTCGTCGACCGCAGCGAATTGTCTGGAACTCGTGCTCCTGCGGCAAGTTTTGGGCTCAATGTGGTCGTGGTCGATCTCACTGGCGACGGCCGCCCCGACATATATGTTGGCAACGACTCGCGCAGTAATTTTCTCTTCGAGAACCTTGGGGGAATGCGCTTTCGCGAGATCGCAGCCAAGTCAGGATGTGCAACGAATCTTGAAGGAGCAGAGCAGGCGACAATGGGGATCGCGGTGGGTGATGTCAATGGCGATGCGCGTGCAGATCTCTTAACGACCAACTTCAGCGATGACACCAACACGCTGTTCGTGGCGACGCCCAACGGATTCTTCGACGATCGCACAGCGCAGTTTGGCGTTGGAGTTCCATCGCGTGCGCTTTGCGGATGGGCGAGTGCTTTCGTTGACCTCGATCAAGACGGGGACGAAGACATCTTCATCGTGAATGGTCATGTCTATCCACAGGCAACGCGCGCAACCATGAACAGCGAGTACATGCAGCCGCTCTTGGTGATGTCGCGCGAAGGCGATCGCTTCGCGACTGTCAAGGATTCGACGCAACCGTGGCTCAACAGTGTGCAGCGCGATCGATCTGCAGTCATCGCAGACCTTGATGGCGATGGAGATCAAGACGTGGTTGTGAGTGGACTCAACCAGCCCGTGCGCGTGCTTGAGAACGCCCATCCGCCGAACGGCGACTGGGTGATCATCGCGCTCGATGATGCGGCGCACCCTGCGAACCGCAACGCTGTGGGTGCACGAATCACCCTGAAATCAGGCGAAAAGACACAGACCAGGTGGATTGTCGGTGGCGGTCCATTTCAATCGAATCAGCCTGCGCAGGTGCACTTTGGACTGGGAAGTTCGGCCCCTGCACCGATCGAAGTCACAGTGCGGTGGCCAGACGGAACTGAAACAACAGAGATCGTCGCGCGCGCTACGAAGAGCGTGATTCGGCGTCCTGCTACAGCAGCGGCGAAATGAGCGCGGCCGCATTCTGTGCGAGTGCCGTTCCTTTGGTGCGACGATTCCACGTCTCAAGTGTGACCTCGCGACTTGCATCGATGTAACTCTGCTGCAACGCGCGCAACTCGCGTGCGAACGCATCGTCGTAGACCAAAGCCGTTGCTTCGAAGTTCAATTCAAAGCTGCGCCGATCAAGGTTGCTTGATGTGATGATCGCAAACTTGCCGTCGACGGCGATGGTCTTGGCGTGCAGCAGTCCCTGGGTGAATTCGTGGATGTGCACGCCAGACTCGAGAAGCAATCCATACCCCGCACGACTTGCGAGTGCGACGAGTCTGCTGTTGTTTCTTCGTGGAACGATGAGCCGCACGGTGACACCGCGCCGCGCGGCAACGCAGAGTGCGGAATACATCGTCGGATCAGGAACAAAGTAGGGGGTCGTCAGTACGATTTCGCTTTGCGCAACCTGAATCGCAGCAAGCAGCAGGCTCTTGATCGCATCGTTGCGGTAGTTGGGGCCTGATGCGGTGATTTGCGCCGCGACACCACCGTTCTCGAACGCCGGGCCCCTCGCAAGGCTCGCCTCAATGTTCTCGCTGGTGTCGAGATACCAATCCTCTGCAAAGATCAGGTGCAGTTCTCGCACGGTCGGCCCCGTGATGCGCAGCGTGCAATCGACCCACGGAGCGAATCTCGGCTGCACCGCAAACTCGGGGGCGGCGATGTTCATGCTGCCGATCCATCCAATGTGCGAATCAATGATGATCATCTTGCGATGGTTGCGGATGTCGATTCGGGTGAAGAGCGCACGAAGGGGATGCACACGCAGCGCAGCAACGACTTCAACGTGCGCTTGGCGCATTTGCCTCGCGGCGGCAGTGCGCAGAAAGCGCGATGAACCTTGCGCATCAACAAGCACGCGGCACTTCACGCCGCGCCTCGTCGCAGCAATCAGCGCATCGCCAACGGCGCTCCCGACCCGGTCGTCGAGCCAGATGTAACTCGTGATGTGCACAGTCGCACTCGCGCGTTCGATGTCGGCAATGATCGCGGCTACGGCACGATCTGAATCTCCAAAGAGCTGCACGCCGTTTCCCGCAAGCGCCGGCGATCCGCCCACCGATTCGGCGATGCGTGCGATCTGCAAGTCAACTCCGTCGAGTGTTGGTCGGTGCGCTCGCGGATCATCGTGCCGATGAAAGTGCGGCTTGTTGAAGAGCTCGAGCACCTTCCTATGGATTGCCATCCTGCGATACCCGAGCCGCGATTCGCCAATCAGTAGATACGCCGGAATTCCAACGATTGGCAGGACAGTCACGATCGTCACCCACGCAGCGGCGAGCGACGGCTGCGATCCCTTGCGCAGAATGATGATGCAGGCAACGCCGATTCGAAGCAGCAAGTCAGCGGCGAGCAGCGTGCCAAGCCACCAAGGATTCGAGATCCATTGACTGAATGGCAGATCGACTAGCGGCACGGCGCCTCAGCGGTCGCACGCACACCAGCCCAAAAATGCCAGTGATTACGCAATGATTTCGACCACCGTCAAGCGTCGCTCGCCGCGTGGAAGGTTGACTCGAACAGTCTCGCCCACGCGAGTCTTCATCAGCGATTCACCAATAGGACTCGTGCTCGTGACTTCACGGTGACTCGTGTCACTCTCGTCACTCTCAGCGAGACTGCTGACGATCTTGTAGACCTCGACCTTGCCTGTGCCTTCATCCTTGATTCGAACAAGTGCCCCCAGAAACACCATGTCCTTTGGCATTTCGTCTTGTTGGATCACTTGCACAGTTGCGATGCGCACTTCGAGTTCGCGAATGCGCAGGTTGTTCATCGACTTGTCTTCGCGCGCCGCGTGGTAGTCGGAGTTTTCGCGCAGATCGCCATGTCCGCGCGCCTCAGCGATGCGCTCAGTCAAGACGCGATCAAGCGCATGCAACTCAGTGAGTAGCCGCGCAAGTTTTTCCTTGTCTTCTCGTGTAACAAATTCCATAGTGTGTGAACCCAGTGAAACGCTATATCACGCGGCGCAGAGCCGCAACCCCTCCGCGCCGTGCGGGCGAGCGGCGACCCTGCAGAGCGGCGTACAGGGCGGCGATTGCGAGTCCACTGCCTCCGACCGAAACGTTCAAGAATGCTGCGAATTGCGCATGATTCCAGACATTTGAATCGGGCATCGACGCTGTCGCATCGGTCAATTCCAAGATGGTCGAGCATGCGCCAATGAATGGACGCGTCAGTTCAAAGTCAGCCACTCCAGCCGCGGCGAGAGGCCAGTGCACCCCTCCCGCAACGACGAGACAGAGCACGATTGCCAGTGCGCGGACGCTCGACCGAACAGAACAGCATCCCGCAGCGACCACGCCTGCAACTGCGAACAAACTCGAGAGCGCGCAGAGGTCGATGAGTAGGGTGCGTTCAATCGTCCACGGAGTCGCGAGTCGCAGGGGCCACACGACAAGTTGCAAGAGGCATCCAAGCGTTGCGGCATCAATGAGTGGTCGCATCGCCCCCAAGCGCTCCGTGACCTGCGAGAGTCGCACGAGCGGCCATGCGACGATCGCACCCACGAGGCACGTCACAACGGTGACGCGAATCGCTGGAGCGAGCGACGCGGGAGTGATCTGATGCGGAAGTGTTGTGCCCAGCGCGAGTGCGAGCGAGAGCAGAATCCAGAGGCCTGCGGCAACCACGAGCCCGCGCGGTGGATCAATGGCTTGCGACATAGTCGACAGAGAGGTCGATCGCTTGCGGTCCAGCCCCGTCGATTCGCCCGTACTGATTGTGCAAGAGGTCGAGGTAACGCAGTTTCTGCTCTGCAGGCACTTCGGCTGATGCTTCTGACCCGAGTGCCCGTCCCCACTTGATGCGGCAACCATTGCTCGTCAAGAGAGTGAGCGTCTGCTGATCTTGAAATGCACTCACATCGACTCCCGCAACCTGCGCGCGCCAACGCTGCCCACCGACGAGTTTCGCGAGTTCGACTCCTGCAAAGAGGTCGGCGCCCGTCCAGAGTTGTCCAGCACGCGCCGGGCGCGCAAGTCGCGCGCCGACGATGCGCGGCAACTTTGGACCTGTCCCCGCCGCATACGTGCGCGGAAGAAGTCGGCATTCGCTGTCAAGCAGGTGATCGCCCGCACTGTCCGCCACGACGGCCGTTGGTTCAGCGAATGAACCCTCGACTTCGAGGTGTGTCAAAGATTCGCGTCGAACTTGACGAACCGATTCGAACCAACCTGTCGCAATCAGTGCAGCCTGCGCACGCTCGAGCCCTGCGCGGTCATACGCAGACGAGCCAGCCTCGCGCGCGACGAGGTCTTGCAGCGGAGCAAGATCGGCGGGAGTCATCCAGACGGGGGCATCGACGAATGAGACTTCGATGCGCTGTCCAACTGCAGAAAATGCCTTGTTTCGCAGCGATGGGATCGACCAACCAAAGACGAACGTCGCGACTGCCAACGATGCAACACCCGCGCCAATCCACATTGAGGTCGCACGTGTCTGATCAGTCATTGGCAGTATCCGCGGGTGGAGTTTCGTCGATCACGGCAACGCTCTCGCTCACAACTTCGGCAACGGGTTCGGCCGCATCGATGGCGCCGGGGGCAGAATGTCGCTGACCTTGATGGTGACGATTGGATCCCTTCATTCGGGCAATCGAACGCAGCGCGAGTCGTGCGCACATCTGCGCGAACGAGATGCCCGCGTGCGCCGCCGCCTTTGGCACGAGCGAGTGATCGGTCATTCCAGGCATCGAGTTGATCTCGAGAAACCACGCGCCGTCGCCATCGACCATGAAGTCGACGCGCGCAAGGTCGCGGCATCCGAGTCGCTCATAAATTGTTCGCGATGCATGGGCGATCTCAGCCGCAACTTCGGGGGGCAACTCTGGATTCAAGATGTACTGCGTTGATTCGCTCTCGTACTTCGCATTGAAGTCGTAGAAGGCACCCGCCGAAATGATTTCGATCGTCGGCAGCAATTCGCGTTCGAGAATTCCCACTGTGATCTCACGCCCTGTGATCAGTTTTTCAGCCATCAAGCGCGGATGTGTTTGCTCAAGTTCACTGCGCGCAGCAGCGAACTGTGCAGCGTCGAAGCACCGCCGCACTCCGATGCTCGATCCATCTTCGATCGGCTTGACGACGACGGGCGGTTCGAGATCACATGGTTCGCCCGCAACGAGCACGCGCGCCGGTGGGGTGCGAATTCCGGCGGTGCGCGCGAAGAGTTTCGAAGTCAACTTATCCATCGCGAGGCGAGCTGCGCGTGGCCGACTGCCGACGTAGGGGCGGCCATCCATCTCCATCAGTTCTTGCAGGGAGCCGCCCTCACCGAAAGGACCATGCAACACCGGAAAGATCACATCGCCAGGAAATGCGCGAATCTCATCGAGGGTTGGGCGATCGATGATCTGTTCGTGCACGATGAAACCGCCAGCTTCGCGCAGCGCCGCAGCGACCATCGCTCCCGAACGCAGACTGATTTCGCGTTCAGCATCCGGACCACCCATCAACACAAGCACATTGACATCGCTCATAGCACATCACCTTTCTTCGACCAAACAATGACCTCTCGCTCAAGGCGAATGCCTGAGTGTTCGAGAACCCGCAGTTGTACAGCAGTTGCGAGCGCGACAACGTCATCTGCGCAGCCGCCGGCCTTGAGCGCAATGAAATTGCCGTGCACAGGGCTGACATAGGCCGTTCCGAGTGCGGTGCCTTTCATACCAGCCAAATCGATGAGTTTTCCGGCACTCTCGCGCTTGCCAGTTGCAGGATCGATCGGATTCTTGAACATGCATCCAGCCGAATTGTCGCGCATGGGCTGCGTGTTCTTCTTGTACGCCGAGACTTCTTTGAGATGCTCGCGAATCTTCTCTGGATCACCCCGCGGCAGCGTCAGATTGGCGGCGAGCACGATGCCATCGGGCAGGGCGCAGTGGCGGTATCCAAAGGCGAGGTCACTCGCGGCGATGGTCGTTCGTTCGCCAGCAAATGAGAGATGTTCGATCGAATGCACGATGCGCGCGGTGTCACCAAAAGTTCCGCCGGCATTCATGCGCACGGCTCCGCCAATCGTTGCTGGAATCCCTGCGAGCGCCGAGAGTCCTTCAAATCCGTGGCGCGCCGATTCTGCGGTGAGTGGCATGAGTTGCGCTCCGCCGCCAACGCGAATCGTCTCACTGCCGAGCGTGCCTTTCCAATCGGCGTGACAGAACACAGGATGCGTGAGCCGCACGACGACGCCGTCCACTCCTGATTCTGCGACAAGCAAGTTTGCCCCAAGACCAATCACGCGTATCTCGACCCCCGTCTCATGGCAGCGCACACAGAGTTGCTGCAGCGCATCGGCCGAATTGGGTTGCGCGAGAACTTCGGCCCGTCCGCCTGCGCGATACCACGTGAGTGCGCCGAGCGGGGCATTCATTTCTGCCGACACATCAAGGTCGTTCCAAAGACTTGGCGTCACCGCAGTCAACGTACGCATGGCATTAGGCGGCAGTCGCGTTCACCGCAGCATCGGCACGGGCACCTTTGACGAACTCATGTCCGATCGTCCAAACGGGCCCCGCGCCCATCACAACGATCAAGTCGCCATCCTTCGCCTCGCGGTGCAAGAACTCGGTGATCTCACTGAAGTCGTCGATCGCCAGCGCACGCGTGCCGCGCTCATTGAGTCGCGAGACAAGATCTGCAGAAGAAACGAGCGTGCGTTCGACTTCGCTGTCGCGCACGAAGTAAATCGGCGGCACAATCACAAGGTCGGCGCGTGCAAACGACTGCGCGAACTGTTCGAGCAAGAAACGTGTGCGACTGTGTTGGTGCGGCTGAAAGACACAGATGATTCGCTTTGGATTCTCGGCCGCGCGCAGTGCAGTGAGCGTTTTCTCGCATTCCGTTGGGTGGTGTCCGTAGTCGTCGAACACCCGCACCTGTGCGCCGTTTCGTGCGGTGCAGGCACCCAGAAACTGCATTCGGCGATCGACACCTGTGAAGGTTGAAAGTCCCTGAGCGACTGCGTCGAGGTCGGCGCCGAGCCACGATGCGAGAATTCCAGCGGCGGCGCCATTGAGCGCGTTGTGTTCGCCGCAGAGTCGCCCAGTCCAACTGAACATCTCACGACCGTTGTGCCAGACCGTGGTCGCAGTTGTCGAGGGGTCGTAGTCGACGTGGTAATCGGCAGTGGGTGACCATCCGAAGGTGCTGACCGCGCAACGCAATCCACTTGCCACAGCGCGGCGATGTGCGCCTTCGTGGCCGATGAGCAGTCGACCACCCTCGCTGGCCTCGGGAAGATTGCCAGCAAAAACTCGAAACGACTTCACGATCTCATCGAGTGACCCATAGACATCGAGGTGATCTTCTTCGAGGTTGTTGATGAGTGCGAGCGTCGGTTGGTGGGAGTGAAACGAGCGGTTGAACTCGCACGCCTCGGCGACGAAGATGCCAGGAGAGCCTGCGAGCGCCCCGTGAGGAATCTCCTCGCTGCCGGTGCGCGATCCCCCCCCGAGTTGGGGAACATGAGCCCCAACAATGACTGATGGATCGAGGCCCGCCTCGATGAGCACATGCGCGAGCAGGGCGGTCGTCGTGCTCTTGCCATGCGTGCCCGCGACCGAGACGGCCGTGCGTCCAGCCTGCGCCCATCCGAGTGCTTGTGCGTACGTCATCGTTTCGATGCCTTGCGCCTTCGCTCGCACAAGTTCGGGATGGTCCAGCGCGACGGCAGCCGAATAGACCACGAGGTCGATGGGCGACTTGACGCGCTTGGGTGATGGTCCAATTGAGAGGGAAATTCCAGCAGAAATGAGTGCGTCTGTGACGTCGCTCGCTGCTTGGTCGGTTCCCGAAACGGTTGCCCCACGGGCCTTCAACATCAAGGCGAGTCCGCTCATGCCGCATCCACCAATTCCAACGAAATGGATCGTGCGACCCGAACAGATTGCCGCATCCTTGCGTGCATTCATAGTGATCAATCGTATCGGCAGAAAGCACGGCGCGCCTTGGGAATCGGCAGTGGGATTCGTTGCGCGCGGGACCGCGCGTCTCGTCCGAGCGCAGCGCCGATCGGCGGTGATTGTGGCTGTTCCGTACACTTCGTGCATGGCAAGCAAAGCAGACGCCAAGGACGACGTCCGCGCACAGGTACTCATCGTCGATGACGAGCGGGACCATGCCGACACGATGGCCGAGGCGCTCCGAAAACCCGGTCACATCTGCACAATCGTCAATAGCCGCGCGAGCGCTGAGGACGAGCTTCGCATGGGCAAATTTGACGTTGTTGTAACCGACCTCGTGATGGAATCCCCTCGATCTGGGATGGAGGTGCTCGCGCTTGTGGGCGAATTGCAGCCAACCGCAGCGACAATCATGGTGACTGCACACGGCGACATTCCAACGGCCAAAGAGGCGCTGCGTGGGGGTGCCTACGACTTCATCGTCAAGCCGCTCGATCTCGTTGTGTTTCGCAACCTAGTGCAGCGCGCCGCCGAATCGGTGCTGCTGCGCCACCAGAACGAGAGTCTGCAGGGTCAAGTCGATGCGGCGTATGGATTCGAAGGAATCGTCGGAGAATCAGCCGCAATTCGCGCGGTCATCGACGCAATCCGCCAGGTCGCGGCGAGCAACCTTCCCGTGCTCATCACGGGCGAGAGCGGCACGGGAAAAGAACTGGTTGCGCACGCGATTCACCAACACTCCAAGCGGCGGGCGCGGCGTTTCGTGCCTTTCAACGCTGCAGGTCAGGCCGAGAGCCTTCTCGAAGACCAACTCTTTGGCCATGTGCGCGGCGCCTACACGGGTGCAGACAAGGACCGCGAGGGCATCTTCGAATATGGCGATCGCGGCAGCGTCTTTCTCGATGAGATCGGCGACACGCCACTCTCGATGCAGCCCAAATTGCTGCGTGTTCTCGAGAAGGGTGAGATCGTGCGACTCGGCACGAACGATTCTCGCAAGACCGATGTGCGCTTCATCTCTGCAACCAACCGCGACCTGCGCACGATGATCAAGCAGGGGCAGTTTCGCGAAGACCTCTACTACCGCCTGCGCGGTGCAGAGATTCACATCCCACCTCTGCGCGACCGACGCGACGACATTCCGCTCTTGGTTCGCCACGCTGCGGGGCAGTATGCGAAAGAACTTGGACGGCCAATCCCAACAATCAGTGAACCCGTGATGATGCGGCTCATTGCGTACGATTGGCCTGGAAACGTGCGAGAACTCGTCAATGTCGTGCACCGAATGCTCGTGGCGACGCGTGGCAATGTGCTCGAACTGAGCAGCGTTCCCGCAGAGATCCACACATCAGACACCGACGACTCCGCCCCAGGGCTCGGCAGTCTCGCGGGTTTCGGTCTCGACCGACTCGAAAAAGAAGCGATCCGCCAGACGCTCGCGATGGCCGAGGGCAACCGCGAGCGCGCCGCCCAAATGCTTGGGATCGGCGAACGCACGCTCTACCGCAAGCTCAAGGAGTATGGATTGCGCTAGCGCACTCCCGCGACCGATGCCCTGGATTCTGACGCGCCACCTGCTTGCTGAACTCACAAAAGTTCTTCTGCTCACAACGACGATCATCGTCGTCGTCGTTGCCTTTGGTGCGGTGATCAAACCGCTGACGGGCAATCTGCTGGGTCCTGGTGGAATCTTGAAGTACATCCTGCTCGCGATGGTGCCGATGCTGCAATACGCGCTGCCATTTTCGGCTGGATTCGCCGCGACCATCGTGACGCACCGCTTCGCATCCGACAATGAGATTCAGGCGATGTCCGTGAGTGGACTCTCATACAAGGTCATTCTCTTGCCGCACGCGATCTTGGGGGTGGTGCTCACGGTGTTGATGTTCTTTCTCGTGCAGACGGCGATTCCGCGCTTCTGGGGATTGATGAGCGACGTGATCACCAATGACGCCGCGCAAGTCTTCGTGAGCACGATCCGTTCAGGCGAGTCATTTCGCGCCGGAAACTTCTTGATTTACGCAGATCGGATCGCACTTGATGAAGCCGATGGCGGTGCGATGCAGCGCATTCGACTCGAAGGAGTCGCGGCAATCGAAGTCGATGGTTCGGGACGACTGCAGACTGAATTCGTCGCACGCAGCGGATCGGCCGACCTCTACGCAGATGGCAGTGACCTGATCGTCAAAGTTGCCTTTCGCGATGCGACCGTCTTGCGCCCTGGCGATGCGACCGTTGCATACATGCCGCTTGCTGAGCCGATGCCAACACTGATCGACCGCCACTGGGAGCGGAGTCCCAAGTATCTCCCATGGTCTGAACTCATCGCATTGACGATCGATCCTTCGAACGGTGCAATCGTGACTGAGTCGCGGCAACGACTTCGACGAACGATCGGTCCAGCACTGCTCATCGACCGTATTGGGCAGCAGATCGCAGCGACCGGCGAGGCAGAACTCGTGAGTCAGGAGGCGAACCGTTCATACGTTGTGCGCGACGCGATGCTCGGAGGCAGCGGCCTCGTGCCGCGCCCTCCAGCGAAACGATTCACGGTTGAAGAGCGCGAGGGGGGCATCCCGATTCGCGAGGCATCGACGACGGCAGGAATTCTCACGGGCACCGCAGGATCGCAAGGCTCCGCCGCCCCAGATCGCCTCGATTTCTCGTTGGTTGATGCAAAGGCGCGCGACCTGCGCAACAGTGAGACGCGCGTCGTGCGCTGGCCATCGCGTGTTGTTGGGCTCACAGTTTCTGGCGGTGATCCAGCCACCGTCGATGCGACACTCGTCGCCGACGCGAAGCGCATCGGTGAACAAACAACGCCGCCGCTCAGCGCATACGCGCGGCAATCCAACGCGGCGCTCGCTCAAGTGACTCGTGCGATGTCCGACACCTGGTACGAGGCGATGTCGCATGTGTGGATGCGATTCGCGCAACCCGTCAGCGTCGCGCTCGTCTTGATTTTGGGAGCGGTGCTTGCCATTTGGCGTCGTCACAGTTTGCCGCTCACGATCTACTTGCTTGCATTTCTTCCGGCGATCGCAAACGTGCTGCTCATCGCATCGGGTCAGTCGATGATCCGTGGCTATCAACTTGGAGTCGGCGCGTCGGTGATGTGGGCGGGCAATCTGATTCTGTTGGCTCTCGCGCTGTTTGTCGGGCGCAGAATGGCGCGCCACTGATGCGAATTCTCGACCGCCACATTCTGCTGCGATTTCTAGGAAATTTCTTTCTGCTCTTTGGATTGCTGTTTGTCTTCGCGATCTCGATCGACATCATCATCCAATGGGAGAAGTTCATGGAGGTCGCGGCGGCGCTCGATGCGCCCAATGCCGCAGGTGAACGAACCGCGACGGCCGTCGGCGTCGCGAAGGTCATTCTTGGATTTCACGGTCCGCGCGTCTTTCAGTTCTATCAATACATGATGCCGCTCGTTGCTCTCGGAGCGATGGGATTCACCGCCTCGGCAATGCACCGCAGCCGTGAGTACACCGCGATGCTCGCAGCGGGAGTGTCTCTGCGGCGCGCGCTTCTGCCGATGGTGGTTGGGATGTTGCTGCTTTGCACGCTGCAAGCAGCGAACCAAGAGTTCGTTCTTCCGCGACTCGCTCCGCGGCTGCTGCTCGAACATCGTGACATGATTCGCGGCGTCGTGCCGACATGGTCGATTGCGCTGACCGCTGACTCACGTGGAAGTTTGATTCACGCGGCCAACTACGATCCCTCAACGCAAATGCTCACAGGAATCTCGATCGTCGAGCGCACGCCGCAGGGGGGAGTTGCGCGGCGAATTGAGGCGGCGAGCGCAACGTGGGATGCGCAGCAACGTGCGTGGATACTCGTGGCAGGTCGAGTCGGAGTGCCTTCGCAGCCGAGCGACGGGCCCGCGCGCGAACGACCAAGCGTCTTCAACGATCAACCAATCGCCTCGTTCGCAACCGACCTCGATCCGGACACGCTCTCGTTGCGCCATCACCGACTGCACGCGCACATGCTCTCGCTCAAGGAGATTGCCGAGCTCACGCGCACGAGCGCAGTCGATCCCGGTGCGCTTCGCAGATATGCGGTGGGGCGCTTCGCCGCACTCGCAATCGCGATCCTCGTGCTGATTATCTGCATGCCGTTCTTCGCGCTGCGCGAGCCAGCACCGCTCTTGCGCCAAGCCGTGCGCTGCGCCGGCGTTGGGCTGCCGCTCATGTTGACGTCGATGGTGATCATTGCCGTTCCGCTCGCAGCGTTCACGCCGACGGTTGGAGTGATGCTGCCCGTGGCGCTCCTGATTCCTGTCGCAGCCTTTCGACTGGTCTCGATGAAGACCTAACACGCGGCTGAGATATCCAGCGTGATCGCGGCGGAATGCTTCACTCGGCGCTCAAACAGCCCTCGCCGAGC
>CAYHFW010000030.1:0-26147 GCA_964355975.1 uncultured Singulisphaera sp.
ACTAGCATCGAGCAGTACTCATAAAGGGCGGACCTTTTGTAGGGTCCCGGTCAGGATCCGCGGTTCGGACTTTCCCTAAGAAGTCCGTCCGTGAAGACTCGAGTGTTTCGTCCCTTTTTCACCGGAGTTTTTTATGCAACTTTCGAATCGCTTGAACAAGCACATCGCTGTCGCCGCTGCGGCAGCCGCCTGCGTTGGCGCCGCCAATGCAGCCGTCGTCTACAGCGGAATCGTGAACTTGGTCATCCCTGCCAATATCGACGGTATGTATATCAATATTGAGACCGGCGCGACCGGGGCCACCGGCGGCGTCACCGCTGGTTGGGATATCAACCCATACGCCGCGACTGGCCTTTCCTTCTACAACGCAACTGGTACCGGAATGATGCGATTCCCAGGGGTGACGACTGGTTCTGCTGGCAGCCTCGCTGCAGGCAGCACTGTCGGCGCCGCTGGATCCTTCGGAAGTGGGGCTGTGGTCTTTGGTGCTGCGGCAGGCAACTGGTCACTCAATGCATCCAATTACTTCGGCTTCAAGTTCGTCGCCTCTGACGGACTCACCCATTACGGTTGGGGTCGCATGGTTGTTGGCGCGACCGCGTCTACTCGTACTCTCGCTGAGTACGCCTGGGACAATGTTGCGGCGACTGGAATCACTGTTGGTATTCCAGCCCCAGGCGCAGTTGCGCTCATGGGTCTTGCAGGTCTCGTCAGCCGTCGTCGACGCGCCTGATGTGATTTGCGCCTGTGCTGCACGCTTGGGCGTGTAGCGCTTCAGGTGAAAAAGTTCGCCGGCGGTCCTGTGACCGCCGGTGTTTTCTTTTTTGCGCCGGCGAGTTGTTATGACTTGTTGCGATGGAGCGTTGGATCAACGGCGTTCGCCATTGCCGCTTCGTTGAGCGTTCCGCCGAGAAACAGGTTCATCGCGTGCGTTTGCGCTGCGGGGTCGGAGATGAACTGCGCGTGATCGAGAAAGAGCACCTCGAAGTTGGGGCGTGCTGCGAGCCACGCTGCGACCGTTCTGAGTTGCCCCTCGAAGACCGCGATCAACCGTTCGGGGGCGAGCGCCGCGCCGCGCCGTCCACTTCTCTCGAGCATTGCTGCCTGCGAGCGAATCACCTCGTGCAAATCGCGGCGCATGAATATCACGCGGTATGGGCGATCGGTCGGGAGTTCCATCAACAGCAGATGGATGATCTTGACGACCTTCCCCTCTGCTTCATCGAGCCAACTGCGATCGCTCTTGAGTTGCTTCACCCTCTCGAACTCAAAGTAGCCACGCGGATTGTCTTCATCGGCCCCGCGCACCGCATCAGTCATCGCCGCGATACCCCCCGCTTGCAGCATCTGCATCGCCATGCTCGTGCCTGATCGGGGTAAGCCCGATACAACGATGATTGGCGCGCGACTCGACATGCGCGCGAGTCTAGTGCGGTGCGCGGTCACTTCCAGAACATGATCGCGAGGTCGCCCCGCATGTCCCGCTCCGAAGGTTCGGGCAGCGAAGGTGACTTCGGCAATTGTGTGACCTCGCTCGCACTCGCGACGAGCGCGACCTTTTCGCCGCGCGCGATTCGCTTCGCAAGTTCTCCCCACGAGATGATGCGCGCTTGGTCTGCTGGCATCTCAAGTTCGTTGTCGAATTCACTCGGCGCCCCGACGATCACGATGTCACGCCGCCCCGTTGCCCAACTTGCGCAATGTCCGAGCTTCGCCGTCACGACGAGGGTTGGGGTTTCGACGAGCGCCGCTTCGTTGGCCTCGAGCGCGCTCCACGGCAACTGACTCTGTCGAACATAGGCATCAGGAAAGAGAAACGGAATCATCATCAAGATGGCTATGGGTGCAGTCGCGGTGCGCATCAGCCAGAGTGGCGCATCGGGGGAGCGCCAGCTCCAAGCGTCTAGTTCGGCCCAGAGAATGAGCGAGATGGCGACGGCTGCGAGGCGCAGCGATTCGTGAGATGACCACAGGGCCGGCAGCCCGAAGCGTTCGACCCCAACAACGGTGGCGACCAGCACGAGCGCCGCAAGCGTGCGCAAAATCCAGCGACCCACTTGCTCTGCGCGACCCGCGACGAGGCGCGACGACTCATGCGCCGCGACAAGTGCGATCGTGACAAGAACTGCGAGCGGAGCGTAAAGCGGCAAGACGTAGGTTGGAACCTTCCCCTTGCTGAATGAGAGTGCGATCAGCGGAAGCGCAATCCAGCAGATGCAATAGCGCATGCCATCTTGATGCGCGCGTGTTCGCACAAGTCTGCGAAACCCGGCAAGGGCGCGCGGCGCGAGCAGGGTCCACAAGAGTGCCCCGATTGGAAAGAGCACAAGCAAGTACCACCAGGGTTGAGAGTGTTGGTTCGCATCGGGTGATGCGAAACGTCGAAAGTGCTCGATGAAGAGAAACGCCTCCCAGAACTGCGGCTCGGCGCGGTGCAGCATGAACGCGATGGGCGCAACAACGAGGGCCGCAGCGGCGAGTGCGATCCCGGGCATGCGCAGCAAGTCCATCCACCTGCGCTGCCATGCGAGATACCCGATCGCCGTGAGTGCAGGAATAGCGAATCCGAGAAGGCCCTTTGTAAGGAATGCCAATGCCGATGCGATGCCAGCAACCACGAGCCACCCAACGCGTGCGCGACCGAGTGATGTGCATGCGCCGTAGAAAGCGCCGAGTGTGAGTGCGACAAACGCGCTGAAGATTGGATCGAGCGAGGCGACGCTTCCAAGCACAAGTGGACCGAGCATCGTCGTCTGCACGAGAAACGCTGCGACTCCAAGGTCGCGCCGAGCGGTGATGCGAGCGACCAGCCACCCGACCACGAGTGCAGTGATGCCTGTCGCGATCGCGCTTGGCAGTCGAATCGCGAACGCGGATTCACCGAAGACTTTGATGCTCGCCCCCATCAGCCACATCCCAAGTGGAGGTTTCTCGTAGTAGTGAAACCCCGCCATGCGCAGCGAGCACCACTCGCCGCTTTCGGCCATCTCTGCGGCGATGATTCCGTATCGCGGTTCGTCAGGAGCGACGAGTGGACGCACCCCAACAACGAGCACGCTCACCGCCGCGAACACGAGTGCAGCCCAGATGATCTGGCGGCGCAGTGTCACGCGCGCACGCCCTCTTCGCGCACGCCCTCAGTGCGAACACAGAGCCATCCTTCACGACCCGCAACGCTGCCCTTCGAGATTGCGCTTGGTTGCGGCGCAGGTTGCCGAGCGAGCCAATCACAGAGTGGCTCAAACTGATGGCCCGCGGCAATTGCGCGGTCGAGAAACTGCGCGAAGAGTTCATTCTTGCACCCCCCCTCGCTCTCTGCGTGAATCGTGAGCACATGCGGTTTGCCATCGTTGAGACGCCTGAGAAGTTCGTCGTTCCACGCAGCGTCTGCACCCGCTCCCCCTCTCACGCCTTCGTCGTATGTCGGCAAATCAACCGGCACCTGCGGCTGATTGAGCGGCGATCCGTGCACGCGTGCAAGAAATGGCTGCGCAGGCCCTCGCGAATCACTGCGATACGCAAAGAGTCTCGAGGCCTTCAACGCAAGCACCCGTTCAGTGCAGCGCCACCCTGGGGCGGCGGCTGTCGTCGGCATTCGACCGAGAATCGTGGCGAGTGCTTCGGTCGCGCGGGTGAGTTCAGACTCGAGTTGCGCGTCAGAGAGTGACTCGATCCCAACTTGCCAGCGGTGGTGATCCCATGCGTGCACTCCCATCTCGTGACCATCGCGTTCTGGCTGCCGCAGAGTCTCTGCGCAGCGCGTACTGATGATGGGGCCCGGCCACAGCGTGCCGCGCAAGAGAATCTCCCACCCGTACAGATTGGGGGCTCCTGAGCGCAGCACCTTCATTGCGAATGATGGTCGCAGCATGCGCGTGATGTGCCGTCCCATGTTGTCTGGGCCGAGTGAGACATACCAAGTCGCGCGAATCTTTCGTGCATTCAATGTTGCGAGTAGACGTGGCATCCCATCGCGTGTTCCGCGCAAGGTGTCGACATCAACTCGAAGACCGATCGTCACGGGATGGATGATGCACGCACGGCCCCACCCTGCGCTTTCTTCGCTGACGGAGCCGCGACAAGCCCATTGTCACGCGCATGCTGCTGCAAGAACCAATCGAGCGTGCGCTCAACGCTCTGGTGCGTTGGGACCTTGGGCGTCCAACCGATCAATGTCTGTGCGTTGCGAATACTTGGACGGCGATGCTGCACATCCTCATACCCCTGACCGTAGTAGGTTGCACTCTCAATCTGCTGAAAGCCCGCGAATGGCGGATAGCACGAACGCAGCGGATGGCGCTCGAACGCCTCGACGAGCGACTCTGCGAGCTCTTTGATGCTCGCCTCATTGTCGGGATTGCCGATATTGAAGATGCGCCCATCGCAACGACTCTCTTTGTTCTCGATGATGCGAAAGAGGCACTCGATGCCTTCGTCGACTTCGGTGAAGCATCGCCGCTGCGTGCCGCCATCTACGAGCAAAATGGGTGTGCCTTCAACGAGATTCAAAATCAACTGCGTAATTGCACGCGAACTTCCCACGCGCGCAGAGTCGAGCGAATCAAGACGCGGACCGATCCAGTTGAATGGACGGAAGAGGCTGAAGCGCAGTCCGCGCTGCATGCCGTACGCCCAAATCACGCGGTCAAGCAACTGCTTGCTCGCCGAGTAGATCCACCGTTGACGGTGAATCGGGCCCGTGACGAGCGGCGACGACTCTTCGTCGAACAACTCATCGGTGCACATGCCATAGACCTCGGATGTGCTCGGAAAGATGAGTCGCTTTCCGTACTTCACGCAGTCGCGTACGACGCGCAGATTCTCTTCGAAGTCGAGCTCGAAGACGCGCAGCGGATTGCGCACATATTCGATCGGCGTTGCAATGGCGACGAGCGGAAGAATCACATCGCACTTGCGCACATGAAACTCGACCCATTCGCGGTTGATCGCGATGTCCCCTTCAACGAAGTGAAATCGCGGGTGCTCTGTGAGCGCTCCGAGGTTCTCGCTGTTGAGGTCCATTCCGAAGACTTCGAAATTCTCGTCGCGCAGAAGCCGCTCAGAGAGCTGGCTGCCGATGAATCCATTCACTCCGAGGATCAGAACCGAGGTGCGCTTGCGCGACTTCGCCACAGCCTTCGCGCCGAGGCGCATGCGAGGCAAGAGGTTCATGTCTTTGGCAAGTTGAGCGCCAGATGACCAGACTCCGTCAGCACCCTGCCCCTCTTGAATCTCGAGCGCCCCCTCGGCGCATGCGACCACGAGCGGCGACGATGAGAGAATCTCTCCTGGTTGTCCAACGAGAGTTGAATCGGTCGCGACGCGCGCGCGCCAAACCATAATCTTGCGAGTGCCTGCAAAGGTGAATGCGCCTGGCCACGGATGCGTGACCGCACGCACGAGGTTGCGCAGTTCGCTCGCCGACTTCGTGAAGTTGAGCAATCCATCGGCTGGAGTGCGCTTGCCCATCACCGTTGCCTTCGACTCATCCTGCGGCGTGCGTGGGGCCTTACCACTCTTGAGCAGCGGAATCACCTCTTCGAGAATCGACGCTGATTCGAGTGCCATGCGTGCAGTGAGCGCGCGTGCATCCTCATCGATTCCGATTTCGATCGCACGCTGCGCGATGATGTCGCCCGCGTCGGCCTTGTCGGCCATGAAGTGCACGGTGACGCCTGTTTTTGTCTCGCCGTTCACGAGCACCCAATTGATGGGGGCGCGGCCGCGGTAGGCGGGCAGCATTGCCGAATGCAGATTCACGCATCCCGCAGGAAAGAGCGCGCGAATCTTCGCCCCAACCATGTTGCGGTAGTGAAACGACATCAAGAGTTCAGGCTTCATCGCGCGAATGCGTTCAACCCAAATCGGATGGTCAATCTTCTCAGGCGCATGCACTGGGATGCCATGCTGCGCAGCGATGCGCGCAACGCTTGCATACCAGCCTCCCTCGGCGGGATCATCGCGGTGGGTGAATACTGCGACGACCTCGAGTCCGCTGCGGATGGCCGCTTGCAGTGAGGCAGCACCAATTTCGTGATAAGCAAGAACGACAGTCCGCATGAAAAAGCTCCGAGGCAGGTTAGGAGTGACGCTCATGCGAGGCATGCGGCCGACCCACAGTCGACTCGTTGCGTTCACCCAAAGTTTCTCCGACGATTCGATCCACGATGTATCTCGGGCGCTCGCGCACATCGGCGTGAATTCGTCCGATGTACTCGCCCATCAGGCCAAGCGCGACGAATTGTGCGCCGATGAAGAAGAAGGCGACTGCGAAGAGCGTGAAGACCCCATTGGCAGCCCATTCGGCGCCGTACACGAATCGCAAGACCAAGATCAACGCGCCAAACCCGACTGAGAGTGCCGAGACTGCAGCGCCAACGAACGACAACATGCGAAGAGGCGCGGTGGTCATGCAGGTCAGCAAATCGAATTGCAGGTTGATCAGCGTGAGGAACGAATACTTACTGGTTCCTCGGGCGCGCTCAGCATGACCCACAGGAATCTCGGTGACGCGCTTGGCGAAGAGGTTCGCAAGCACTGGAATGAACGTGTGACGCTCGCGACAACTCAACATCGCATCGACGACCCGTCTGCGATAAGCGCGCAGCATGCAGCCGTAATCGCGCAACTTCACCCCGGTCGACTTGCGCACCATCATGTTGATGAGGCCGCTGAACACCTTTCGAAAGAGCGCATCTTGGCGATCTTGCCGCACCGATCCCACAACATCGAATCCCTCGTCCATCTTTGCGACAAGCGCGCCGATCTCTTCGGGTGGATTCTGCAAGTCCGCATCGAGCGTGATGAGGATGTCCCCTTGCGCTGCACCGAATCCACAGAGGATCGCGTTGTGCTGTCCGTAGTTGCGGTTGAGCAGCAGCACTTTGATCTCACCCGGATTTTCGCGCGCCGCAGCTGCGAGGATGTCGGACGATCCATCGCGACTTCCATCATCGACCAGAATGAGTTCCCATGGACGCCCCAGCGCGCGGCATGCACGCAGCGTGCGTTCAAGCAACTCGGCGATGTTGTCTTTCTCGTTGTAGACCGGAATCACAACAGTCACAGATGTGCGCGTTGTGGTCGATGCGCTGCTCATCGCGTGGCTCCCCCGACGGTTGCGCGTGACTCAGCGAGCACTTCTTTGATCGCAGCGATCACGCTTGCTGCATCCGCATCGGTCATCTCTGGGAAGCAAGGAATCGTGCAGATTCGCGCTGAATTCCACTCGGTGTTCGGTAGTTGTCCCATCCACTCGCCGCGGTTCTCGCGGTACCAACGCTGCGTGTGTGCGGCAAGAAAGTGGATGCCTGTGCCGATGTTGCGTCGCTTGAGGCCGTCCATGAATGCCGCGCGGTCAAGACCGCAGGTGCGTTCATCGACCCGCACCACGAACAGATGGCGCGCGTGTCGGTGAGACCACGTCGGATCTTTGAGTGGCACGATCCCATCAATCGATGCGAGCTCTGCGCGGTAGAACTCGGCGATCGCGGCGCGTCGCTCGATGAATGCGTCGAGTCTCGGAAGTTGCCGCACCGCGAGCACTGCATTCATGTCGGGCATGTTCTGCTTGAACCCAGGCTCTTGCACTTCGGCTTGCGGCGATCGCCCCTGCTGCCCGCGATCGTGCGCGTCGACGGCGAGTCCATGAAAGCGCAGTCTCCGCACGCGATCGGCGAGTGCCGAGTCATTGGTCGTCAAGACTCCGCCTTCGCCTGATGTGATGTTCTTGATTGGGTGCAGCGAGAAGATCGCCGAGTCGCCGCCGCCAACTTCGCACCCCTTGTATTGCGTGCCGATTGCATGGGCCGCATCTTCGAGCAGCGTCACGCCGCGTGCGCGGCAGACCGCGCGAATCGCATCAAGGTCAACCGGAGCCCCTGCGTAATGCACAGGAATGACTACTTTTGTGCGCGGTGTAATCGCGGCTTCGATCGCCGCAGCGCTCACAAGCAGTGTGTCGCGATCGACATCAACGAAAACATTGCGCGCGCCGAGCAGTTCAACCATGTTTGGAGTCGAGACCCACGTCATCGATGGACCGACCACCTCATCGCCCGCGCCAACACCCAGCGCGAGCAGGGTCAGATGCATGAGCGCTGTGCCAGAAGTCGCCGCAATTGCCTCGCGCGCACCTGTGCGAGCCGCGATCATCTTCTCGAGGTCAGCAACTCTTGGACCCGTCGTGATCCATCCACTGCGCAGCACATCGCCGACCGCCGCGATGTCTTCTTCGGTGATCGATGGACGGCAAAATGGCAGGAATGACGGACGCATCAGCCCACTATAGACGCAAAGTGGGCCCATCCCACGAGCCTTCACACGAGTGCGCGCCGCGGAACCCACGGCAAGACGACGAGCGCGGCGACTGCGAAACCTGATCCGATCCAGAACGCGACTTGAGGTTCGCCGATGCTCCAGAGCCAACCTGCGACGAGACTCGCGGTGAGAAGTGACAACCCCTGCAGGAAGCCAAACACTCCCATCGCAGTCGCGAGTCGAGCTCGTGGCGCATAGTCCGCGATGAGCGCGCGCGCAGTGCCTTCGGTGCATGCGACACTCACGCCGTACACCGCAAAGATCGCCCAGAGCGCGGCGCGATTCTCGGCAGTGACGAGCGCGAATCCGCCGTACGAGAGTGCGTAGATCGCCCATCCACTGGCGAGCACGGGCCACCGCCCAAAGCGATCGCTCAGCACGCCCATCGGGTAACTCGCGAGTGCGTAGGTTGCGCTGAGCGTTGCGTAGAGCAGAATGCATTCGACGGGCGAATAGCCAAAATCAAGTGCACGAAGCAGCAAGAACGTGTCGCTTGAATTTCCAAGCGAGAAAATCATAAGCGCCGTCATTGCGAACCAGAATGGGCGACCCAGTGGTTGTGAGCGACTCGTTGCGTTCGCCTCGCGACGCTGCGAGACGACGGCTGCTGTCGAGTGCGGAATCAGAAAGGTCAGCAACCACGCGAGCAGCGCGGCGACCGCGGCGATCGCAAAGATGATGCGAAACTGAAATGCGTCGGATGGTTCTGCGGGGCGTGTCCCAATGAGCCACGCGAGAATTCCAGCGGCGATGAGTGATCCGCCGACTCCGCCGAATGAATCGATGCCGCGGTGAAATCCGAATGCGCGGCCGCGATCGTGCGGACCGACAATCTCAGCGATCAGTGCATCGCGCGGGGCGCCGCGTACTCCTTTGCCGATTCGATCGATCAGTCGACCGCCGAGCACCATCCCCCAACCAGCGGCGAGCGCGACAACAATCTTGCCGCCGAATGCGAGCGCGTAGCCACGGCGCACCCATCGCACGCGGTGGCCGGTGGCGTCGCTGCGATAGCCCGTCATTGCGCGCACGACGCTGACGACTGCCTCGGCGATGCCTTCGATGAGTCCAAGCGCGATTGGACTCGCGCCGAGCACGCCCGTGACGAACATCGGCAAGAGTGGATAGGCCATCTCGCCCGCGAGGTCAGCGAAGAGGCTGATTCCGCCGAGTATCCACATCGACCGCGGCAGCCGCGAGCGTTTTCGAGGATGAATAGTGCGAGAGTCCATCGCGTCCCGTGTCACAGATGATCCAATGAGAGAAGCGTAGGGCGAAGACGAGCGCAGCGAGTGCGGGCGAGCGGTGAGGGAGGCGCGCGCACAGCAGTGCGCTGCGACGACCGAGCCGCGAGAACGCATCTGGGAAGGGATTTGATGACGAAGCGGCGCAAGCCGCTGAGGCACCAAATCACGCGCGGGCGAGTCGAGGCGCGATGGGGCGCACGAGCGAAGCGAGTAGCGGGCGAGCGGCGAAGGTGGCGCGCGCACAGCAGTACGCGGCGACGACTGAGCCGCGAGAACGCGCAGGACGAGCGAAGCGAAGTCCGCCCCATCGCGGCGATGACGAGAACGCAATGCTGCAATGCATGCCTGGTACCAGCCTCGACTTCGCACCTGCTCTTCGGGCATGCATGCAGAATTCAGGCCGACTCAAACGAGAAAACGGAAGGCGCTTGGGCCTTCCGTTTTTCGAGTAAAGAGTCGGGCTGGCGGGATTTGAACCCACGACCTTTTGACCCCCAGTCAAACGCGCTACCAAGCTGCGCTACAACCCGATGTGGTTGGGCAGTGTAGCCCCAAGAGCGCAACTCCCAAGGGGTCGCGGCTCAGAAACCGCTCCTCCGCTGCAGGACCAATGACCCTGGCGAGTTTGCAAGCCGAGCGAGTCTGCGATGCGAGGCGCAGCATGTTTGAGTCCAGGGTCGTTGGTCCTGCAACGGCGTCGCGAGTCTGGCATCATTCCCACTCGTCTGGGATCAACATCGCCAATCCTGCATCGCCGCCGACTCAGCAACTCTGCGACAGACTCCCAAGGGAGTCCGCACACAGAACTGAGGGCAATTCCATACGCCTGAACGGACAGGGAGAGATTCGAACTCTCGATACGGTTACCCGTATACAGCATTTCCAATGCTGCTCCTTCGACCACTCGGACACCTGTCCAGGGGGGGCTAGTCTAGCGAGATGCACTCGAGCGACAACGCCGCGACAACTCTTGATGGAATCCTGCTCGTCGACAAGCCTGAAGGGCCTACGAGCATGCGCGTGATCGAGCGCGTTCGCCGCGCCGCGGGTGGAGTGCGCTGCGGTCATGCGGGCACACTCGATCCTCTGGCAACGGGACTACTCGTCGTTGCCCTCGGGCGTTTCACGAAAGAGATCGATCGCCTCATGGGCGGCGACAAGAGATACGAGACAACAATTGACCTCTCTGCATTCACAGCGACCGATGACCGCGAGGGAGAACGCAGCGAGGTCGCCATCGACCAGCCCCCCACTGCTGCACAGGTCGAACATGCGCTGCAAGCATTTCGCGGCGCAATCCTGCAGACTCCTCCTGCATTTAGTGCTGTCAAGATTGGCGGACGGCGCTCCTACGACATTGCGCGTCGCGCGATGAAAGCGGCGCCCGCGGCGCAACTCGGCGAGGAATCGCCGCCCCCCACTCGATCAGCCCCACGCCCAGCGCAAGTGCATGAACTCACGTTGCGCGCATTCGAGTGGCCACTCGTCACGCTCGACATTCACTGTGCGAAAGGTTTCTATGTGCGCAGCCTTGCGCGCGACCTCGGCACGGCACTCGGCACGGGCGGATATTGCCATGCGATTCGCCGAACATGGAGCGCACCATTTTCGATCGACCACGCGCGGCCGCTCGACTTACTCCCCGCGACTCTCACTGCCGCCGACTTGATTCGCATCCCGTGACAGTTGCGTCGGCGCATTTCGCCGCTGGTCTTCTTTGCGCGCATGCAAGATCAAGAGCGCCATCCCGCACAAGAGAAACACGTCGGCGCCATTGAAGACCCACGGAAAAATCTCGCGGCTTCCACCAGGCCATGCGAAGTCAAATGGCAGGTGCCTGCGCGGCAGCATGTACAAGAAATCGCGCACCGCTCCATAGACGATGCGGTCGTAAAGATTCCCAACGCCACCCGCAAGAATGAGCCCGATGGCGATGTGCGCCCACGTCGCACCAGCGCGGGTCCACCAACCAAAGATGAAGACCCCCGCCGCGACGGCGACGGCGGTGAATCCGATGAAAAGTCCACGAGCATTCTGCCCGATTCCAAAGACCGCTCCATGATTCACCACAAGATGCAAGTCGAGCAGGTCGGGGGAGATTGCGTGCACTCCCTCATGCCACGGCAATCGAAAGGATGGCTCAGAAACAACTTCGCGCGGCGCGAGAACCACCGGCGCGCTCGCGACATGCGCAAACGCTTCTGACTTCGTCCACAGGTCAAGAGTGAGCGCGGCGATCCACACGACCCCCAGAGTGATCCACGCGCGTGGCGACCGCCACGCAGGACCCGAGTCTCTCACACGCGACCTCTGCTGCGCTCCTCGACGCGTTCAGCTTCGATCGTGAAGCGCGCCCACGGCTTCGCATCAAGTCGACCCTTTGGAATCGGCTTTCCTGTCTGCATGCACAATCCGAAGGTGCGGTCTTTGATTCGTCCCAGCGCATCATCGACTTCGCGAACAAGCACGCGGTCTTGCTGTGCAAACTCGAGTGCGAAACTCTGCTCGAAGGTGTCTGTGCCGATATCTGCCATGTGCAGAGGCATCGTTGAAAGGTTGCCGTCATTACTCTTGAGGGCTTCCTTTTCAGTGATTTCGACACGCCCGACCAATTCGGTTCGCGCCTTCAACAACATCTCGTGATATCGCTCGAGTTCGCGCTCAGACATCTTGGTTGATCCTGGCTTGATGATCCGAACAACCGACTCTTCTGCGGCTGCGACCGCCGCCGCCTTCTCAGCCTTTGTGAGAGCCTTCTTCTTTGCAACTTTGATGCCCTTGGTTGACATCACGCGAACGCGGCGGCCATTGATGATCACAAATCCTGTTGCACTCTTCTGCACCGCGACCGCTTGAACAGCGGCGGCCGAGACAGAGATCGCATTGGCGAAATCAATCTTCTTCTTCGGTTCCTTCGGACGATCGCTCGCACGAACCGGCTTTGGCTTCATCTTGGGCTTCGCGATGACTGGCGGCGGCGCCCCCTTCGATCGCTTCGGCGGTGGTGGCGGTTCTCCCACGATGCTCTTGGGCATGACGTAGACGAGTTTCGGCGGAGGCAACTTCGTCAACTGCGGCGCAGTTGGTGGGGCTTGCTTCTTCACCTGCACGGTTGGAATTGGCTTCTGGGCAGCCTTCGACGGGCTCGCTTTCGCAGCCGGCTTCTTCGCCGCTGCAGTCTTGGCGGCTGACTTCGCTCCCTTGGCTTTGTTCTTCACTGTTGACTTTTTGTTGGCGGGCATCGTGGGCTCCTCTCCCAAAAACTGTTACTGCACCGGCTGGGAAACCGCGGATTTTAGCGAGATTTTGCGCAAAGTCAACCCCCGCGGCAATCCAAGACTATTTGGACGGCGACGATCCGATTCGCCGAAACTTCTCGTACCGCGCGCGCACGAGAGTCTCGCGGTCAATTCGAGTCAATTCGCTCAACTGAGCGACGATCCACGCTTGCACTGCTTGGGCAGTCGCGACTGGATTTCGGTGCGCCCCACCGAGCGGCTCTGGAATCACCGCGTCGATGAGCCCATTTCGAAGGTTGTCACGCGCTGTGAGTGCGAGCGACTTCGCCGCCAGTGGGTTTGTCCGCTCGTTGGCCTCCTTCCACAGGATCGCAGCACAGCCTTCGGGCGAAATCACCGAATACCACGAGTGCTCGAGCATCGCAACGCGGTCTGCGACGGCAATTCCGAGCGCCCCACCCGATCCACCCTCGCCGATCACGACAGAGACGATCGGCGTGCGAATTCTGCTCATCTCGCGCAGGTTCACTGCGATCGCCTCCGCTTGGCCACGCTCTTCGCTATCAATCCCGGGATACGCGCCAGGTGTGTCGACAAGCGTGACGATCGGCAGATTGAACTTCTCTGCCAACTTCATTTTCAGCAAAGCCTTGCGATACCCCTCTGGATTTGCGCAGCCGAAGCGGCATGAGATGCGCTCGGCCGTCGTGCGCCCCTTCTGGTGCCCCACCAGAAGCACCTTCCATGGACCGATTCGCGTAAAACCAACCACCATCGCTGGGTCGTCCGCGAACCGTCGGTCTCCGTGATACTGGCTGAAATCACGACACATGAGGTCGGTGTAATCGAGCGTTTGGGGACGGGCGGGATGGCGCGCCACGCGCACCGTTTGCCATGCTGTGAGATCTTGGTAGG
Organism: uncultured Singulisphaera sp.; assembly: GCA_964355975.1. Taxonomy (GTDB): domain Bacteria; phylum Planctomycetota; class Phycisphaerae; order Phycisphaerales; family SM1A02; genus F1-60-MAGs104. Next base: position 13,721 of record CAYHFW010000030.1, read on the forward strand.
TCTTGGCGAGAAGTGTCGATCGGGTCGCGCGCAGCGTCTCGAGTTCCTGCACCGACTCAGGCTCTGCCGTTGTTTCGAGCGCCGAAATCTGCCGCTCAATCTCAATGATCGGCTGCTCAAAATCCAACATCGCTACCGCTCCCGAGCTCGCCTTTGACATAGATCGAAATCCTACCAAGTCTGATAAGGTTTCAATATGTCAGACTCCATCGCAGTCCTTGGTTTTGGCACGATGGGATCCGCCATCGTTTCGGGAATGATTCGCTCCAACCTCATCGCACCTCAGTCGATTCTCGTCATCGACCCAGATGCGCGCGCGCGCGATCGTGCAGCCGACCTCGGATGCAAAGTTTCAACTCTTCCAGTGAGCGCCGCGGAGTGTTCGCGCCACATCATCGCAGTCAAGCCCCAATCATTTCCAGAACTCGCACTTGCGCTTGGCACGATGCAATCGACCGCCCTTGTGATCTCTGTGATGGCGGGTGTCTCGATCGCTCGCTTGCAAGATGCATTGGGACCGCACGCGCGCTGTGTGCGCTGCATGCCGAACATTGCGGCACAAATCGGACTCGCAGCGACGACGTTTGCGTTTGCGCCCGAGTGCACCGACGACGACCGCGACTTCGTGCAGCGACTCTTGGGATCTGTCGGAACAACGCTCGAGGTCACCGAGAAGATGTTCAACGCCGCAACTGCTGCAGGCGGCTCAGGACCGGCCTATCTCTTCTTGCTCGCCGAGTCGATGATTGAGAGCGCGGTTCGCCTCGGCTTCGACCATGCGACCGCAGATCGGCTCGTTCGTCAGTCCTTGCTCGGCGCAGCGACGCTGCTCGCACGCAGTCCACACTCTGCAGCTGAGTTACGCGGCATGGTCACAAGCCAGGGTGGAACGACGAGTGCGGCCCTCGCGATCTTCGACGCGCACGGCTTTCGCACGATGGTGCACGATGCGCTTCGTGCAGCGAACGATCGCGGGCACGACCTTGCAAACTCCGCCGCGGCCCAGCACGCTGCGCTCCCAAACGGCGCAGCGGCACTGCGGTGACGCAACCCAATCTCACATCGTTTTCTGCGAGCGAGTTCGCCGTCGATCTCGCGGACGTTCGCAAGACCTACGGTAGAAAAATCTGCGCGCTCCAGGGTGTCTCTCTGCGCGTTCGTGCAGGCGAGATCTTCGGACTGCTCGGCCCCAACGGTGCAGGCAAGAGCACCCTTGTCAAAATCATGATGACGATCGTGCGCGCTGACTCGGCCCGGGGAACAGTGCTCAATCGCGCCGTGGGAGATCCACAAGCACTCGCGCGCATCGGATATCTGCCAGAACATCATCGCTTTCCGACCTACCTCACTGGACGCCAAGTCGTCGAATTCAGCGGAGCGATGTCGAATGTTGATCGCCCGACACGCAAGAAACGGGCAGGCGAATTGCTTGACCGCGTCGGAATGGGTGGATGGAAAGACCGCCCGCTGAGCGCCTATTCCAAAGGCATGCGTCAGCGCACAGGACTTGCAGCGGCGCTCGTGAATGATCCGCAACTTGTGGTGCTTGACGAACCGACCGACGGCGTCGACCCGGTGGGACGACGAGAGATTCGAGACCTACTCATTGGATTTCGCGACGAGGGGCGCACGGTTCTGCTCAATTCACATTTGCTCTCTGAAATTGAAACGGTCTGTTCGCGCGTAGCGATCATGGTGCAAGGGCGCCTCGTGGCTCAGGGCACGATTGACGAACTCACCGCATCGAGCCGCCGCTATGAAATCATTGTCGAAGGTCCTCCCCCGCGTTGGTGCAGTGAGCAAGCGACGATTCAGACAATCCCTCCCGGCCAACTGCTGGCCGCCGGCATCTCTCAAGAGTCGACGCGCCTCATCTTTCTCGGGCTCGACGCATTGGGCGCCCAAACAATTCTCGATCAACTGCGAAGCGAGTCACGCACGATCGTGGCAGCGCAATCTGTTCGAGAGAGTCTCGAAGACCTCTTCATGCGTGCTGTCACCGATCCAAACACAGGCTTGATTTACCGCCCAGGAGCCGCGACATGATGCAGACTCTCGCGATCTTCATCGCCGCCTACCGTGAACTCAGCGCACGCCGCCTCTTCTGGCTCGCGATTGCGATCACGCTGCTCGTGGTCGCAATCTTTGCATGTCTCGGCATCAACGAAACAGGCGTCACCTTCCTCGGCTGGACACTCGAAAGTCCGTTCTTCAATACCACCACCACATCCCCAGAAACTTTTTACAAACGCCTCTTCGTGAGTTTGGGAATCGAGTGGTGGCTCGGACTCATCTCGACGCTCCTCGCACTCGTGACAACATGCGGCATCATCCCCGACCTTGTTGCGCCAGGATCGATCGACTTGCTGCTCGCTAAACCGATCTCGCGAAAGCGGCTCTTTCTCACGAAGTACGCCACAGGACTTCTCTTCGCCGCCGTGCAGGTGCTCTTGTTTTCGATCGCCAGCTTTCTCGTCATCGGAGTGCGCGGCGGCGCGTGGGAACCCTCGCTCTTCGTCGCCGTACCAATCGTGACCTTCTTCTACAGTTTGTTGTTCAGCATCTGCGCACTGGTAGGAGTCATCACCCGATCGTCCGTCGCATCGTTGATTCTCACACTTCTTGCATGGGCGGTCATCTTCACGCTGAACTTTGCCGAGACGATCGTCAACGGTGGGCGCATCGCAAACCAGATGGAAGGCGAAGTCATCGAAGCAGCACTCGCGAATCAGGACGAACCGCCCGACGAGGAGACGCGCGAAGAACTCACCGTTGACCTCGCTGAAGTGAAAGCGCACGAGCCAAACTGGCAAGTCGCGCATTTCTGGCTCCACTCAGTCAAGACGTGCCTTCCCAAGACCACTGACACACTTGCCCTGCTCGATCGATGGCTCATTGATTCCGCATCGATGCCAGCGCGCGACGAGAGTTCAACGCAAGACGTGCAAGAGGGCTTTGGATCGCGCCGCGTGCGAGGAAACGCGATCGGAAAGGCCGTGCGCGAACAGCAGCGCTCGCAATCCCTCTGGTGGGTGCTTGGAACAAGCGTGCTCTTCGAGGCGTTTGTGTTGGGGCTCGCAACTCTCGTCTTTGTTCGACGCGACTATTAGCGTGCTGCTGAAAGAGCGGCGCCTCGGCGCATCTGTGTGCGAAGGTTTTCCCTGCCGTTTCAGTTCGCTTGCGTACCAGCGGCGGAATCTATTCCGCCCCGCTCGCGCTGGATTGGAGACTCGCTGTCTCGCACTTGCGTACCAGCGGCGGAATCTTCGCTCGCGCGAGTTCCCGAGCCGAGCAAGTCTGCGCAGCTCGGCGAGGGCTGTTTGAGCGCCGAGTGAAGCATTCCGCCGCGCCCACGCTGCCTTGGTGTCTTGCCATCACTCGCTTGCGTCCACGCGGTGGAATCTATTCCGCCGCGCCCACGCTGGATCGGAGACTTGCTTCTCTGCGCTATCAAAACACCAAGACTCACCGAAAGACTCACCGACTCCTTCAATAGCCCATCAACCAGCGTTGCCCTTTGGCTTCGCTGCACTCTTGCGCGCAGGCAGTGGATATTGCGAGACGTACTCAGGCTTCAAGAAGAAGTAATAAAGCGTCCCTTCGCAATACTGACCGCCCGCGAGAATTTCTGCGGATGGCCCAATACCCATGAAGATGTCTGCGCGGCCGGGTGCACGGATTGCGCCCCCCGTGTCCTGATCGAGCATGAATCGCTGGAATGGCTGGCGCGATCCACTGTATGAACTCGACTGTGTGTTGACGAACATCACGCCGCCTGGCGGATAGACGCTCTTGTCAGTCGCGAGTGACACCTTGTCGGTGACCTTGACTCCGAGGCTTCCTGCAGGCCAATTCTTGCCGTCATATTGCTGAAAGAAGGTGAAGCGATTATTGAGATTCATCGCGCTCACAACGGTGGCTGGATCTTTCTCGTAGAGCCGACGAATCGCTGAAAGATTCAACTGACTCTCAGGAATTGCTTTCGCTGCGACGAGGCTCGTGCCGAGTCCAACGTATTCGCCGTCGGTTGCTCCTGCATATCCGATGAAGAGCACCTTTCCCTCGGGCAAGAGCAACTTCGCACTTCCATTGACCTGCACGATGTACGCATCGAGTGCTGTCGGAAACCACGCGAGTTCGAGTCCATTGAGCATTCCGCTCGACTCAATCTCAGCGCGCGTTGGCCACGGAACAATCTCGCTCTCAGAGATGCGACGACCGAGCGCCTTGCCAGTGACTGGATCAGTCTCGAGGTCCTTTGGTCGGCGATAGATAGGAAACTCAAATCCAGGAACCTTCGTGAGGCGCGCATTGAATTCAGGCGCGTAGTAGCCAGTGAAGAGAACGCCGCCCTTTCCATTCCATCCCTTGGTCTGCCAACAATCAAACATCTGCATGAGCGCGTTCGTGAACGCTGCTTGATCTGCGCTCTCATTGAGGATCTGTCGAAATGCAATCACGCTTGATGATGCTTGATCCCATGTGCACACTTCTGGGAACGGAAACATCTGCGGAAACCGCGACCGACTCGATGGACTCTCGTACCACGTCTGATCTTGTCCGAGTGCTTCAACGAGATAGGCGTCGCGCGCGTTCCACGCGCCGCTCAAATCCGGCCACGCTTCGCCCGGAGCAAGTTTGCGCAGCGCGCACTCTCCTGGAGCGAGTGGTCGCGCAAAGTCCGCAACCGGCGCCGGCGGTTGCACCGTCTCGCAACCGAGTGGCGCGGTCGCCGCGCAAAGAAAGAGAAATGAAAGTTTGAATGAAAGCCCGATAGTTCGTGTGCATCCTTGCATGCGCGTCATCGTAGCGAAGTTGCAGCGAAAAGAGCCTCGCAGGCGCGCTTTGGTGTATGATTTGCCGACCAATTCTTGGAGCCCACATGATCACGACGCAACTACCAACCCTCGCTTTCTTCAACTTCTCTGGATGGGAACTCGCCATCATTCTGGTGCTCGGGCTTCTGATCTTCGGCCGTCGGCTGCCCGAACTGGGCCGTTCGGTTGGCAAGACGATCGTCGAGTTCAAGAAGGGACTCGCCGACGTGCAGACCGAGGTGCGCGATGCGACCAACCAGTCTGCCGCGAATGGACAGTCGAATCAGGTGCTTCCACCGAGTTCTGCGCCAGGTTCGACGAGCGGCCAGTCGCAGCAGAAGAGTGATCCCTACGCCCAGGGTCAGTATCGACCGCCACAATCTTGAGTTGAGGGGAGCGGTTGGGAATGGCCAAGGTTCTCGTACTCGGTTCTGGACTCGTGGGCAGTCTCATCGCTGCCGATCTCGCGCTGAGTCCTGGGTTTCGTGTTTCAGTCGCCGATGCGCAGCAGAGTTCGCTCGCCAAATCCCAGCGCCGAACGGCCCTTCTTGCAAAGTCTCGCAAGCGCCCCCTGCCCAAACTGACTGAAATCGTTGCGGATTGTTCATCGAAGAGTGAACTCAAGCGACTCGTCGGCGGATTTGACCTCGTTGTTGGGGCGCTTCCCTCTCGATTCGGATTTGAAACGCTCAAAACGCTTATCGAATGCGGTGTTCGCTGCGTCGATATCTCGTTCATGCCCGAGGATTTTCTCGAACTCGGCGCGCTTGCCAAGCGCAAGCAGACGCTGGCCGTCGCAGATTGTGGAGTCGCGCCCGGGCTCAGCAACATGCTCGCAGCCGCGGCGACCCGCGCCCTCGCGCCATGCGACCGCATCGAGATCATGGTCGGAGGTCTTCCAACCGATCGCCAATGGCCCTTTGAATACAAGGCCGGTTTCTCGCCGAGCGATGTCATTGAGGAGTATGTGCGCCCGTCTCGAGTGGTTGAGCATGGCAAGATCGTTACGCGCGAGGCGCTCACCGACCGCGAGTTGATCGCGGTCGATGGGCTCGGCTCGATTGAGGCCTTTCTCACCGATGGATTGCGCAGCCTCGCCACAACACTCAAGGTGCCACACATGAAAGAGCGCACGCTGCGATGGCCAGGGCACATCGAGTTGATGCGCGTCTTTCGCGAAACTGGATTCTTCTCAACCAACCCCATTGCGGTCAATGGTCAGATGGTCCGTCCACTTGATCTCACTGCAGCGCTGCTCTTTCCCAAATGGACTTTCGCCGATGGAGAGGTCGATCTGACCTTCTTGCGTGTCGTGGGCGAGGGCACAAGCAAGGGACGGCACGTGCGCATGATTTTCGAAATGCTTGACCGCGCGGATATCGCGAATTCCTGCTCGAGCATGGCGCGTACGACGGCGTTCCCCGCGACTTCGGTTGCGCGTTCGATCGCGCGCGGAAAACTGAAGGCACGTGGAGTTCTCGCCCCCGAACACCTCATCGGATTCGCAGGCATCATGAAGACGGTGCTTGCCGATCTGAAAGCGCGCGGAATCACGGTGAATTGCCAGATCGAAGAAGCGGCGCTCGGCGCTCGCTGCTGATTTCGCGACACCAAACAAACACCAAACGGTATCGTGCTTGCGTGGAAACCTTTGACCACCGCGCGCTCAAGCAACTTGCACTCACATGGCTCTTCGCAAGTGGATGCCGCGCAGTGGCGAATGAAGTGACCTCTGCCATTCCCAGGTGGAGAATCGATGCTGCGGGATGGCGCCACACCACTCTTGCCCCCGAGACGATTGTCATCGAATGCAAGCAATCACGCGCTGACTTTTTTCGCGACGACGAGTCGCTCGACGAGTTGCTGAACGAACGCCAGCGTCTGCACGCACGACGTGCGACGATCGAAGAGCAACGCATCAAGGTCTATGAGCCACATCTGCGTGCGGGCGATCCTGGCCTCTTTGAAGAGCATGCCTCGTGGGACTTCACGCGCAGTCGTCTCGCCGATTACCGCCGCGTGCTTCTTGGATTGCGCCGCGTCGATCATGCACTCCACGGCGAAACGAAGTTCTGCCTCTTCGCTCGCTATCGACTCGCCGACCGCCTCTACCTCATGGCCCCGCAAGGGATGCTGCGACCGCGCGAAATCCCTGTGGGATGGGGGCTGCTCGAGATTCCGAGGCGGTTGGCTCGGCGCGCGATGCGAGATTCGCAGAGCCATCCTGTGCAAATTCGCGAGACGATCGCTGCACCGCCCCTCGTGAGTCGCTGCGATCGACGGGAACGCATGCTTCGCAACATCGCAGCCGCAGCGAGTCGAGCGGCATTCGGACATCTGATTCCAAGGCCACCGGCCTGCGAATCGCAAGATTCCACGGCCTCAAGAAAAAAGGACCTCTTTTCAGAAGTCGATCGCGCGCGCTCATAGGTTGCCAGTGCGTTGATGCAGAGAGCGGCGTCGCTCTCCACCAACAGAGAACTGGAGGACTCTATGAAGCGATGTTTCAATTGCATCTTCAGCGTGATTGTTGTTTCTCTCTGCACACCTTGGCTGGTGTGCATGACCGCAGTGAACGCGCAATCCGGTGGTTCATCCGGTGGCGCAGAACCTTGCCCACCCATCGAGTGGTTGTGCGATGATCCAACGCCCGGTGGAGATTGGGGCGAGGGTCCAGACTGCACATGCGGTCCAGGTGAGTGGATTCGCAGCGATCGACGCCCCGTGATCGACCCTCCCACTCCACAGACTTCGATCACCGCAACATCCGAAGGCTGGGTGAATTGGCGAACAAGTTGCACACGCGAAGCGACCGACGGCACAGCTGAAGTCATATTCGCACTCTCTGGAGCAAGCACTTTTTGGCACGCGGGATCGAAAGCGCGCACAGAACACGCGCAATTTTCTGGAGGATGGCGCGAAACGTGGCGTGGGGCGTTTCCACCCTGTGCACGCATGCTCTTGTTGGCCGCCAATGGCCACGGCACACTTGCGATCACGGCGAGTTGCGCGGCACGCCTCGGATGCACCGCTTCTACCGCGTGCTCGGCAGCAGGAGTTGCAATGAGCAGAGGCGATGCGAGCGCTTCACTCGATGGACAAACATTACAGGGAACAGTTGGATTCAATGCTCTCGACCACACTTCAGAGATCAGCGGAAACTTCGGTGGATCCCTCGACTTCTGGACCGGTCAAGTGGAGGGCTCGATCTCGCGCGAACTTCGCTGGAAGGTCAAGGGCCAGGGCTCAGCTTCGGGAACGCTCTCATTCACTGTCGTCCCAGACCGCACCTACTGCGCTCTAACCAACTTGCCAGTGATGGCGAGTTGGAGCGGATCTCTTGCAACGACGGCGACGGTCACTGTCGATGAGAATGGAACTGCCGCAGCCGCGACAGGAGCAGCGATCGCGCTGAAGATCCATTGAAACACTTCGTGTTCACGCTCGCAGCGTTGCTGCTCACATTGCCTTCGATTTCACGGGCCCAGGTGCAGGAGGAGAGCGCGGGGGCGCGCCCCCTCCTGCACAGCGCCTTTGACGACCTCGTGCAATCGATGCAACAGCGATTCGCGAAAGAAGACCACGCAATGTTGGTTGGTCGAAAGTTCTCGGTGGATTGGTCGCTCGCCCCAGCACTCTTGATGCGCGAAATCATCGCAGGCGCGCCACCCGAACACTGGTGCAGAGTGCTCGACGATGGCTACGGAGAGTCGAGTGAGTTGCCAACCGATGTGGAGAGCGTTCCGCCCGAGGTCGCACGCGGCTGTTCGTTTCTGCTCTCTCACGCCAACGAATTGCAGTTCGAGTACCTCGCGGAGCGCGCGTACGGCACTGGAGCCGAAGTTCCATCGGCAATTGCGTGGAAGTGCCTGCTTGATGGCGAGGCGGTTCGCATGCGCACCACGTGGTACGAACCTCAAGTCAGTTTGCGCGGCAGTGATTTTCCGTTGCCAGCCGACCGCACACTGCTCGAATGGAACGACCGAACGATGCGTGTTCGTGTGATTGGCGAATCTGTCGATTGGCAGGTCGAGTGGCCGACAGCGGGTCCACTTTTTGATCATGTTGGAGATGCATACGACCTCTTCGACACACTGCGCGCGTGGCACTGGGCGAAGCGCTCGCCCAGTGACGCTTGCGCTCGACGCGCCCCTGCGACTCAGACGCCCGACGACGGCGCTGTGCATCGGCGTGCGCGCTGGTCGCGTGAGAGTGCCAGCACTGCCAGCACATGGACCCTCTCGATGCTGCTGCGTCCAGCAGAAGCAGTTCGTCGCGCGGGATTCGTCGTGCAAGCGGATGGACGTGCGAGCGAACTTCTTCCCAAGGCGAGACCTGATGCACCGGTGTCAATCGTCGCAGAGAACACACTCCTCAAGATTGTCTTCACTGCGCACGAACCTCCGAATGACACTTCAACGCGCGCTTCGACTCGGGGGGTGTTCCTTCCGAGCCGCATCTCACTTCATCTTGCCGGCGAAGAAATCGCATACGCAACGATTCGTGCGATCACCATCGGCGATCCGAGTGATCGCGCCTCTCCCGATCCACTCGCCCCCACTGGCGCATGGAGCGACGCGATCATGCGCATCCGCCTCGCGCAAGAGTCCCCTGCCACGCCTGCCGCGTTTCCGACCACGCTTCTGAGTCGGCGGTGGCCCGAAGGGGTCGTACGTGCGCGACTGACCGCAAATGCGTGGATATTCGCACTTCGAGGGGACATTCCAAGCCTGATGGAGACGCTCACAACTGCGCAAATCATCCGTCAACGCGATGGACTCGCACACCACCATCTTGCAGCCCTTGCAACGTTTGCCGAGTCGATCAATATCGCCAATGGAAGCGATGCTGTGATCAATGCCATTGCTGTTCGCCACGCATTCGCAGCGACCGAACTCTCAGATGAAGCGCTCGCTCCAGCCTGTCTCGCAGCGACTGGTTCAGGCCGCTTCTGGGCGGCACTCAACATTGCCAGAGCCGCGTTGATGCGGTGTGAGAGTGATTCGCCGCTTGCGTCGCAGTGGAAAAAGGTCGAAGCGCACCTTGTGCGGTGGCGTGACGAGCCAGCGCTGCACATCGCGTTCGGCGTTGACCCAGCCGTTCTGCTACTCGGCGAACGAATGAATCGAGATCACATCGTGCGACCCGACTCTTCGCAAGGTGATGCTCCACCACAAGGCACCCTTGATGGGCGTGCGGCAGGCGCTGCGCACGAAGTGTTGGAGCAGACGCTGCAACCCTTGCCGACTCAGGGAGCTGCCGAATCTCCGCCAGACGCGCCAGCAGCGATCCACGCGCGCAACAATGCGATCTCCGCCGCAGAGACACGATCTCCTTCAGGGGGCATCGCATTCTCATCATCCGCAGGCAGCTCGATGTTCGTCATGAGAAGACTTGCGAGCGGATCGCCCGGCTTCACAACCCACTCACCCGCGCGCTCAGCGGTCATGCGCGCGAGGTCGTCGAGTCGCACTCCACCTTTTTTCTTTCCATTCCCGTGGCACTCGTAGCAGTGTGTCTTCAAGATTGGCACGATCTGAGTTGAGAAGTCAATCGGCCCACCCGCCGGAATCGTCGCAGCGTGCCCAGGCGAAGCGCTTCCCGCACCATCCACAACAGTGACACTCTCTTCGATTCCAAGTTCATCCTTCGCGGCACGCGTCGCGGCGTCGCGCTGCGACTTTTCTGTTTGGTCGAGCGCGTAACTGACCGCATCAGTGATGTACGAGTCGCCGTAGACCATCGTGCCGCCGAAGTGGCAGGCCAACGAGACCGTTGCGGCCGCGGCGAGCAGCACCATCCGCCAGAGTCCGATTCGAGCGCTCTGAGTGTTGCGTCGAATCACCGTACCACTCACCGCGAGCCCGAGAAAAAGAGTCGCTGCCGTGATGGCAAGCCATCGATGCAAGAAGAGCGTGAGTGTGAGCGGTTCGTTTTCAAACTCTGCGCTGAACCATCCACTCGTCGCTGTCACGATCGACGCGATCGCTGCAAACCACAACGCCGTCACTGCAAATGAAGAGAGCTCTGGGTTGCGCCGAACGATTCTCCAGCACTCGACCACCGCCGCAGCAACTCCCAGCGCGATCGGAAAGTGCACCAACGCGGGGTGCAATCGTCCAAGCACAGTAAGCCACGCGTCGAATGGAAAGGTCGCCAACATCATCCAACCCAGAATAGCGCGATCACTGCGTGTTCGACCTTTCAGACGCTCCCGAGGCGCGGCGAATCGCCTCAGCACCAAATCGTGCGCGCACGCTGTCGGCGACTGAGTCGAGTCGCCGCTGCCGTTCAACATGCGGATCTGCGAAGAGTGACGCAGAGTCTTGCCGCGCCTCGATTCCACTCGCGCTGACACCGATCAATCGGATCGGTACGACACCTGCACGCACCCATCGGTCGAAGATTGCGCACACCTCACACCACAACTCGCTTGTGACATCCGTTGCGACAGCGCGTGAAATGCGCTTCGTTGTTGTCTGAAAATCGCCCGTACGAAACTTCACTGTCACGGTGCGCGCCGCACATCCTTGCCGGCGCAATTGAATCGCAACATGCTCTGTCTGCTGCAGCAACACAGCGCGCAGCCGATGGCAATCCGATGTATCGCTGTCAAACGTCTGCTCTTGACCAATACTTTTCGATGCGTGCTCGGACTCGAGCGAGCGATCATCCATTCCCTGTGCGAGTTTCCACGCATGGCGACCGCTCTCGCCAAGGTCGCGCACGACTTGCCCTTCATCGACGCGTTGCAAGTCGCGAAACCGCTCGTACCCACGCGCGCGAAATCTCTTCTCTGCCACCGGACCAACCCCCCACATCCGTGCAATATCGAGGGGGGCCAAGAAGTCGCGCGTCTCGCCGAGCGGCACGACCACCATCCCGCGTGGCTTCTTCAAGTCTGACGCAATCTTTGCAACGAATTTCGAGGATGCGAGTCCGACCGAACAGTGCAATCCCGTCGCCTCGAGCACGCGCGGTGCAATCGCGCGCGCCGACTCCGCCGCGGGTCCGAGCAGTCGTTCGGTGCCTGTGAGATCGACAAATGCTTCGTCCACCGAGATCGCCTCGACCAGCGGCGAGAACTGGCGCAGCACGTGCATGAAGCAGTCAGAGAGTTCGCGGTACCTCGCGCTTCGAGGTGGGCGCACGACTGCGTGCGGGCAACGCCGACGCGCCTCGCCCATCGGCATCGCAGAGCGGCATCCAAACGCGCGCGCTTCGTAACTCGCTGCAGCAACGACACTGCGTGGCCCAATGCCTCCCACAAGCACTGGTACTCCAACAAGCATCGGATCATCGAGTTGCTCAACACTCGCGAAGAATGCGTCAAGATCGACATGCGCAATCATGCGGCCGTGCGTCACACCCCTCAGGTTACGCGGCAAATCTTCGCTCGCACCGTCCAGCCACTTGCGCACACGCGGCGGAATCTTCGCTCGCGCGAGTTCCCGAGCCGAGCAAGTCTGCGCAGCTCGGCGAGGGCTGTTTGAGCGCCGAGTGAAGCATTCCGCCGCGATCGCGCTGGCTTGATGGCTTGCCTCGCACGCGCAGTCGTTCTTTGGAAAGAACGCATCACTGAGCGGGTCATTCCTTCCAAAGAACGAGAT
>CAYHFW010000031.1:0-24427 GCA_964355975.1 uncultured Singulisphaera sp.
ATAGCAAGTCTGGCTGCTGCAAAGGTCGTTTGTGCGGACTGATTTTCAAGTTGCTGCTCGTTGGTCTTCTCGCATGCATTGCGACGAGCCTCTGGGAGATCAAGACTGCGATTCGTTCGGTTGCGCTCGAGACGAAGTCGACGGGTCACTGATTCGGCGGCCACAAAAATACAACCGCCCCTCGCGGGAGGGGCGGTTGAAAGGCCGAGGTGGGATTCGAACCCACGAATAACGGATTTGCAATCCGTCCCCTTGGGCCACTTGGGTACTCGGCCACGGGAGCGCTATGTTGGCGTGTATCGGTCGCCGCGTCAAACGGTCAGAAATGATTTTGGATCGCCGCGCTTTGCACTAAACTCCGACGCATGAGCCAAGCCACCGAAGTTGCACCACAAACGACCGCGATTCCAACCCCGATGCGCGCGGGTCCACTCGGTCCATGGGCGGTCATCGTGCACAACGACAATCTCAACACATTTGAGTTTGTCATTCGCTGCTTGCGCGAGATCGCACGACTCGAAATGAACACGGCAATCGAGAAAACAAACGAGATTCACTTTCAAGGTGCGTCTCCGGTGACCTGCACCCACCGCGAACACGCTGAACTTATCCGCGAGAGACTGCAGGGCCGCGGTCTCACAGTCACCATCGAACCAGCGTGAAACGCGCGCATCGACTGACAACTTGTGTGCTTTCATGCGCAGCGGCATCCATCTGGATCGCCCCGCCAGCGCTTGCGCAGACGCCTCCAGAATCGCCCGACCAACCCGCGCCAAGCGCGCCGATCTCGCCGGTCGACTTGCCCGCGATCGACCGCGTTGGCGATTCCCAACTCGAGCCGCCCGCAGCAACGAGTTCGAAGCAGATCACTCCCGCGCAAGAGGCCTCAGAGATCAGGGCTTCGGGAAGATTTCTTGCGCCACTCATTCCTGAGGGTGGATTGCTCGTGCGCGCATCAGGCACGCTCGCCCGCGATGAGTTTCTTGGCGTCTGGACACTCGAACTCTCAGACCGCGTCGAAGGGGCACAGGGGCGTTCACTGATTCTGCTTCCAGCCGAGCCGCTCGCCGACATGATCGCGCGACATGTTGCCGCAAAGAACAGCGCAAGTGCTGCGCCACACTTTGAAGTGAGCGGACGCGTTCTCGTCTTTCAAGGAAGCAATTTTCTTCTGCCAACTTTCGCTGTGCCAATCGATCAGCGAATCGCGCGCCCTGCCCCCACGAAGTTTGTGCCGCCCGGGGCGCAGCGGACAATGGTTTCGTCTGCTGTGGCAGTGCCGACGATCACCGCGGCCGCGCCACCAGTTTCAGTCGCAGCACCAGCGCCAGCGCCTCTGGCCCAGCCAGCAGTTGTGACCCAGCCAGCAGTCGATCCAGAAACTTTCTCGCGTGACCTCGAAGCGCGACTGAACGCACGCGTTGCCGTCGTGCCATCGAGTGGCGATCCATCAATGCCTGCAGACGCCGCACCAGCAGGGGTCGAACAACCATCGATCGCGACCATTCGCGCGAGTGATCCTCAAGAGATCGAGATGCCTGTGATCGAAGCGCGCGCGACTTCGACAGCAACGGCTACAGCGCTCGCCGCACCGAGTGCAACGCCGCTGCTTCCACCGATGCGCATTCAGAGTCGCCGCGGAACAGTGACGCGCGACCCCATCTCTGGCACATGGCGATTTATCTTCGCGTCGGGTGTCAAAGACGAGGGCGATCTTTCACTCGAACTGCTTCCTTGTTCGACACTCACATCGCTCGTGACTTCGCAGCGCGCGCGCGGCGGAACCCCAAGCGTCCTACTCACCGCAGATGTCACCGTCTTCGAAGGGCGCAATTTCTTGCGTCCAGTGCGCTACCAGCCACTCGTCGCAGGCAAGTGGATCGCCCCCTGAGAGTCGAGTCGATGAGTGGGCGGGGGGTCGCCAAGGTTGCTATCCTCTTCGCCCCTATGGCAAAGAAAGCAACTGCATATCCAACCGCGCACATCGAAACGACTTTGGGCAACTTTGACGTTGAACTCTGGAACGATGTCGCCCCCAAGCACGCCGAAAACTTTCTGAAGCTTGCCAAGTCTGGCTTCTACAACGGACTCACCTTTCACCGCATCCTCGCGGGGTTTGTGATTCAAGGTGGTTGCCCCGATGGCAACGGCACAGGCGGTCCAGGATGGAACGTCAAAGCTGAATTCAATGATCGTCGTCACGAGCCAGGCGTGCTCTCGGCCGCGCGTTCAGCGCACGTCGATAGCGCTGGCAGCCAATTCTTTGTCTGCCTCACCCGCGAGAATTGCAAGCATCTCGATGGTCAGTACACAGCATTCGGCAAAGTCACCGCAGGCATGGACACTGTCGAGAAGATCGCAGCACTCAAGTGCGATCGCAATGGAATGCCATCGATGCCACCCAAAATGGTGAAGGTCACCGCATCGTGAGCGCACACTCCGCGGATGGTGCCGCGGAGCCTGCGGGGCATGCGGCGCATGCAGCGCAGGGGACAACTGATCGCTACGCCCGCGTACGCGATGCGATGTTGGCATTTCGCGACGCGCGCGCGTGGAAGCAGTTTCACGATCCAAAGAACCTTGCTGAAGGATTGACCCTCGAGGCCGCAGAGTTGCTCGAGGTTTTTCAATGGCAGACGACTGACGAAGCGCGTGCGCTCGTGCGTGATGCTGCGGCGAGAGCGAAGGTTTCAGAAGAGGTCGCCGATTGCTTCTTGTTCTGCGTGCTCATGTGCGATGCATTCGAGATCGATTTGCTCGATGCGGCGCAGAAGAAGATCGACCTCAATGCGGTGAAGTATCCAGTTGAGAAGTCGCACGGGCGGCGCGATAAATACAACACGCTCTGACTCTGCACGCGATGCCAGCGCCGCGATTAGCGCGTGGCTGGCGCGCTCTCACCCGCAGGCACCGTTGGCTTGATGCGAGTCGCGCGCCGATCGATGCCTGGCATGCGCGTCGCGGCCGGCACGAGTTGCATCGAGAGGATGCGTGGAACGACCTTGGGGCGTCCCTCACCAACATCATCGAGTGGAGCGGCGGCGATCGAATCGATCGCGCGACCTCCTGAGACGGCATACCCAAACGAGCAATACTGCCCGTCGAGACGCGCCGTTGCCTCGCGCCCGAGCACGAAGAAGAATTGCGATCCAGCGGAGTGTGGTTCGTCTGCGCGCGCCATCGAAATGACTCCGTAATCATGTGCGAGTGTGCTTGGTTCGAGCGCGAGTGCGAATCCGGGACCGCCGTTGCCAGTCAAGGTTGGATCGCCCCCTTGAATCACGAACGGTCGTCCCTCACGATCTGCAGGAACGATGCGGTGAAATCCACCGCGGTCATAAAACCCTTCACGCACAAGTGTGCGAAAGTTCCACGCGGTGTTGGGCGCTTCGTCGGGGGCGAGTGCAACCAGGATCTCACCGTGGTCGGTGCGAATGAGCACGTCCATCTCGCTGTACACCTTGTATCCCGACAGAATCGGCGGATCGCCCGCGATCCAACTCTTGCGAATCTCATCAAGCGTCGTGTCGTCGGGGTCGAGGGGTTGGTCGCCCCATCCAACGATGCGTGTGTAACTCACCGTGCTCTGCGGACGAAGTTCGCGCACGACACGTACAGGCGGAGGTTCGCGAATCGGTTGAATGACGAGTGGCGCGCCGACGGGTGTTTCGTCTTGCGCGAGTTGCAGCCACGCAGCGCGTTCGAGGCCATCGACCCCGGGAAGGGCCTTGCGAAGGTCAACGCGCCCTTCGACTTGTTTGGCAATTCCAAGAACTTCGCCGGCGCGGTCCAAGAGAAACAGATTCAGAGGAGCAGCAGAATCGCCGCGGCGCACAATGATTTCGAGTGCATCGGTCGGTGACGAATAGAGATGAACGGCGCGCATTGTTGGTGAGGTCGAGGCGCGCGGGGTCGGATTCTCTTCGACTGGCGCTTCGCGATATCGGCGCACGCGCTCGGCGATTGCGGCATCATCGGCGGGAGTCGTCGCTTGGGGACGAGTGCGCGCCGAATCCTGCGCGAGCGCTGTCGTCGCGCAGATGATCGCAATGAGGGCGGTCGTTGGAGTGATGCGCACGCATGCAACCTATCACACGCGGGTGTGCGGCGGTGTCGAACCGCCTTGCGCAATTCGTATGATCTCGAGATGACCGCGCCAGTCCGTCCATCGATTACGAATTCACGGCTCATTGTTGGACTCGAGATTCACGTTGAGTTAGCCACGCGCTCAAAGATGTTCACGCGCACGCCGAATGTCGCGCATCCTGACTACTTTGATGCGACTCCAAACACGCTGGTTGATCCGGTGGTGGCGGCGCTTCCGGGCACGCTGCCTGTGATGAATCGCCGGGCGATCGAGATGTCGATGATGGTCGGGCTCGCGCTTCACTGCACGATTGCAGCGCGTTGCAAATGGGACCGCAAGAATTACTTCTATCCAGATCTTCCCAAGGGCTACCAGATCAGTCAGTACGACATGCCACTCTGCTCGGATGGATCGTTCGACCTCACGCTTGCCGATGGAACGATCAAGCGCATCGGCATCATTCGTGCGCATCTCGAAGAAGACACCGGCAAACTCGGCCACGAACTTCCTGGTGGAATCGCCTTTGATGGATCGCTCGTCGACCTCAATCGCGCGGGCACGCCGCTGCTCGAGATTGTCACCGCGCCAGACTTCGCCTCGTCTGAAGAGGTCGTGCTCTTTGCGCAAGAGTTGCGCACGCTCTGCCGCTTTCTCGGAGTGACTGAGGGCATCATGCAGAAGGCGCACATGCGGTTTGAGCCCAATGTGAATCTCGCTCTGACGCTTTCGGATGGTCGTGAAGTGCGCACTCCTATCAACGAGATCAAGAATCTCAATTCGTTTCGTGCAGTGCGCGGCGCGATCGACTACGAAGTCGAACGGCAGCGCGCCGAGTGGCTCGAGACAGGGCGCGAACAGGGCCGAGGAATGAAATCAACCCGCGGATGGGATGACGTTTCGATGGTCACAGTCTTGCAGCGCGAGAAAGAAGACGCGCACGACTATCGATACTTTCCAGACCCCGATCTTGTGCCCGTTGAGGTCAGCGAAGAGTGGAAGGCAAAGGTCGCCGCTGAGATGAGCGAGTTGCCATCGCTTCGTCGCGCGCGCTACGTCGCTGCGGGGTTGGGCGAGAAAGACCTTCGACAGTTGATGGACCTTCCAACGCTCTGCGCTTTCTTCGATCGCGCCGTGCAATCCGCTGGCGGTGCGAAGGCAACGGTTGCTGTGGCGAAGATCGTGCTCAATGCTGGATCGCGCCACGCCAACGAGCGCGGGGTCGCCGTTGAAGACCTCGGAATCACGCCGCAGCAGATCGCAGAACTTGTTGCGATGCGTGAAGCGGGTGCGGTTTCGGCACAGGGCGCCGACCAACTCTTCGGACTCGCATGCGAGTCGCCCGACTCAGTGCAAGCACTCGCCGAGCGTGCAGGATTGCTCGTGAGCAACGACGCGGGAGAGCTCGAGGCGTGGGTCGACGCAGCAATCGCAGCCAACACACAAGCGGCCGACGATGTTCGCAACGGAAAGATGGCGGCGATCGGCCGCATCGTTGGAGCGGTCGTCAAACAAGCAGGTGGATCGGTCGACGGCAAGGCCGCGCAGGCGATGATCATGAAACGCCTTGGAAAGAGCGCATGACAACGCGCTCGATCGTCCCAACCTATTGGCGAGAGCAGGGGGTCGAAGAGGTGCTCATTGACGAGTCTGCAATCGCGCGGCGGGTGAATGAACTTGGTCGCGAACTCTCGCAAGTCTGTGGCGATGGACGCGATGTTGCGCTTGTGGCTGTTCTGACGGGGGCAGTTGTGTTCGCGGCAGATCTGATGCGCGCGATTCCAACACGCGTTGCGATCTCAATGGTTGGAGTCTCGTCGTACGGCGCTGGTACGACGAGTCAAGGGGCGGTGCTGTCGTCGGCGCTCCCAAAAAACCTCGCGGGCAAACATGTTGTGATCGTCGATGAGATTCTTGATTCGGGCGGAACGCTTCGTCTGTTGCGTCACGAGATGAACGCGTTGGGCGCTGCGTCGGTGCGCGCATGTGTGCTCTTGCGCAAGCAGCGCGCTCCCGCGCTCGCGACGCAGTGCGAGATGATCGGGTTCGACATTCCAGATGTCTTTGTCGTCGGATATGGGCTCGACTACAACGAAGAGTTTCGCAACATGCCGTTCGTCGGCGTGCTTGGCGACAAAGCAATTCGCGCGAGAGCGACCACGTGAGCCCAACGCTCGCGGTTGCAGGCGACGAATGCGCTGCACCCTCTGCGGTGATTCATGACGACGAGACTGTTCTGTTGATGATTCGTCCGAGCCCGTGGTACATCGTGACGACGAGCATGCGTGCGTTGCCTCCGGCACTTGCGGCGGGCGCAGCACTCGCAGTCGCAACGCTTGATGAGTCGATTCCGTGGGATGTGCGCGGTGCGGTGCTCGCATCGGTGGCGATCATCCTTGCGCGCGCCGCGTGGCAAACGGTGGACTGGTGTGTGCGGCTCTATGTGCTGACAGATCGCAGAATCGTCGTGCGTCGAGGGCCGATCCCAGAAGTCTGCGCCTGCATGCTGAGTGAAGTTGCGGGCATCGGTCAGCCGCGCCGATTTCTTGAGCGCGCGACACGCACAGGATCGCTCGCGATTCTTCGCGGCCCATCGCGGCGTGTGCGTCGTGCGCGGCGTGAGCGACCGCGCGAGGTGCGCGGCGAATCAAAGGTCGAGACGAATCGCAAGCGCGTTCGTGTTGAGCATTCGCTCGAATGGTCAGTCGTCACCGATGCCGCGCAAGTGCGCCGAACGATTCTGAACGCTGTCTCGCGGTACAGCTGAGCGTTGCTACATCCACCGGGCGTCGCGAGGGTTCGGCAGTTTCTCGCCGAGCGCCTTGAGTGCGGCAGCATCGACGGCGTCGAGAGCAGCGGGGGCGACAATCTGGATCACCGCATAGAAGTTGCCAGGTGTTCCCGTTGTTGGCGCGATCCCTTTGCCGAGCACGCGAAGTTTCTTTCCGCTCGCAGTGCCCGCAGGAATGCGAAGCATGACGCTGCCCTTGAGCAGTGGCACCTCGATCGAAGTTCCGAGTGCTGCCTCGGTGATCGTGATGGGAACATCGATCGAAACATCGAGCCCGTCGCGGTAAAACCACGGATGCGCCGCAACACGAATGAGCAGGATGAGATCGCCTGCGGGCCCACCACCACTTCCTGCATGCCCCTTGCCGGCGATTGGCAGTGAACCGCCACTCGAAACGCCAGCTGGAATGCGAACATCCAGACTGCTGCTCTTGCCTTGCGCATCGCGAATGGGAACACTGCGCATGCCTCCGACGGCAGCAGTCATGAAGTCGACAGGCACTTCGATTTGGGCATTCTGTCCCGCCTGTGCAGGGGCGCGACCGCCGCGTGCGCGCGTGTTTCCTCCGGTGCGAAAGAAGTCACCGATTCCACCGAGCCCACCGAGCATTTCTTCGAGATCTTCTTGTCCAACATTCTGCCACGCCGCCCCACCCTGGGGTTGGCGACCGCCAGCGAACGGGTTCGCCCCCGCCTGCCCGAATTGGTCATATTGCCCGCGTTTTGTTTCGTCTGAGAGAGTGTCGTACGCCTCTTGAACTTCCGAAAACTTCTTCTGCGCATCGGCAGCCTTGTTCTTGTCGGGATGCAACTCTTTGGCGAGTTTGCGATGCGCACGCCGAATCTCATCGCTCGTTGCAGTGCGCGCCACTTGCAAGACTTCGTAGTAATCACGCGCCATCGAATCGGCAGTATAGAAGAGTCTGAGAGCGCATTGCCTACTATTGCCACTGATGAGTGAACAATCACTGCCACTTTCACAGCTCGCCAGTGCGCGACACTGTTCGACTTCCGCGAGTCAACCCATTCGCAAGTCACACATGACCCGCCGACGTTTCACGGTGCTCATCATCGTGCAGCTGCTCATGATCGCGCACCTGATTCAGTGGCTTGTGGTTGGAGTCACGCTCGCGCCGATCGAGCCGAGTGAGTCGATGGAAACGATCAAGCACGGCGTTCTCACCGTCGGATTCATCTTCTTTACCCTCGCGATTCTCTCGACAGCGATCTTGGGACGGTGGTTCTGCGGCTGGGGATGCCACATCGTGATGCTGCAGGATTTCTGCACAAAATTGCTGCGCCGCGTGGGCGTGCAACCCAAGCCATTTCGCGCGCGACTCCTGATGTTTGTGCCACTCGCCCTGGCGCTCTACATGTTCGTTTGGCCCGCGGTCTACCGATTCGCGATCGCCCCCATCGTGCAGCCCGATCTCATTCCGGCGGCGATCTCATGGAAGCTCACCACGACTGACTTCTGGTCCTCGATGCCAGGGTGGGCGATGTCGATTCCGTTCATCTTTCTCTGCGGATTTGTGACGGTCTGGTTTCTTGGGCAGAAGGGCTATTGCACCTATGCCTGCCCGTACGGAGGAATCTTCGCGCCCGTCGATGAACTTGCCGTCGGTCGCATTCGCGTCACCGATGCGTGCGAGGGGTGCGGTCACTGCACCGCGGTGTGCACATCGAATGTGCGCGTGCATGAAGAGGTCGCGCTCTACAAGATGGTCGTCGACGTTGGATGCATGAAGTGCCTCGACTGCGTCTCGGTCTGCCCAAAGGATGCGCTTTACTTCGGCTTCGGAAAGCCTGCATTCTCGCTGCCTCTCGCGCCGACGGCGACGAAGAAGTTTGACCTCTCGTGGCGCGCCGAGTGCGCGATTCTCGCGTGCGGGCTCTTCGCGTTTTACTCGGTCTACTTTCCATTTGGTGAAAGCGTTGCAAAGACGACCGTCCCACTGCTCTTCGCTTCTGGCATTGCGGCGTGTTTCGCATTCATGGCGTGGAAGTCGATTCAGATCATCCGCCGCATTCCCACAGGATTTCACCGCACCAATCTTGTGCGCCAGGGACACATTCAGCGCGCTGGGTATCTGTGGGTTCTCGCGACGCTCGTCGTCGCATGCACTCTCGCACAGACGCTCGCTGTCAACTTCAGCGCGTGGCGTGCGTACCGCAATGACATGATCGTGCAACTTCCAGAGTCGCTGGTCTTTGGACGAGATCGCGTGACGCCATCCACTGAGATGCAGAGTGCCGCGCGCACTTCTCTCGATTGGTATGTGCGTGCGCTTCCACTCAGTGCGGGGGGGCTTGGCCTGTTCACGCAGACGCAGGATGCGATCGACTTTCGCCGCGCGTGGCTGCATGCAGTGTTGGGTGAACACGCCCAAAGCAAGCGCATTCTGGTCGAGGCTTGGGATCGCAACCCCCAAGAAACCACGGCGATTGTGCTTGGGCGAATCAACCGCGCACTCGGGCTCGACGCTGAGTCGGATCAGTTCTTTCGTGTGGTCGGCGCCGCGCATCCGACGTGGATCGCACTCGCCAACGAGCATGTGACATGGCTTGTGCACGAAGATCGAATCGCAGATGCGATCACCGTCGCGCGCGAAGCCGCCGCGCGATCAACCGAGTCGACTCTGCCAACGGGCCGGCTCGCGATGTTGCTCATTGAGCGGGGAAGTGTTGCGGATGTGCACGAAGGAATCGCCATCACCCGCAAGTCGCTCGAGAACGATGCAAAGAATGCATTCGCGATGGGGGCGATCGCGATGGGCGAGTTGCGACTCGAACGGCCCGCCGAGGCGCTCGTGGCGATCAACACGGCAATCGAAACTGCGCCGAGTGAGCCAACGCTTTACGATTTGCTTGCCGAGGTTTGCCGTGCGCGCGGAGATGAGAAAGGGATGGAACAAGCCGCTGAAAAGGCGGGCCAACTTCGATCCGCCGCGCAACAGCACCGGTGAGTCTTGGCTATCCTTCGACCCCTCAACTCGTGTTGCACATGGCTATTTCAATCGTCGACATTCTCAGTCCAGACGCTCTGTGCGTGCCGCTGCAGGCATCAGATCGCCGTGGCGCGCTCGAAGAACTTGTGGATGCCCTCGCGCGCACGGGTGCGGTGGGCGATCCCGCGCTGCTGAAGAAATCTGTCTGGGAACGCGAGCAGCAACGCTCGACTGGCATCGGCGAGGGACTCGCAATTCCGCACGGCAAGTGCGCGGGGGTGCTGCGGCCTGCGATCGCAGTGGGCCGTCCTGCAGTGCCGATGGAATTCGAATCGATCGATAAGCGGCCAGTGCGACTGATCATCTTGCTCGCCTCGCCACCCGACAAAATCACCGAGCACATTCAGGTCTTGCACCGCATCAGCAGGATCTTCTCGAACATCGCGACGCGCGAGCGCGCATGTCTCGCGCAAACACCGCAGGCTCTTTACGAAGAGTTACTTGCCGCTGATCGCGCGCTCGTCGAGCGGTGACTCGCGTGCGCTGCTGCGCCGCGAGCGCGAACTACTTCACTCCCACGCTTCGACTTCGCTCTTGATCTTGTTGCGGCTGAACCAGATGAGCATGAAGCACGCCAGTGCGCACGCCCACAAGAATGTCGCAGAGAGCCCGACATACTGCAGAGACTGCATGAATTCGACTGGCATCGGGCTGACCGCGCTCGCAGGCGCACCCGATCCGGACTCGCCTGCCGCCGCCGTCTGCGCAGCCAGCGCAGCGAAGGTTCCTTCTTGTATGAGGTACGTGAGCACTGCCGAGCAAGTGGCAAGGACGATCTTCATTACTGCCCAGAGCCGGATGAGTTGTCGGCACTGCGCACGACGATTGAGAAGGCGAACTCCAGCGAAGATGAGCAGCCCAGCGAGGAGTGCCGAAAGCACACTCTGTGCGATCACCCATCCTTGATACTGCGTCATCGCAGCCATCGATGCCTCGGTCGATCCACTCGCACCACCCGCAGTTGGATATCGCTCGGCGAATCCTGCGATGGCACTCGTAAAGAGCGCGCCAACGAGTCCGCAGAATCCTGCAAGCGCGCCGCCAATTCCAAGGGCAATTGATGCAATCGCCAAGACCTTGGGCCACTTCGAAAGCTGTTCAGTCACGTGCGTCGTCGTCGAAAAATCTGGAGGAGTTGTCGTCATGGTTGAGGCGATCGTATGCGGGGTTCGAGGTGCACTGGCTGCCCCGACGACTCGCCCGCGACTCACGGCAGCGCGATGCGCGCGTGATACGAACCGTCAGTGCATTCGCTTGGTGGGTCGCCCGGCGATCCACGCGGCATCCACTCTTCATCGCGCACGACCCGGCCGCCCGATTGTTTCGCGAGCCAGCGCACTTGATCTTGATTCTCTGCTTTGTCCAAGCTGCAGGTGCTCCAGATGATCGTGCCACCCGCACTGCAGAGTCCGCGGTGGTGATCGGCAATGCCGCGCTGCAGTCGAGTCAATTCGTCGAGGTTGCGTTCGTTGAATCGATAGCGCGCCTCGAGTCGACGCGCGAGCACTCCTGTGTTCGAGCAGGGCACGTCGAGCAGCAGCAGGTCGAAGTGCTTGGGCAACTGCCCGAGCTCTGCGAGTTCGACGACGCGCAAGTTTGCGAATGGTTTGGCGCGCAATCGAAGGGCGCTCAGCCGCTGCATGTCAGGATCAGTCGCCCAAACTTCAGCATTTGGATGGCGCATCGCACATTGCACGGCCTTGGTGCCGCGACCCGCGCACGCGTCGAGAATGCGTTTGGGTGCCATATCGCGCGTCGAATCGACAGCACGCGCACTCGCGGCATCTTGCACAATGAGATCAGGAAAGACTTCGAGCGTGCGCGCGAGTTCAGCGGTTGTACTCGTCCAGACCATGAATCCTTCGTGGCTGTGTCGCACACCGTGCGGGGCGATCGCGGGGTCATCGATGATCGAACGCCCCGTCGCAGAGTGAACAACTAGCGGCATCTGAAGCAGGCCGTGCGCAGCGAGTTTGCGCGTTGCTTCCATGCCCCGATTTGTCGCCCAGCGCGCGATGAGCGCTTGTGGGTTGCTCGTCTGCGCGGCGAGTCGCGCGATCGGATCTGCTGGCAAGATCGCGTCGGTCAGGCGTTGCACTGAACCGTC
Organism: uncultured Singulisphaera sp.; assembly: GCA_964355975.1. Classification (GTDB taxonomy): domain Bacteria; phylum Planctomycetota; class Phycisphaerae; order Phycisphaerales; family SM1A02; genus F1-60-MAGs104. Next base: position 11,990 of record CAYHFW010000031.1, read on the forward strand.
GGGCAGCGGGATCGCATCACCATGCTGCCACCAAGGAAAGTTTTCGCTGCGTGGATGCACCGCGCCGCGCAAACTGATCATGCGGCGCAGGAGTGCGTTGACGAATCCACCAGCGCCCGCTTGCAATCGCCCACGCGTCCAAGTCACGGCATCGTTGACGACGGCGTGGTCGGGCTCGTTGGGCATGAAGAGAATCTGCGTGATGCTCACGAGCAGCGCGGCGCGCACTTCGGGCTGCACTTCGAGCCACGGGCGAGTGCAGATCACGCGCGCAAGCGACTCGGCGGTGAGCCAATGTCGAAGCGTTGCGTATTCGATTGCACTTCCGAGCCCGCCGCCCGCGAGCTTTGTGCTCTCAGTCAGGTCAGCCGCACTCTCAACAATCGCGTCGTCCGCCTCAGCATTCGCTGCGCGTTCTGCTTCTTCTGCCTTCTGCAGACGTGCCGCACGACCACCGCGCGCATCAAAGCGCAGTTCTGGAAAATGAGGAATCTGCCCGAGAATTCGAGTCAGTGCCGCCGCGCGTGCGGGTGTCGCAACCCGTGCACTCACTTGGATGAACTCACTTGCTCTTCACTCGCAGCGCTGACTTACGAAGCGCAGGCGCCATGTCTGGGCGCTCCCACAAGAACGTTCCCTTGCCAGCTTCGTTCGGCTCACGACCGAAGTGGCCGTGATAGGCGGTGTGCGCGTAGATCGGTGCGAGCAATCCAAGTTTCTCGACGATGCCGTGTGGCGTGAGGTCGAACTGTCCCTCGACAAGTCGCGCCAACTTTTCGTCTGGAATCTTTCCAGTGCCTTGTGTGTCGATGAGCACCGAGGTTGGCTGCGCGACGCCGATGGCATAGGCGAGCTGCACTTCGCAGACTTCAGCGAGATCGGCAGCGACGATGTTCTTGGCGATGTAGCGCGCCATGTATGCGGCTGATCGATCGACCTTCGATGGATCCTTTCCGCTGAATGCGCCACCACCGTGGCGACCGCGGCCGCCGTAGGTGTCGACGATGATCTTGCGACCAGTCAATCCGCAATCGCCGTGGGGTCCACCGATTTCGAATCGACCGGTTGGATTGACCCAGACCTTGATTCCATCATGCCACCAATCGCCCAGCACTGGACGAATGATGTGCTTGAGCACTTCTTCGCCGAGTTTCGCTTGGCAATCATTCCACATTGGATGGTGCTGCGTTGAGAGAACAACGTTGACAATCTTTCGTGGCGTGCGACCGTCGTACTCAACGGCGACTTGGCTCTTGGCGTCGGGGCGCAGTCCCTTGATGATCTCTTTCTGTCGCACTTCAGCTTGTCGCGCAACGAGTCGGTGCGAGAGCATGATTGGCAGCGGCATCAGTTGGCGCGTTTCGCGGCAGGCGAAACCGAACATCATGCCTTGATCGCCCGCGCCTTGTGCCTTCTTCTGCTTGAGCGACTTCTTCGTGTTCACGCCGCGCGCGATGTCTGGAGATTGGCGGCCGAGGGTCACGAGCACTCCGCACGAGCGACCATCAAAGCCCTTGTCGGCCGAGTCGTATCCGATGCGCAAAACCGTGTCGCGCACGACCTGCGCGATGTCGACATAACCGCCGCAAGTGACCTCTCCAGCGACCACGGCGAGGCCGGTCGTCACGAGCGTCTCGCAGGCGACGCGAGAAGCGGGGTCAACCGTCAGCATTGCGTCCAAAATGGCGTCAGAAATCTGGTCTGCCATCTTGTCGGGGTGGCCCATCGAGACAGATTCAGAGGTAAATGTGTAGAGGTTTGTTGGCATTTTTGGCTCCGAGAAGGAATAGTGTGAAGCAGAGGACTGTACACGCTCAGGTCGCCCCCAAACAAGGCTGCCTACGCTTTCGACGATGCCACAAGAGAAGCGCCATTCTCGCTCAGTTGCACTGCCAATTTGTTGGACCGCGCTGTGCTCTGTTCTGGTGTTGGCGGTAGGTCAGCAGGTCTTTGGGCAGGCGGTTGAAGTCGAGCAGCCATTCGCGAGCGATCATGTTTTGGTTCGGATCGCAGTGGGATGCTCCGCGGCAACAACGGCGAAAGGCGACCCAACATTTCGTACAGCCACTGGTGCCCCCAACGAGAAGCTCGCGCGCATCTTGACGACTCTCGGTGCGAACGCCATTGCGAAGACTCCGACGATCGCTCCGCGCAATGTCGAAGTCGCGCGCGCCATCGGACTCGACCGTTGGTACCGCATCTCAATCGCCCCAGGATCGAACGCGCTCGCTGCGGCTGATCTCTTGCGCGCGAGTTGGGACGGATTCGAGATCGCCGAAGTCGATGGCACGGGTGGGCTCGCAGATATTCCAAACGACCCAAGTTTTGCGTCGCAGTATCCGCTGCTGAACACTGGGCAGTCTGGCGGCACTGCTGGGGCTGACATCCGCGCGACTCAAGCGTGGTCGATCGTCTCGAGCAATCCAACGATCATCATCGCAACGCTCGACAGCGGCTGCTCACCCCATCCAGAACTTGCGGGACGCATCCTGCCGGGGCGAAACATTCCGCTCAACACGACCGACACGGTCGATGTGTGCAGTGGACATGGAACACACGTCGCGGGAATTCTCGCGGCACAAGGCAACAACGGCGCAGGAATTGCCGGACTCTGCTGGGATGCGAAGATTCTGCCCGTCGTGGTCGTGAATCCCTGTTCAGGACTCGAGTCGTACGTCGCCGATGGATTGACGTGGGCGGTCGATGCAGATGCAGACATCATCAACATGAGCCTGCAATACAACCTCGGATCGGACTACCTCTACACCGCCGTGCAATACGCCGCGCTTCAAGGTGTGCCGATGATTGCCGCAACCGGCAATTCAAACGCTGCGGTCGCATGGCCAGCGAAGTGGGCCGAGACGATCGCGGTGGCGGCATCCAATCGGTTCGATGCACGGTGGACCAGTTCAAATTTTGGACCCGAAGTTGATGTCACGGCGCCCGGAGAGTCGGTGTACTCGCTGGGGCTCGGCGGCGGATATGGAATTCGCACCGGCACAAGCATGGCGACGCCACATGTCACAGGAACGGTGGCGCTGATGCGCGCGATGTACCCAAACATGAGCGCGACGGCGATACGCACAGCGCTGATGGCAACGGCGCGCGATATCGGCACGGCTGGGTTTGACAGTTACACAGGATCAGGAGTCATCGATGCCGCGGCTGCCGTTGCGCTTGCACGCGATGCGAATCCGGGACCCGCTGACCTGAACGGCGATGGACGGGTCGATGGCGCCGACTTGACTACGTTTCTCTCGCAGTGGGGAGCATGCGATGGATGCGCATGCACCGCAGACTTCGATGGCGATTGCACTGTTGGCGGAAACGATCTCGCCCTCGTGCTCTCGAGTTGGGCGCCGCAATAAGATGTTGATGAGGTCACACTGCGATGCAAGTCCCCGTTGAACTATCCAGAATTTACATCCGCGAGATGGCGGATTGCCAGATCATTGAACTCTCTGAGATCGGCGGGACGCGATCGTTTCCGATTGTGATCGGCATGACCGAAGCATGCGCGATCGAACGACGACGCAAGGGATGCGGTGTCGAGCGACCTCAGACACACGATTTGCTCTCGAACACGATCGAGGCGCTCGGCGCAACCGTCGACCGAATTGAAATCGCAGACCTCAAGCAGACAACGTTTTTCGCACGCATCTTTCTTCGTCGCGGCGACAAAGTCATCGAACTCGACGCGCGCCCAAGCGACGCGGTCGCGCTCGCTGTCGCAACCAATGCGCCGATGTACGCATCAGAGCATGTGCTCGCAGAGGCATCACTCTCGGTCGCCCACGCTGACATCCCGCCCTTCGACGAGAGCGACGAAGACGATGATGCCGATGACGATCAAGATGGAGGCATGGGCGATCTCGACGCCAAGCCCTCGGACGAGGGTGATGATCTCTTCAGTGAAAAGCCCGACTCAGACGACGATTGATTCGACCGCTCCGAAGAGCTCGTCGATCACAACAGTCGCAAACGCACCCGCCGGAAGATCAAACGCAACGCGGATGTAGCCGCCGAATTCATCGGTGCCACCCTCGAGCGATGCGTTACTGAGCGCGATGCGCAGTGGTCGTCTCTCACCAGATGGCGGATGGCTCGACGCCGTGAAGAGTTGTTGCGTCACTCCAAATGCGCGCATCGCCGCCCGCTCTTCGTTCGCGGTGGCGTGGGTAGCCGCGAGCATGCGTCCGCCAATGAGTGGACCGGTGGGCGAAATCTCAAACGCCGCTGCGCGCGTCGCGAGAGACTCAGCTGATTCGCTTGCATCGACCACAAAGCACGCGCCACCAGCGTGGCGGTAAGCAATGTCGCCAATCTCGACGGCGTTCAGTCTCTGACTTTCGATGCGTCGATCGAGAACACGATTGAAGATCGCGGATTGCAACGCGTTCACCCAGAACCGAAGAGTGGTGCCGCCGAGCGACTTCACACTGCGCGACGGCGTCCATCCGCGGGATTGCGCGAGGGCCATCTTGCGTTCGTCCCAATCGCCCGCCCCCCAAAGCGGAAGGCTCTCGCTGAAAGAGCCCTGATCGCAGAGCAGTCGCGCGGCGCGTTGATGTTCTGGAAAGGGCAGATTCGAAGTGCCGGTGAGTTCGCGCAGCAGGGCGGTCCAATTTTCTTCGAGCGCGAGCCGCCCGAGGCGATGGTTGTTGAGGCGCTGGCCGAAGCGTTGTGGACCGAAGCCATTTGGAACTCCGCAGCGAATCAGTTCGCGCAAGCGCTTGTGTACGACGACAGCTTTCAGCGGTTCCACTTCGCGCACGCGGATGACGAATCGATTGCCCGCGAGATGTCCCGTGCGCAGTTTGTTCGCGTGGCGCTTCGTCCAGAGAATCGCGAGCCGATCGTGACGCAGTTCGAGGGGCAGTTCGCGATTCGGCAAGTTGACAGAGATCGTTTGGCGAGTGACTGCGCGGCGGTCTTTCTTTCCGGCACTGCCAATGGTCGTTGGATCGACTTTGTAGTGGTCAGCGATGACGTGCACGAGTTCGTCGTGCGTCATGTCTTGCTTCTGCACACCCAGATAGAGGTGTTCGCCTTCGCCCGTGGGTTCGTAGAGAGGCAATTCGTCGACGAGAAAGTCGCTCGGGCGCGCTTTGATCACGCCGCCAACGCGCTCGCCTCGACACACAGTCTGCGTCAGAAGCGGCGATGGCATTTCGCTGACTGCGATGGGTGGGGCGAAGAATCCGCATGCCTGAAGTGCCTGTTCAATCTGCGCGGCAGGATCGCCCGCGTGGTCGATGTGCATCGCCTGCCATCCCCGTGCCGCTGCAGCGCGCACATTCTCGATGAGGTCGTCGGCGAAGAAAATCTCATGCGCAGCGAAACCGGTGGCACGCTCGAACGCTTCATAGATCGCGCCGTCAGGCTTGTTGAGCGCGAGCAAATGTGAAGCGTGATGCAGATCGATCGCCGCAAATGCTGCAGACGTCGCACGCATCTGCTGCCAGTGCGCATCGTTGGTGTTCGACAAACATGCGACTGGAACGCCAGCCGCGCGAATGCGTTCGAACAACTCGACGATGCCCGGGTAGTCGCCGAGAATCCATCCCATGTGAATGCGATCGATCTCGTCTTGGGTGTACTCACCCTGCGAGATCGCAGCGATCTCTTCGATGAACGCCGTGTATGTCGTCAAGCCGCGTTGATAGCGATCGACTGCAGCGTGCCGAAGCGGCAGAGTCTCATCGTTGCTCTCGCCCCAGCCGCCACGTACCGCAACATTCGCTGCGGCGCACCCTTCGTGCCATGTGCGGCAGATGCGCACGACGACTCCGCCGAGATCGACGCAGACAACGCGCGGCGGTGTGCGCGTCATTGCGCAGCCTTTGCACGCTGCGCGACGGCGCGTTTTGATTCTCGCCGTGCGCGAAAAAAGTCAGTCAGTAGTTGCGCGCATCGCTGGCGCATCACGCCGCCGATGACGTTCATCCGGTGGTTGAGTCGCGCATCGCGGCAGAGGTCGTAAAGCGTGTCGACGGCGCCGGCCTTTGGATCGCGCGCGCCGTACACCAAGCGCGCGATGCGCGCATTGACCAGCGCCCCTGCGCACATCGGACAGGGTTCAAGCGTGACAGCGATCGAACAATCAGTGAGGCGCCATCCACCAAGGGTGATCGCTGCTCGACGAAGCGCAACCACTTCGGCATGACCCGTTGGATCGGCACTCGCTTCGCGATCGTTCGATGCTTCTCCGAGAATCACTCCACCGCGGTAAATCACTGCGCCCACGGGCACTTCGCCGCGCGCACCCGCCGCGTGGGCGAGTTCGATTGCGCGCGCCATCATCTCTTGATCTTCTCTCGTGGTGCCAGCGGGGAGCGCCAAAATGCGTGCGCGCACGCGACGCCTCCACCCGCGCGCAAGAGAACGCTCACCGCAGCGCATCATCACTCGTCTCCAACATTTCCTTCGCGCGATCCACCCGACCGAAATCGGTCGCCGAAATCGGAGAGCACGCTTCCGGCGGCGACGCGCGAGGGCGGCGCCATCACGATGAGCAAGATCGAGAACTCAAAGAGCAAGTAGAGCGGCACAGCGACGATTGCGAGCGAGAGCGCATCACCTGGCGCAACAGCGGCGGCGACGAGCACGACTCCGAAGAGTGCATAGCGCCGATTCTTTCGCAGCATTGTCGGATTCACAATCCCAACCCAACTCAACAGCAAGAGCGCGATGGGCAACTGAAACGCGAGCGCGAAGCACATCGCAAAGAGCAGAACAAAATCGAGATATTCGCTGAGTCGAAAGGCCGAGACAATCGTTCCTGGATGATCGAGCGCGACGCTCGCAATCTCGAGGTGCGCTGGATCGCCAGCGATCGGAATCGCAATGCGCAACTCGCGCGTCGTGGCGTTGATCCAAGATTCGCCCGCGTGCACCGAGGTGGGATCGCTTTCGACGACCTGCAGTGTTGGGCGCGCGGCCGCCGTCGCAGTGGTGGTCGGCGTATCGCGCAGAGTCGATGGCGCAACACTGAATGAGACGAGCACCGTCAACATCAGCGGAAGCATGATGTAGTACAGCAGCGTCAGACCGACGATCGCGAGCACGCCACTTCCTGGCAGCAGCAGCCGCACAAAGCGTTGTTCGTGGTGATAGAGCCCTGGCGAGACGAACTTCCAGAGTTGCCAGATCACCCACGGCGCTGAGACGACCAGTGCGCCGATCAGCGAGATCTTCAAGTCGGTCGTCATCGTCTCGATGGGACTCAACACCGTCAACTGCGCGGGCAGGTTGTTTGAGCGCATCGCATCAAGCAGTGGCGCGCAGAGAAACATGCGAATGTGCGAGGCGAACGCGAAAAGCAGAAGCATCAAGGGCACTGGAACGATGACCGCAAGAAAAACTCGCTTGCGGAGTTCATCGAGGTGATCTCCAAAGCTCATCAGCATTGCGGGTCGGACTGGGCGCTCGGTCATGGGTTGGTCATCTTAGTGCGCGCAGTGACTCGCCGAAGAAGCGCACAGCATTCGCGTCGAGTTGAGCATTGAGTTGATCAAGGTTCGCGCGCCGCGCAAGCGCGAGTGCCGCCGCAATGTGCACAACATGCTTTGGCTCGTTGGGCCGCACTCCGCGCACAGGCTGCGGCGAGAGGAATGGTGCATCGGTTTCGATCATGAGCCGATCGATTGGAACGCGCGCGGCGGCGCTGCGCAATTCGCCGGCGCTCGGAAATGTCAGAACTCCTGTGAATGAAATGAACGCTCCAAAGTCGAGCGCCATTTGCAAGTCACTCGCGTCTCCGGTGAAGCAGTGAAAGACGAATCGATTGCCCGCGATGCCCGTCGCCTTCAAGATCGGCACGAGCTGCGCAAACGCCTTGCGGCAGTGCACGATGATTGGCTTGACGAGTCCTTCTCGTTCCCACGCGCAAATGTGTGCGAGTTGCGTTTCGAGCACGGCCTGTTGCAAGGCAGGCAGCGGAGTCTCGTGATAGTTGTCGAGGCCAAGTTCTCCCCACGCGACGCACTTGGGATGTTCGCCCGCGCGACGCATTTCGTTCCAGTCGCACGGTTGGTCTGCATAGAGTGGATGCACTCCAGCGCTCGCGAAGAGTCGAGGGTGCAGTGCCGCCAGTTCGGTCGTTCGCACTGCATCTGCGGTGGTCGTGGCAACTGTGATGCAACTGTGCACGCCAACGCGCGCGGCGTCTGCAAGCACGTCAGTGACGCGTCCAGCGAAATCGGGAAAGGTGAGATGGCAGTGTGTGTCGATCATGTGTGTGCTGAGGCTGGGCTACGCCGATTCTGGTACCCGCCGAAGTGCGACTCGCATCAGGATGGGTCCGATGATTTCGTTCAGAGTGATGCACGCGATCATGATCGCAACCAAGTTGCGCGCCCACGCTTGATCGCCAAATGCGATGAGAACTTGCGCGGCGAGCGCGAGCGAGATCCCAGCCTGCGGAACGAATCCAGCCCACGCCCAACGCTGCATTGGTGCGGGCAATCCGGCAGCGCGCGCGGCGAGTGATGCCCCAAACCAAACTGCACCGAGGCGCCCGCCAGAAAGCGCGAGCACGACTGTCCAGTTTGCGACGAGCGCGGCGAAGTCGATATGCGCTCCGGCGGCCGCGAAGAAGACGCAGCAGACGGGCAAGAACAGTCTCCGCGCTGTTGCGAAGAACGATGCGCTCGCAACGGGCGCGAGAGCACGCGCCGAGAATCCAAGCGTCAATGCAGTGATGAGTGGAGCAGTGTCGGTGATCTCGCACAGCACCACGATGAGTACGCCAATGACGAGCACGACCGCAATCATGCGTTCTTCGATTTGGCGCAGCACCAACCTCAGAGGGAACGCGAGCAGGCATCCAATGCCAACGCTGCCCGCGACATGCAAGAAGATCCAGTACCACGCGTGTCCTCTGCCGCTGCTGCTGGTGGCGGCGACGACGAAGAGCACGACCGAAAACGCAATGACGAGCACGAGGTCTTTCGTGATCGCCGTTGCGAGAAGCAGTCGAGCAAAGGGAGTGGGATGGCGCATCTCGCGCAAGAGCGCCACTGAGACTGCGCTACTGCACATCGCCGCGAGTGTTGCAAAGATCACGGCTTGTGCGGGCGAGCGAAAGAGCAAGTAACTGATGCATCCGACAACTGCAACGATCACTATGACTTGGCCGAGCGCAAGCATCACGATCGCGCGCAGGCGAGCGCGAATGAATGCAAGGTCGATCTCAGATCCTGCAACGAGCCCGATCATCACGACCGCGAGCAACTCTGCGCCGTGCAGCGAGGTCAGTTGTGTCGACGTGATCAGTGCGAGGTCGGGGCGACCGAACCACTGCCAGAGCCCAGGGCCAATCAACATTCCAAAGAGCAGTTGCCCTGTGATCGGTGGCAGAAAAAGTTTGCGCACAAGTCTTCCTGCAAGCCACGAACCCAAAATGACAAGCCCCAGAAAGAGCGTCGTCTCACCCGCGGCTGGAAGGTCAGTTGTCGGAATTCCCACAACCGTCGCGCGCAATTCGCGTGCGAGCGCGATCAGCCCGATGAGGCACGCGAGCGCGACCGCCAGAAAGAGCGCGCCGAACTTTGGCCGCCGCCGCTGCTTCATTGCGCTGTGCGCTTGCACGATCATGTGTGCGCTCCTGCGCCCGCAGGTGCATGGGAGTTCGTGCGTGCGGTGCGCGGAAAGAGCGTGAACACAACACTCAACAGAGCGATGAGCACGGCGAGTGCGAGCAATTGATCGGCAAGTTCAGAAGTGTCTTGGATCGCAAACGCCAGAAGCACGATGATCGTGAGCGGAGCCTGCCGCACTGGCGCACGCGCTGCGGGTGAGTCGAGCGCAACTGCGTCGCGCTCGGGTGCGAGCGCAATGGTCATCAGCAGTGGCTTCAACACGCGGCGCGCAAGTGCGAGCATCACCACGATTGCCGCGACTGCAAGAGCGCCAATAAGAGTGAACGATGCAGCGGGAAGGGCAAGCGTGAGACCCGCGAAGAAGAAGCATCCGCTTGCGACAATGGGTTCGGCAGATGAAATGAAATGCTCGAGCGCGCGCAAGCGTCTGCGGCTGAATCCAATTGCGGCGCCGAAGATGAGTCCCGCGAGAAGTCCAGAACCGCCAAATGAAACTGCGATTCCAGAGAGGATGCAGAGTGCGCCAACCACGATGAGTGTGGTGCGCGCATCATCTTCACGCGTGTCGCGCAGAATCTCGCGCGCGCCAAGCGCGACGACGCAGACCGCGCCGACTTCCATCGCGAGAGCAAGCAGTCCACCGGCCGGAGAGAAAATCACATTTCCGTTCGAATCTTGAAACGCGCATTGCAACGCGAGCGAAGAAATTGCAATCGTGCAGATCGCAAGAAGTCCCGCGCCCGCCTGCACCAGCGCAGCCATTCGAACAGCAGGTGCATCGGTGCGCGAACCGAGCGACCGCGATTCGGGGTTCCATCCAATGGCCACTGCAGCGAACGTTCCAGTGAGCAAGATGTGAGCAGCAGCGGGGCTCTCAGGTTGCCAGATGCGTGCGACGAGCCCGCCAGCGACGACGCTCAAGAGAAGTCCCACGAACAAATCCAAACTCACCCACCGCCAGAGCGCGGGTGGAACCGCGCGAAAGAGTCGCAGTCGACATTGCAGCCCGACCACGATTCCCGCCCAGGTCAACAAGATCAAGAGGATCGGCTGAACCTGCAACATCCGCTCGCCGTCGAAGACGCCGAGCGCATGCGGGCCGACGAGTACTCCAAACGCCAGAAGCGCCCACCCACCACCCAGAACGCGCATCGCCGGAAATGTTCGTCGCGCCCGCTGCACCCATCTGCTGCCAGCGACGAGGATGATCGATCCAATCGCAAGCCAGATAAGCGCGTTGGTCACGAGTCTGATCCGAGAAAGTTCTCGACGCCGACAACGACCGCGATGGGCCGGTCATCCTTTGGAATCTCGCGCAAGTACGTCATCAGCGTTGCAGCGCGGTCGCCCCGGCAGAGTGCAAAGATCGCGCGGGTGCCAGAAGCTTGGGGCAAGAGCGCGGCGAGACCAGCAAAGATCGGAAGTTCTTGCTGCATGATCGAGGTCAGGTTTCGTGCCTCAACGACGGTGGCATCTGAGATTCCAGCATCGAGTACCGCATTGATGACCGCATCAAATGAGTGGCTGTGCGGCACCAAGAGGAAGACCATCTTCATCGGTTGGATCGTCTCACCCATGGTTATTGCACTCTGCGGTAAAAAGATCCAATAACTCGCGATCTGTGCCACATTCCATAAACCGTTGTCTTGGCTCAGGTTGCACGCAGACCCGCGCCACGCGTGCCAGCATCCGGACATGTCGCCAGGGTTCTGCCGACGATCCAAACAGAGCAATGACCAAGCGCACTTGATGCGATCCCCATGCGACTGGTTCGGCAAGGGTGAGCACGATTGCCATCGCTTTTTCAGGGGCAATGCTCTCTTGAATCGCATGTGGAAATGCGACTCCCTCGGGGGTCGAAGTGAATGCGATCGCTTCGCGCGCAGCGAGTGCGGCGGCGAGAGTCGCAGCCGTGCAGTGATCGAGCCCGCACGCGTGAGCACGCGTTGCGATTTCGTTGAAAACAGCCGAAATATCGCTGCATCGCAACCGCGCGCCGGCCGCGACAACTGCGATTGGAAGGGGACTCGTCACTGCAGCCACTCTAGAGCAACTCACTCTTTTCTGATTCCTTGACGCGCGGCACGGTTGCGTACTAATCTCGTCGGTTCTCGTTGAGTTTGTGAAAAAAAGCACGAAGTCGCCTGTTGTCATCGACCGCACTACCACTATGAGCCGATTCCTCTTTCCACGTTGGACCAATGCGCTGCTTCCATTTGTCCTCGTTTCTGCGGCGATTGCGCCGCTGTACGGGGCGTTTGTCGTTGCGTACGGGTTCAGTCCCAAGACGATTGATGTGGGCTACCAGCCTGTGCAGCCCGTTCCATATAGCCACGCGCTCCACGTCGGACAACTGGGGATGGACTGCCGCTACTGCCATAGCACGGTCGACCGTGCTGCGTTTGCAGCCATTCCGCCGACTCAAACATGCATGAACTGCCACACGCAGGTCCAACGCGACAGTCCAAAGCTGGCCAAGGTCCGCGAGTCATACGAGAGCGGACTGCCCGTCGAATGGATCAAGGTGCACAAGCTTCCTGACTATTCCTATTTCAACCACAGCGCGCACGTGAACCGCGGTGTTGGTTGCGTTGAGTGCCATGGACGCGTCGACGAAATGGAAGTTGTCTATCGATACTCACCGCTGGCAATGGGATGGTGCCTCGAGTGCCATCGCGATCCAGGAGATCGATTGCGCCCAGTCTCACGAATGACTGACCTGGGATGGGATCAGAAGATCGAAATGAGTGCAGAAGAGCGCGCGAGCCTCGTCAAGCTTTATCACATCAACCCAAGCGAGAACTGTTCGACATGTCATCGGTAAATAAGCCCTACT
>CAYHFW010000032.1:0-20911 GCA_964355975.1 uncultured Singulisphaera sp.
AGTTTCATGTGATCGAGGACGATGCGCGCCCCCTCCATGACATCGTTTCCGACTCCGTCGCCTGGCATCCATGCAATTGTGTATTTCGACATTCGTGTCTTTCTCGTGAAGGCTCTTGTGGGTTCTTGAAGGTCGCGAATCATAGCGATTTCGCGTTCCTGCGTCAGTCGCCGGCGCATGCGCAAGATCGCAAAAATTGGCGCGAATCAGGGGTGAATCAGCCCGAAGTCAGAGGGGTTGCGGTTGCGCGCTGCGCAAACGTCGCGCGACGAGGTTTTCTGCCCCACCTGCAACGATCAACTCCTGCGCAGCGGGGCTCAGCGGCGGAAATGTGAACGCATGCGAGCCGATTGTGAGGGTTGAACTTCCATAATTAATCGAGATTGAATCGGTGATGGTTGTCAGCGCGCGGTTCGACAGCGTGGCGCGCAAATGAGTGACGAGTTCGGGGCACTCAAAGACCACGAATCCGTTATTGAAAGCGTTGCGCTTGTAGGTTTCAGAAAAACTGCTCGCGATCACGCACGGAACGCCCTTGAACTTGAGCGCAGTCGCGGCCTGTTCGCGGCTCGATCCTGTGCCGAAGTTCAGCCCTCCGATGAGGATGTCGCCATGGTGGTAAGTCGCATTAAAAGTCGGATCAAAGTTCTCAAACGTCACCGCAGCCATTTGTTCTTGGGTGAGATCGTCGCGGTAGGTGTGTTTGCCCGCGTAAATGCCGTCGGTATTGAGATTGTCCTTGTCAAGAAAGAGTCCGCGTGCTTGCACACGCGACGGAAATCCATCGATGATTTCAACGGTTGCGCTCGCACGCGCAGTCGCAGCGGGTCGGCGAATCGTCGTCGCCACCTGCAATGCAGAAAATGGCTGAGGTGCGCAGATGTATCCAGCGAGTGCGCTCGCAGCGACGACGGCAGGGGATGCGAGATAGACCTGTGCATCGGCGTCGCCCATGCGTCCTTTGAAGTTTCTGTTCGTCGCGCTGATGGCGGTCTCGCCTTTGCCGACAAGTCCGCGACCGAGGCCGATGCACGTTCCGCAGCCTGGTGGCAGCGCGATTGCTCCTGCATCGATGAGTGTCTTCCAGTCGCCATTCGCCTCAGCAGCGGATTGCACTTCAGCACTCGCAGCAGCGAGATAAAACTCGACGCCTGCCGCGACGCGCGCACCCTTCGATCGCACGACTGCTGCAGCATCGCGCAAGTCTTCGACGCGCGCATTCACGCACGAGAGCAGATATGCCTTCTGGATTGCAACACGCTTCGCTTCGATCGTTGGCAGGGCAACCATCGCCTTCACCTCATTTGGCCCTGAAACATGCGGAACAACCGAGGCGAGATCGAGTTCAAGCTCGACCGCGTACTGGGCGTTCGCATCGGCGTTGAGATCTGCGCGTTGCTGCCACCACTGGTCAATATCTGCGGCGCAATAGCCACTTCGCGAAAGCGGACCGCGTGTGCCAGGCCTGCGATCGCTCGCAAGGGGGGCGACCCGCGACTTGAGATATGCGACCGTGACGTTGTCGAATGGAAAGAGCCCCGCAAGCGCTCCCCACTCGGTGGTCATGTTTGAGATCGTCATGCGGGCATCCATTGAAAGTGCCGCAACGCCGTCGCCGACGAATTCGACTGCGTGATTCAACACTTCATCGTGGTTGAATGCGCCGCAGAGCGCGATGATCACATCTTTGCCCGTGACGCCTGCAGCGAGTTTGCCGCGCAGTGTGACTCTGGCAACTGGGGGAACCTGCCACCATGTCACGCCCGTTGCCCAGATGCTCGCAGCGTCAGTGCGAACAACCGGCGTGCCGAGCGCAGCGAGTGCGCCATACAAGTTGGAGTGCGAGTCACTTCCAACGACGAGCGCGCCAGGAACGACATATCCCTGCTCGACCATCACTTGATGCGAGATGCCCGTGCCAGGCGGGTAATAGTCAACGCCCTGTGCGCGTGCGAATGCCTGAATCTTGGCGTATTTGCCGAGGTTTTCGGGGGTGACGTTCTGAATGTCGTGGTCGATCGCAAAGACAGGCTGCGCAGGATCGGCGATGCGCGTCGCGCCGATCTGTTGAAACTTCGGGATGACCGCCCCTGTGTTGTCGTGAGTCATCACATGGCGGGGACGAATCGACACGAAGTCGCCGGCGCGAACGACCGCTCCAGGTTCGAGACCATCCGCGTGGCGCGCCGCAATCTTTTCGACGAGTGTGAGATGCATGGGTGGCGCGGTCCTTAGATTTTCTTTGCTGCGCGCTTGCCAAGAAACTTCGCAATGTCGAAGTCGACGAAGTCAGCGTGGTGAAAGATGATCGACTCGATCGAGCGCTCCATCTTGTCTCCCTCGTGACTATGCGTCGCAATGATGTGCATCACTTCGCCAGGAAGCCCGTGCTTGTACGCCAGTGCCACTCCAGTGAATGGATGGCGAACTTGCTGGCCAAACGTTCCCTGAACAACCTTGCCAGTCGAATCCTTGTCGAATTCAAGGGGTTTTCCGCAGTCGGCGAGCAGGGCGCCTGCAATGAGATAGTCGCGCTGAATCGGAATCTCGCAACTGAACGAACTCTCAAGCACATCCGCGATGGCGATGCACTGCTTCGCGCAAGAGTTCAAGTGGTCAACGAAAGTCATGTCGATGTCGCCCGCAAGCAGCGTGAACTTCACGGCACGCAACTCGGCGAAGGTCCATCCCTTGCCCCCGCAGCCTGAGTGGATCGCTTCGTTCCACACCGCGGCAACACGCTCGCGCAGCGTTGCGTCTTGAATCTTGAGCAGGCTTGGAAAGAGTTCGGCAATCTCGCGAACGCCGTAGGTGGTGTGTGCTGATGGGGTCATGGTGGTCATAGTTTTCTCGAAGGTGGTCCGTCGTATCCGTGATTGACAGGATCGATGCGCCGCATCGGCTTCTCGCGTGTCTGTTCTTCGACGACATGCGCGACTAGGCCTGGAGTGCGTGCGATCATGAAAATGCCGTTGAAAACAGCTGGATTCAAGCCAATATCTGCGAGGATCGCGCCGATGGCTCCGTCAACATTCATCGGCAGGGGCTTCTTCGCTGCGGCGAAACACTCTTCGACCGCGCGCGCTGCTTTCATGTGCGGTCCGTCGACGCCCGCCTCGAGCGCGAGCGCGAAGAGTCGCGCAGTGCGCGGGTCGTTGGTGTGATAGCGGTGTCCAAACCCGGGCATGCGTTCGCCTGCTTCTTTCATCTGCGCAAGATATTGTTCGGCAGCTTCGCCGATTGTGATCTTGCCCTTTTCGGCACGATCAGAAATCGCCTTCAGCTGCATGGCGCAATCAGTGATCGCACCTCCGTGGTGGCGGTTGATCGACATGATTCCTGCGGCAACTGAAGCGCTGAGCGATGCACCAGTCGAAGCAACAGTGCGCGCAGCGAGCACACTTGGAGGCGTCGCGCCATGATCGATCGATGCAACCAAGATGCCGTCCATCAGTTTGCCGATTGCAGGCGTGGGCAGCGATCCTGTGAGGATCAAGTGCACCGCAGCGCCGAACGACGCTTTGCCCATGAGGTCGGCGATGTCGTATCCGCGCACTGCAACGCGATTGGGTTCGATCTGCGTGACGGCGGTGTGCCAGACAGCTCGTTGTTCGCTTTCGCTCATGAGGCTTTTTCCCTTGATTTGTCGAAGAATGTCAACAACAGCACCGGACAATTCGCCAAACGCATCGACGACGGTTGCGCCTGCTTCGCGCAGAGCCTTCACCTTGCCGGCATGTGTGCCGCGCCCGCCTTCAATGATCGCCCCGGCGTGGCTGAATCGCGTTCCTTCGCGTGCAGCCTTTCCACCGATGTATGCGATGACGGGTTTCGTGACCTTGCGGTCGCGGATCAATCCTGCAAGTTCTTCTTCTTGTGTCGAACCGATCTCGCCAAAGATGACGATTGCTTCAGTGAGTGGATCGGCCTCGAACATGAGGGCCGCTTCGGGAATGCGAATGCCAAGCACCGCGTCGCCGCCGATGTGCGCGATGGTCGAGATGCGTACGCCCGCTTGCCCGAGGTAGTAGCCCGTGCTCGAAGCCATACCCCCCGAGCGACTGATGATGCCAACGCCCGCTGGAATTCCTGGTTTGAACCATTGGCGCGCGCTCTCAGCGCGACCGCCGATCATTCCGACCACGCCGCGCCCTGGGCTCAGCACTCCGAGCGTGTTTGGACCGAGAAAGCGTGCGCCATTCGCGCGCGCTGCTGCTGCGATTTCCATCGCATCCCACACTGGAACCCGGTCGGGCACGAGCACCGTGAGTTTGACTCCTGCGTCGAATGCGGCGATCGCGGCATCTTTCACGCCCGCTGCGGGCACGAAGAGCACGCTGATGTCGATTGATCCAAGCGCATCAGCCGCCTCGCGCGGAGTATTGAAAACTGGAACGCCCATGACAGACTGACCACCCTTGCCTGGAGTGACTCCGCCAACAACATTCGTGCCATAGTCGCGCATCAATCGTGTGCGCGCTTGTCCCTCGCGCCCTGTGATGCCTTGCACGAGAACGCGCTTTGTTTCATCGATGAGAATGGCCATTAGCGCGCTCCTCCAGCAACAGCGGATGGCGCCGCAACGGCTGCCGGTGGCACCAACCCGCTCAATCCTGGAATGTCGAGTTCGAGATAGAACCCTTCAACACCTGCGAGCGTGCATTCGACATCGCACGCGAGCAGTTCGGAATCTTTCGTCGCAAAATCTTGTGCGCTCACTGCCATCGCGGGTACTCCGCCTGAATCAACGATCAATCCGCCTGCGTGCGCTTCGACCGCTGCGCGAATCTTCGGCCAGCGCGGGGTGTCGATCCAGACGCGTCCGCCCTTCACTTCGAACGATGTCGTACCTGCGCTGCGCACAAACGCTGGAACGCGCGGTGCGCGCGGCGTCCACAGCGTTCCGTGCGCATCCGTGACGAGGGCGGTGAATCGCGCGGCAATCTTCGCGGGAGAGTCAGTCTTTCTATAACCCTCGACTGGTGCGCGCAAGAGTTTCGACATGCGCGACAGAATCTCGACCGCGCGATCTTCGGTGTTGCCGCCGAGTCGAATGACTGCTGGAATATCGAGGTCAAGTTCGTAGAACGCCTTCGCGAGTCCATACGCCGACCAGAACTGTTCTTGGCTTGCAACGCCTGAGCCAGAACCGAAGTACCCCACAAGATTGGGTTGCGCAAGAATGATGCGGCTCGCGCGGTAGACCTTCGTCGCAGAGGGATTGCCGCTGGTATCTGTGAAGTTTGCGATCGTGAATCCTGCGGTGACGATCGCGTCCATCGACATCATCGATCCGCCGCCGCCCGCGCCGTGGAATCCGACGAGGCCGCTCGTGTCGCTCGCGGCGACCGTCGCGAGTTGCGCGAAGTAAAAAGTGCCGCGGTGATCGGATTGCTCGGCGGCGTATGCAACGCGCTCGAGTTCAGTCGGGGGATGGTCAAACTCGCGGGCGATTTCGATGCCGAGTTCGGGATGGCGAGCGACTGCGTAGTCGTCAATGGTGATTCTGCAGTCTGCGGCGACGAATACGCCGTCGGTCGTGAGCGCAAGTGGATTGATCTCAAGCGACCGTGCCTCGGTCGCGCGTGCGGCTGCGAACAAGTTGCGCAAGCATGCAGCGAGCCCTTCCGATTCGGCTTTCGAAAGTCCGCACGAACCGACGGCCTCGGCGACCGCTGCCGCATCGGGCCCTTGCACGACATCGCACGGGATTCTGCGCGTCGAAGCGGCGCGTTCTTCGATACCGCTGCCGCCGCCAGCTGCGAAGATGATCACGGGCGCACGCGCCGCATCATCAATCGCAAACGAGAGAAAAAACTCGCGTGCAATCGAGATCTTCTCTTCGACGAGTACTGCTTCGACCGGAAACTGCCCGACGCTCATCGTGAGCATGCGCAGCGCGTGCGCGCGCGCCTCGGCGGGTGTTGCGGCAAAGGCAACTCCGCCGATCGCCGCTCGACCAGTCATCCACGCCTGAATCTTGATGACGACTTCGGTCTCAAGTTCGCGCGCTGCATCTGCGGCTTGGTCGCCCGTGCGCGCTGCTCGCCCGCGCGGGATGCGAAATGAGTGTGCGGCGAGAAGTTCTTTTCCTTGATATTCGTGCAGTCGCGCCATGAGTGAGTTTTGCAGGATAGCAGGCGATTCTTATTGTTTCTTCGCAGCGGGAAGCACTCGGGCGAACCCGAGTTCACGGCGCAAGTCTGTCAATTGCCCCGCGTGCATTCCGTTGTGAAAGCAGACGCGAATGATGAGTGTGTCGATGCGAATCGCATTCTCGTTCCAGTCGATCGATTCGGTGAGTCGCGCGGGGGTTTGGCGTTCGATCGTGCGCGCGAGCGTCTCAACGGCATCGCTGAAGATTGCAGAACTTCGCGCGAGGGTTGGATAGCGCGCCGGGTCGCTTGATGGAGTCGAATCTTTCTCTACGTCGCTCACTCGAAAGCGCGTCGGATTGCGTGGTGCGCTGCCCGACTCGTGCGCCTCGTCGAAATCGGACGCGGCGGCGGCGGGTCCCCCGATCAGGTGTGCGAGGCGCGCGAGTGTGAATGCGCAGTGGCCGAGAATCCACACCGGATGGTTCGGGCATCCAGCGGTCTGCGCAGTGCGGTTTGATTCATCAAATCCAGCAAGAAATCGCAGAAGTAGGGGGGCGCTCGCGCGAATCGCGTTGGCGAGTGTTGTTGGGCAGGGCGGAGGGGTCATTGGCGCGATTCTCCCACGACTTCAAGAAAGTCGCACCTGCGATTTGACGCGCACACGATCAAATTCGATGGTGTCCTTGATATGAAAAAGGTTCAGGGTCCAGACACATTTCAACGCGTTCTCTTTGCTGCATTCAGCCTCTTTGTTGGCATCTTGCTCGCTCGAGCAATGGGCCTCTAAAGAACTGCTGAGGTCGTCAGCCTCGCACTCACCACCGTTCTTCGAAAGGGCTGCGCCGTCACACAGCGCGTGCCTTCTCAAGAACCGTCGCTTGTGCGCGGGGGGCGCATCCAGCGGATCAAGAGGATCCCCGGTATTCCAGTTGCAACTGTGAGCAAGAAGAAGTCGGGGTAGTCGAATTGCTTGGCGATCACGCCGCTCAATGATCCCGCGATGGCGCCGCTTGCGGCCATGAGCGACGTGAGCATTGCATATTGCGTTGCCACGCGCCGCGGCTGGCAGACCGACATGAGGAACGCAACGAATCCTGCAGCGACCATTCCTCCGGCAAAATTTTCAACGGCAATCACGGGCACCAATGCCCACACGGGTGCCCCCACCGCGTGCGGAGACGCAGTCGTCGCGCCGAATTCAATTGCAAGCAGCCAGAATCCGCCGTTGCTAATCGCTTGAAGTGATCCGAACACAAGCAAGCAACGAAGCAGCGACAGTCGCGCGACCAACCAGCCACCGGTGAGTGCGCCTGCGATGGTGAGCGAGAAGCCGAATCCCTGACGAACCCATCCCAGTTCAGCGGGTGTGTAGCCGAGCCCTTTGAGAAGCAGCGGCGGAGTCATCGCATTGGCGAGTTGATCGGGCAATCGAAAGAGCAGCGCGAACGCAACGAGCGCGATGAGGCGAGGACCCCAGTGGTCAGCAAGTCCTGCGAACGGCGCGATCACCGCACCGTGAAAGCCGGGCTCTGGCACTCCGCGCGATTCGGGTTCGCGCGCACTGAGTGTTGCGAAGATTCCGACGACGCCAAGTGCGCTGAGGCAGAGTGCCGCGTTCGACCATCCGATGGTCTCGACTGACGCGAGCACTCCTGCGCCGATGGCGATGTATGCGATGCGGTATCCACTCACAAAGACGCCCGCCCCCGCGCCGAGTTGTTCTTTCGTCAGCACTTCGACGCGGTATGCATCGGCAACGATGTCTTGCGATGCGCTGAAGAACACGACCGCGGTGAGCAACGCCATGAAGGTCCAGTTGTGAACTTGATTCTCGGCGTCGTCTGCGACTGGGCCCACCAGAGTTGCCGCGACGATGAGTGCGAGGCCAGCGATTTGAGCGGCGAGAATCCAACTGCGTCGCTGGCCGAGGCGCCCAAGCAGCGGGATCGTCACACGATCGACGAGCGGCGCCCACAAGAATTTCAGCGCGTACGGCAATTGAAAGAGCGCTAAGAAACCGATGAGCTCGAGCCCCCAGTGCTGCATCGTGGCCCACGCGGGAACAATGTTTGTCGCGAAGAGGTTTGGGATGCCGCCAGAAAATCCAAGCGCCGCAAGCACGAGCATCGTGCGATTTCCGTAGAGCTGCGCGAGCGAGGGTCGATCCGTGACCATGAGTTGAGGCTATCCACTTGCCGGTGCGCGGCGCAGACTCAGAAGTTGAAGAACCATGCGCTGAGAATCACCAACCCAAGGGCGACGAAGTGCGCGCCCCAAACCGCACCGACGAAATCTCTCTGCCGACCAACTTTCCAAGACATGATGCGAAGGCGATGTCGGTACATCACAGCGACTGAAAATCCGCTGAGGAATCCAAATGCATCGGCACCGATGATCGGCCACGGCACACCTTTGCTCGGAGAGATTCCCTCCCACAGCATTCCAAAGATCGGAATCACCACGAAACACGCGGCAACGCCAGAAAAACAGCCCGGCACCATTGCGAGAATGAGCCAGCCGAATCGCGCACGTGGCGAGCCGACCTTGAGCACGAGTGGTTCGCCACACTCGGGGCAGTTCGCAGCATGCAGATCGCGAAGGTCGTGGCCGCACTGCGGACATGGGACGAATCGTCCGCGCAAGAATTCGACCAAGAGCGCTTGTGAGTCGCTCGGAGGTTTTGAACTTGTCGATTGAACTTGACGCGTCATTCGTGAGGTCTCGAGCGCATTGCGCGGCTTCGCGTCGCGCTGCGCTCAATCGTATTCAGTCGTGGTGACAAGTGCGGGACTACCATGCGAAGACGTTTCGCTCATCTTTTTATGGGCGCAGAAGGAACACCCACATGAATCGTCACAGCATCGAGGTCATCGCAAGGGCACTCAACGACGCCAAGGTGCCATTCATCGTCGTGGGCGGACTGGCGGTCATCGCTCACGGATATGGACGGAGCACGCAGGATCTTGTTCTCGTGGTCCAACTTCAACCCGACACGATTCGCGCATGGTTCGCGGCCTTCGAATCACTTGGATACCGCCCGATCGTTGCAGTGACGGCAGAAGGCTTCGCGGATGCTCAGCAGCGAGCTCGCTGGATCGCCGAGAAGGGAATGACGGTGTTGAACTTCTACAGCGACCAACACCGCGAGACGCCGATTGACGTCTTTGCATCCGAGCCGTTCGACTTTCAGACCGAGCACGATGCCGCGCTCATCGATGAGATCGCGCCGGGGGTTGCGATTCGAATCGTGCGACTCGAGACGCTGCTTCAACTCAAACGTCAGTCCGGTCGCCCGCAGGATTTGGCCGACATCGCCGAGTTGCAACTGCTTCATCGAGGTTCGCAAGATGCCTGAGTCAATCGATTGGAGTCAAGCAACGTTCGAGGCGAACCGTCTGCGTCAGCATGAAGCCTTCCGTGCACTTCCGTTCCGTGAGAAATTGGAGCGACTTGAGCAGATGAACGAGGTGGTGAGATGGTTCGCGACGAAAAACACTGTGATCGATCATGAGCGCGACCAGAACTCGCCCTCGCGACAGTCGGGGTGACAGGATTTGAACCTGCGGCCTCTTGGTCCCGAACCAAGCGCTCTACCAAGCTGAGCTACACCCCGCGTGCGCTCGCGCAACCGTTCTTCAGCGATGCACTGTACGCATCTGCATACATCGGCGCATCTGTTTAGGATCGCCGACCCGAGTCATCTATGAAAGCAATCGACACACTCATCACAATGACTGAATCACCTGGCGGACGGTTTCGACTCGCCGCGATCGCCGAAGCGTGGTCGTGGGCTGGATTGCTCGCGGGCATGTGTTGCAAATATCTGATTGTGCACGACCCAATCGGGGTGCAGATCATGGGGCCGATTCACGGAGCGCTGTTCGTCGTCTACATCGTCGCAGCACTTCAAGCTGCGAAGCGTTACCGATGGAGCGCAATCATGACACTCGTCGCAATCGTTGCTTCAATTCCACCACTGACCACGTGGCCATTCGAGCGCTTCGCACTGAAGCGGGGAATGCTCAGCGAGAGTCGCGCGTCAAGTCCGCGGTGATCTCGCTCAGTCAAGAAAGCGCACGAGTCCAGTATCGACGTCGTACATCGCGCCGAGCAGTGTGATCGCGCCGCTCTTGCGCGCGGCGGCAAGCATCGCGCTGCGCTCGATCAATTGTTGCATCTGCCAACGCACGTTCGCTTCAGATGCCGCTGTGAGATCTGGCTTGGCGCCAGACGCGGCGGTTGCTTTCATGAATCCAACCAGTCCTGGACTGATCGCTGCAGTAATGACAGGCATGTTGCCAGGCAGTTGAGATCCCGCGACGGTTGCGTTGATCGCTCCGCACTTCGTATGACCGAGTACGACGATCGTGTGCACGCCGAGCGCAGCGACTCCATACTCCAAAGTTGCAGTGCCGCCCACAGATTCAAAGTTGCCCGCATCGCGCACTACAAAGAGATCGCCGATGCCCTCATCGAAAATGATTTCGGGCGGCACGCGCGAGTCTGCACAACTGAGAATGCCGACCGATGGATGTTGTCCGAATTCGCCTGTCTGAATGACACGCTCCTCATGCCATGTATGCGCATGCATGCCGCCTGCAACAAATCGCGCATTCCCTGCGAGCAACTCTTCGCGCGCGGTCGCTTGCTTGATGCCTTCCGTGCGAGGAGTGATCGACTTGCACCCAGTGAAGGCGGCGAGCATCGTGAGGGCAAGCAACACGACTGGTGCTGCTCTCGTGACAAAAGTATTGGTTCTCATTCACCGCGAGGCTAGCATCGAAGTGCTGTGCGACTCCCGAAGCAACGACCCTTTCTGCTGCTGCTCAGTGTCTTCGCCGCGACTGCGCCCGCACACGCACAAGGCCCGAGCATCGTCGTCGGATTCGGCTCGCAGAGTTTCAACCAGTGCGATACGCCAGCGTCACTCAGCGCGCCGAGCGCAATCGCGGCGGGCTACGCGCACACTGCAGCGATTCAAGTCGGCGGCACTGTTGCATGCTGGGGCTACAACGGTGGCGGACAATCCGTCGTGCCATCAGGATTGACTGGCGTGACAGCGATCGCAGCGGGGGGATTTCACACGGTCGCATTGCGCGCGGGCGGCGCGCTCACATGTTGGGGAAGCGATGCGCAGGGGCAGTGCTATCCGCCGCCGACCATCGGTCCTGTCATTGCAATCGCAGCGGGTGGCTATCACACCGTTGCGCTCAAAGCGGGGGCAACCCTCGCGTGCTTTGGTTACAACTTGTACGGTCAGTGCACAGTGCCAGCGACTCTTGGCTCGGTCACAGCCGTTGCCGCGGGATGGCATCACACGGCCGTCCTCAAGTCAGATGCGACAGTCGCGTGCTGGGGATTCAACACCTCTGGTCAGTGCGCAGTTCCTGCGGCACTCGGACCTGCCATCGCTGTCACCGCCGGAAGTTGGCACACAGTCGCGCTCAAAGCAAACGCGACAGTCGCGTGCTGGGGACTCAACGCCGATGCGCAGTGCACCGTTCCCGCAGGACTTTCATCCGTTGTCGATATCGCTGCAGGTGCGTACCACACGGTCGCGCTGAAAGCAGATGGAACGATTCGATGCTGGGGATCGAACGCGCGCGGGCAGTGCTATCCGCCACAAAATCTCGGCGCAGTCACGGCAATCGCAGCGGGAAGTGAGCACACGATCGTGATCGCCTCGCCGCCCGCATGTGATGCAGATGTGAACGACGATGGTGTGGTGAATGGAGCAGATCTCTCGATCGTTTTGGCGAACTGGGGGAGTGCCGGCAGCGGGTGCATCGACATCAGTGGCAACGGCTCAGTCGGCGGAGAAGACCTCGCGTTGCTTCTCGCCGCATGGGGCGTGTAGCCCACTTCGCGCGCGCAGCGCACGCTCACTGCGCCGTCGCACACCACGCGCGCCACGCCGAGCGCAGTGCAGCGTGAAAGCGCAGGGCGTACGCGTGTTGATCGCACAAAGCAGATTTCAGTAACTCATCGCGCAGTGTGCTGCGCACGGTCGCGAGTCGCGCGCGGTCGGTTGCAAGCGCGCGCGCGATCTCGACGAACTCTGAGTCTGTGTGTGCGATCCATTCAGGATGACCCGCCGCAGTCAGCAGGCTCGCGCTCACACGAGCCGCGTGCCGATCGCCAAGAGTTGTGAGTGTGGGAACACCCATCCACAATGCTTCGCATGTTGTTGTGGTGCCGTTGTATGGCGTTGTGTCGAGCGCGATGTGCACGCGCGAATAGAGCGCGAGATGTTCTTGCAGGCCAGGGGTGTAACTCACCACGTCGATGCGGTCCTGCGCGATGCCGCCGCGCACGAGCAACTCGAGCATGTGCGCGCGTGTACCCGCATCGGCCATCGACTTGCTCTTGAGAAGAAGTCGTGAATCTGCCACCGCCGCGAGCGCCTGCGACCAGAGCGCGATCGTGCGCGCCGAGATCTTGGGAGTCATGTTGAACGATCCGAAGGTGATCGGCGCATCGGGCGCGGGCATTGCAGGAAGCAGCGCTTCTGCAGGCGGGCAGTAACAGAGAAAGCACGGATCAATCCGCGCGAGTCGTTCTGTGCAGTGCGCATCGCTCGAAGGTGGATCAGTGATCGAGTCGACGATGCGCCATCCAACGCTTGGATGGCCAGTCGTGTTTGGATAGCCGATCGCGCTCACGATCACAGGTGCGGGCGAATTGTCGAGCGCTGAGAGTCGTCCGCCCGACGAATGGCCTCCGAGTTCGACGAGCACATCAATCTTGCGCGTGCGAATCGCACGGTCGAGCGCGTCGTCTGCGAGTGCGCCAACTTCGACCCACTCGTGAGAGAGCTTCATGAAACGCGCGCGCATCTGATCACTCGCGTTTGGTTTTCCATCTGAGAAGATTGTCAGTGCGCAACCCTCAGGAAGATGTCGCATGAACGGCTCAGCGAAGAATGCCACCGAATGTGTGCGCATGTCACCCGACAAGATTCCGAGTCGCAGCGGTCGATCAGGCGTGGGATCAGTTCGCGCAGCAGCGCCCGTCACGCGAACACACTGTCGATAGTCACGGTGCGCCTGCGCCGAGTGTTCCGCCGAGCCATCTGAATAATTGACCGCCCAAAGAAAGCCCGAACGAAGCCCCGCATCCTTGGGCGAGTGTTCGATTGCACGCTTGAATTCTGCCAGCGCCTCATCAACGCGGCCAGTGTCTTTGAGCACACTTGCGAAATTGCGCGACAACTCGGCCCACTCTGGCCGCAGCGCAGTGCCTCGGCGTCCCGCTTCGATGCCCGAATCCGAATCGCCAGTCTGCGCGCACGCAACGGTGAGTCCGAGGTATGCCGTGGCGTACTTCGGATCGATCTCGATCGCCGCGCGCAGTTGCACGACTGCATCGTCGATCCGATTCGCGTTCATCAGTGCGTTGGCATAGTTGTTTCGAAAGCCAACGATGCGCGGGGCCGCGGTGACGCACCGTCCAAAGTGGTGCAGCGCTTGGGGCAATTCGCCCGACCATAACAAGAGCATTCCAAAAATCTGCGCTGCTTCAAAGTCTTTTGGGTCGCGATTGACTGCGATGCGAAGCGTTGCGACCGCGGCGGCGAGTCGCCCATTCTCGGCATCGTGCAGGGCGCGCTCAAGCGTGGTTTTCGATGCCATCAACCGATCGTAGCTCGATCATTCTGCCGTGCCTATCATCTGCGCGTCGTTCGTTTCACTGCACCTTCCGCGGAGGAATCACCCATGAAAAAGTCAATCGTTCGCGTGCCATTCTTGGTTGTCATTGGCGCAGCGCTCTTGCAGTTCGGTGCGGCGTCCACCTCGCGCACGAAACCCGACGTCAGCAAGATCTTCGGCAAGATTCAGTATGTCACCGCCTTCCCCGATTACAAAGTCGAAGTCGTCACGGCGCTCGAAGACCTGCGCGTGCAAGAGGTCAACGCGCTTCCCACCTCTGTAGGCAAGTGGCAGATTGTGACGGCGCTTCCAGACTTCAAGATTCAGAAAGTCACGGCGCTCGCCGACTTCAAGATTCGTTTCGTGACCGCGCTTCCTGGCACTCGCTGACGACTCGCCGCGGTTGCAGAATTGCTGCAAGTGAAGGGGCGCGCCACCGCAGTGCATTATCCTTGCACTCATGCGCACACTGAATCGCCACCACTTCGTCTCGGTTCCCGCGGCACTCATCACATTCTTCGCGCTCACCACCGCGACCCTCGCGCAAGAGTCAGCGGCGCCAACTGCACAAGCCGCACCAGCCGCGCAAGCCACGAGCGCCAGCGCAGACGCTGCGCCAACCGAGAGTTCGTGGCCGCGCATGCTGACAGTCGACAACAATCAATTGACTGTCTACCCACCTTCATTCCAGTCATGGGATGGATCAACACTCACCGGCACCTGCGCATTTTCACTCGCCGCTGCAGGATCGAAGACGCAGACATATGGAACGCTGTCATTCACCGCTTCGACCGAGGTGAACAAACTCAATCGCATGGTGACGGTCTCGAACATCCTTGTCACAGGTGTTTCACTTCCGAGCAATCCAGCGAACCAGACCGCGATCATGAGCGCAATCTCATCGAAAGGAACTGGCGCTTCACTCACGATCTCACTCGACAGACTCGAAGCGGCTGTGCCTTCGATGACGAGCGCGCCAAGCGTCGCAACCGCCCCGCTGCAGAACGCACCACCCACAATCTCAATCGTGACCGCGCCCACCGTGCTGGTCCCGATTCAAGGTGCTCCAGTCACGCAGCCAATTCAGGGCAGTGATTGCAATCGCGTGATCAACACCCCAATGCTTCTCGTGCAAGATCCATCGGGTGCGTATTGGTTGAAGATCGCTGATGGATGGATGACCTGCCAATCGCTCACCGGCGCGTGGGCGGTCGGCCAGTCAACCGACAGCGGACTCGCAGCGGCGCTCAAGTGGGCGCAATCACAGCCGACGATCAACTTGCTCGCGCCAGCGGCGCCGGCATCGGCTTCGAGCGCATCAGCAGATTCTTCGCAGTCGGTCTCACTTTCGTCGAGCGCCCCAGCGATTGTTGTCTCGACGACTCCTACTGAAGTGCTCGTGATCAACGGTCCACCGCAGTGGACTGCCGTCGGCGCAAGTGGATTGCTCGCCGTCTCGAACACCTCTGCAAACATCTTTCAGTTGCAATCCTCAGGAGCGATGTACGTGCTCATCTCTGGCCGGTGGTTCACATCACCCTCGCTGAGTGGTGCGTGGGCTTTCGTCCCGCCCGAGCAACTTCCGACGGCGTTCATGATGATTCCGCAGGACAACCCCAAAGAGAATGTGCTCGCATCGATCGCAGGCACCGCGCAAGCGCAAGAGGCCGCGATCGCCAACTCGATTCCGCAGATGGCGCGCATTCCTGTCTCGCAGGCATTCGCCGCTCCAGTCATCTTCGGCGGTACGCCTCTCTATGTGCCCATCGTTGGCACCACGATTTCAGCAGTGTCCAACTGCTCACTGCCCGTCTTCATGTTGGGCAACAACAATTACTACGCCGTGCAGAACGGCGTGTGGTTTTTCTCGACATCGCTCAAAGGTGGATGGAAAGTTGCGACATGGGTGCCGCCGCTTCTCTACACGATTCCTGCGTCGAGTCCGTACTACTACGTCACGTACGTCAAGATTTACAACACGACTCCTGAGTATGTGCTCGTCGGTTACACCCCCGGATACATGGGCGCGTATGTGCAGGGCGGCGTCATCGTCTATGGCACTGGATACGCATACGTTCCGTACTGTTCAACTGTGTGGGTTCCCGTGCCCGCAACGTACGGATGTTGCGCATCGATGTGTTACAACCCGTGGGGCGGCTGGGCATTTGGATTTGGAATGGGAATGGCCGTTGGATGGGCAATCGGCGCCAACTCGTGGCACTGCGGTCCCTATCCATATTGGGGGCCTTACTACGGCGCGTACGGCGCGCACGGCGCATACGCGTGGGGTCCAGGAGGATGGGCGGCAACCACTGGCAACGTCTATCACCAGTATGGCAACGTGAGCACGATGTCACGATCAAGTGCGGGCTACAACGCGTGGACTGGAAACGCGTGGGGAACGCACACCGCAACTGCTTACAACTCATCGACTGGAGCGCGCGGCGCAGAGCAGACGGGTCACGTCGAAAATGCATACACAGGCAATTGGGCAGCAGGCGCGCGCGGCGCGGGTTACAACCCAACGACCGGAAACTACGCGGCAGGCAAGGGCGGTGTTGCGGGAACTCCAAGCGGCGCAACAGTTGCTGCAGGCGCTGGAACAATCGGCAACACCAAGACTGGATCGAGCGTCTCTGCCGCAGGTGTCACCACCGCAAACGGAACGTGGGGAGTTGCGAAGGGCGACAACGGTGCAGCTGTTGCGACTGGCAACAATGTCTACGGCTATCACGATGGCAGCGCATACAAGTACGACGACAGCACCAATTCGTGGCAGCAAGCACAGAAAGATGGTTCGTGGAGCACCGTGAACGATCCGGCGACAACCAACGCACTCGATCAACAACAAGCGACTCGAACCGACGGAGATTTCAGGTCTGCGCAGTCGAGCCGCTGGCAATCTGGCGGCAGTGGATTCGCCGGCGACGGTTCAGACGCAAGCGATGCGCGCAACACGAGTGACGGTTCTGCGAATCGCAGTTCGGGCGGCGGCGCATGGGGAAGCGGCGGACAAAACCGAAGCAATTCTGGATCGTCCAACTTCGGCCGTGCAGGTCGTGCCGGTGGATTTGGTGGCGGAAGACGGTAAGCGTTGACGCGCACTCTGAGGAGCTGAACTCACTCGAGCATGAGTTCGATTCGACCGCTGCCCGAACGCCTGCGCGCGCTGCAGACAGGAACGAGCGCGCATCGTCGTGATTGCGCATCAACCTCTGCGACACAAAAAGAAAAACCCCCGAAGCGCGTGCTTCGGGGGTGCATGTGAGAGTTGCCGCGCAG
This sequence comes from uncultured Singulisphaera sp., assembly GCA_964355975.1. Classification (GTDB taxonomy): domain Bacteria; phylum Planctomycetota; class Phycisphaerae; order Phycisphaerales; family SM1A02; genus F1-60-MAGs104. Next base: position 17,030 of record CAYHFW010000032.1, read on the forward strand.
GGTCAATTCATGATCGTCGCCGACGACCAACGAGTCCTGCGAGTCCGATCAAGGCCACCGCGCCCGGCGCTGGAATGACATTGATGGTGATCTCCTGTGATCCCAGTGAGCCGACTGAGTCGAACACCGAGATTCGTACCTTCCATGCACCGACGGTTGTGGCGTCCACGCCATTTCCGAAGACGCCGAGGTACCCGAGATTCCAGCTGTTCTGCCAGATCGGTTCGCCATTGCTCAGTGCGGCTCCGATGTCAAAACTCGGCACCACATTGACTTCAACGTTGTCGGGGCGAGTGATGACCATGCTCATGCTCGCGAGTCCAACCGTTGGACGAGCCCCTTGCGCCGAGACGCTCCATGTGAACGCCCAGCGCGGAGCGTTTGGATTCCATGCCGGGTGATACTGGGCGACCCCTGCATATCCGGTGTAGGCACCGTTGGCATCGATGTCGAGCCACGAACCGCCGCCCGCGAGTGACGACTGAGTGCTCGCGCCAGCTGGATTGTTGTTGCTGTAGTACTCGTGCGCCTTCAGTCCGATGGTGAGTTCGCCAAAGGATTGCTGCGATGTGTTCATGAAGAATCCGTCGTTGCCGATTCCAGTTCCAACAGTCAGCGCGATCGGGCTGCCGTTGTATGAAAGTTGTCCGAACGATGTCGATGCATCAGCAACTGCGTTTGTAAGCAACACAGCTGAGGCAACGCCGAACGCGCACTGCCTGAGAATTGAGGTCATTGATTTCACGGGTGACTCCTTGTACGCGGACGATTCTGTCGTCCAGCAGCCAAGTTCCCCGCCGACGCCGGAGTGGCGCGGCGATCCTCACCATGCGCTTGCAGCGTAATCCAGCACAGCGGGCATGCAACTGTTGGGCAGTATTTCCATCACAATTCTTCTTTCGTTTTTTGAATCCGGATAATGAGTCGGTGATCCGATTGTGGAATGGCGCTCTCAATGGCAATGTGCTTCAAAAAACATCGGGTTTCTCAAAGTGACAATGCGACCGGTGAATGCGCCTCGAGTGAAAGCGACTCGAGCGCTCGCAGCGGTTCATTGGAAAGCACGTGTCGCTGAGCGAATCATTGTTTCAAAGAACGGATTCCGGCGCGATGGCTCTTTCGCCCAGTAGCACTCTGCCATGTTCGCGGTGAGAAAGTGCCCTCAAGCGGGCACAATTTCACCGTCAAGTCGGTCAGTGCGTGCGCGCGGATGGAATTCGTGAAGTCGCGGCAAGAACCGACAGCCCGCCCGCGATCGAGGACTGTTTCAGCGTCCTGCTAGTTCGTGCAGGCGGATTCAGTGGCGGCGGTAGGAGGTAATCGCCCGCCTCGCCCGTGAACGCAATAAAAACAATCTCTTGACTTGAACTGACCTGTCACTCTTCCTAGCCTTCACCGCCTGTGAGATCTCCGCGTGCCATCCTGTTGCTGACTGCGCTGTTGTCGCTGATCGCGCTGCGCCCGATGCACTGGGCGACCCACGCGCAGTGCGAGCATGGTGGGCATGGCGCGTGTGCCAGCGCGCTTGCAAGTGAGCACGCGTGTGGAGAACACGATCACGACGCTGATCATGACGCTGATCGGCAGCAACCACCTGTGGATGGCGATGGCGATGGCGAATCGGATTGCGAGTTGTGCGTTGCGATTGACGCGCTGCACACGGACATTCCAGATGCGTCGACGCATGCAAACTATCCACTGCTAGAGGCGCAGCCGCGCCTGGCCTGTGAAGTTGTAGTCCTCTCTATCACTGCGAACGCTGCGCTTTGCGCGCGACCACCACCCAGCATTCTGGGCTGATTTCTCGTGATTGCGCGGTCCGTGCTGGATTGCGCGATCGTCGTTCGCACATTGCACGGGTTTTTCTATGCCACGCTCAAGTGCAAGCCCACGGGCTTTCACACTTGTCGAGGTGCTGGTGGTTGTCGGAGTGATCACGGTCTTGTTGGGGCTCGTACTGCCCAGCATTGCCGCGATGCGCCGAGAAGCACGCGCCTCGTCATGTCTGTCGAACCTGCGTCAGTTATCTGTTGCGCACCTGACATACATGTCAGTGCACAAGGATCGTTTTGCCGATGTCGGATTGCCGCACGGTTCACTCGGTGCTCCGGCGCGTTCATTCGTGAACACACTCAAGCCGTATCTCGATGGGCCTCTCTCGATGCGCAGTCCGCTCGACCTGAGCCCACACTGGTCGGCTGAGCTTGGTGGGGACGACACGCCGGTCAATGCGGGTTCGCCTGCGTTGTACCGAACGACGAGTTATGGCATGAACAACTATCTCTCGCGCACCTATTCGCCGGCCGCGGCGATCGAGGGGCCGGGGGCTGGTGCAGACGCGTTGCACCGCGTTGGCAGACCTTCGAGCACCGTGTGCTTCTTGCGCATGGCAGATCGAGGTGCCTATGCCAGCAGTGATCATCCGCATGTCGAGGAGTGGGGGGCTTTTCCCAATCCCGCGATTGCGGCGTCAGCGCAGGTGCAAATCAACTCGATTGATCAGCACAATCCTGGCAGGTCGAGCCGCAGCACATGGGGATTCGTCGATGGCCACACGGCCTCTGGCGAGTTCTCGACGGTGTTCGTGAGCGCGACCGAGAACAAGTTTGATCCAGATCTCTGATTCATTGGTTTCTAGTTTTCAAGTTTCGCGATTTATTTTTACTCAACACTCAACCGCGGCAACTCGCCGCAAGGATGAAATATGAACTCACTTCGATTCTCTTTGTTGTTCACCCTCTCGCTCACTCTTCAAGCGGCCGCCCAGCACGCCGACATCTTGGTCTCTGTCGGTCAGGGGCAGTTGCAGATCGCAGCGCTCGACGGTGTCACCGGTGTCGCAACACCCGCCTCCGTGTTCGCAGCGGACCTCGGCGAAACAGGCATTCCGCACTACATCGATGAGCCTGGAGTGCTCGCGCATGCCGGCGCGCTGCCAGTTGGCAGCACGATTGGCTTCGAAGTCTTCGGTCCGCTGCTGCAATGGGATGGCGCGTCATTCGTCGAGACAGATGCAGGCGGATGCGTCGATGGCGAAACCATGACCATTCAGTTTGCCTCGCTGCTGCGCGAGACCGCGTGCGCCGATGTGAGCGGGTTTGCGTTGTCGGTGCAGGCCGACGGCGGATTCCACAAGCACTACGTTTTCGGCGTGCAGCCTGACGTCGCGGGTGTCATTCAGAACGCGGTCTATGCGCTGCAACTTGTCTTGCGCAGCAACGATCCGGTGGTTGCAGACAGTGCGCCGCTGTGGATTGTCTTCAACGATGGCATGAGTGAGATCGAGCATGACGCAGCGATCGCATTTCTCGAGGGGCCGGCATGCGCAGGCGATCTTGACAATTCAGGTGCTGTTGACGGACTCGACTTCAGCGCAGTGCTGAGCGCATGGGGCAGTGCTTCGGCGACTGCAGACATCAACGGCGACGGCCTCGTCGATGGCCAGGACTTGCTCGTTTTGCTCGCAGCATGGGGACCGTGCGTCTGAGTCTTGGCGGCAAGTAGCGCGCGCGCGGCGGCGGTGGTGGTGGCGTGATGCCATCGCCGCCGGGGTGCGCGAGCAGTGATGCGGAATCGCGTTGCGAGATCAGTTCGGGCAGGGGCCCCAGTTGATGAGCACAACGGTCAGGTCGGCGCCGTTGACGATGCCATCACCCGTGATGTCTGCGAATCCACCAACCGGACCCGCGGTGTCCCACCATGTGAGCACGAGCGACAAGTCAACGCCGTCTACGACGCCGTCGGGAACTACGTCGCCCTGGCACCGTGGACCACACGCAACCGCGAATGAGTTTCCACCGCTATTCGTCCATGTTCCGTAGACATTGACGCCATTGCCGCAGAAAGAAGAGCCGAGGATTGTGGTCTGTCCCGAGCCAAGCC
>CAYHFW010000033.1:0-20827 GCA_964355975.1 uncultured Singulisphaera sp.
CTGCGCAGCTCGGCGAGGGCTGTTTGAGCGCCGAGTGAAGCATTCCGCCGCGCTCTCACTGGATTGAGTGTCTTGTTGTCTTGTTGTCTTGTTGTCTCGTTGTCTCGTTGTCTCGCGCTTGCGCGCTCGCGCTGGATCGAGCGAGCCACACTCTCACTGCATTCAGTGGCTGATTTTTGCGGCGTGTTAGTCGCTGGCTGCGCGCTGCGTGATTTGCAGTGAGTCAAGGCGTGCCGCTGCTGACTGTTGCAGGACGAACGCACGAATCGCGGGTTGCCAGTCGTTGAAGTGTTCGATGCACTCTTGAAGCCCCTTCTCAAATGAGGCGCAGTCGTTCATCTGAATTGTGAATGGCTCACGAACGAGGTTCGGCATCCCGCTCGCAATGATCGGTATGCCGCGCGAAAGAAGGTGCAGCACCTTGTTTGGAAGCTCAACCGCAGCGTTGTACATCGTGGTCGTATATGGAATGATCCCGACGATCACGCGATCGAGCGGAAGCCCGTCGATGTCTGCCTCGGGCAGAATCGAGACGTTGTCGAGACCTTCTAACTCTTTGGCAACGCCAATACGGTGCGCCTCGACCTGTGCTGGGCCAACCATCAGAATCTGAAAGTTCGGATGCGTCACCTTGAGTGACTCGGCCATCGCCCGAGTCAACGCAAGGTCGAGGCGGAAGTTGATGAATCCCCAGAAGAGCAGGATGTTTCGCTCGCTCGTGTTTTGGTGTGGTGCTTGGTACTTGCGCATCGACCACGGAAACAGCAGGCCTGTCTTGCACCACTGAGTAATGCGCTGCTGCAGCGGCGTTGACACTGCGAACACTTCGTCGCTCGCAAGACAGGTGCGACGCATGTTGCGCGTTACATGTCCAAACCACGGAAGTCGCGCTTGCGCTTCCCAGTCGTCGTGAATAATCGTCACGATTCGACGCGCCTTCGGAAAGAGCTCTCGCAAGAAGTAGTAGTCGTGCGCAAAATTGAAAACGGTCACGTCAGACTCGATTCGAAGATCGCGAATGCGCCTTCCGATGTGCATCCGCACGAAGGCGGAGTTGATCCAATCAAGCGGCGGAATCACTCGAAGTTGGTGGTGAATAAGGGAATGACTGCGGACGACGGCGATTCCTGTTTCTGGATGCGATACGACCTCTCCCGTCAATCGCCACGGGTGAATGGCGCGCTCAAAAAAGATGATCTGATGACCTTGATCGCGAATCAGCCGAGCGAGTTGGTGCCGAATTCTCGGCGCCTCGTTCCAAGCGGTGTGGGTGATGAAAACAAAGGTGCTCATGGACGCGGCGAGTGTATGAATTCTGGTTCGGCGAACATGATCATGCGCGGGCGAGTGCGGGTGCGCAGCGGTACTCTCATCGGATGCTCACAGACACATCGGCGACCTCGCCAACTGCGGATTCGATTTCTTCCGGCGGTTGCCCGCTCTGCCACTCGACACAATCAACGCTGTGGGCGACTGAGAACAAGTTCAACTGCGTCCGGTGCAGCAAGTGCGCGTTGTTGTATGTCTATCCGCGGCCGTCGAAGGAGCACATCGATCAAGCGGTCTTACTTGGACTCCACAGCGACGCGAAGATCGATGGGGTGAGCGACCAACTACCGAGCAAACTCACACAACTCAAATCAATTTTTCGCAGAATTTTTGGAGAACGGGTGCTTGATGTGGTCGGGTCGCGCGAACCTGGCAAGGTCGCGCAGTATCAGCACCTTGTGGGCACAATTTTTGAAGATGTGGTCCGCGCAAAGAAACCGGTGACTTGGCTCGACGTTGGCGCTGGCTTTGGAGAGGTCGTTGAAGCAGCCAAGACCGTCCTGCCCGCTGGCAGCGTCATCGAAGGACTTGAACCAATGGTCAAGAAGGCAGAAGCGGCGCAGGCCCGCGGAATTGCGATGCATGTTGGTTATCTCGATGTGATCCATCAACGCTACGACATCGTTTCGCTCATCGATGTCTTCTCGCACATCCCTGACTTCAAGGCATTCTTGGGCGAGGTGAAGGCTGTGCTGAATCCCAAAGGAGAGTTGTTCGTCAAGACTGGCAACGGTGCCGACATTGGTCCGCGCAACAATTTTCCAGGCACGCTGAGCCTGCCTGATCACCTTGTGTTCGGTGGCGAAGCGCATGTCGTGCGCTTTCTTGAAGAGTCGGGATTCGCCATCGTTTCGATTCGACGAGAGCGCTTGGATGGCATCCGATACTCCATTCGCAACTTTGTGAAGTGGCTTGTTCGCTTTCCTGTTCCTCTCGCCTTGCCCTACACCTCACCCGCGCGTGTTCTTTTCATCCGCGCGCGCCTTGTCTCAGCGAGCGCTTGACGGCCGACGGGCGAGTTTTCTCACACTCGCCACGAGCTTGCCAGTCACACGTTCGATCATCGGCGCGAGCTCTGCGTAGGTCGCAGGTTGGCTGATGCGCGTTGCCCAGATGGCGAGCACGAGTGCCACCGGACCGATCACCGTGAGCGCAATGATTTTTCCAAACGCGCCGTGTGGCTGAAGAAGTAGCCAAGATCCGTACACGAGTGCGGCAATCGGAAGCGCGGTCAACCACGGAGCGACAAAGACTTTCAGTGCGCTGCGCCATGAGCCGTGAACCACTCGCGTGCCGAGCCAGACCGCGATCGGCAGACTGACTCCCCAAATCACTGCGCCAGCGATGGCGACGCCGAGGGCACCCCAATGGATTGCGGCCAGTGGAAAAGCGATCGCTGACACAACAAGCTGCGTCGCCTGCCACGCAAAGTATGTACGAAATCGACCCTGTGCTTTCAACAGCGCGATCGTTGGCGCCGTCGCGAAGAAGAACGCTTCGATGATGCTCAGTGCGACAAAGACCGGCCAAGCGGGCTCATACTTTGGATCGAAGAAGAGCAAGAAGAGCGGCTGGGCAAGTGCTGCCTGAATCAGCGTGACTGGAACAATGACAGCGCTGACCGCAGACACGGCGCGCAGGAACGCGACCGCCTGCCGCTCGAGATCGTCTTTCATCCGTCCAAAGATTGGCTGCAGGACAACGCCAAGTTGAAACGACACCACCCCGTTCGCCTGCGCAGCGAATTGAAAGGCGAATGCATAGAGCCCGGTCTCAACCTCGGATGCGAATCGACCGAGAAGCAGAATCGGAAGTGTGTCGAGCACACTATGAATGAACTGCGCGCCACCCACTGATGCAAACTCACGCAGCAACTTGGGAGAGTCTGCGGCTGATGGGGTCGCAACACCATCGACCGGATAATCGCGCACGTGGGCCGCGAGCGATCGGTAGCAAAGCGCGCGCACGAGGACCGCGACGATTTGCGGCAATACGAGAGCAAGTGCGCCAGCGCCCAGAAAGGCCATTGCGACTGTGAGTGCTGTCGCTGCGAGTTGCACCCCGCCATCAACCATCGCGATCGATCGATACTTCAAACTGAGTCGCAGGCGCGAGAGCGGGATGACCGTCATGGCTTCGCCAGTTGGGCGAAGTGCCACGACCATGATGAGCCCGACGAGTACGCCGAAGGGGTACTGGTCGTAGAACACTGCGAAGAGTGGCGCGAGCAGAACAATTCCTGCGGTGATGGCGAGCGCGACTCGATAGACGAGGCGTCTTCCAGTTGGCGCGTACTGAGACCATCGCTGATGGTGCGAGAGCAAGAGGTCGCCCATCGTCATCGGTGGAATGACAACTAGAAACTTGCCAATCGCAAGTGTCACGGCTGCCATTCCGAATTCTGCTGGCGACAACTTCAGAGCGATGACATACATCGCCAAGAGTGTGGCGAACTTGTTCAAGAGAGATTGCGCGGTTGTCCATCCCGTGCCGGATGCTGCTGCACCGGAGAGTCCGGTCGGTGCAAGAGGGAGAGGCGCGGCAGAAGAGGTCGAAGCGGTCACCGTGCCGATTCTAGTTCGACCGAATCACCAGCGTCACTCCAGACATCTTCGCATTCTTCGTCGGCCGCAACCGTTCTTCGATGAACGCGCACCAAGATCACTGCGAAGCAAAAGAGCATCCCATTTCCCCAGAGATTGGACTGTTTGTTGGCGAGCAAGAATTGATAGGTCACCAGAGCAAGCAAGACTGCGAGATTGGTGCGCTCAATCGGACTCTCGGCAAACCGCCGAAAGAGCCAGATTGCACTCTGAACAACGACAAACCAGAGGTACACGAAGAGTGTGAAGATGAGCAACCCGAGTTCTGCGAGCACATCGACTGTGATGTTGTGTGAATAGTGCTCTTGGCTTCCAGAGTCCGTAACCGAACTGAAGGCGTTGACTCCCAGGCCCATCACCCAACCGACCGGAGACCTCGCCCACGCCCCCAAGAGATCGAGGATGCTCGTCACTCGGTGGGCGCTGCCACCTTCGAGGGCCGACGCGTCCCATCGCCCGACAATATCTAGTCCGAGGTTTGAACTTGCAATGAAGCCCACGACCGAGACGATCGTTATGACTCCCAACACTGTGATGATGAAGTTCGGGAAGCTCTTCACGCGTTTGGCGATCGGCAAGAACACGACTGCGAGAATCACAGCGAATATGAGCTGGCCGCGCGACCCAGACTGTAAAGCGATCACGGCGCCAACACCAAATGCTGCGATTCTTCCCGCATTGAGCAACCACTGTTTTGGGCCGACGCGCAAGAGTGATGCGATGATGACAAGCGCACCGCCGAGTTCACCGATGGCGAGCGGATTGCTGCGATGTCCGCCACCGATATCAAATCCGAGTCGACCCGAGGACGATGTGAACTCTGGATTGATAATGATTACGCCCAAGACGAGCGTTCCGAGGTACATGCTCGCTCGCGCGATCGATCCGAACTCCTCAATGTTGTCGACCAGCAGCGGAACGACCAACACAAACAGCACAAAGTACGGAAAGCCCCACGAGATCATCTCTATGGCCGTTGCTGTTGAGGGAGTCCATGCAACTGAAAAGGCTGACCATCCATAGATGATCAACGTTCCAATGAACATGGCATTCCCGTGACCCCGCAGGTTGCCAGGATTGCTCAGTGTGTGCCGAACGGTCGTCACTCCAACAACGAGCGCCACGATAATGTTGCAGAGTGCGGGCCGCGCGAAGAAGAGGCCTGACGACGCTTGAAGTGCTTGCTCGAGCGTGTACATCGAGAGGACGAGTGCGACAGCCCACCCTGGGCTGAGAAGCGCAGCGAGGCACCCGAAGGCGAAAACTCCGACCGTCAGTACTTGAATCATGGGTAGATGAAAACCGACCAGGATCAGTCGGATTCCGCCTCGAAGGCTACCGCGTTTGTTGGCTTAGTCCCAATCAGCAAGAACAGTTGCGAGGTCGACGCCGTCGACGATGCCATCGTCGTTCACGTCTGCGGCGGCGTTGTTGGTGCCCCATCCTGCGAGCACGGCTGCGAGGTCTGCGCCATTCACGATGCCATCGGCGTTCACGTCACCCGGCGAAGTTGGGTTGCTTCCGACAAGGCCGTCATCACCGACTCGTTGTGCGGCGAGTTCTGTGTTTCCGATTGCGCCATCTGGCCACGCAAAGACCGAGGCGTTCGACTGACGCGCGCAGACCATCATCCCCTTGTCGGTTGCGCCGTCGACACGCGATGCCGAGGCCCACTGAGCGGTTCCCGCGGCGTCGACGCGTTGCGCGTAGATCGAGTCTTGCCCGTTGGCGGTTGAAGTCTGCCATGCGAAAGTTGCGCCGCCGCTGCCTGCTGTCGCACTGGTGAAGTCGGTCGAGTACTGCGTCGCGACTGGCGAGAGCGAGAGTCCGGAGGCTCCCCAGAGTCGAGCGCCTGTTCCGCTGAGTGCGAAGGCTTGCGCAGAGACTCCGTAGTTTGAAGTGTTCGGTACATGCTCTGCCCAGACCGCGTAGATGCGATCAGCCGCTGCGTCGACGGCAAATCGGGGCGTGACCCGTTCAAGTGTCGTGGTCGAAGCGACCGTCGCGCCGCTCGCGCCGAACTTGGCGACCCCTTGCAGGTCGAGAAATTGCACCGAGACTTGCAGCGGGCTCGAGGTGTACCAGCAGAAAACATAGCCAACGCCAGGAACTGCCTCACATGCTGGGTAGTTTCCGAACTGAAGTGATCCAGTTGAGAAGACAGTTGCTGGAGTCGTGGTCGACGTGGTCCATCCCAGAACACCGGCGGGTGAAACTCGCCACGCCTTGAGCGTCTTGGCGCCGGTGAATCCAACTTGCCGCACGCATGAAACCATCACGCCACCATTCGCATCTGCCGCGGGCCAGAGGTCTGCGTTGGTCGTCTGTGCTGTGCCATCTTGAATTGTGACGGGAGCCGCCCACACCGTTGCGCCAGTTGCTGGATCAAGTCGCTGCAACTTGCTTGCAGTTCCTTCGTACCACGAAAGGTAGATCGATCCATCGAATGGATCTTCGCGCACCTTTGGATTCGCGACATACGCCGCCGCGGCGTTTGGCATCGTCGACGTCCACAAGATTCCGCCGGTCGCCGAGAGCAACGATGCGCTGATCTTGTCGCCCCCCTGCCGATCGTCGTTGTAGGCAACGGCGAGCTTTCCACCGCTCACCGCCGACGAGTAATAGTCAACGGTCGATGAGTACGAACGGTCTGCGATGAGCACGCCGTTTGCACCCCAACTCGCAACGCCACTCGAGTTGAAATGATTCGCGCGCACGTCGTATCCGCCCGTCGCGTTGTCGAACCACGACATGAAGAATCCATCGGATGATGCGCGCGAGAGTTTGGGTTGCACCTGATCATTCGCGCCACTCGCAAGAATCGTTGTGGCGATTGGTGACCACGCTGCTGTCAAGACGAGTGTTGTCACGGCGGCGACGGTTGTCGCGGCAACGATGGCTCCTGTTTTCTTCATCTCAGCAGTATGCACCGAACTGGGCAAATGGCAAATAGACTCAGACAAAACAGGGGCGGTTCAATCAAAAAGAGTCGGTTCGGCCGGGGCGCAAGGGGGCAAAGCTGGTTCTGCAACTGAAAACAACTGCGTCGTAGGCCCGGCGAACTCTTCGTAGGGGGCATTTGGGTTCTCACTGATCCAGTCGACAAAGGCCTCGACCTCGGTTGCGAGAGCTCGCTCGCGCCAATCGTGGGCGAATCGCGTGCGAATGCCGAGCCACAGGTGCGCGTACGCATTTCGTTTGAGATGCGCCGCATGCGTTTGCAACAGCGGTTGAATCTTTGCGCCAACCTCTGCAACGCGCAGCCGAATCTGAGCAATCTCGTCAGGGGTCATCGTTCAAACGGTAGCACGGAGAGTCGTCATGCCCCGCCTATTCTCGACTGCATGGCAACCGCCCAACTGTTGACTGTTGTAATCGTTGTGGCGACTTCAGCAGCGCAGGTGACCGCGCCGCCGCTAGTGAAGGTGCTTGTGCCAGATGGATTTCGCGTCGAACTCTTCGCACGTGAACCGCTTGTTGCAGACCCGGTCGCATTCGACATTGATTCGCAGGGACGCATCTTCGTTGCAGAGAGCCACCGCCAAGAGCGCGGCATCGAGGACAACCGTTCGAGCGCATTTTGGCTGCTCGATGATCTCGCTGCACAGAGTGTCGAAGATCGACTTCGTTACTACGAGAAGTGGAAGGACAAGCGCAAGAATGGGATGGCCTACTACAGCGAGTTTGTCGATCGCGTGCGGATGGTCGAAGACACGAACGGCGATGGTGTTGGCGATCGCGTTACGAACTTTTCGCCCGACTTTCGCGCGCCACTCGATGGAACAGGTGCGGGCGTGCTCGTCGATGGCGACAACGTTTTGTACACCTGCATCCCAGACCTCTGGCAGATGCGCGACACCAATGGAGATGGCATCAGCGAAGCGCCGCAGTCGATCTTTACTGGGTTTGGAATTCGCACCGCACTGCGCGGTCACGACATGCACGGGCTCATCATCGGCATGGATGGACTCATCTACTGGTCGATTGGAGATCGTGGCTATCGCGTGACGACGCGCGAGGGTGAGGTGCTCTGCGACCCGAAGTCTGGTGCTGTCTTTCGCTGTCGCCCCGATGGGACGCATCTGGAACTGTTTGCGACCGGGTTGCGCAATCCACAAGAACTTGCCTTCAATGAATTCGGCGATCTCTTCACCGGCGACAACAACTCTGATGGAGGCGACAAGGCGCGATTCGTATATGTCATGCAAGGAGGCGAGACGGGGTGGGATATGAACTACCAGACGCTCGAGGGGGCGAATCAGCGTGGCCCATGGAATCAAGAGGGCATCTGGCATGTGCGTGGCACGAACGAGCGCGATCATCCTGCATGGACTCTGCCCCCGCTTGCACATGTCGGAAGTGGTCCATCAGGTTTGGCGTACGCGCCTGGAACGATGCTGCCCAGCGAATGGGAAGGTCGCTTCTATATGTGCGACTTTCTCGGCAGCGACAAGCACAGCAATGTGCTCGCGATTCAAGCAGAGCGAAGTGGTGCGGGCTATGCCGTGACTGAGGTCAAGCCGTTCGCGCGCGAGGTGCTCGCAACGGACGTTGCGTTTGGCCCCGACGGGCGCGTGTACGTGAGCGCGTGGGGAGGTGGCTGGTACTCAACCGAGGCGGGTCAGATTTATGCGGTGTGGAATCCTGCAAGTCGTGATGCGGCGGTGAGTGTGCAAACACGCGAACTGCTTGCCAAAGGATTCTCTTCGCGACCCATCGATGAACTCATCATTCTTCTTGCACATCGAGACATGCGCGTACGGCGCGGCGCGCAGTTCGCGCTCGCCGCGATGGGATCATCGTCGACACTGCAATTGCTCGCGCTCGCGCAAGCGGGCGAGGCGATGGTCGAAGATGAATCGCTGCGGCAACTCGCGCAGCTTCACGCGATTTGGGCACTTGGAATGCAAGCGGCTGGAGTGCGGTGCACGGCGGTGACGACGCCTGATCCGCTCGCGCCGCTTGTCTCGTTGCTCGACAGTGACGACTCTGAGGTTCGCACGCAAGTTGCGCGCACTCTTGGCGAGGCGCGGTACGCACCTGCAGCGGCAAAGTTGATCGAGCATGTCTTTGATGAAGAGCTGCGCGTGCGCGCGGCGTGCGCGATCGCGTGCGGAGCGTTGAAGTTGCGAGATGCCATCCCAACGCTCTCTGCGGCGCTTTGGGAGAACGACGAGAAGGATGCCTTTCTTCGCCACGCACTCGTGATGGGGCTCGCAGGATGCGCAGACTCTGCGCAATTGCAAGAACTCTCGGCCGATCAATATCCAAGCGTGCGCTTGGGAGTCTTGCTTGCGATGCGAAAGCACGCCGACCCAGCGATCGCGCGATTTCTGTTCGACCCAGATCTGCGCATCGCCACAGAAGCAGCGCGCGCGATTTGGGATCTGCCCATTCCTGAAGCATTCCCCGCACTCGCGCAGTGCGCGGGGCGCGTCGCGATGCTTGGCCGCGGCGAAGAGTCGACTGCAAGCGCCGTCGAATTCACACGCGAAGTTTGGAAGAACGAGAAACTCGATTCGTCGCAAGCACTCGAGACAAGCAGTGTGTTTGATCGCGCTGCCGATGAGACAGCGGGCGCAACAGAAGCGAGTGGATTCTCTGCATACGGCAACAACTATCTGCAGCGATTGCGTGGAGTGATTCGCCCTCCGGTCGATGGCGAGTATCTGTTCTTCTTGACGAGCGATGATCACAGCGTCTTGACGATCACCCCCGTTGGTGACCCGCGTTCGACCGAGGTGATCGCGCGCGTCGATGGATACAGCGATCCAGAGAATTGGGATGCAATGCCGTCGCAAACTTCACGCGCGGTCGCACTGCGCGCAGACACCTCGTACACGCTCGAGGCGCGGCATGCACAAGGTGGTGGTGGCAATCACGTCGCCATCGGATGGCAACTTCCAGGTGGAACTCTTGAACGACCAATTGGACGGCGCCATGTGGATGCAAATGTCGCGGCACTTGCGCGGCGCACGATCGCTGCGAATCTTGCGCTCGGCATCGGAGGCGGCGGCGCCATCGCAAAGATTGCTGCAAACCCAACTCTGCCCGCGGTCGTCCGGCTCGAAGCGCTCAGTGCGCTGAACGAATACCTCGCTCCTGGTGCACGCGACCGTGTGCATGGGCATCTCAATCATGCGCCCATCGCGCCGCGCGACGAGGCTGAGTTTCGTCGCGCGATGGCGCTCGCTCTGCCCGCACTCGCGCTTGATGGTGACGTCGCCGTTCGGTCGGCCGCGATGCGACTCGCCACACGCACGGGCATCGCCCTCGATCAACGGGCGAATCTCGAGTGCGTGCTCGATGGCGCGCGCTCTGGAGGTGAACGATGCGCTGCGCTTGCTCAACTTGTTGCCGCCAACGATGTCGGGGTAGCGAAGGCCCTCGACGCTGCGCTCGAGAGCAATGACGCGGCACTGCGTATCGCAGCGCGCGATCATCTCGCCTCGCGCGATCCTGCAAGGGCTGTTGCGGCTGCCGTTGCTGCACTCGCCGCTGCCTCGGAGCGTGAGCAGCAAGCTGCGATTCGACTGTGCGCACAACTTGCGAAGAGTTCGGATGCTGTCGTTGCGAAGACCGCGTCTGCCGCGCTCGCTTCATTGCAACAACGATCGCGTGATGGGTCGCTCTCGCCTGCACTGCGACTCGATCTCATTGAGGCAACCGCTGGCAGCGCAGACGTGGGCAACGCGGGCTTGAGTCCAGCCGCACCGCCGCCAGGATTCACCGACACGATTGCGCCGCTTGTGCTTGCTGGAGGTGATCCTGCACAAGGTCGCGAGGTTGTGATGTACCACTCGGGGGCGACATGCTTGCGCTGTCACGCGATTGAGGGAGTCGGCGGCCATGCGGGTCCAGCGCTCGATGGTGTTGGATCGCGCCTCGATCGACGCGCGCTGCTCGAGTCACTCGTCGAACCGAGTGCGGCCATCGCTGCGGGAAGTGTCGCTCCTTCTGCAATGCCTGCGATGACGGCATATCTCACGCAGCGTGAGATTCGTGATGTCGTCGCATACTTGGCCTCACTTCGTAGCGAACTGCCGACGACGACGCAGCACGGCGAGCTGAAAGCCGATGTACATCGCGATCAGTGATGCGGCATAGGCATAGGACACATCGAGATACGTGCCTTCTTTCGCGCAGATCGACATCGCGATCAGTGCGACCGCGGTGCCGACGCCTGCGATGGTGAGCGTCAACTTGTGCGATCCGTGATACTGCAAGATCGCAGGCGCAAAGCCAAGGATGGTGTTGCTGCAATTGCCGATCGACAGACACAGAAGGGCTGGATACGCCGCGCTGTAACTCGGCCCAAAGAGTGAGAGCAGTTCGCGGCCAAAGAGCGCAATGACTGCGAGAAACACCACGCAGACTGCGATCATGAATCTGCCTCGCGATCGCATGAGCGCGCGTTCGCCTGCAATGTCTTGGTTTGCGACGAGACGCGCGAGTTGCGGCGCGTAGATGCGCATCGTTGCCGTTTGCGCGATGATCACGAATCCTGCAACCTGCATCGCTGAGGCCATCAGTCCAACGCCGACTCGGTCGCCCTTCACAACTTCGAGCATGACAACCGCACCTTGAGTGAAAATCGTCATCATGAGGCTGAACCCCAAGTAGCCGACGCTTTGTGTCAGCCAATCGCGCGGCGCGAAGAGGCTCGTTGATTGAAGCACTGCTGCTGGAAGACGGCGCATGATGATGACGACCAACACGACGAGCGAGATGATCCACGTCGTTCCGTACCAGTCAATCGTTGCGCTCAGAGATGGTTTCGATTCGAAGAGGGCGAGGATCGCAATCGCGGCGGTAGCCCCGGCGGGCACGAGTAACCGATAGATGAGTGTCGAAGCCATCCACGACCCGAGCGCAGTTGACACTTCGAGAGCAAACATGAAGAGCGTGATCGCTGGGACAAACCAGAGCATCTGTGAGAGCGCCGCAAGGTTTTCATCATGCACGCGCGTTGTGTCGTAGAGAACGAATGCGCCGACAGCGCAGAGTGCGCCAAAGATCACGCAGATCACCACGCCAAAGATGATGTATCCCCGGGTCTTGTCTTGCTTGGCGAGGCTGAGGTACTCAGGCAAGATGCGAAGCGCGCACTTCTCGAGCCCGAGCGTTGCGACCGTGCAGATGATTGCAACGATTGCGATCGCCGCGCTGAATGCGCCGTACTCACCGGCAGGCAAGATGCGCGCTGCGACAATGTTGAGTAGACAGGTCAATCCGTAGCCCGCGCCGGCGGCGGCGATCACAAATCCACTCGCGTGCGCGGCCACGACGCCACCTGCGCGTTCGCGCTCTGGAATATGGTGCGGGTCGCAGTGCATCGCGCGGTCAGTCGCGGCCGAGCGTCATCGTCATCGCTGGACCATTCAGCTTGACAGCCTCGATGTCGGTGCCGAGAACGAAGACGAGCGACTCGGCGCTCTGAAAGTACCCAGTTGCTTGCAAGAACTGCGGGGAATTGCTTCCCCACGTCACTGCGAGATCGAGATGGCCCGCTGCGTCAATCTTTCCGACGATTGCGCCGTGGCGCGCGGCATCTTTTGTCGTTCCGTCTGACCATTCATCGTCGATGAGTGCGCCGCGCACTTCGCCATCTGCAGAGATCGTTGCGGTGCCGACTCCGTTGTCTCCAGCGGCGTCGAAGAAGTTGATGCGCCACTGACCAACATATTGCGCGCGCGCGTCGTACTGCGCAGTCGGTGGGACACCATACGGCGGTGTTGCGGTGACCCCCTGCTGATGCAATGCGAGGGCGATGCTTCCACCCTTTGCGAAGTTTCCATCAGGACCGTACTGGCGAATCGTGAGACCCATCGATCCATAGTTGGGAGCCGTGGCAACTCCTTCATACTTCTCGGTCTGCCCGGTGCTCCATGTGATCGAAACCTGCGCGGTTCCAGCGGCGATTGATCCGGTCATCGCGCCCGTGCGACCAACTCCATGCGCTGACTTCCACACTGAGTCGACGAACGATCCGGTGATCGATCCGTCGGCCGTGACTGTGACGCGCGCTTGGCCTCCACTCATTTGATCTTCTGCTGTGAAACTGCCTGACCAGCGGCCGATCGTCGAAGCGCTCTCGCCTGCGACTGGGCCGGGCTGCTTTGGAGCACTCGCGCATCCAGTCAACAACGATGCCGATGCGACTGTCATCACGCAGACGATGAATTGGAAGAGCATGCGCTCGAAGTTACAGTCCAAACGCTGCGAGGACTGCGGCGAGGTCAGCGCCATCGACGAATCCGTTGTCATCGACATCGCCACTCGGATCGGATGTGCCGAACGATGCGAGGACGAATCCGAGGTCTGCGCCGTCGACATGACCATCGCCGTTGAGATCGGCTGGATTCGGTGGCGTTCCAGCTTCGGTGAATGTCATTGCTGGTCCGTCGCCGGAGTTTCCGAATGAATCGACCGAGCGCACTGTGTAGTAGACGACCGATCCAGCAGGCATCGCAGGCATGACTCCTCGCCAGAGACCGTTGCCTGTGAGTTTCATCGCGACCGACTGCGTCATGGCGGTGGTGTTTCCAAATCGAAGCGTCACGCTGCGAGGATGGAATCCCATGTGGCTTGTGTATGCATCGCGCAATTCGACGCGAACAGGGTGCGATGCTCCTGCGACTGCTGCGACGATTTGCTCGGTGCGCACGGTCACTGGCGCGCGGTTGTCGACGGCGCCGTTGTTCATATAGATGCGATTCTGGAATGCGCCACTTTCGCCTTGGCCTGTGACGATGTCGTATCGACCATCGCCATCGAAGTCGCCGACCTTGACATCGAGCGATGAATCGGTCGATGCCGTGATGACGCCTGTGACTTGCGTGAAAGCGCCTGTGCCTGCATTACGGTAGATGCGCTTCGATCCGCCGAGCACTGCAACAACCAGGTCGAGATCACCGTCGTTGTCCATGTCGAAGAACTTGCTGTCGTTGTCATCGACCGATGGATTGGGAGAGATCGATGTCGAGATGTTCGTCCACGAAGTGCCCAAACCATTGGCGTTTCGTGCGAGCAATTCTTGATTCGATGTGCCGGCATTCGTACCGATGAGATCGAGATCGCCGTCGCCGTCGATGTCGCCTGCGTCATATGCGTACGCGGTCGTGTCATTTGGAAAGTTGCCACCCGCCGCAAAGGTGCCGCTGCCATTGTTGAGCCAGAGGCGACTCTGATTTGGTGAAGCGGCGCGCGTGCCGATGAAGAGATCGAGATCGAAGTCTCCATCTGCATCGAAGAAGAGCGCATCCATTTGTTCAGAGATGTTGCCCACTGGCAGCGCGGATGTGACGTAGGTGAACCGCCCGCCACCATCATTGAAGTAGAGGCGCGGCTGTCCTGAGCCGAAGCGACTCGATGCTCCCGAGTTGCACAGTGCGATATCGAGATCGCCGTCACCGTCGACGTCGCCGAAGGTCGCGCGCGCAGTCGATGTGTTGGCGGTCGGAATGCGAACGGTTGTTTCGTTGGCGAATGTTCCCGATCCATTATTGATCAGCAACAACATCTGGCGGTTGTAATCCTGACCGAGCAGCAAGTCGAGATCGCCGTCGCCGTCGACATCGCCGAACTCAGCGCTGCGAAAGCATCCTGTGATTCCGGCGACGCGCGCGTCGGTGAGATCGGCGAAGACTCCCGCGCCGTTGTTGACATAGATGCGCGGCTTGAGAAGAGTGCCCAACGACGAATACCCCTGGCCGTTGGCGAAACACATGTCGAGATCGCCGTCACCATCGATGTCGCCGATACCAATCTGGTTGGTGTACTCAGCCTGCACGGGAAAGCGCGTCGATGTCTGGTCGACGAACTGAATCTGGGCGTTGGCACAAAGTGCTGAGGCGAATGGCAGCAAAGCCACGATCGTTCGGGTCGAAATGCGCATCGGTAGTGCGAAACCTAACACGAACGGCGACAAAAGCGACAAAAGATCGTGAAAGGATCGAAGGCGTCACGCGAAGCGCGCGGCGACCCCTTATCGGCGGCGGCGAGCCTTCGAAAAGTGGCGTACTGGTGCCGGCGCAGCCTTCGCGAGCTCGCCCGACCCCGCAGCCGCGTTCTGCGCCTGCGTATTGAGCTGGGTGATCCGCTCGCGTGCCTTCTGAATTCCTTGCAGTCCGCCGCCATGCAGATAGGCGCTCGCGACTGCGTTGGCTTCTGAGAAGAGTCCCTCGAGCGTGATGGTGTTCGTCGCGAGATCGATTGAGAGTGCGGTGATGCCGAGGTCTGAGAGAAGCGACACGATGGCGTCGACGCGTTCGTCCTCGAGAGATGTTCCGCTGGCGATCATTGAGGCGAGCGCGCGTGTCGTGGTGATGTGAATCGGTTCGTTGAGCCGGCGCATGTCAACGACCGCTTGCATTGCTGGCTCCATCTTCTCGCGCGGAAGAATCTTGACTGTGCGTGCTGTGCCATTGAGCGTGAAACTGCGCATCGAGACGTTTGAAAGTGCCGCGGCCATCGCGCGTCCAGTGGCCATGTTGCCGGCGGAATAGGGATCGGATGTGTCGCACGCGCGCTCGGCTTCTGATGTGACCTTGTCGACTGATCCACCGCCACCGCCTGGCGAAGCGGTCATCGCGCGAATTCCCATTTCGTGCAGCAACCAGAGGCATGCCTGCATTGGTGGATCAGTCGGCGCGATTGGTTTGGCGAGCCCGTGTGCGAGCACAGCACCAAGCGATGAGAGCAGACTTTGCTTTGCTGCGAGCATCGGCACGAGCGTTTGCGCGAGCGCGCCAAGCGTCTCTTGCTTCTGAATGGTGAGTTCGAGCGTTGCGCCGTTGAGAATGATTGAGGCCATCGTGTGAGATTAGCCACTGCGCGAGAGGATCGCGCCGCCTGTCACTTTGGCGTTGCTGCGGCACGAATCACTGGATCACCAACAACATCAACGGCGATCACGCTGCTCACGCGGTCAGGTGGGGTCGCGGGAATCGTGATCGACCATCCATCGTCTGCGCGCGTTGCAGTTGATGCGAAACTCGTTGCGCCGAGCAAGCGCACGGCGACGATTTCGTTCTGCAGTCCGGCGATCGCAAGCGCGTTGTTCGTGCCATCTGTTGCCTGCGGCCACTCGAAGACTTGCAGGTAGAGGCGCGTGCGACCTTGCGGCAATCGCTTTTGCGTGCAGCGACCCCACGCGAGAGTTGCGAACGGGCTCGCGGTTGTGCCGTAGATCGACTCGCCGTTTGTCTCCATCCATCTGCCGATTGCTGCGAGTCGTTCGATCGACTCAGCGGGAATCCGTCCATCGGGTTGGGGTCCAACATTCAGCAAGAAATTGCCGCCTTTGCTCGCGATATCGCAGAGCATTTGAATCATCGTCGCGGCGCTCTTCCAATTCTTGTCAGATGACTTCCATCCCCACGTGTCATTCATCGTCATGCACGTCTCCCAATCGGTGCCCGCGATTCCAGTCGCTGGAATCTCTTGCTCAGGAGTTCCGTAGTCGCCAGCCCAATCGCCCGCGCCATTCAGCCCAGCCATCCCGTTGCGGCCCTTGTCGACACGGTTGTTGATGATGATGTCTGGGTCGAGACTGCGCACATACTTGGCGAGGTCGAGACCGTGCTCGTGCGTCCATGTCGGCTCCCACTCGCCGTCAAACCAGAGGATGCCGATCTTGCCGTACTTGCCAGAGATGAGTTCGCGCAACTGCTCCTTCATAGACGCGACATATCGATCGAAGTCTGCATCTTCTGGGTTGCGACCATCCCATTCCCGCGGTGGCAAGTAATCGCCGTGCGTCCAATCCATGATCGAGTAGTAGAAGCAGAGTTGGATGCCGCCACGCGCGCACGCATCGGCGAGTTCTTTCAGAATGTCGCGCTTGAATGGCGTGCCCATCACGTCGAATGTTGAAACGCGAGAATCCCAAAGCCCAAACCCCTCGTGATGCTTGCTCGTGATCACGATGTACTTCTGCCCCGCCATCTTCGCGATGCGCACCCATTCGTCGGCGTCGAATTCGACTGGATTGAACTGCGCCTGCAGCGGCGTGTAATCCGCTGGCGCGATTCGCCCGTTCTGCAGCAGCCACTCACCCGCGCCTGCGACCTCTTTGCCATTCCACTGACCTCCTGGAATCGCATAGAGCCCCCAGTGAATGAACATCCCAAATCGTGCGTCGCGAAACCATCCCATGCGTCGATCGAGATCGCGCTGCTTTGCCGTTGGTTCGGTGGAAGGCGCTTGCAATCCGAGCATTCCGAGCGTCACAACACAGAGCAGGGAGGCAATGATGTGCATTCAGTTAGGGTACTGCTGGCGAATCAGCGGCGCGAAAGGCGGCGATGAGTTGTTCGACATCGTGCGAACCAACAAGCACTGTTGAGAGTGTGCCGTTGCGGCGAAGCACGAAGATTGTCGGAATAGTCTGCACCGCTGAGAATGGTCGCGTCATGCGCGGCGCGGGTGCGACCATCGGATAGCTCACAGGATTCGATGCGAGAAACTTCGTCACGGTCGCCGCTGGTTCGCTCGAAACTCCAACGACGACCACATCGTCTGGAAAAGCCTTCGTGAGACTTTCGAGATGCGGAATCGTCTTGCGGCAAGGACCACACCACGTCGCCCAAATGTCGATGAAGACAACCTTGCCAGCGAGTGTTGTGGGCGTGAGCACGCGTCCGTCGAGTGCGGTGAATTCGTACGTTGGTGTGGATGAGTCGCTCACGATTGGTTGCGCAGTCTGAAGTTGTTTGAGCGTCCGTCCAGTCAACCATCCTCCAAATGCGAGCGCAGCGGCGGCGACCACGAGCAGTATCACCACAACCGCCGACACTCTGCCCGATCGATGTGCTGCCTGATTCATGCGCGTCTTATACTCGCATGATGAGCGTAGTGATCGAATCGCCGGCCTCGAATCGACGCTGGCTCACGCTCGTGGCGATGACCGGGTCGCTCTCGATGATCATGCTCGATTCGACGATCATCGGGGTCGCGCTTCCACATATTCAATCGAGTTTTGAAATGGATGCCACCACGCGCGCGTGGTCGGTCAACGGATATCTCGTCGCGCTCGCGTCGTGGGTCGCGCTCGGAGGACGAATCGGCGACCGAGTCGGACGCGTCGTTGCCTTTCGCATCGGCATCATTGGATTCATCGCCGCATCGGTGGCATGCGCGCTCGCGCCAAGCGCGTGGTTTTTCGTCGCCGCTCGCGTCGTGCAAGGACTCTTCGCTGCGACGATGCAACCCGCGAGCGCCGCGATCGTCATCGACAGTTTTCCTGCACAACAACGCGGGCGCGCGATGGCGACTTACGCGGGAATCTCGCTGCTCTTTCTTGCCGCGGGACCACTCATTGGCGGAGCGCTCGTCGAGTATGCCTCGTGGCAGTGGTGTTTCTGGCTCAACCTCCCAATCGCGATCACCTCAATCGCGCTCACTGTCGCACTGCAATTGCATGTCCCGCGCGGCATTCCGAGGCGCACCGACTGGCTCTCGGCAGTGCTGCTCTTTGGCGGCATCCCACTCTTCGTGGTTGGTCTGCAAGACATCGGACTGCGCGGTGCGTTTGCGGCGCAGACGTGGATACCCACACTCGTTGGCGCCTTCATGCTCATGACATTTTCGCGCCGGCAGTTTCGCCTGCCACAACCTCTCATTGACTTGCGTCTGCTGCGCGACCGCTCACTGCTTGGAGACGCGATCGTGCTCTTTCTCTTGCAGGCGATCAACGTCGGGCAATCCATCTATGGATCGATGTTCATGCAAACTGTGCTCGGCTTCACGCCGCTGCAAACTGGACTCGGCTCGCTGCCACTGCTTGTGCCGGTCTTGGTCGTCGTGCACTTCGCAGGGCGACTCTACGACCGGCGCGGCGCGCGGTTGCCGCTGTTGATCGGACTCTCATTCGCAACTGTTGGCGCAGTCGTCGAAGCGAGCGGCGTGTACTTGTTGAGTTACCCAACGCTCGCTGTTGGAATGTTTCTCTTTGGCACAGGATGCGGCTTCGCGATGAGTCCGGCAAACGCCGATGCGCTCGGCCGCGTTCCCGCGCAGCAACGCGGCGAAGCGAGTGGGATCGTGCAGACGATGCGTCAAGTTGGCGCGACCATTGGCATCGCAGCGATGGTGATGGTGATGAGTCTCCGTCCAGAGGGCGACGCGGTCTCACCGATGGGATTCGCGCTCGGATTTGGATTGCACATTCTGCTCGCTGCAACCGCGCTCGTATGCGCAGTGGCGTTCGCGCAATCCACCTCTCAACCGTCGACTGCAACGACTTGATCTGGCATGATCGTGAGTTGAACGTCTTTGCCCGCGAATGATTGGTGGCGCGGGTTCGCCTCGAACACCTTCAATTGTTCGCCGCGAACATCAATGATGTGTTGCGCGGTTGAACCAAGATAGGTCGATGCAATACATCGACCGATCATCAGCGTTGACGATCGTGATGCTGCATCCACTGCATCTGCCGTTACGACACGAAATGACTCTGGCCGAATCGAGAGCGTGAGATCTGCACTCGCAATCTCTGGCGCCACAAACGCGCGCAACGTGCCAAGCGCGGTTGTGACGGCGGCGAATCCATCTCGATCACGACTGCCATCGATGCGTCCCTGCACGAAATTTGTCTCACCGATGAATTCAGCGACGAATCGCGTGCGCGGCCTCTCATAAATCTCGCGCGGCCCGCCGAGTTGTTCGATGCGCCCACCGCGCATCACCGCGATTCGATCGGCGAGCGAGAGTGCTTCATGCTGATCGTGGGTGACGTAGAGCATGGTCATGTGCAATTCGTCTGAGATGCGACGAATCTCAGCGCGCATCTCGAGTCTCAACTTCGCGTCAAGATTTGAGAGTGGCTCATCGAGCAGCAAGAGGTCGGGGCGAAAGGCCACCGCGCGCGCGAGTGCGACGCGCTGCTGCTGCCCACCTGAGAGTTGGTTTGGAAGTCGATCGGCGTATGCGCTCATGCGCACGAGTTCAAGCGACTCGCCGATGCGCTGCTTCTTCTCTGCAGATGCCATCTTGCGCACGTCGAGGCCGAATCCGACATTCTGCGCGACGGTCATGTGCGGCCAGAGGGCATAATTCTGAAAGACCATGCCGGCGTTGCGCTTCTCGGGAGCGTGCGCGGTGACATCTCGATCTCCAAAGAAGATGCGTCCCGCGGTGGGCTCGACGAATCCAGCGACCATGCGCAGAATCGTGGTCTTGCCGCAGCCCGACGATCCGAGCAGAAAGAAGAGTGATCCCGAGGGAACTTCGACGCTGACATCTTCGACGGCAACCGTCTGATCGAAGGCTTTTCGCAGATTGGTGAGTTTCAAACTTGTCACACGAGAAGGATAGCCATCGCTTTACACTCATTGCGCATGACCGATTCGCTCAGCCATCTTCGCGACCTTCAGAAGTGGCGCGGAGCAGCCGCAGGCGGACGGCGCACCGCCATTCCAACTGGTTCGATTGGCGGCGACGTCACGCGCTTTCGATCGGAGATCGAACGGCGCAGCGAACGATTCGGAAATGCCGCTGAAGTCTGGGCGAGCCTCATTCCTGAACAGTTGCGATCTGACACGCGGCTCGCTGGCCTTTCTGGCGGAACGCTCACCGTCGTGACTGGCTCAGCTGCGACGAGTTACGCACTCGATCGTCTCTTGCGCGCTGGCGTCAGCCATCAGATTCTCACAGCAACCAACGGAAAGATCTTGCGCGTACGGATGCGCGTTGGCAAAGTCGACGCGTGAGTGCGACGAATGTTCGTTTGCGCATCAGCGGCAGAATCTTCGCTCGCGCTTGCAGCCGTTCTTTGGAAAGAATGCATCATTAAGAGGGTCATTCATTCCAAAGAACGGGTTCTGGTGCGACTGAAGTTCGCTTGCGTCCACGCGGCGGAATCTTCGCTCGCGGCGAGTTCTCGAGACGAGCAA
>CAYHFW010000034.1:0-19655 GCA_964355975.1 uncultured Singulisphaera sp.
AACCGACGAGAACCTCATCGATGCCGTCTCTGTCCAAGTCGCCAGTGGCAAGTGTTGTGGCGATGCCAGAAACGGTGATCGTCTCAGAGGCGAGCCACGTCGTGCCCAGCGTTGGTTCCAACACCTGCACGACCGAACGTGGCGAGAGAGATGTTGGATTGCGCGCGGCGACCACGACGTGACCTGCTCCTCCCGCACCGTTCCTCTGGAAAGCGACGGCAGCAAACTCAGTCATTCCCTTCGGGATGGTCACACTCACCGATGGCACGGCACCGACGAGTGAACCTCCTATCCGCTTGATGGCCCAGAGGCCGCCCGCCGAGTCGAGCACGATGAGTTCTGATCCGCTCACGCCATCGACATTGCCCACGCACTGCCCGGTCGCGAGTGCTGGCAAGGCGAAGTCCATGTACGACGGGCTCACCACTCCTGCAAGATTCTCGTACACGCGCACTTGGCTTGCACCCGTCAGCGTGTTGATCATGATCGCAGAGACGTCATCGTCCCCGTCGCTGTCGATATCGATGTTCGTCACCCCGATAGGTCGCCAGAAGAGAGTGGTGGGAGGATCAGGCGTAAAGGCCAGCGGAACCGCGGGAACAACAGTGAGCTCAAGGAACGGTCTGTCATCCGAACCGAACCCCCAGTTGAAAACTGGACGCAACTGCTGTGTGTTCGCCGCGGGATTCTCGATCACGACGCTGTCAAACCCGCTGCGGTTCGATGCGACTGTTCCGGCTGTCAGGAGGCGAATCGGACCAGGCGCCGATCCTGCCGTGGCGTCGATCCGCAGGATCCCACCGAGCGACGCGGTTCCTGAGATATCGAGAATCGGTGTTCCGCCAGTTGTCGCACCGCAGCACGCTGTGACAGAGATCATCCCTGGCGGATCACTACACGCAGCACTCTGTGCGTGATTGGAAAAGTCCCCAGAGATGTGCATCGAGAGTGGAGATCCGGCGCCAAGAGTCGCACCAATCGTGCCGCCGTTCTCAAAGAATGGTGTCACCCACGTCCCAGTGGCATCACAGTAGTTCAGCGACTCGAGCTCTCCACCAACAGAAATGGACCCTTGATTTCGAAGCGCACCTCGGCTCGTGACCCGCTCGACACCGAGCGCGGTGATGGCGCTCCCCGATCCAATGAGCAACTCCTGCTGTCCCCAGTAGAGCCACTCAAACTCGAGTTGATTGCACTGGATGAGACTTGCAGAAAAATCAGAGTCGATCGCGAGTGTCGCCGATCTTCGCAGTCGCAACGCGCCATCGACGAGCAGCGAGCAGTTCGCAAGCGTCAGCGTTGCGCCAAAGTTTGAGGTGCCATCTCCGATGGTGAGTGCGCCCACATGCAGGGTGCCACCAGTGGGGGATCCACTTCCAGTGCACGCTCCCACGCGCACTGATGTCGCAGATCGAACCGTCGCGTCGCCTGAGACTTCAAGAGTGTGTCCGTTCAAGCAGATGCCGCCGACGCCTGGCGCACCATCGAAGAGCAATCCGCCGACCGCGTGATCGCACTCAAGCGTGGCCGTGCCCGCGAGTTGAGCGATTGTGCGCAGTCCAGGAACTCCGCTGGTCCATGCCGATGAACTCTCCCACAAAAACGCAGCGCCACCACTGCCATCATGCGCAGTCTGGGCCGCGCCCAAGTAGCACGCGTCAGCCCCCGCCACTCCGTCGCAATCCGTGGTGCAGAGTGTGCCGCAGAGCGTTGTGGCCAGTGAGGCGCACACCGAATCCCACGCTGTGATGCAGCAGTCAGGGTTCACGGCGCAGACGCTCGCGGAACATGCAGCCGTCGAGCACCCAGGTGTTGAGTGGGGAGTGCAGCAACACTCTGAGTCTTCGGTGCCAACCAATGCGCTTTCAAAGATCAGCGTGCCTTGCATTCCGAAGACGCCGTATGTCGACCCATCACCGCTGATTGGAAAGAACGCGGCCATGTCGATGAACCCATTGCCGGTTCCGCCGGTCATGCTGATGATCTCGTCGTAGAGCGCCACGCCATCCGGCGAGAGAGGCGCAGTGACGCGAATAGGAGCCCATCCGGTGGCGTTGAGGTCCTGTCGATCGGCAACATCAGTTCGCAGCGACCCAATCTCGAACGCGAGTGCTGGCGTTCCGTTGATCGAGATCACTTGGCTATTCGGCGCGAGTGGCGAATATGCCTCGAATCCGGGTTGCCACGATGTTGGCGATTGCCATGAAACCAGCGCACAATTGGTCAAAGTCGTTGCAACTCCCGTCGACCCAACCCCCGCCAAACTCACGAAGCCCGTGTGGGAAGTCGAGCCCAATGACGATTCTGCGAGATGCCCCCACATCATCGTCTGAGCGCCGCTCGGCGCGACAACCCACGGAATGCATGTGAGATTCGTCATAGTGACGGTCCCTTCCCATGCAATGATTCCATCCGCTATCACCGTTGCCGGTGCTGCCGCCAAGATGGAAGCCAAAGCGGCGCCGAAAACAATTGGTTTTTTGAACATGCACTCAACTCCGTGAAACAACTTCTCGCCGAGCCAACTCACACCCTAACTCATATTGGATGCGAGGCAAACTTTGTTGGCGAGAATTGGGCGCAACCTCGAGAGTGTTCACGGCAATGCAACAATCAACGAACGAAAGTGCGTGATTGAATCTTGTTGCAGAGAGAGACACCTGCGCGCGTTGAAACCGACACAGACTCAGCGATCCCAGCCAACAGCGTCAAAGCAGGTCAAGTCGTTCAAGGTGAAATAGTTCGGATAAAACGTAGTTCCAGCAGCGAACACAGGATCCATCAGTCCGAGGGTCGGGCTCTCTTCGCGCAGGTGGCTCGCCTGATATGGGCTGCCGTCGCTCATGCGGCATTCGAGCGTGACGAAGTCGAGGTGGTGTGAATCATTGGGAGAATTGCTGGACACCAATCGGGGGCGCGCTGTGAATTCTGCCGAATCATCGGGGTTGTAGTCAGCGGTGCCGTCGGTGTATTGAAAGCGATAGAGATCAAGCGAACTCATGTCTTTCGTCCAGACGCCCGCGCCACAAATGTAGCCCAGAGCGTGACCGACCTCATGGACCGCAACATCAACGAATGAAGTCGCTCCGGCAGTCACGCCATTTGTCGGATCGTAATCCCACGTGTATCCAGTGCTGAATTGCATGCTCGCATCATTGCCAGTCGCAGTTCCGACGGTCGATTTGTAGTTCGCGCGAGTCCAGTAGACACGATCCTCTTGCGTGATCGTTGCGCTGCTACCGCTGTAGCGAACGTTGACCTTTGTCGTCGTGGGCAGGAACGCCTGCACCGTGTCGCTCGAATCGCGGTTGTTGTAGAGCCCAGTGCGTGAGATCTTGTAGGTTGCGGTCGTGTAGATCGGTGTGGTTGCCCCAAGAATCCCAGCTCCCAGCGCCGCGAATGACACGTCGATCGTCACTGTGACCGAATCTGTGAATTGCGCTTCGAGATATTGCTCGACCTTCGCAAACGCGGGAACAGCCGCTGCGGGAACACTCGCTGCGAGCACAAAAACAACATTGAAATTCGCCGCGACACCATTGGGAGGCGTGTCAACAATACGAAGATCGTCCCGTCTTTCGATTTCGCGGTGGTGCGTCTGCGCAGCATGAGCGAGCGCTCCGCTCGTGATTCCCAATCGATTTCCGCCGCACATTGCCTGCCAGACTTCGATCCACTGCGTTTCGACAACTTCACCTGTCGCGTAAAGCATCGACGATTCGCTCGGGAGCACAAAGAGCGCACTCGGCAGAGCCGTTCGAAGGGATGATTCCGGCGGGGCACTCTTTCCGCCGCTGAGCCCAGCGAGCAAGCCAACAGCCGTGAGCGTGGCCACGCCCCGTGCAATCTGAATCCCAGTTCGTGAGTTCACTGGGCGCATACGCATTAGCCCCAATTCGCCATGATCATGGCGAGATCCGATCCATCAACCACTCCGTTGCCGTCAAAATCTGCGAGGCAGTTCGAAGACCCACAGGTTCCCCAGGCACCCAGCATCATCGCGAGGTCGCCACCGTCGATTCGGCCGCTGCCATCGAGGTCTGCGAGCTCTCTCGCGGGTGGGCCCAACAGAACCGCGCTGCCCGCGTTGACGCGCCCGATGCCGAGCAGTCCTGCGTAGTTCGGGTTGAGCGAATCAATCGGATCACTGGTCAAGGCAAGCAGGTTCATGATCGTTTCTGGAACTGCCGCCGCTGGAACTGCTGCGTTTGGCCACGCTGGGTACTGCGCGCGAACAAGTGCGACTGCGCCAGAGAGGAAACCAGCTGAAAGGCTCGTGCCTGACCAGTGCGCATATCCCTCGCCTGGAACCGCGCCCAAGATCGATGTCGAAACGTCAATGGTTCCACTTGCTGTAACGAAACTCGCACCACACGTCGAAAAGTCGGCGCAAGAACCATAGTTCGAGAAGCCTGCTTTCACGTCGAGATGATTTGTCGCGCAGGTGGCGAAACTCATCGGCGATGCTGCGGGGTATTCCATCGCCGAGGGCATGGGCAGCCCGTCGTTTCCCATCGCAGCCACCACGATGATGCCAGCCGCCCTCGCTCGCGCGAGTGCATCTTCAAGCATCGATGAATCAAAGTTGGTTGAGACGCTGACGTTGATGATGTGAGCCCCGTGATCGATCGCGCTATGAATTGCCGCACTCAACCGGAACGAGTCGGACGATCCTTCGTCGTCGAGCACGCGCAGGTGCATGAGACGGGCGTCGGGCGCCGCAAGGCGAATGAGGCTCGTGACAAAGGTGCCGTGACCAACACCGTCATCGATGACGCCGTCATTGTCATTATCGATGCCATCGCCTGCGTCGACAGGAAAAGCATCATCGCCAACAAAGTCCCATTGCCACGCGGTCAACGGACCGTCGACCGCCTCGTGCGTTGAGTCGACTCCCGAGTCGATCACCGCAACCACGACTCCGGCCCCACGAGAACGCGCGTGTGCGGCATTGAAGCCAAGAAGTCCAAACGAATACTGATTGTTGTATGCGAGCGTTGTTGCTCCGATATCAGTCACCCAAACACTTCCAGTTTGTCCGTCCACCTCGTGGGCGGTGAAGTTCGACTCACCGAATGCGAGCAGCCCTTGGGCGACGAGTCCTTGAATCGCCGCGTGAACATCTTGTTGAGTCGCAGCGGGCGCCAACTCGTAGGTCAGCAGTCGGACGCAGTCGCCGAACGCAGTCCCCGTGTAATGAATGTCGCTGCAGTATGGAGCGAGCGCATTGTTGATGACTCCGTAGCCAACGCTTGGCATGCGTTTCACAATGGCGGTCGCCTCAATCTCGTGATCGCTATCTCGCGCAGTCGAAGGCGATGTTGCAAGCCCGACCGCGCAAGCAAGTGAAAGCACAGCGATGTGGGATCGATTCATGGGGTTCTCCTTTCGATGCCGAGACTTTTGCACGTCAGTTTTCACTGAAAGAGTACTCGCACCCAACGTGTTTGCAAAAGAATTGGTCGTGTTTTCAGGTGTCATGGTCATGCTCCTATCGCGATAAATGGAGCCCAATGGGCTGGATGCGGGGTCTGGTCGATCATTTTCAGAGAATTCTCTCTCAAGACTTGTGCTGCGCGGGGCACACTGCCACGCGTGTCGGTCGAACGTGCGTGAAAGTCAGCCATCGCGACCGCTGCGATGGAGTCTTGAATGGGCCACAAGGTGGCAACGAGTTGTTTCGTTCCGCCCCCAAGGAAGGCGCCTGCGAGCCCCAAGAGTTCGTCGCCATCGCGCACGGCGGTTGCAGCTGTTTCGCATCCGCTGAGCACGACTGTTGAAGGGGTTCTGTCGAGTTCTGCGATATCGCGTGCCGTGAGCCAACCATCAGCAAGTTTCAATCCACTCGCGCGCGGCGCTTCTGGAAGGAAGAACCCGTGGCATGCAAGGTGCACAGAGTCGCACTCTTCAAGGACGCGCTTGACGGCATCGCGAGTCGCGCATCCACCAAGCAGCGGATGGCGATCACCCACAACCGCGGCGACCGCGCGTGCTTCGTCTTCGATGCGTGGGGCGGCGGCATCGGGCACTCCAATCACGCGTGTGGCGGAGGGGTGCGATGTGCGCGGCTCTCGCTCGAGAAGGTCCGCATACACGCCGGCGCTCGGAGCGTATCCGACGGTGTGATCTTCAATCATGAATCTGCCTTGGTGTCGCAGCGCATGGAATGGAACGGTGTGGAGCAATCCATGCGGGACCACAACGACATCGGTGATTCCCTTCAACATTGGCGCGATGGGAGTCCAGACAAGTTCGGCAAGGTGATCAAGAGCAGTCAGCGAATCGGCGACGAACTTCTGCCGCACGGCTCCGCCGCGTACGAGGGCACGCCGAATCTGAAATCCGACGCGGTTGAGAGAATCTGAGAGTGCGTCATCGTTGCACGCAAGATCAACGACTGACGTTGAGCCGCCAACATGAACAAATGCCAGCCAGCGCCCGCGCGCACGGAAATACGAGATCAATCCGGTTTCGGGCGTTAGCGAGTCGGAGATCGCATGAATGTCTGAGACTGCCCCCCGACAGAATGGCCGAAGCGATCCCGAAACGCGCTCTCCTTCGAGCGTCCCGATTCGAGCTTCGATCTGACCAACTTCGAGTCGCACTTCATCGGTGATTCCGTATCGCGTGTCATTCTTCGAGTTGGTGACGATCCGTGCGTAGAGTCCGTCAAGTTTTCGGCGCAGCGCGTTCAACTCGACGGCATGAGGTCCAATCGTCGAGGCGCCTGGTTCGTCGAGTGCCTGCCGCATTCGGTCTAAGAGCGTTCGGCTCTTCGCACGCTCTGCAACAGCGAACGCCTCTTCGAGCGCAACGGAAGAGCCATCGGCGACCAGCGCTGCGACAAGTTCTTCGTAGGCGCCAAGTCGGCGGCCAAGCAAACCAGCGCGCGTGCGTTCGGCTTGAAGCGATCCGCGCACGTGTTCGACCAGATCGACCGCCCGACGCGCAGCCCGCGCTGCGTCGGCTGGTCGGGCGCTTCGTCGCAAGAGTGTCGCTTGGTGCGTCAGCACCTCTGCTTGGATCGGAGCCACGCCCGCAACTGCAGCTTGCTCGAGTGCGCTGTCGATCTCTGACATGGCGACCGCAAGAGTTCCTGCGCGCTCAGCGACAACACTCGCATGCAGATGCGCCATGACACGGTCGACGGGGCCGACAAGCGCGCTCTGATCAACACGTTCGAGTGTGGCGCGTGCCATGGCAATCGACCCAGCCCGCGCCAGAGATGATGCCTGCTGCAGAAGCGCTTTCGAGCGTTCTGGCGCATTTCCGAGCACCTCTGCACGCTCCGCCGCAGAGCCGAAACACTCAGCGGCGCTCGAGAGTTCGCCGGCACTCGCGAGAACTCGCCCCTGTCCAACAGCAGCGCGGAGTGATTCGAATGCCATTCCAAGCCGATCAAACTCAGCGCTACCTTTGGCGAAGCGATCGCCCGCAACATCAGTCACGCCGAGCATCTCAAAGACTTCCCCCTCTTCGACGAGCAGACGAGCCGCGTGGGCGCTTGGAGCACTTCCCAGCGCTGCTCGTGCGCGGGCAAATCCTTCGAGCGCTTCTTGGTAGCCGCCTTGTCGAGCCGAAAGGTCTGCGAGATTTCCCTCGACGACCGCCTCGACCATCCCGACCTGCCCCGCAGGGACTGCGAAAAACTGCAATGATCGTTGAAAGGCACGGCGAGCTTCTTCGAATCGATCGAGCAGCAACAGCGATTCGCCGCGCGCAATATCGATGTGAGCAGCCAAGTCGGATTGCGATGCAAGGACGGCGGCAGCAACATCAAGGCAGGCAAGTGCTCGCGCGGGTTGCCCGAGCGCCTTGTGGATGTTGCCAAGATTGATGTCGACGCGTGCAGCGAGGACTGGCTCGCCCAGCGATAGCAGTTCTTCGCCCGCCGTCTCACCTGCGGTGAGCGCATCTTCTGCACGGCCAGTTACCAAGAGTGGCTGCATCTGCGCGATCAATGCACGCGCCGCTTCGATTCTTTCACCTGCCGCAAGCGCGTCGGCGCGCGCGAGTTCTCCAAGCGCGAGCGCCTCGGCGTATGCACCCGAGTACGCGAGTGAGAGCACGCGCGCGCGGCGCACCCGTGCAAGAGCGCGTGCGTCGCCGAGCGACACTGCGGCCGATTCGAGTATCTGGGTGTTTGCGAGCGCTGCACTCACGTCAGTGGACGCGAGTTTTTCAGCGGTATCGCCGTAGTCGCAGAGGGCCGCGCCAGGGGCAGCCATCGCACGAAGCGCACTCAGGCGGGCCTTCTCAGTCAGCGCGACAAAGTCAGCAAGTGGCATTCGCTGAAATGAGCCGTCTGTGCTCATTGCACGCAGACTCCTGTTGCCATGATTGCTCCAGCGGGGAGCGCGATCGCAAGGGAATAGGTGCCAGATGGAAGGAAGACCGAAAAGAATCCAAGGTCATCGAGTGTCGTGGATGCCGCTTCGTGGCCAGATTCGTCGACGAGCACGACCGGAACCCCATCGCAGTCGGCGCCACTCTCAACCTGACCGCGGACGATGCCGCGGCGTGTCGTGTGGCGAATGAGTGGCTCGACCTCGAGATCGACGTGGACACCTCCCCGCACAAACTCCATTGTGCGAATCGAACCGCCACGCAGTCCCGCCCCAGCAATCATGGACTCGTCGAGTACAAGCGTGGCGAGCACCGTGCGCGCGCGGCTCCACCAGTCGAGGGCGGGTGCGTGCGCATCTGCTGCATCGACTGTCCGAAGGCATCGCGCCAAACTTCGAGCGCGGGAGAGCGCATCCACTGAAGCGAAGCAATCGGTGTCGGCTGCAATGTGCGCGGCTGCGAACGCTGCGAGTTGCTGACCGATGTGGTCGGAGCCGTCGGATGGAAGTGAATCGTTCATGGTGATGGGATGCTTTCTCACCCGCATGAGCGCTGCGTTGCCGCCCTGATACACACCTGCCAGAGAATTCACAAGTTTCGTGTGCAGCCGCGTGCAGGAGTACCTGAGTTTCAGCCGGCGTTCCCGAACTCACTCTCCTCGTCGTTCGCGGGGAGTGGTCGCGCCCGGAGCCCGAATCCCCATTTTTTGAAGAATAACGCCCAATTTGTCGAGGCAGCGTGATCTGGTCGGACCGATACTTCCCATCGGAACTCCGAGTTCTGATGCGACTCTCTCGTAGTCCCCGCCGCCGGAACGTCCAAAGAGTTTCTCGAGTAGTTCCTTGCACTTCCCCCCGAGTTCTTCCAGCGCGCGACGCACCAACTGCCGTTCTTCAACCTCTTCGATCAGCGATTCCGAAGGGTCGGAAACGCTCACGAAGTCGGTATCTGTGTTCAATGCACGCCCACGCGAACGCCCAATTCGCCAACTCTCTCGGTGAGCAGTGGTTATCAGCCACTGAGGAAGCCCCTGTGGATTGCGCAACTTCGCAATATTGCTCACAAGCGCCGAAAAAACCGCCTGGTGCACATCATCACAGTCGGCTGGCGCGAAACCGTATCGCCTCGGAACGCTATACACGAGTCTCGAGTGGCGGTTGACCACCTCATTCCATGCGTCCGCATCGCCCTGAGCGCAGCGTTCGATGAGTTGGACGGTGGACTCTGTGCTCACGGACGCAGGTTAGCGAAAAAAACAATTTCCTCTGTATCAAGCTGCGCCAATTCCCCTCAGTCGGACAGCCCTAAGGAGCCCCAATGATCACCCCAGCGAACACCCTCAGACGCGTCCACGTCGAACCACGCAACGAACCGAGAAATGTCATGAACACCCAAAGTAGTGAAGCGGAAAATCAGCCATTTGCCTCTGACGCCAGCGTGCCCAGCGGAGATCAGATCCGCCAGGTTCGATTCGAGACGCTCGCAGAGATCGAGCGCAAAGCCATTTGTGCTGCGCTCGAAAATTGCGGCGGATCGCCGGCGCTCGCAGCGAAGCAGCTCGAGATTTCGACGGCAACGATCTACCGCAAAATCAAAATCTACAAGCGAAATTGAACGCTCGGAAATGGGGGCATGTGAACTCTGCCGAGTTCGAGGTGAGAAAGTGCCCTCAAGCGGGCGCAATTCCACCGCCACCCCAACCCGCCAAGTGGCTTTGCAAGTGGGTCGAATCAAATCCGATTCGCGATTCTCTACCGATCCCACCCGATCGCATCGAAGCAAGTCAGATCGTTCGTCGAGTAGTAGTTCGGGTAAAGCGTCGTGCCCGCACTGAGCGCTGGATCCATCAACCCAAGAGTCGGATTCTCTTCGCGTAGGTGGCTCGCTTGATAGGGACTGCCATCGCTCATGCGGCACTCGAGCGTGACGAAATCGAGATGGTGCGCGTCGTTTGGGCTGTTGTAGGCGACGAGCCGAGGGCGCGCAGTGAATTCTGCAGATGTGTCGGGGTTGTAATCGGCCGTGCCATCGGTGTATTGAAAGCGAAAGAGGTCGAGCGAGCTCATGTCCTTCGTCCACATGCCTGCGCCACAGATGTAGCCGAGCGCATGGCCAACTTCGTGTGTCGCAACATCGACGAACGAGGTTGAGGTTGCCAGCAATCCGTTCGTAGGGTCGTAGTCCCATGTATATGCAGTGCTGAACTGCATGCTCGCGTCATTCCCGACTGCGGTGCCAATGGTCGACTTGTAGTTCGCGCGCGTCCAGTAGACCCGGTCTTCTTGAGTCACCGTGGTACTCGTTCCGGAATATCGCACTCCAAGAGT
Source organism: uncultured Singulisphaera sp. (assembly GCA_964355975.1). Lineage (GTDB taxonomy): Bacteria > Planctomycetota > Phycisphaerae > Phycisphaerales > SM1A02 > F1-60-MAGs104. Next base: position 10,674 of record CAYHFW010000034.1, read on the forward strand.
GGTCGTCGTGGGCAGGTATGCCTGCACAGTATCAGTGACATCACGGTTGTTATAGAGGCCAGTCCGCGAATTCTTGAATGTCGCGGTTGTGTATGCAGGAGTTGTTGCCCCGAGAATTCCTGTGCCCAGCGCAGCAAACGAAACGTCAATCGTCACCGTCACGGAATCTGTGAATTGCGCTTCGAGGTACTGCTCGACCATTGCAAACGCAGGCACAGCAGCCGCTGGGACGCTTGCTCCGAGCACGAAGACAACGTTGAAGTTGGCTGCGACGCCATTTGGTGGCGTGTCAACAATCCGCAAGTCGTCACGACCGTCGATCTCGCGGTGGTGTGACTGTGCGACTTGAGAAAGCGCACTCGCACTCAACCCACCCGGTCTGCTGCCACACATGGGTTGCCAGACTTCGATCCAATCAGTCTTGACGACATCGCCGCTCGCGTAAAGCGTCGACTCTTCAGTCGCAAGCACGAAGAGTGCGCTTGGTCTGACTGTTCGAAGAGATGATTCTGGAGGCGGGGGATTCGATGGTGAGAACCCTGCAAGAACGCCCGCCGCAGAAACCGCGGCTGCGACTCGACAACGGGTGATCGATGTCAGTGTGGTGAGTTTCATTGGGCATCCTGAAAAAGTGACTCGCGCTGCACGCGACCGTTCCACAGATCGATCCACCCTGGCAGTGCGTCTGCTGCCATTGGGCGCGCGATGAAATATCCCTGAGAAAGTCGACATCCTGTGCTCTGCACGCACTTCAGGTCATCTGCATCTTCGACTCCCTCAGCGACCGAAGGCAGTTTGAGCATGCGAGCAAGATCGACACTGGATTGGAAAATCGCTCGAAGCCGCTGGTCTTTCCACGCATTTCGCGTGAACGACCGGTCGATCTTCAGTTCATCAAACGGCAGGTCGCGCAATTGCGCAAGCGATGAGTTGCCGGTTCCGAAATCGTCAATCGAGAGACGAAATCGGTGCAGTCGCAGGCGCGCAAGCACATCGAGCACTGTGGTCAAATTGCGGGTCAGTTGACTCTCCGTGAGTTCGAGTACAACCGACTCTGGGCGAACGCCAGCGAGGCGAGCTTGCGCGATCATGAAGTCCGCAAAGTCAACCGACGCGAGGTCGTCCATCGAGACATTGATCGCGATGTTGATTTTCAATCCCGCATCGTGCCACTTCTTGGCCTGCGCGAGAGCGATCGTGACGACTTGACGGGTGAGATCGCGAATGAGCCCGTTCGACTCTGCGATTGGAATGAATTGGTCTGGAAACACCAGCCCATCGGTGGGATGACTCCATCGAACGAGCGACTCGACCCCGACGACTGCACCAGTCATTGTCTCAACTTTGGGTTGGTAGTAATTGACGAGTTCGCCCGCATGGATGGCATGGGCTACGGCCTGCGCTGAGTAAACCGCCCGACTCCGAAACGGGGTTGCCAACGCGAGTTTGGAATGCTTTGAGAGCGACTCGGCAATGCGCTCGCGGGGAACTGGTTTCACATGCGCGCCAATGACCCGCAGGGAGTGCGCGCGTGCGAGGGCCTCCGCCGCGCGGAGCGTTTGCGCATCTTCGCCGCTCAGCAAGATGAGTTCGCCCGCAAATCCGTGCTCAGCCAGATGCCGCACGACCTCGACTCCATCCATGAGCGGCATATTGAGATCAAGCAAAATCACGTCCGGGGCAAGTCCGCCGTTGTCCATGGCGGCGAGCGCATCTGCGGCGTGCTCGTAAGAAACGCAATTGGGGTACCCAATCTCGGCAAGCATGCACTCCATGACCCGCAAGACGAACGGATCGTCATCGATCAACATGATGCGGGGGGACGGAACTTGATCGCTCGCGGGGTGCGGGATCTGGGTTGAAGCAGGCTCAAGTTGTTGGAGAGAGGATTGCACGGCTATGCGCATGAGTGGTTCGGACGATTTTTCGTACACCAAGGATCAAAATTCCTGAAACTGTCGGGGCGCGACCATTTCCCGCGTCGCGGATGCCTATTCGAATCGACGACACCTTGCGTTGTCAAAAAGGGCGTTGTAGACTTCGCCCAGCATCAAGAGTTTCAGACAGCCTCTTGTCTGAGCGGCAACCGACGCACTGCAAAAGCAGACGAACGGTGCCGAGGCAGCCCCGAAGGGGGATCGATGCGGCCGCGCGAGAAATCGCGTTGACGCAAAGCGCTCGAACGTCGTGTTCGGCGCACCCTTCCGAACTGCACTTTTTGATTTCATCGCCGCGAGTTGTCGCGCGCGTTGATTTCAGATTGTGTGGTCGGAGCCGAGCTCTTGGTGCCATTGGAGTCTTCAATGGCGCAAGAAATACCTACAAATGCAGCAGTTTCAGGATCAAACACAGAAGACGCAACCGCAGTTCGCCCCGCAAAGTTTCTGCGGCAACTCGGGATTGTCGGATCCGATCGGATCGATGCAGTCCTTCTTGCCGCTCTCGCGAGCGAAGCTCCACTCCTGCTTATCGGCGCACACGGCGCTGCAAAAAGTCTGCTGCTCGCGCGCATTGCAGAAGTTCTTGACCTGAAGTTTCGCCATTACAACGCGAGCCTGTTGAACTACGACGATCTCGTTGGCTATCCACTGCCCGATGCAGATGGCACGCTGAAGTTCGTCGAGACTCCCGCAAGCATTTGGCCAGCCGAGGCAGTGTTCTTGGACGAGATCTCGCGCTGTCGCCCAGACATGCAAAACAGGCTATTTCCGATCATTCACGAGCGCTGCATTCAAGGAATGCCAATTGCGAATCTCAAGTTTCGGTGGGCCGCGATGAATCCGCCGGCAAGCGATTCAGGCAACGGCGACGGGACGGAGTATCTCGGAAGCGAACCGCTTGATGCCGCGCTCGCCGATCGCTTTCCGTTTGTGGTTGAAATGCCAAGTTGGGAGACCTTTTCGCAGGCTGATCGCATCGCGCTCATTCAGAACCCAGTCGTTCCTCTCACGGCAGAACTCAAGCAGTCGGTCAAGGCGTGCGTCGAGTTGACGCGCAGGCGCATCGATCAAGTCAAAGCAGCGTTTGGCGAGATGATGAGCGAATATGTTCACTTGATCGCCAAAGTCCTTCCAGACGTGAGAATTCGTCTTTCGGGAAGGCGCGCCGTGATGCTCAATGAAGCGATCTATGCCGTGCATGCCGCTCGCTGGACGCTTGGCGCGAAGTTCAACATCGAAGAGAGCGCGTGGATCGCACTAAAAAACACAATCGCAGATCGCGCGCGTGGAATTGCGATCGACGAGGCAAGGCTGCAGTTGGCGCACAGAAGAATCTGCGCGTCGCTGCACTTCGACCGGGCAGATCCGCGTCGATTGCTTTGTCAAGAGACAGATCCAGTCAATCGAATCTTTCTGGCGCTTGAGGTTGATTCGCTGCCTGGATACGAACTCTCGGCATACGCAGCCGATGCGCTTGCCTCGTGCCCATTGGGTGCGCGCCATCTGCTCGCGGCGGCAATCTCCAAGCATGGCGCGATCGCGCGAGTCAATCCTGCCATCGCAGAGCAACTCGCAATTCTCGTTGGCGAACTTGAAGTTGGGTGTGAAGTCGACCGAAGGGTTCAAGGCAATACCGCGTGGCACGCCGCGTTCAACGAGATTGTCAGAGTCGTCGCTGAAAAACCAGCGAGCAGCGCGGCGACCGTCGCCTTGAACAATCTCCTTCTTCAACTGTGGATCGCGACGCCTGGCATGTCCGCCACGCTGGTCACCAGCATCGCTGACTCATACATGTCGATGCATGATCGATTGCAGAATCGGCGGGCAGCGTGAACGCGCTTTGTCCAACCGAAATTCGGTCGCGGCTGCACATGAATGGTTCGTCCGTCGCGGTGAAGCAAACCGGAGTCGGATCACGAAAGGCCATCCGAGCCCTGGGATTACTGCTCTTTCCAGAACCGGTCGCCGCGACGAAGGACGCTCCAAGCCCCGCAGCAGTATTCGATCTCGATCAAGCCTTCGAGCACGTCTCAAAGGTCTGGGGAATTCCGAGGCTGAAGAACTCTGAAATGCTCTGCGAGTTTCTCTCTGGCGCACCAGAGGATCTTTCGCTCGTCGAACAACTACCAATGATCGTTCCAGTCACGGCAGTCGCGATGACGCGTGCGATCTTCGACGAGGTCATGTTGCCCAACAAGCCTGGCGTGGCCGTCGTGCGGACTCAGCGGTTACTGCCAGTCATTGCGCGGTGCACAAGCAAAGCATTCATTCGCTCTCAGTCGCCGATTTATACCCCCGCGGTCTTGAACCGCTGCGTCACTCTCTTCCTTCCAGATTCATGGACCCAGAAAGGTTAAGCAACATGATCACAGACTCACTTTACGCGGCCGAGTCGCCGATTCACCGCGGGCTCATTGACCAAGTTATGAATTCAGTTCCTGCGATGCACTTCGGTGCCGACGCGCTTTTGCGTTTGCTCTCGATCGAAGAGACAACCACTGTTCCCACTGCATGCGTGAGTTGCGGTGAATACTCCACGCTGAAGATCAATCCAGAATTCGTGAGCAACCATGCGAACACGAAGGAGAAGATGACCATGCTCATCTTGCACGAGATGCATCACATCGTGCTTGGTCATACGCGACTCTTTCCTCGCGCGACACCGCTCGACAATCTCGTCTTCGATGCCGTCATCAATGCAATGTTGTGTCAGGCATATCCAGACCCTGCGTCGACTGCGCTCTTTCGCGATCTCTACGACGAGAATCATCCCGTGTACTGCTTTCTGCGACCAGCCTCTGGGTGGAGTCCAAGAGGCGTTCGCGTCACTCCGCCCGCACTGTGCAAACATCGCGAGCTTGCCGCGCTGCATCAAAACCTCTACACGTTTGGATGCACATACAGCGAGTTGCGAGATGCGCTGCGCAGCAGCGGTGTGGTCGTCGAGATTGACGTGGCGGCGCTGATAGGAGGGCACGGCGATGACGACAGCGACAACGACGCCGAGGCGCTGCAGAACCTTGCTCCAGCACTCACGGGCCTCATCCAGTCGGCGGTGAGTCGCTGGCCCGCGAACGCGATGCTTCCGAAGACTTCGCTCGACGCGCTCTTTGAAACACACAGAGTGAAAGTTCCCAAGACGAAGCGAGATTCTCTGCGGACGCTCATTCGCATGGTCAGCACCGATGGCAAGAAGGCAAATCTCAGGCGACGAAGCACATGCCAGTCGCAGATTCAGTCGCCCATTGCACGGTGCGATCGCAGGGGGATGGTGCTGCGAGCAATTGGTGCAAGGCCGATCATGCATTCACACCAGATCGAGCATCGAACGACAATTCCCAACGGCGAGCGCGTTCATATCTACATGGATGTGTCGGGAAGTATGGCGCAATTGATCCCACCGCTCTATGCCGCAATCCGTGATTGCTCAGACTGTGTCTTTCAAAAAGTGCATTTGTTTTCGACCATCGTCTCAGACGTCACGCTGGCAGAACTTGCCGATGGAAAGGTGAATTCGACGGGTGGAACTTCGATTTCATGCGTCGTTGCGCACATGCAGGCTCACAAGGTGCGGCGCGCTGTGGTCGTGACAGACGGACTTGTGGGCACGCCGAGCGCCGCAGAATCGTCGGTGTTGAATGGTGTCTTTGTGGGTGTTGCATTGGCGGGTTCTGCGGCGAGCCGAGACCAAATGGCTGGCTATGTCAATGTGTGGCTCGAGATGAATGGAGGTGCGAAATGAACCGCACAGACACACCTTCAATTCTGCGAACAGCCGAGTGGGTCTTGCCTGGGCATCCAGACAAACTTGCCGATGCGATCGCTGATGCGATCGTGCAAGCGGCATGGCAGAAAGATCCTCGCGCGCTCGTTGCGGTCGAGGTGGCCCTCTTTCGCAAGTCGGTGTTCATTGATGGTCGAATTGCTGGCGATGGCACCAGCAGAATCAATGTGCGATCGATTGCACAGCGGGTCTTTCGAAGTGCGGGCTATACAAACTGGACGTGGTCGAAGGGCGACAAGCTGAATGTCATCACAGACATCATTCGGGGGCCGCTTGCGAGCGGCGAGTCTGAGTCGCGTCCGATTGCGGACGACCAGTCGATCATCACTGGGTACGCGTGCAGCACGCCTGGCACCGGCTCTCTGCCAGTCGAGCACGCGTTGGCGCGCCACCTCGCAAAGGCGCTCTACGCATTTGCGAAGTCGCATCGAGCAAACTGCGGTCCCGACGGAAAGGTCATCGTGTTTCTCGCGGAATCGCCAGATGCGCGTTCGTGGCGCCTTGATTCATTGTCAGTGTCGTTGCACCACAGATTGCAGTGGGAAGCGGTCGACGCCTATCGAGCAACCCGCAAGGTGATCTTGTGTGCGCTCGAAGAGTTCGCGCTGGCAGTCCCTGGGTTTGAGTTCGATGAGTCCGTGAAGTTGAGTTTCAACGGTGCCGGATGTTTCGAAGTGGGGGGGCCGATGGCTGACAACGGGCTCTCCGGCAAGAAGCTCGTTGTCGATTTCTATGGACCGCGCGTTCCAATTGGCGGCGGTGCGATGAGTGGGAAGGACTTCTGGAAGGTTGATCGTGCGGGTCCTCTGATCGCGCGCGAGCTCGCGTTGAAAGCGGTGCAAGTGCATGGCTGCAGAGAGGCGATCGTCACGCTTGGTATCTGCCCTGGTGATTCGACCTTCCGTTGCGTGCGAGTAGAAACAGAGAACAAGGGGCATCTCGATCCGCGACAACTGTCGATTGGTGTTGACATGCGGCTCGCCGCTCACGCAAACTGGCTTGCAGGTCGCGACCTCGTCGATGTTGCGCGGTGGGGGCATTGGATGAACGCGGAGAGGGGGGCTGGCGGTGGCCCCGTGGCGCCCAACAAAGTCGTTCTTGCGAGCGCTAATCAATCGGAACCTCTGCCAGCCACACACGGACATGAGACGCCGTTCCCATGAACGCCTTCACTCCATCGCGAACGGTCAATGCGCAGGACCCGCGATGGGATCCAGATTTTAGCCGCAGACCTTCGTCGGTGCCGCTATCAGGAAGGCGCTACGTAACAGTCAGCGTTGATCCCTAACAGGACGCTGAAGTAATCCTCTTTGCCGGGCGAATCGGCTCTTGTCGGCGCCGATTCACAGTTGACTCTTTGACTCTGCTGCCGATTCACTCCCGCGTTCGGCTCGCGTGCTTCAATCTCTCGAGATCGACCGCGTTCGCACGCTGTGTTTCACACTCTTCACGCCGCCAGAAGCCTTCTCATTCGCACGAGGTTGTATGCCGCGGCCGTCCGTTCGACTTGCTGCTTGATCTTCCACTGTCGAACATGCTTTGATCGCCGCAGTCCCGCGATCGTCGTCGCCCAGTCGAAGAATTCTTCGACGATCTTTCGCCTGCGCTGACACACTTGATATCCGCGGTTGCTGCGACGTGCGCGCGCGCCTGCGCGCATCGCCTTCTTCGCCTTGCGCGCGAATCACGCCATCACGCACCGCAACATGCGGACGCACTCCTTCTGCTTCGAGCGCGACGAGAAAGTCGCCCGAGTCGTAACCCGTGTCTGCAGCAAGCGTCGTCACGCGCACCTTGTGACTCGTGCGCACCGATCGCACCATGCTCATCGCGCACGCGCGCTCCGAGCGACCATTTGCTTCTGCGACTTCGACCGCGAGCACGAGTCCATTGCGATTCTCTGTCAGCGCGTGCATCGTGTGCGAAAGAAATGCGCCGACATTGTTTCCCTTTCTGTACAGCCGCGCCTCGGGATCGGTGGCACTTCGGTGCGTCGCATTGCCGCGTCGTTCGCCCTTGAAATCAACGCTTTCGTTGCGGCTGCGACGACCTGGACCACCACTCGGCGTGGGCTTGTCGTCGTCATTGTCGCTGCCCTCGCGCGCGATGCGCTTCAAACTGTTCAGTGATGCGTGACTCTGAATCAGCGATCCATCGACGGCGAAATGTTCGTCGCTCGCAAGTCCTGCTGCGATCGCTTGCTGTACAACGCCCGCAAAGAGATGCTGCGTGAGTCCGTGTTCGGCGAGTCGCTCGCGATTATGCGTGAAGACCGTCGGCACGAAGATCTCGTCGTCTGGCGTCATGTCGAGAAACCAGCGAAAGAGAAGGTCGGTCTTCATTCGCCTGCAGAGCTCGCGCTCCGAGCGAATCGTGTACAGCGTCTGCAAGAGCAGCGCCTTCAGCAATCTCTCTGGCGCCACCGACGGACGACCGCGATCTGAATACGCCTTGCGAAAGTCGCCGTCCATGCCACGCAGCGCATCGTCGACCATGCGCTTGATCGCGCGCAGCGGATGATCACTCTCGATGGGGTCGTCGATGCAGATGCTGTACCAGAGGCTGCCGTTGGTTTCGCCATTTCCGCGCATGGAAAGACATTCGCGGAACGTGGCCGAGCGGTTTTTTGAAACTGGCGAGATTCGCGGATTGTTTCATTGCTTGAAACGGTGAACCAGTGTCGAAAACCGACACTCGTTCACCGTTTCAAGAGGGAATCGCGCAAAGTGCAACAGCGGCCTGTCGAAACTCGCGGGACGCGAGGGATTTTTCGGCAGCCTGCTAACGAGGGGAGCGTTGCGAGGCGAATCTGGTGTATGCCCTCCGTTCTCGCCATTTGAACTCGCAGGGTTCGGTTGGGCTACCGACCCGCATCCAAACCCCTCAGCTGGCTGAGCGCGATCGAAGCGCACCCGCTCGGCCGATCCTCTGGTCACAGAACGCGAGCGGCGTGGCGGTGCAAGCGGCACGTCGACAGGGAAGAGGCAGGGGCTTGAGATACGCACCCACGCCATCGTCTAGTCTAATGAAATGCGCAACACTCCAAACTCAGGGAGGCGAGCAAGTGCGAAGGGGCACAAGAATCAAGAATTTTACCGAACGTTTTTTGGTTGCCTAGGGAATTGGAAGGGTCCTGACCCGCTGATCGGACAGGTGCTGAACGCACTGAACATAAGGCCGAACCAAATCGATAGTGTCTCGGCTGACACGGGCCCTCGATAGAGGTCCACCCGCTTATGAGAAACTAACCAGGCCCAA
>CAYHFW010000035.1:0-19384 GCA_964355975.1 uncultured Singulisphaera sp.
AGTCTGCGCAGCTCGGCGAGGGCTGTTTGAGCGCCGAGTGAAGTATTCCGCCGCGCTCACGGTGGGTTGAGTGCACGGCGCATTCATTCCAAAGCACGGGACTCGCCGCGAGTTCTCACCCTCTCGGGCGCACGCTCTTCAACACGTCTTCGTCAATCGACTGCGGTTCGCCGCAGATGTCTGCGGCAACGATGCGCCCAGTGACTGGGCCGAGCATCAATCCCATCATTGCGTGGCCAGTCGCGATGTGAAGTCCTGGAGTTTGAACAATCGGACCGATCACTGGCATGCCATCGGCGGTGCAAGGTCGATAGCCAGCCCACTCGTGCGTGATGCGACCCGCGTCGACGCCATGCAGATACTTGCGCGCGCCAGTGATGAGCGCGTTCATGCGTTTGCGCATCCATGGCCGACCGACCGGCGCGATCTCGAGCGTGCCCGCAAGGCGCAGTTGCGATCCCATCGGGTTGTATGCAATGAATGTCTCGCGCATGACTCCGCCAGTGATCGGCAAACATGGCACTCCATCGAGTTGCACGTGATACCCACGCGCAGGCTGCATCGCGACGCGCACACCAGCAGAGCGCGCAAGTGCATCTGACCAGATACCTGCAGCGAGCAGTGTCGTGTCGCCGCGCACGAATTCGCCGCTTGCGAGTTGGACGCCGATGCATCTGCCACTTGCTTCTCGCTTCAATTCCGTGACGGTTGTGTTGGTGCGAATCTCGACGCCGCGTTTGGTGAGCGCATCGGCAAGCCCCCGCACAAGTCGCTCGGGATGGATGATTCCGCTATCAACGTAGTGAATCGCTCCCGCAACTTCATCGCGGTAGGCACCATCGAGTCGGCGAAGTTCTGCGCCGCTGATGCGATCGGTGCGGTATCCATAGGGAGCGAGCGCGCGTCCCTCCTCTGCAGCGGCGTCCAAGTTGCCATCGTCGTGAATGAGGTCGAGCCATCCACTGCGTCGATAGAGGCAATCGATCTTCTCCGCGTCAAGCATTGCCTCGAGTGCTTGCACGGTGCGCCATCCCATGGCACAGAGTGTGCGCATGCATCGCTCGAGGTGCGCTTCATTGCAGTTGGAATGAAACGTCCAGAGCCAACGGATCAGTTGCGGCGAAAAACTCGGGCGAATCCAGAGTGGACTGGTCGAGTCAAACATCCAGCGCAGCCCGCGCCACGATGCCCCGGGCTTCGTGAGGGGGTAGTGGGCGATCGAGAAAAGTCCTGCGTTTCCGCATGATGCGTTGTCATAAGTCGCGCTGCGATCGATCACGACCACATCGACCCCGCGCAGCGCGAGTTCGTATGCGCTGCACAATCCAACGATGCCTGCTCCAACAATAACCGTCCGATGATTTGCCATTGTTCTCTATCCTAGAGAGATGCGCTCTTCACTCGGCAAGACCTTCGGATTGGGGATGATCGGCTGCGGTGGAATCGGAAATGTTCACGCGCAAACGGCGCGGCGAGCAGGCATCGAGATCGTCGGTGCATGGGATGTGCTCCCAGATCGTGCGCAGAAACTTGTGACAGAGCACGGAGGCGCCGCGCAGCAGAGCATCGGCGAGTTGCTCGCGATGAAGAGTGTTGATGCGGTGGTGGTCGCTGTTCCAAACGACTGTCACTGCGCGTGCGCATGTGCCGCGTTGCGCGCAGGAAAGCACGTCCTTCTTGAAAAGCCGATGGCGCTCTCGCGTGCTGAGTGCGACGAGATTCTCGCCGCCGAAAAACAGAGTTCAGGCAGTTTGCAAATGGGTTACGTTTGCAGACAATCTCCCACTGCGCTCGCCGCAAAGAAGTGGATCGACTCGGGGCGCTTCGGCGAGATCTATCACATCAAGGCAAGTCTCTATCGAAGGCGGGGGATCCCAGGCCTCGGTGGTTGGTTCACGACCAAGCGCCAATCGGGTGGCGGCCCTTTGATCGACCTCGGTGTGCATGTCATCGACTTGGCATTGCATCTCGCAGGCCACCCAAAGGTCGAGCGCGTGAGCGGCAAGACGTGGTCGCACTTTGGATCGCCGATCGCTGACTACTGTTTCACCTCGATGTGGGCAGGTCCGCCAAAAATCGACGGAGTATTCGATGTCGAAGATGCCGCGACTGCGTTGATTCGATGTGCAGGTGGTCTGACCATTGAGCTGAATGTCACATGGGCGGCGAACATTCCCGAGGGCACCTCTCGCGATGGCATCTCGATTTGGGGGCGTGATGCGGGGGCATTCTTTGAGGTGCTTGGCAAAGACCTCACCATTGCGACGCAAGAGGAGGGGATGCTCGTCGATCTCAAGCCGCAGTTCGATGCGACCAATCCGATGGACCAAGCGTGGGACGAGCAGTACCGACACTTCGCGCAGATGGTGATGCAAAGAAAAACGCCCGTGGCCACTGGGCACCACGGGCGTTCACTTCAATGTGTGATCGATGCGATTTACGAGAGTTCGAAGTTGAACCGCGAAGTCGAAGTCGCAGACCTGTGATTAGATCGGCTTGCCGTCTGCGGGCGATCCGCTCTCGTAGGTCTTAAGCGTTTCTTTCATCTCGTCAAGCATCTCGCCCGCTGGAGTCTTCTCGATCGCCAGCTTCTGAGTTGCAATCGCCTGCGCCTTGTCGCCCGAGTCCATGTACGCGCGGGCGAGCGTGTCGAGCAGTGCGCCATCGTTGCCGCCCGAAACTTCAACGCCAGCCTTTGCCGCAGCGAGTGCGAACGGCAGATCGCGCGTCTTGATCGCGGGCGATGTCAGCACAGTCCATGCAATCATGTTGAGCGCAGCGCTGTTCTTGGTCGAAGTAAGTGATGCGACGATTGTGCGTCCAAGCTGGTACCCGACCTCAGGTTGATTCGCACCACCGACGAGGACTTGAAACTTCTGCAGTTCGAGTCCAGGCTTCGCCTGCGCACTTGCTTTGGCGATCAATGCATCAAGATTCTCAAGAAACGCGGTGTAATCGCCTGACTTCTGCGCCTCGCGCAAGAGGCCAGAGGCGCGCCGCTGCGCTTTCTTCGACTGTGCCTCGCCCACAAATGACTCCTTCGCCTTCGCAAGGTCCCATGTTCCCGCAACGACTTCTGCGAGTGGCTCGTCCATCGTCATGGGGTGACCGATCCACTGCACGGTCGAATCCTTCACGATGAATGCGCAGGGAATTCCATTCTGCATCGCAGGCTTCATGTATGCATCGTGCGCAGAACGATCGGGATCGCAGCAGAGTGTGTACTGAGTCTTTTCGGCCCACTCAGGCTTTTCAAGAAATGGCTTGACCTTTTCAACGGGTTCGTCGCTGATCCCGATCACACGCAAGCCAATGTCTGCATACTTGTGCTGCACTTCGCTGAGGTGGGGCATGCCCTGACGGCAGGGACCGCACCACGTCGCCCAAAATTCCATGATGTAAATCTTGCCCGGTTCAAAGCCGCTCACTGAATCGCCCTTCACCCACTCCGAAATCTCTGGAAAAACTGCTGGCGCTCCTGGAAAAAGTGTTGGGTCGAGCGACTCGACCTTCTCGCCTTTGGCGCCAGCGACCGGAACGATCTTGGCGGCTGGAACAGTTGGCGGAGAAACGACCGCGCCGCCCGCTGGGGGTGATTGAGCCAGAACGAGTGAAGCAACGGTGGCAAGCATCAACATGACGATCTCCTAAATGAGTGAATGGTTGTTGTGAAACACGGCCAATCGGCAAGCAAACGAAGTGACACGAGACTACCGCACGCGATACCTTTCACCCCATGTCTGCACGCATGATTGATGGCAAGACCCTTGGCGCTCTCGTTCGGACATCTCTTCGCACGCGCATCGCGCAGAGTGGCCGCAGCGTTCGCCTCGATGCCGTGCTCGTTGGTGCCGATCACTCTGCCACGGTCTACGCGCAGAATCAGGCGAAAAACTGTGCTGAAGCGGGCATTGAGTACCACCTGCACACGCTGCCCGCGACCTCGGGGTACGACGAAGTCGCTGGCCGCATTCTGCTGATGAATAGTGAAGAGTCGATTCGCGCGATCATGTTGCATGTTCCGCTTCCCGCGGGAATCGACGCAGAGCGCGTGCAGTCACTCATCGCGCCAGAGAAGGACGTCGAAGGGGTGAATCCGGCCAACATCGGCAATGTGGTCTATGGACGGCGCAGTCTCGTGCCATGTACTGCGCTTGCTGCGCTTGAGATGGTTGAGTCGACGGGAATCACGCTGCGCGGGGCGCGCTGCGTCGTCGTCGGCGCGAGCAACATTGTCGGCAAGCCAATCGCTGTGCTCTTGATGCGCAGCGAAGCAACAGTCATCAGCGCCAACAAGTTCACTCCAAACCTTTCTGACATCACACGCGAGGCCGATGTCGTAATCGCGGCGGCAGGAGTCGCGGGCCTCGTCAAGCCCCATTGGATTCGCCCAGGCGCAGTTGTCATCGATGTCGGCATCAACCGTGTGACGGACGCCGATGGAAAGAGCAAGACCGTGGGCGACGTCGATCCAGCAGTGGCAGAAGTTGCGGGATGGATGAGCCCAGTTCCTGGCGGTGTCGGTCCGATGACCGTTGCGATGCTGCTTCGAAATGTTGCCGAAGCTGCGCTGCGCTGATTGCTACTGCGCGAACAACCGCGCGTACGCCTCTTCATAGCGCGCGAGCGTTCCCGCAACAATATCGGCGGGAACTTCAGGTCCTGGCGGAGTCTTGTTCCACGCACCCGACTCGACGAGCGTCACGAGCCAGTTGCGCAAGAACTGTTTGTCGAAACTTGGTTGATCGCGACCTGCGGCGTACCCAGCGACTGGCCAGTAGCGGCTCGAGTCGGGGGTGAGCACTTCGTCGACCAAGATGAGTTCTTCGGTTGGAGATCCATTCGAGTCAAGCGCGAATCCAAACTCGAACTTTGTGTCGGCAAGAATGACGCCGCGCGCAAGGGCGTGCGCAGCGGCAACCTTGTAGGTGCGCAGTGTGATGTCGCGCAGTCGCTGCATCAATGACTCTCCCACGAGCGCGCTCGCCTGCTCAAACGAAACATTTTCGTCATGTCCCTCTGCAGCCTTTGTTGCAGGAGTGAAAATCGGCTCTGGCAGCCGCTCGCACTGGCGAAGCCCCGCAGGAAGTTTGACTCCGCAGACCGTCGCGCTTTTCTGATATTCGCTCCATCCGCTGCCCGCGAGGTATCCACGTGCGACGCACTCGATGGGAACGACCTGCGCAGCGCGGCAGATCATCGACCGTCCGCGCAATGATGCGCGCATTCCCTCGTCGATCCCAGTGATTTGTTCAACATCGGTCGAGAGCAGGTGGTCCTTCACAATCGATTGCCCGCGCAGAAACTTGAACCATCCCTCTGCGATTGCGGTCAAGAGCCGTCCCTTTCCTGGGATCGGTGTCGGCATCACGACGTCGAACGCAGAGACTCGGTCAGATGCGACGAGTAAGAGTCGTGGTCCGTGCGCATCGGGTGCAAGGTCGTAGACCTCGCGCACCTTTCCTTGGCGGCGTCCGCCCAAAGGAAGATGTGTCTCGAACACGGCGTCATCAGTCGGCATCGGCATCATCGAAGTGTAGGGATCACCCGACCCTGCGCAATGGGAGTGATCGCAGAGTGTGCGACTGCGAGCGATACACTCGCGCGCATTCATGTTGCGGTTTTCTTTTCTGCAACGAGAGGGAACGCCTCTCGCAATCGACGTTACCCATGCCTATCTCATGGGAGTGAGCGATCAGTCCGTCGCCGGCAGCATCAAGCAGGGCAATGGAGTCGTTGAGTGCAATCCGCCCAAGGGGCGTGCTGCGGCACTGACGCTCGAGTGTGTCACGAAAGAGATGGGGCGACTTGCGCTCTCGACATGTTTGCTCGAACAACGCGATGAGCCGTACAGCCTCGCGCTCGAGCTCGCGCGCCACAGAATCAAACAGTTCATCGCGAAGTGTGAAGATTGGCAGATTTGGGATCACCCCGCCGCGAGTGATGCGCTCGCGCAGTGGAATGAAGCCCGCGCGCATTTCACGGCGGCGATGACGACCCAAGATGCCGCACAGGCCGATGCGCTGAGTTGTCGCGCACTCGTTGCAGGTCTCAAGGCGAGTGAACGGCTCGCCGTTGCACACGCGCAAGTGTTGATGCACCGCCGGTACGGAAAGAAAGCCGCATCGACGTTGGTCTTGGGAGTGCGCGTCGATACGCGCGTCAAGCCAACCGCAGTCGCTGGAGCGCTCGGTGCGTTCGACATGATCAACATTCCGCTGCGCTGGAGCGAAATCGAGCGCACGCCTGGGCAATTCGACTTCTCAACCGTTGCTGCATGGATCGACTGGGCTGCCGCAAGCGGGCGCACCGTTCTCGCGGGACCCATTGTGGATCTGCAGCCAGGCGCGATGCCCGCATGGATCGAAGCGAAGCGCGGCGATTTCTCAGTCCTGCGCGACGGCGTGTGGAAGTTCGCGCAAGCCGCAGGAAAGGCGCTCGCAGGGCGAGTTGGGATGTGGGATGTCGCTGCAGGCCTCAATGACAATTCGTGGTGGCCCCTGAACGTCGAAGAGATGGTCGAGATCGCACGCCGTTCAACAGTCGGAGTGCGTCAAGCGCGCAAGGATGTTCCAACGTTGCTCGAAATCGTGAATCCATTCGGCCAAGATGTCGCGAGCAACACTGGCGCACTGACGCCACGCACGCTGGTCGATGCGCTTGCAAACGATGGGATCCATCTCGATTGTCTGCTCTTGCAACTCGTGATGGGTGAGGCGACGAGCGGACGCGTTGCCCGTGACTTACTGCAGGTTTCTGCGCTCCTTGACAGTTACATCCCATTTCGAAAACCGGTGTTTGTCGAGATCGCCGCGCCGAGTGCGCCGGCCGGTGACGAAAGTGGCTACTGGCGCGCGCCTTGGTCAGAGAAAACCCAAGCAATCTGGGCGAGCCGACTCTTCTCGATCGCGATGTCGAAGCCGCATGTCGAGATGGTGCTCTGGCATCGGCTGCTTGATGACGATGCGACGAAGCCGTTGTATGGAGTGATCGATCGCGCAAAGAAAGTAAAGGCGACGCTTCCAACTCTGTTGGCAGTCCGCAAAGCCCTGCGCGCACCCATTGGGGCGTGGCACGCTCCAGAAGTCTTGGGCACGAAGGAATCCAAGGGGTCGTGAAACTGACCACGCCATTTCGCCTCTCTCCCCGCGTGACGGCGCTGGCCTCGCTCGCCATCATTGCCGCTCTCGCGCCAGTCGTCGCGTCGCTCGTGAGCGAACGGGTAAACCCCGCCGAACCTGCTGCGCCGCTGACGTTTCAGATCGACATCAACACTGCCGATGCCGCTCAACTCGCGCTCTTGCCAGGCGTCGGCCCAGCACTTGCTGCGCGCATCATCGATGATCGATCGCAGCGTGGCGCGTTTGCAAGTGTTGCCGACTTGCGTCGGGTCAAGGGCATTGGCAGTGCAATTTCGCAAGGCGTTGAGCCGTTCGTGCGCGTGTCGCTCACGACGCAGTGACGCCGATGGATTGGTTTCAAAGTATTTGTCGATCGAAGGCTCTTGACCGAGTCACTGCACTCCTGCACGATCGTTCTGACAAGCTTCCGATTGCGCTCGCTGGCAGCGCCGGATCGAGTTCAACGATTGTCGCCGGTGCGATTGCTGTGCGCCTCGGCGTGCCCGTGCTGCTTGTGACGGCGCACCGCGACGAAGCAGAGGAGGCGTGCGCTGAACTCGCTGGCCTTGGACTCACCCCCGCGCATCTTCCAGCACTCGAGTCGTCATTCGCTGGACAAGAGGTTGCGGAGCAGTTCTGTGACCGAGTGCGTGTGCTTCGCATGCTCGATGGAGGAAGTGCGCCCGCAGTGATTGTCGCCCCCGTGACTGCGTTGATGCAGGGAGTGCCCGCGGCAGACGAGATGGAGAGCGTGATCTTGACGATCACTCAAGCGACCACGCGCACGCGCGATTCACTCTTGCGTTGGCTTGCACAAGCAGGCTATGAGCGCATGTCAACCGCCGAGAGTCCCGGCAGTTTTGCCGTGCGCGGGGGAATCCTTGATGTCTTTCCAGTTGGGGCGCTCACGCCGGTGCGCATCGACGCAATGGGTGATGACATTGAACGCATCTTCGAGGTCGACCTCTCGACGCAGGCGAGCGATCGGCAGATCGAGTCGGTTGATCTCATCCGAGCTGGGGGGCTCTTTGATGCGCAGCGCGTTCAACCCATCACAGCGCGACTCGATGCGCGAACAATGCTGATCATCAGCGAGGGAGCAGAGATCGCAGAACAAGCGCGCGGTTATCAAGATCGGCTGAGCGATGGACGCGGTGTTGTGCCGTGGCCCGACACCCTTCGAGATTTGCACCGCCACTGTGCGCGCACGGTCGAGATCGGTTCGCTCGTGCAAGTGGCGGATACTGCACGCGCGGTGCAACTTCCGGTCTCGTCTCTCACGCCCTTCTCTGAGGCTGTGCCGGCAGCGATGGAAGAACTCACACAGCTTGCGAGCGAGCACCAAACGACGGTGTTGTGCGAAACTGCAGGCGATCTCTCGCGCGCGGGCGAGCTCATTCCACCAACCGCGCGCGCCGCGGGGCTGATCACCGTGGCTCAGCACTTGCACCGTGGATTCATCTGGACTGAAAAGGCGCCGCAGTCATTTGCGGTCGTTCCATGGCATGAGGTGCTGAACCGATTTGGTGCCCGCCGGCGATCGCTTGCAGCCCCGCACATCGCAACTGGCCGCGCGCGCGAAGCGTTTCTCTTCTTCGAGCCTGGGGATTACGTCGTGCACCGCGATCACGGCATCGCGAAGTATCACGGCCTCACTCAACTTGTCGAGCGCGATCGTCCCTCGCCCTCGGATGAGGAGTATCTCACGCTCGAGTATCTCGGCGGGTCGTTGCTGCATGTTCCTGCGAGCAAAGTCTCACTCGTGCAGCGATATGTCGGGGCGGGATCCCTTCGCCCGCCACTCTCTGCGCTCGGCGGAAAGCGATGGAAGAAGCAGAAAGAGGATGTCGCAGAAGCGGTGCGAGATCTTGCAGGCGAACTCATCCGCGTGCAAGCGGTGCGTGAATCGACGGCAGGAATCGCCTACCCCCAAGATTCAAAATGGCAGGGAGAATTTGAGGCTGAGTTTCCATTTGTAGAGACCGACGACCAAGTCACTGCCATCGCGGCCGCCAAGCGCGATATGCAGCGGTCACGTCCGATGGACCGGCTCGTCTGTGGCGACGTCGGGTTCGGCAAGACCGAAGTCGCACTGCGGGCTGCGTTCAAAGCAGTTGATGCAGGACGGCAAGTCGCGATCCTCGTGCCGACAACCGTGCTCGCTGAACAGCACGAACGCACATTTCGCAACCGATTGCGCGCGTATCCGTTTGTCGTTGAAGGGATCAGCCGATTCAAGAGTGATCGCGAAGTACGCGAGGTGCTCGACCGCCTCGCCAAAGGATCGGTTGACATCGTCATTGGCACGCACCGATTGCTCTCGGCAGATGTTCGGTTTCACGACCTCGGCCTCGTCGTCATCGACGAAGAGCAGCGGTTCGGCGTTGAACACAAACAGCGACTCTTCGAGTTTCGGCTCACCGCCGATGTGTTGACGCTCAGTGCGACGCCGATTCCGAGAACGCTGCATATGGCGATGCTTGGACTGCGCGACATCTCGAGCCTGACGACTCCTCCGCCTGATCGCCGCGCGATTGTGACTGAGGTGATGCCGTGGAATGCCGAGCGACTTGCGGGGGCGATTCGACGTGAACTCGCCCGCGAAGGGCAAATCTTCTGGGTGCACAATCGCGTGCATGACATTGAGTCTGCTGCCGATGAGGTGCGTCGGCTCGCCCCCGATGCGCGCATTGTGATCGGCCATGGGCAGATGCCTGACGGCGAACTCGAACAGGTCATGCGCACGTTCATGCGGCGCGAGGCGGACATTCTTGTCTCAACGACGATCATCGAGAGCGGCATCGACATCGCATCCGCCAACACAATGATCATCAACGATGCGCATCGATTCGGCCTCTCCGAATTGCACCAGTTGCGCGGGCGAGTGGGCCGATCGAGTCACCGGGCGTACTGCTATTTGTTGCTTCCACAGGATCGCCCAGTTGCGCCTGACGCGATGAAGCGACTGCGCGCGATTGAGGATTACTCGATGCTCGGTGCGGGATTTCGCATCGCGGTGCGCGATCTTGAGATCCGCGGCGCCGGAAACCTGCTCGGCAGTGAGCAATCTGGGCACATTGCCGCCGTGGGATACGAGCTCTACTGCAAGATGCTCGACCAATCCGTGCGCACGATGCGCTGCGAGCCGCAGATCGTCGCGCTCGACACGCAGGTCGACATCGGACTCGAGGGATCTATCCCCAAGAGTTACATCATCAGTGATCGCCGCAGACTCGAGGCCTACCGACGAGTGGCCGACGCCACGAGCACCGACGAACTCGCAACCGCGCTGCATGAGATCAATACTGCCTACGGCGATCCGCCGCGCTCGAGTGCCGACTTTTTCTTGCTCACAGAGATTCGATTGCTCTGCACGCTGCTTGGCATCCGCGCACTTCTGCGGCGCGAATCGGATGTTGTCTTTCGCACCCACGCGCCGCAGAGCGTGCATCACATGCTGCGCGGCAGCAAGGGAACCGTTCGCACGGTGGGGGTGCAGGATGCCAACGGACTCATTGATGTCTACTGGCGTCCGCCGACTGAACAGCAGGTGGTCGAGGTGCTTGCGAACGAGTTGGTTGTGCGCCTTCGCCGCGCACACGCCCGCGCACTCAAAGCGCCGACTCAGTGAAGAGGTCGCGGCGCGTGGCTCGGCAACGGACCCGCCGACTGGCCGCCATAGTGCCGTTCGAGAAAGCGCGCGACGTAGTCGAGAATGCTTGAGCACTCAGGAATCTCTGGGTTGCTTGTCGCCCCGAGTGGTTCAAAGCGCATGCCCCGAAACCGCTCGGCTGCATCCCCTAGCGAGAGCCCATGTTGAAGCGAGAGGCTGAAGGCACGGCAGAATCCCTGGATGAGTCCTGAGAGTGTCGATCCCTCTTTGCTCATCTTGATGAAGATCTCGCCTGGGCGACCATCTGGAAAGAGCCCAACCGTGAGATACCCCTCGTAGTTGGCGATCGCAAACTTGTGCGTGAGTGATCGTCTCGTTTCGGGAAGAATCTCACGTACCGGCGAGACATTCGTTCGAGTCATGAGTCGCAATCCTCCATGAATGGCGAGCAGTTCGGCGCAACATCACTCAGCGGACGTTCCGCACTGTTGCCGAACTACTCAATCGACAAAGTGCGCAGTTGCCCTGCGGATTTCTTGCCCCCAACAATCAACGATTTGTCGAACCGACCAAACGAGTTGGTCAGTCCTTCTTCTCGCGTCCCTTGCGGGCGCTCTTGGTGCCACGCTCGGCCTTCGTCTCGTCGCCCTCGGCGGCTGCGGCATCGCTTGCCTCGCCACCTTCGCTCGGCGCATCGTCCGAGGCAGCAGCCTTGCTCGGTGCTGCAGAGGTCTCGAGTTCGATGATCCGATCAGGCTTGACGGTGACGGTGATCTCAGCGATGAGATCGCGTCCGAACTGAATCGTGACGGGCTGACTTCCGACGCGGCGCATTGGATGGGCCAACCGGACGGCGCGCATGTCGATGCCGTAACCATCTGCGATGAGCTGGTCGCTGATGTCGCGCTGCGTGACGGCTCCGTAGAGCACGCCTTGGTCGTTGCAAGCGCGCACAAGCGTGATTGTGATTCCTTCGAGGCGAGCGATCACAGCTTCGCGCTCGGCGCGTTGCTTCGAGACTTCGGCCTGAGCGACCTTGCGCGCCTCTTTGAGTGATTCAATCTTCTCTGCGGTCGGTGCCTCTGCCATTGCGTTTGGCAAGAGAAAGTTGCGGGCAAAGCCAGCGCGAACCTTGACGACATCGCCGACGAGGCCGAGGTTTTCGATCGTTTCGAGAAGCAGGAGTTCGTAATTACGTGCCATGAGTCGGTGTCCTTTCGGGAGAGTCCTCGGTTGAGGGCTCTGCGGGTGAGAGTTAGAGGCGCCGCCGGGCCTCAGCGAGTTTCTCCTGCTCGCGCAGAAGAAGGCGGCTTGGATGGATCCACCCTTGGTTGGTGGGGGGCGAAGTATTGCAGAATCTCAACGTTGACGCAAGTGGTTGATCAAGTCGATTTTCGTGATGATTCCGTAGAAATTCTTGCCATCGTGCACGACGGCGACCCGGTCAGCCCGAAAGATCGGCAGCAAATCATCAGTCGATTTCGAAGGATGAATCGTCTCAACGCGACTCGTCATGTACGCGCTCACGGGCGCAGTGCCCGCTTGTGGGTCGCGCGCAAGAGCGAGCAAGACATCGCTTTCATCCATGATTCCAACGAGGGCGTCGTTCGCATCGAGCACAACCAATTGGCTCACTGAGAACATGCGCATCCGGCGAATGGCAAGTGCGAGCGGCATCGTCGGATCGAGCACGAAGTCTTCGCCGCGGTCGTGCCGGCGGGTGATGAGGTCGCGCAAGTCGCCGCTCTTTGGCCGCGCAAGAAACCCTTGGTCGCGCATCCAAAAATCGTTGTACATCTTCGAGAGGTACTTGGCGCCGCTATCGCAAATCAATGTGACGACGCGCTTGGGTGTCGTCTGCGCGCGGCAGTATTGCAGCGCTGCGTGCATGAGCACTCCGACGCTCGATCCAGCGAGGATGCCTTCCTTCTGCAGCAACTGCCGCACAGCCGCAAACGCCTCAGCGTCGCTCACTGCATAGGCGTGATCGATCAGCGTCATGTCGAGAATCGACGGCACAAAATCTTCGCCGATCCCTTCGACGAGCCACGATCCTGCAGCCACCGTCTTTCCTTCATTCACAAGGGGCGCCAAGATCGAACCGCATGGGTCAGCCAAAATCACCTGGCACTTTGGATTGCGCGACTTCAGAAACTTGCCAACGCCTGCGATCGTGCCGCCTGATCCAACGCCCGCAACGAACGCGTCGATGTTGCCATCCATCTGCTCCCAAATCTCTGGACCCGTCGTCTCAAAGTGTGCGCGTGTGTTGTCTTCATTGGCGAACTGATTCACATAGAAAGACGTCGGATCTTCGCGTGCCATCCGCTCAGCCATGTCTTGGTAGTACTCAGGATGCCCCTTGGCAACATCCGAACGGGTGAGCACGACTTCGGCTCCCATCGCGCGCAAGTGCGCCATCTTTTCGTCGCTCATCTTGTCGGGCATCACCACGGTGAGGCGGTATCCCTTGAGGGCGCCGATGAGGGCGAGTGCGATTCCAGTGTTGCCTGCGGTTGCTTCGATGATTCGACCGCCTGGCTTGAGCTTTCCAGAGCGCTCGGCAGAGTCGATCATCGCGATGGCGATGCGATCTTTGATCGACTGACCGGGATTCAGATTCTCGAGCTTGACGAAGAGCTCGCATGGACCAGTGTCGAGATGGGTGATTTTCAACATCGGCGTGTTTCCGATCATCTCGAGGATGTTCGTGAACACTGGAGCGGTCGTGGCGGTGGTCATCGTGCGAGTGTAATACTCACCCGATGCAGCGCGCGCTGGGTGAAATCGAAGTCAACACCGATCCGGATGGACGGATGGAACTCATCGTTGCGGGCGAGAAGCCTGGCCACGGCGCCGCGGTCGACTTTCGCAGAGTCACGCTGCGTGGAATCTCGGCGTCGCCGCTCGTTCGCGCATGTGGGGCAAAGGGGGCACTGCTCGATGCAACGGCGGGACTCGGTGGCGACTCATTCATTCTGGCCGCATCGGGATTCGCCGTGACCGCGATTGAACGCTCTCCACTCGTCGCGGCGGTGCTGCGCGATGGACTCGCGCGCGCGCTCACCGAACCGCGCACTGCAGCAATCGCGCGGCGCATTGAACTTCGCGAAGGCGATGCGTCTTCGTTGATCGCCGCATCGCCGCAGGCTTGGTCGACGATCTATCTTGATCCGATGTACCCAATCAAGAGTGCGAGCGCGCTCGCCGCAAAGCCGATTCGACTCGTGCGCTGCGCGGTGGGGGATGATCTCGATTCAGAGTTGCTCTTTCGCGCAGCGGCGGCATCGAACTGTGGACGCATTGTCGTGAAGCGCCCGCACCACGCTCCGGTACTTTCGCTCGAGCCCGATCTTGTATTCGAGAGCAAACTTGCGCGGTACGACGTCTATCTTCGGCAGGGAAAGGCGCTGCGCACGAGTGTGCAGAGCGGACAATCATGAGCGCCCCCTGGCTCTTTCTGCCTGAGATTCCAGTGAGCGCGCCATCGACCGCTCGGGTGCACGCCGATGAGGCGCGTCACGCAACCGGAAGTCGTCGGCTGCGCGCGGGAGATTCGGTTCGTCTCTTCAACGGCCGCGGACAGATCGCCGATGCTGAGTTGACTCTCCTCAACACCAATGGATCGCTCGATGTCTCAGTGAGCGCAGTGCACACTGCTGCGCGCGCGCAACCTGATGTTGAGATTGCGTGTGCAATTCCGAAAGGGG
Source organism: uncultured Singulisphaera sp. (assembly GCA_964355975.1). Lineage (GTDB taxonomy): Bacteria > Planctomycetota > Phycisphaerae > Phycisphaerales > SM1A02 > F1-60-MAGs104. The sequence goes on from CAYHFW010000035.1 coordinate 14,445, forward strand.
ATCGCCTCACGACGTTGCTCGAGTCGATCGCGCCACTCGCCGCGTCGCGCTTGACGCCACTTCGGTGCACCCATTCAGTCGTCACATGGTCGCCGGCGAACGCGATGCGGGCAGCACGCGTTCTGATCGCAGCGTGCAAGCAATCGCAGCAACCGTGGTTGCCGGTTGTGGCTGCCGAGTCGTCGCCGATTCAGGTCACGCGCGATGCAGTTGCTCGAGGAAGGCGCGTTCTGATGGCACATCTTGGGGGAATCCCCATCGACACCGCTCTCGCGCGTTCGTCTCCCGCAGATCAGCCGCTCACGATCTTGATCGGCCCCGAAGGTGGTTTCTCGACGGAAGAGGCCGATGCAGTGATCGCACTCGGGGGCGAATTCATCTCACTTGGAAGTGCGATCTTGCGAATCGAATTGGCTGTGGGATGCGTGCTCGCTCGGTTGCGCATGTAGTTGCGCCAGGGCGCAACCGACCCGTTGCGCCCTGGCGCAACAAGTCAAAAAGCGCCAAAACCGTCTAAAAATGGAGCGTATCGGGGTCGAACCGATAACCTCCGCCTTGCAAAGGCGGCGCTCTCCCAATTGAGCTAACGCCCCAGTGAATGAACACCGAGCTCGGGCATCCTACCGAGAAATCCAAATCGCGCACGATCACCAACACGATCACCAGCCGCGCGCATCAGCCGTCTTTGCGCGAGGTCAAGAAGTCGATCGTCTTGGGAGTGATCGTGTCGAGCTTCAATGAATCGTCATAGGCCTTCTCGCCCTTGATGCCGATGAGTGTTCCGAGCATCGTCGAGAGTTGAAAGCCGTCGCCTGGCACAACGTACGAAACGGTTTGTCCAGTCGACGGATCGACGAGACGAAAGAGCAGCGGAAGTCGCGTGCCGTCATAGACGATCGATGCGTTGAGAACTCCAACTGCGGTGTACTCGCTGCGCGCCTCGAGCGCCAAGGCAACACTGTTGATCTGATCCGACTCACCGTTGAGTCGCGCGCGCGTCGCCTGCAGATCAAAGATCTTGTTCTGCACTTCTTGTTGAACTTCGAGTTGCGCAACACGAGCGGCAACGCGTCCCTTCATCGATGGATCGTTTGCAGCATCGACGCTCAGTGCAACATAGCGCGCATAGAGCGCGCCGAGTTCTGCATCGGCGAGTGGTTGTCCCTTGACCTTCAGCCATGTTGCTTCAAGATCAGCAAATGTTGCGCGTCGAGTCTCGGCGGCAATCTGTTCTGGGCTCTTGGTTGGCACTGGCACTTCAGCTGCGGTCTCGGTGACGACGACGACTTCAGTTGCAGCGGATGGATTCGCGGTCGCCGTTCCGTCAGTGGTAGCGGGGGCGGTCGCAGCACTCTCAACTTCGACCGTCACACTCGCAACTTTGTCAAAAGTGGCTGCTTCTGCAGGTGTTGCGCGGCGCAGGAAGTTTGAGTTGATCCATCCTTCGCCGATTTCTGGAAGGCGAACAGTCCAGATCGATCCGCGTTCGGTATCGACGCGTGTGACCACGGTCAACGTGGCGCCAGCATCGACGCGACCAATCTGTTTCCATGAACTCTCAGGCGTCGACTCTGCGCCGATGTTCGGCGCGCGAAGTTCGGTCGTCGCTGTCGCGGTGATCGATGCACCATCAGCAGAGAGTTGCACCCGCTCATCGGCAGGAACGAATCCTGTCATCTGTGCGAATGCGAGCCCTGCAGTTTGCACGCGCGCCCATCCAAAGTTTTCTTCAACGACGCGCACAACATTGCCGCGGTTCATCTTTCCAAACGGATACGAACTTTGCACGCTCGGACCCGAGCGCACATAGACGTTGTCCGCAGTCACTGTCGCGAAGTACGGAGAGACTTTCGTCTCTGGCGAATTCTGCGCAGTGTCTGTTGGTGCAGCGGACGGCGGCGCGCCTTGCTGTGCGTGCACTGCTTCAACATGTTCTGTTGGAGCGGCAATCGCTGCAAAAAAGGCGAACGCGACCAGGGGACCGGCTATCCGTGCTCTGTCCATGCCGCAATCATATGGGCTAGTATCAGAACAATGCCAGTGGTTGCGCGAAGTTTTTCACGAAAATGCACTCCTCTGCTCGTTGCGCTCAGCGCGCTTGTCGCGTGTGAGTCGCCGATGAGTCGCGGCACCGACGATCAAGGCGAAGCGCAGTTGCGCGAGGCGATCGAGGCGGCGATTGCTCGCCAGGGAGCGGCGCCCTCGCAAAATCAGGCAGCACCTGAACTGCGAACCGCGACCCAGATGCCATCGGATCTCTTCGAAACGCTGCGCGACCGCATTCCAGAGCTCGATGGGCTCGGACCGCAGGGGGTGCACGGCGGAGTCGGCCTCGATTTGGGACCAGACATCACCGGCGCGACCGATCCTCAGGTTCAGTTGAACCTGCAATCGGCCATCGCTGCTGCCGTTCGCAACAACCTCGGGGTGCAGGGTGCGCGCATCGAACAGGCGGTCGCAGAGACCGACGTCGTTCGCGCAGAAGCCGCGTTTGACGCCGTTTTGGTGGCAAATGCGGGGTATCAGTCGAACAACGTCCCGCCGCCGCCGCTTGATTTTGGCGGTATCGACAACGCCTTCACCCAAGAGAACAACCAATCGACGTTCTCGACGGGAATCCAGAAGCGACTCATCTCGGGCGGCAACATCTCAGCCAACCTTGTGACGAATTACACCCGTCAGGCGACGACGAGCATCTACGACCCTGCCAACTACTGGACCAACTCAGTCAACCTGAACATGGGTCAGCCGCTGCTTCGCGGATTCGGCAGCGACGTCAATGAGGCGCAGATTCGCCTTGCTCGAAATCGCGACCGTGCCTCGCTCGTCAACTTGCGCCAATCGCTGTTGAACGTGGTGATGCAGACCGAGGTGCAGTACTGGACGCTCCTGCAAACGCGCCAGCAAGTTGTTGCATCGGCGTGGCTCTTGAAGGTTGGCATCGAAGTACGAGACATTCTCAAGAAGCGGTTGAGCTTCGATGCCACCGTTGCCGACCACGCGCTCGCGGTGGCGATTGTCGAGTCGCGGCGTGCGAATCTCATTCGCGCGTGGCTCAACTCGCGCGATGCGAGCGACCGACTCAAATTGCTGATGAATGATCCTGGGCTTTCTGTCGGATCGGATGCAGTTGTTGTGCCCATCGAGCAACTCGTGCAAGAAGCGATTCGTTACAACGTGCGCGACGCGGTGGTCACGGCGGTTGAGCAGAACCCATCGATCGCATTGGCGCTCTTGCGCATCGATGATGCGGCGATCGGCATGATCGTCGCAGACAATGGACGCTTGCCGCAACTCGATTTACAGGCAGGGGTTACGTTGACTGGGCAAGACACAACAGGCAACGGCAATGGATCGTTCGATGGGGCATTCACCGATATCGCAGACGCGAACTTTGTTTCGTGGCTCGCACAGTTCGCATTCAGTCAGCCCATCGGAAACCGTGCAGCCGAGGCCGAGTACCGACGCGCTCGGTTGCAGCGCTCGGCCGCAGTCATTGGATACCAGAGCGCGATCGAGAACGCCGTCTTTGCTGTGAAGAGTTCGCTTCGTGCAGTGACGACGAGTTATGAGTTGATCGAGCAGTCGCGCGCGAGTCGTCTTGCCGCTGCCGAGAGTCTGCGGTCGCTGACGGTGCTCGAGCAAACGCTCGCCGCACTTACTCCCGAGTTTCTTCAGACCAAGTTTCAGGCGCAGGATCGTCTCGCGGTCGCGTATTTCTCGCACGTTGAGGCGATGGTGAACTACAACACCGCGATGGCGCGCCTCTACAACGCGATGGGAACGGGTTTGACGATGAACCGCATCGACCTCGAGGTCGTTGAAGAAACTCCATAACCGTGGCGGCAGTCCTTCCATACACCGACGGCAACATCGACCTCGCGGCTGCTGCGCTGCGAAGTGGTGAGGTCGTCGCATTCGCAACCGAAACTGTCTACGGACTTGGCGCCGACACGTTCAACGAGGCGGCGATCGCCAAGATTTACGAACTAAAACAACGACCAGGTCGCAATCCACTCATCGCACATGTGATCGATCTCTCAACCGCTCGCCGAATCTCGACAGGATGGACCCGCCGCTCAATGAAGCTTGTCAGCGCGTGTTGGCCAGGGCCGCTGACGCTGATATTGCCCAGAGATCCAGCAGTTCCACGCATCGCCACGGGTGGACTCGACACAATCGCTGTGCGCAGTCCACGGCATCCGCTCGCTCGCGCGCTGCTGTACGCAGTTGGAGGGCCCATCAGCGCGCCAAGCGCGAATCGAAGTGGGGGAGTTTCGCCGACCACTGCGCAGCATGTTGCAAGCGACTATCGACAACATACTGACCTCATGGTGCTCGACGGTGGTCCGTGTGCGCTCGGAATCGAATCGACGGTCGTTGATCTCTGTGAGTCGAAGCCCGTCGTGCGCAGGCTCGGCATCGTCACGATCGAACAACTCTCTGCGTTGCTTGGTCCAATCGAAGTCGACATGCCCACCGAGCAGACGGCGAGCCCAGGCAGTGCGATGCGCCATTATTCGCCGACTGTGCCTGCGATGTTGATTGCAGGTGCCGAGCTTGCGCAAGTGCTCGCGACAGGAGCGCCGGCAGCTGTCATCTGTTTCGCAGCGAGCGAGATCGCCGAGGGGCAAGGCCACATTCGACTCGAGATGCCCAGCGATGCTGATGGTTACGCCGCGCATCTCTACGAAACACTGCGCCGCGCCGATGCGTCGGGCTGCGCGCGCATCGTGATCGAGTTGCCCAGTGAGCGCACCGGCGTCTGGAGTGCCGTCATCGATCGCCTGCGCCGCGCGACGACGCAGGAGTAGGCGGGGGTGGCGCAATCGCGCACTCGCCGCTCGCGCGCGAAACAGCATCACCCCGGCGCCGCTCTGAGACCGCCTTCCGTGCAGTTGCCACGGGCACACGTCAGGACGCTATACTTCCGTGCAGCG
>CAYHFW010000036.1:0-19341 GCA_964355975.1 uncultured Singulisphaera sp.
CAACAACGGTAGGTGCTTCGAAGCCCGTGCCGACGGCGGGGAGCATCGATGCGGCAGTTTCAATATCGGAAGGTGCAAAGTCCCCCGTTGACGAAGCCAAGGCGACAGCACCACGCACCCAAATCATCGTGCTGTGGGAAGGCGCAGACCATTCCGACGAGAACGTGAAACTCGCCCGCGTTCGAACTGCGATGCTAGAAAACGGCTTCGAAGTCCGAAGAGCCCTAGCGAGTATGAAAAATGATGGGCACAAAATGAGCCAGTCATCGTTCTATCGAGCACTGAAAACACTCGATGCTCTCCCCGAATTGAAAAACTGGCGTGCAACTGAAACGGAGCCAGTCGATGACTTGCGGGATGTCATCGACCCTGAGCGTGGTGACAGAGCACTGAAGCCACAGATGATGAGGATGAGCCATGGCTCCGCTCCCTTGTACGAGAGATAGGCGATTCATAAAAGGTTGATCCAGTGTCACCGAAGAAGAATTCTCACGAGGTGAGAAAATGAGAATTGTTTGAGTTGAGCAGAATTGCCACGAAACGACGAGCAAACTGGTGGTATTGAAGAATTCTCACGAGGTGAGAAAATGAGAATTGTGAGAAACGGGAGGCGTCCCTCGAAGGAGCCCACCCATGACAAACTCAAGTTTAGAACCACGCCCGCTCACCGTCACCATTCAATCCGCGGCGCGGCGACTCTCGGTATCCGCCATGACCGTTCGACGATTGCTCGAGAGTGGGCAATTGACACGAGTACCGATTGGACGTTCTGTACGAATTACCGTTGAGTCAATAGAGAACTTCGTCTTTCGTGGAGGTTCACGAAATGGAAAGTAAACCGCTCGCTGCTGCGGCTACTCCCACTCCACTCCTCATCGACTCGAAGACTGCCTGCAAGATGCTCTGCATCGGTTCGCGGCGGCTCTGGGTTCTCACGAACTGCGGAGCAATCCCGTCACGCAAGATAGGTCGATCAATCCGCTACGCATCCTTGGAACTTCATGCGTGGGTTTCATGCGGATGCCCGACGACTTCTGGTGCTGGTGATCGCGTGCGAAAGGCGGTGCAGTCGTGATCGCATTTCAGAACGATGAGCGATTGCGATTCGATCAACAGCGAAGGCGCATGCTTTCACTGGTGCGCAATGGAGATGCGAACTCACTCTCACGGTTTGCCCGCGAGTTCAGACAGTTCGAAGCTTGCGAATGGCAACAGATTTCACGATTGGAGGTATCTCTGCAATGCATGAGGTTCGCTCTGATTCGAGCGGAGGTGGCGCGATGACACCAACCGAACAAGTCTTGCACTCGCTGCGTGATCTCGGGCTCAACCCCAAGAAAACTCGCGACGGCTGGCAGTGTCGTTGCCCTGCGCATGACGATCGAACACCAAGCCTCAGCATCAAGGATGGCGACGAAGGCTGCGTTCTGCTGCACTGCCACGCTGGTTGCTCGATCGACTCGATCTGCGCAGCACTGAAACTGACGAGCGGAGAACTGTTCCATCACAGCGACACAAAGCCAGCGCATCGCAACGGGAAAGACCGAGCAAGGGCAAAGCAACCGCCACAACTGTTCCCACTTGCGGACTCCGCACTCAAACACTTAGACCACCGCATGGGAAAACACTCGTCGCTCTGGGTCTACCGCAACGCATCGGGCGAACCAGTCGGCGTCATCGCTCGATGGAATCTCGACGACGGCGGCAAAGACATCCGCCCGATCTCGCGGAGCGACGACGGCAAGGGTTGGATCTGCGGCGGAATGCCACTTCCACGACCGCTCTATCGGCTGCCAGAACTTCTTGCTGCGCCGTTGGATTCACTGGTGTATGTCGTCGAAGGCGAGAAAGCGGCCGATGCGGCGGCAACGCTTGCAGTCGTCGCGACGACGAGCCCGCACGGGGCGAAGTCTGCTGCCAAGGCGGACTGGTCGCCGCTGGCTGGGAAAGCCGTTGTGATTCTGCCCGACAACGATGCAGCAGGCGTGGCATACGCGAACGATGTCGCGACACTCGCAGGGCACGCAGGCGCATCTTCGGTGCGCATCGTGCGACTTGTTGAACTCTGGGCAGAAATGCCAGAGGGTGGCGACATCCTGGACTTCATTCAACATCGTGGAGGTGATCTTGAATCTGTGCGCAAGGAGATTGTGGCGGTGCAAGCGATCGCGAGTAACGAACGGCACTCTCCACGCGACGGGTCGCCGCGACTTGTGCGGCTCTGCGATGTTCGCGCTGAATCTGTGGCTTGGCTGTGGCCTGGAAGGATCGCGCTTGGAAAACTGACTCTGATCGCGGGTGATCCTGGACTCGGCAAGTCGTTCCTTACACTTGATATCGCAGCACGGATCACACGCGCTGCGGCATGGCCAGACCTTCCCGACGCACCGACAACCAAAGGCGGCGTCGTGCTACTCAACGCTGAAGATGGCATCGCCGACACAATTCGTGCACGATTCGACGCGGCAGGCGGTGATGCCTCAAAGGTTGTCATCATTGATGGAGTCAATTCGATGCGAGAGAGCGGACAGCCATCCGAACGGGGGTTCGACCTCTCGACTGACCTTCCCGCGCTCGAGGTCGCCATCAACTCGTGCGAGGGTTGCAAACTGGTCGTCATCGACCCTGTGACTGCGTATCTCGGCGGCGTTGACTCCCACAAGAACGCTGAGATTCGTGGATTGCTTGCGCCACTCAGCACCCTCGCAGGCCGCCACAACATCGCGGTGGTTGTTGTAACGCATCTCAACAAGAGCGGTGGCGGACCAGCGATCTACCGTGCGATGGGGTCGCTCGCCTTCGCGGCCGCAGCCCGCGCTGTGTGGGGAGTGACAAAGGACAAGGAGGACGGCGAACGGAGATTGTTCTTGCCGATCAAGAACAACATCGCTCCGAACATGGGAGGCCTTGCGTATCGCATTACCCAACAATCGAGCGGAGGTGCGTGCGTCAGGTGGGAGCCAGATCCTGTGAACACAAGCGCAGATGACGCACTCTCAAGCGAGCGAGATGGCGGAGGCGACCGAACCGACCTCGACGATGCGGCGGACTGGTTGGGCGACCAACTCCGCGAGGGACCACGCCAAGTAAAGGACATTGAGCGTGACGCTCAGGACGCGGGGTACTCGAAGGCAACCCTGCGCCGTGCGAAGGCACGAATCGGCGCAGTGGCAGCCAAGGCGGCGTATGACGGCGGATGGGAGTGGATGCTTCCTACTCCAGCCGAAGGCGCTCAAACATCGAAGATGCTCATCGAAGGTGCTCAGCGTCCGCCAAATGAGCGCCTTCGAGAAAACACCGCAAGAACATACGAAATCCCTGCGGAAACTCCCAAGGCGCTCAAAGCTCAAGGAATGAGCGCCTTCAATGAGCACGTTGGGGCTGGAGCAGGTCCCGAGAGGGAAGAACTGTGACCTCGCTAACGCACGACCTCAGAGCGCGACTCACGGTTCGCCGGTGCGCTTCGATCGAATGCTCGCCGCACCTACTGTTTCGGAATGCGCTCTCGAAGCGCTCTCGCAAACAAGTCCCAGATCGGGGTGAGCGGAGGGCACTCGCCATCAGGTCCGGTGACCTCGAGCACCAAGAGCGTCTTGTTCTCTTGCAGATCGATTACGGTCAATGTTCCGTCGTACCCACGACTGTTCGAGAACACACACATCCCCGCGAATATCAGTTCGACGCGCAGCGCAAACCGGGTTCCGGGCTCCTGAAATTTTCGGCGGACCGTTGGATCGAACTGCTCTGTGCGAATGGCTGTGGTGGTGATTGGGCGGAGCGCGAATCCCTCTTTGGCGAGCGCGGCCGCGAATCGCCCAAAGTAACTGGAGTCGTCCATGAGCACAAAACTGTCAATGGCCATCGGTTGCGCCAGCACCGTCGCCTTGACGCTGCTGTCGGAGACCTTGCACCCAGAGAAAATCCCACCGGCGAACACCGCCAAAACAAAACCCACCAAAAAGAGAACTGGCACCGGAGAGGCGAGGGCTTCGTGCGGGTGACGTGGGTCTTCCACGCAATGAGAGTAGTTGAAAACAACGCAGTTGCTGAATCATTCGCGATCAGCGTTGCCAACTCCGCAATTCTGGCCTTGGCTAGCGGTTCGAATCAAAATAGACTTCAACCGCGCCCTCGGGCGCACGAAAGGACGGTGACGAATGGCGACGCAGTGCGAAGGGAAGCACTCCAACACGAAAGGATGCAAGCGAATGCAACGAAAGCAACGAAGTGGCGGGACTGGTTCACTCATCCGCAGGAATCCATTGGGGTCGTACATCGCCAAGTACTTCGACTACAAAGGCAAGCGGCGTGAACGCTCGACGCGAACAACAGACCACGCAACAGCACTGCGAATTCTTGCGAAGTATGTTGCAGACACTGCGCTTCGGCGCGAAGGCGTGATCGACCCGCGCAGCGCTCGCTTCCAAGTCGAAGGGCGCAAGCCGATCGCTGCGCAACTCGACGCCTACTTCCTGCACTGCGAGACCGCAGGACTCAAAGTCGCAACCATCCGCGCGAAGCAACGGCAGTTGCAACAGATCGTGACCGAGTGCAGCGCAACGAGACTCTCAGAGTTGACCTGTGACGCCGTCGAACGATTCCTTGCATCACGCAAGGCACTCGGTCGTAGCGCACAAACCGTGAACGATTCGCTGGCTATGGTGATGGCGTTTTACAACTGGTGTGTGAAGACTGGACGCGCCGACGCCAACCCGCTGCGCGTCGCACGAAAACAAAATGTGCTGCGCGACCGTCGCCGAGTGCGTCGCGCACTCACACCTGACGAGATGACGCGGCTCCTGAAGGTTGCGCGTGAGCGTGGGCGTGAGGCGTGGTATCTCGCGGCTGCGTTCGCTGGGCTTCGTCGAAGCGACCTTTCGCGACTCACTTGGAGCGCGATCGACTTCAACGAATCAACGATCACCATAAGCGACGGGAAGGCAAAGCGCCGCGACATCATCCCGATGCATTCGCAACTTGCCGAAGCCCTCCAGCGACGCCGAGAGGCGAACCCTGCCCTTCCAATGGCGAAGGTGTGGGCAGAGGCGGTTACGAACCGAACCCGCATCGAGGACTTCAAGCGGGCAAGAATCGCCCTCGTTGATTCTGAAGGGCGAGTCGCCGACTTGCACGCACTCCGCACGACGCTCGGGACAACGCTTGCCAGAGCAGGAGTCGCGCCACAGATTGCCCAGCGGATCATGCGACACAGCGACTACCGAACGACCCTCGCGCACTACACCGTACTTGGGCTGACCGACACAGCCTCTGCGATGGCGAAACTGCCCACCATCGCCGCGAACGAATGGGAGGCGAACGCTGCAACTGGAACCAACGATGCGACGGCGAGCGATGCCAGAGCGACTCCGAATGACCCCCACCAGCCCCCTCACCTAAAACCCCACCAGTTGGGGTGCGATGTGGTGCAAAACGGTGCATTCGAGCGCAACAATTCTGCACGCGTTTCGGCATCATCAAAAAACACAAATGTTCTTGAAACACCGCAGAATTCGCCTGTTTTCAAGGCGAACAACACAAAGCCACCCATGGGACTCGAACCCACGACCTATGCTTTACGAAAGCATTGCTCTACCACTGAGCTAGGGTGGCGTAACAAACCAATCCATCGGGCACTGACGGCCGCGCGGTCACCCGTGCAGCGCGCCGAAGTGTAACGACCACCGCACTGCACGAACGGCGGTGGCGCATTCCAAACTCCGATCACTTCGCGGGAGAGACGATGAGTTTGACAACCTCAGCGCTTGGAAGTCCAAGAGCGCCAAATGCCTGTCCCGCTGCATCAGCGACCGATCCCTCTGAGTTCGAGATCAACGAACGCAGCGCATCAAGTTGGCGCGATTGCAAGAGATTGCCGAACTTTCGCGCGCTCGTGGCGACATTGCCCAGCAGCATCTCCTGAACTTCTGCACCCGCCGTGAGCGCGGCATCCATCAGCGCCCGCTGCGACTTGTCGCTCGGGACAAGTGCGAGCACCGCAGCGACCGAACTTTGGGTCGGTCCGCTTGACGAAGTCAGCGCTGCGATCAGCCCCGCTTCGCAGTCGCGAATATCAAAGACTGGACTGGCTGACTCAGCGATGAGTTGCAATGCACTGAGTGATGCGGCGGCGTAGAGGTCGCCATCCTCCTGGGTCATTGCAATGCCACCTGCAGCACCAACGGCTGACTCGATCGCTGCTGCGAATTGCTCATCGGTCGCGCTTGCGAGAAAGACTGAGACGCGCGCGTCATTCTCGAAGTCGATTGCGAGTGTCCCTGCATCGGTACTGCTCGAAATGACGACAACTGGCGCTGTTGCCGCGGCACGCGAGACACGAATCGAACGAATGGTGTCGTTGACTGCGGCGCGCGCTCCCTGAATCACAACGAGGTCGACCGTCTGTCCGTTGGCGAGTTTGCCTTCGACTTCGCTGAGGGATCCACCCGTCGTGACCGCCCCCACACCCATCGCGTTGACGCGCGCGGCGAGCGCTTGTCGGTCTTCTTCGGTCGATGCGATCACAGCACCCATTGTTCCGCCCGACTGGACCATCGATCCCAAGATGGGAACAACGAGCGAGTCCTGCGAGAAACTGGTCTGAGGAAGTGCGCGTGCGAGCACGAGCGCCGCATCGAATCGCACACGGCGATCTGCGAAGAGCAGGCACTCGATGATCGGAGAGCGGCCATTGGATGGCGTCACGAGCGTCGATGCTCCACCGTTGTTTGCGAGGACTGCGATGCAAGCGCGGGCCAAGAGCACATCGCTTGCGTCAATGGCGAATCCGAGCGCGAGTTGCGCAATGTGCGCGCCGCTCGCGGTCGCAAAGAACTCTGCGCTGTAACGACTCGCCAAGATGGATGCACTCTCAGGCGATGCTGCAGGATCAACATTCAACAGTTGCATCAGCACGGCGCGGCGAAGATCGGCGGCGACGTATGTCGCAAGCGCCAACTCCGATGAGGGATCGATCGTCAGTGCCATGGTGGCAGTTTGGATCGCCATCGTCTCGCAGTAGATCGGCGTTGGAATCTCGATGCCGACCAAACCGCTGTTTGTGTCGTACTTCCAGACCGCATTGTGGGCATCGCGTGCATACGGGATCAGCGCGGGAGTCTGATCGAAGTAGCGGCGTGCGAGCGCAGTGAATTGGCTCGACGCACTCTGTGAAGTTCCGCCAAGACGGTCGTAGGCACGCGCTGCGGCCGATCGAACATCTGCGGCAGTCGATGCGTCTGAGGCGAGTTGCAAGAGATAGGGTTGCGCGCTGGGGTATCCAATTTCGCCCAGTATCTCGCAGATCTTGCGTGCGGTGTCTGATTCAACATGCGGCAGTGCCGCGCAGAGCGGAGCAACGCTGAGGCGCTTGATATCGACGAGTGTTGCGCGCGCTGCCGCGGCAAGCTTCGCATTCGATCCATCGCTGAGTGCCGCGAGCAATGCAGGCACCGCGTACTCGCCAGCAGTCAGCAACCGGCCGCGAGCAATCATCTGTTGGCGCATCGTGCCGCCGAGATCGGCAACCGCCTCTTCAATGCGAAGAGCGTTGCGACTACTTGCACGCGTGCCTGCGAGAAAGCGTGTCTCGAATTCGATCACATATTTCGAAGCACCTTCCATGCCGCGTCCACGCGACAGCGCACGATCGACCTTTTCGCGAAGCCCACGCTCGTCGACGAGTTGTGCAATCTGTTCATCGGTGATGCCTGAATCGAAGAGTGTCTCGATCGAACTCTTCACCATCTCTGGCTTCCCAATCAGGATGTAATGCAACACCATGTCGAGGTCACGCGACTGTTGCGCAGTGGCAGCGGTCGTTGCAGTGACAACCACGGCTTCCTCGGCGGGTGCTGCGGTCGGCGCTTCTGCTGCGCTCTCATCGGCTGCAGGTTCAGCTGCAGGTTCGGCGGCGGGCTCGGCAGCGGGCTCGGCGGCGGGTTCGGCTGGGGGATCCGTTGGATCGTCCAGCACAATCGATGTCGCGGCTGCGCGATGCGATCCAATGAGAGAAATCAGGGCAGTTGCGGCGAGCACCGCGACAAGACGAAGGAATGAGTCGAACACTGAGAATGCGCTCCTGCGTTGATTGGGGTCAGCGACCGAAAAAGACGGAGAAATCGATCGGACGGGAAAAGTATCGCACTCAGCCTCGCTTTGCAACGATGCACCGAGAGCGAATTGGTACCTTGACCCCGTGATTGTCCTCAAGAGTTCGTGCTCTTGAGCGCAAACGTCGTGGCTGGCGCCATGATTTTTGCGAGGGAAGGCGGTGAAAATCCGCCGTAGACGCACTGCCGTAACGGGTGGAGGTGCATTCCTCCATGCCTCAGCCAAGACGCCACTGGGTTTGCAAATGCAAATCTGGGAAGGCAGGTTGGGGTGCTCGAAGCCGGAAGACCTGCCTTCACGCTGCGCCGCGCCCTTGCGATTGGGGCCCCACGGTGCGAATGCCACGCTTCGAAATCTCAATCTATGCACCACCTGCAACACACGACTTCTTTCGGGTCACTCACATTTCTTGTTCTCTCTGGAGCATGCGCGCTCGCGCTCACCGCAACCACTCCAACGCACGCGGGCGACTTCGCCCACTCGGTGCTCTCGTATGCGCAAGGATCGAACGCGGCCAATGGATACACGAATCCAGCGACTGCGCTGGGCGCTCCCGAGCGATTCACGGGTGAAGGAATTGCTCCTGGTTCAGTCACTCCATTTCAACCTTGCTTTCTCAACACCGAAGTTGTCTCGGTCGGCAGTGGTGGTCAACTGACGCTCGCATTTGATCCTCCTCTCGTCGACCATCCAGGAAATCCGTTCGGAGTCGATTTCATCGTCTTTGGAAACTCGTTTTTCACAGACGGCGCTTATCCAAATGGATCGGTGAGTGCACTCGCAGCGGATGGCGGAATGATCGAAGTCACTGCAGACGGGGCAAACTGGTTTGCGATTCCGACTTCGCTTGCGGACGGACTCTTTCCAACCATGGGATGGGTCGACGCGCCCCCCTACAGCGCAGTTGCTGGAACCATTGCAGCAGATCCGCGACTGCCAGTCGATCCCGCGTGGACGATGAGTGATCTCATTGGGCTCTCGTACCCACAACTCGTCGAGCGCTATGCAGGATCGGCTGGTGGAAGTGGCGTCGATCTTGCGAGCGTTGGTCTCACGCACGCAATCGCCGTGCGCATCTCAGTCGCAACAGGCTTTCATCCCAACATCGAAATCGATGCGCTCGCGCGCGTGCGACCCACCACTCTCCCTGCTGACATCGATGGGAATGGTTTGGTGAATGGACTCGACCTTGCCTCGGTGCTCTCTGCGTTTGGCGGTGCATCTGCGACTGCAGACATCGATCACAACGGGATTGTTGATGGGCCAGACCTCGCTGCGGTGCTCGCAGGATGGACCGAATGAGCGCCCGTCGCGCACTGACACTTGTTGAGATTCTTGTGGTCGTGGGAGTCATCACGATCTTGATGTCGCTCGCACTTCCAGGGGTCGCTGCCGTCCGCGAGGGCAGTCGCAGCAACGAATGCGCGGGTCGCCTGCGGCAACTCGCCGTCGCGGCACAGTCGTACGCGACCGCATCGCGCGAGGTCTTTCCAGCGGCAATCCTCTTCGAACTGAAGGCAGGCGGCGGTGTGCAAACGGTCGCGTGGGACTTCGTGCAAGACGGGCAAGAGGCGATCACTCCTGGGCCACTCTGGTCGTTTACAGATCACCCCTACGAAGTGCAGCAGTGTCCATCCTTTCTGGGGGCGAGCACGTTCGGTGGTGATCCAGCCACTGGATTCAATTACAACACGAGTTTCATCGGCGCAGAGGGATCATGGCCGATCACCGATACCGATGGACGGCTGCTCAGCGGATGGCGCAACGCACGCAAGGGCCTCTCGATGAATCAACACCGCCGTCCGAGTGAGACCGCGATCTTCGGAGATGGTGGCTGGCAAAGCGGCGCAAACAAGTTCATGCGCGCACCGAGTGCGAGTGTCGAGATGGACCTCGGTGTTGTCTACGGCGGCGGGCAGGCCTATCGACATCAAGGGTGCACGAATGTTGCGTGGCTCGATGGACATGTGCGTGGAGTCTGTCAGCAATGCAAGGGAATGCATGCAAACGCGGGGTTGCTCGCATCGCCGATGGGCTGGCCCCAGAACGGATTCCTCAGCGAGGATGACCGCGCGTACGACCCGCGGTGACGAGCGCGGCAGCGGCGAGAGTTTCGCTCGCGCGAGTTTCTGAGTCGAGCCAACAACGGTGACCTCCGCAGGTCAACGACCCTGGAATCACACATGCTGCGCCTCTGGCGTCCGTCGTTTGCGACCACGCGGCGGAATCTTCGCTCGCGCGAGTTCCCGAGCCGAGCAAGTCTGCGCAGCTCGGCGAGGGCTGTTTGAGCGCCGAGTGAAGTATTCCGCCGCGATCACGCTGCATTGCCGCCTTGCTGTATTGGCGTCCGTCGCTTGCGTACCAGCCGCGGATGCCGCCGCGCTCACCGGTGAGTGCCCTGCTGTCAGCGCCGACCGAATCGTCGTTCAATATCTGCGAGTGGAATGCGCACAGAGGTCGGTCGACCGTGTGGACAATTTGTTGCGCGATCGGTCGCGGTGCGCGCGGCGAGAAGTCGCGCGATCTCCGCCTGCGAGAGGCGATCCCCACCTTTGATTGCTGCCTTGCACGCCATCGTGTCGAGCACATCGGCGAGTGCGCTCTCGCGCAGCGCCGACGAGTCATCGCTTTCGAGTGCACTCGCGAGTTGTTCGTTTGTGAGCGCGCGCGCCACAAACTCGGCGGCGTTCACACCGCGCCCCGTGAGAAATCCAGGGAATGCGTGAACTGCGATCGACCGCGGTCCAGCAGCAACGACTTCGATTCCAAGGCGCGCAAAGAGCGGAGCTATCGCGTCGAGACGGGCAAGAGCCTCGGGAGGGACATCCGCCGTCGCCGGCACAAGCAATTGCTGCGACATCAAGTCGCCGCGTCCGATGCGCGTACGAATCTCTTCGAACATCACGCGCTCGTGCAGCGCATGTTGGTCGACGATCACCAGTGCGCCATCCTCTGCAAACACGAGCCACGTTGCATCAACTTGGAGAACCTCCTGCGATTGCGCGCATGGCGTGAGTAGTTGCGCTTCGACTTGCGCAGTTTGCTGCGCGTCTGAATCATCGAGGCGCAGAGAAGTCGCCGGCGATGCGTACGTCGCACTCTCGAAAGAACCAGATGAGATCACCTCGCGCGTGTGAGCGCGCACCGCATGCGGCTGTGGGTGCAACTGATCGTGCATCCGCGGCGCTGCCGACCCGAGAAGTCCACTGCCCTCAGCCGTGAGATCGGCGAGGCGCAAGGCATCTTGCACTGACCGATAGATGAGGCGGTGCATCGATGCAGGAGAGCGCCATCGCACCTCACTCTTCTGTGGATGGACGTTGACATCCACCAACGCCGGATCGACCTGCAAGAAAATCGCGAAGACTGGCTGAAGAGATGGCTCTGCGAGCCCGCGATATGCCTCGCGCACGGCATGCATCAACGATCGATCGACAATTGGCCGACCATTGACAAAGATGCGTTGGGTGCGACTCACTGACCGCATCGCTGCAGGACGGCAAATCGACCCCATGATGGTTGCGCGAAGTCCATCCTCATTGATCGCCTCGCCGACGACGGTGAGGGGTTCGCGGCCGAGCGCATCACCGAGCACGTCCCACACCCGCCCCACCGAGTCAGCAGCACTCGCAAGATCGAGCACTTTGCGCGCCGAACTCTCGAGGCGAAATGCCACCGTTGGATTTGCGAGCGCGGCGTTGCAGACGACTTCGGTGACGCGCGCTGCCTCTGCAGAGTCGCTTCGAAGAAAATGCCGACGCGCAGGAACATTCGTGAAGAGACCGCGCACCTCGATGCGGGTTCCCGGGCCTCCAGCGGCGGGTTTGGGCTCATCCACAGCACCAAAGCGCGACTCGATCGACCACGCTTGACTCTCCGTCGTTGTGCAAGAAGTCAACGTTAGATGCGCAACCGCGGCGATTGCGCTGAGAGCCTCGCCGCGAAAACCAAATGTGCAGATTCGGTTCAGGTCATCGCTTGCGGCGATCTTGCTCGTTGCATGCGCTGCGAGCGCAAGAGCGAGTTCACCGCGGGAAATCCCACCCCCATCGTCGCTGACCGCGAGCACTTCACGCCCCCCCGCCTCGATTCGGATCGCAATTCTGGTTGCCCCCGCATCGAGCGCATTCTCGATGAGTTCTTTAGCAACACTTGCGGGTCGCTCGACCACCTCGCCCGCTGCGATCTGATTCACAAGCGCTGCTGGGAGAAGTCGAATGGCCATCGTGCGAAGTATCCTACGACCATGCGAGACACGGTCGTGATTGGAGATGTGCACGGCTGCGGTGAGGAACTTGCGAAGATGTTTCAGCGGCTCACACGCTTCGGGCGTGACTGCCGCATCATTCTCATCGGCGATCTACTGACGAAGGGGCCTCGTCCCGACCTCGTGGTTGAAGAGATTCTCGCGCAAGAACGCGCAGGACGGCGAATCGAACTCGTGTGCGGCAATCACGAAGAGCGTGCGCTCACGGCTCTTCGTCGCGCTGGACCAAACGGCGACGCAAAGGGACTTCCCCCGCGCCTCGCTGAAATGGTTGACATTCTTGCGGACGCCGACCTCCTCACCGAAGCACGCGAACTCATGGAGCGGGCGATGCAAACTCCATTCTTGCGTGGGCGCAATCCGTTCTGGACGGCGGTGCATGGCGGGGTCGATCCCCTGCTTGGATTTGCGCGCACACCGCAGCGACATCGGATGACGATCAAGGCAGCACCGAATGAGAGTGACTGGTGGTGGAACTACAACGGCAAGGATGGGCTCATGGTCGTGGGGCACAAGCCGCTCTCGCGGCCGCTCATTCTGCGCAGACCCGATGGGCGAGCGGTTGTTGCGGCAATCGATACTGGATGCGTCTACGGCGGTTTTCTTACCGCGTACCGCATCGGATCAGATCGCCTCTTGATGATCAAGAGTGCACAGCGTCGACTCTTCAACTTTCGCAGGCGGACGAGTCGTCGCCCAGCCGATAGCGCATGGCGAGCGGCATCCGCCGTCCCGGTCCGAAAGCTCGTGCGCTGAGTTTTGGAATCATCGCAGCCTGAAAGCGTTTGTAGTGCGCGCGGTCGATCGCGCGGGTCCACTGCACAACGAATGCACGGTCGAGTCGCAAGCGATCGACAATCTCGTCGACCGAGAGTTCGTCGTCGATCCACGCGCACACAAGTTTGTCGAGCACGTCGTACGCAGGCAGCGAATCCTGATCGGTCTGGTCGGGGCGCAATTCTGCAGATGGCGGCTTCGCGATGCTTGCCTCAGGAATCGGTGGATGCGCAAACCCCAAGCACCCGTAGTTCGCGTTGACCCAGCGCGCAATCGAAAAGACTTGCGTCTTGAGCAAGTCACCAATGGGAGCGAGCCCGCCACACATGTCTCCGTAGAGGGTCGCGTAGCCAACAGCGAGTTCGCTCTTGTTGCCTGTTGAAAGCACCAGCGCTTGCGTTGCGTTAGAGAGTGTCATCAGGGTGAGTCCACGCAACCGGCTCTGCAGGTTTTCTTGCGTGAGCCCATCGAACGCCGCGGCGGCGCGAAGCGGAGGTGCGATCTGCTGAAAACTCTCGACAATTCCAAGCGTGTCGGGTGGAGCGATCGCAAGTCGACGTGCGAGCTCGACCGCATCGTCGATTGATCCGCGCGAAGAATATGGCCCTGGCATGGACACTCCGCGCACTGCCGCAGCGCCGAGTGCAGCCACGGCAAGCGTCGCGACGAGCGCACTGTCGATGCCGCCTGAGAGACCGAGCAACACCTTCTGATGACCCGTCTTGCGCACGTATCCGCCGATCGCGCTCACAATCGCGCGCGCGCACTCTTCATCGCCACCCATTGATGGCGGCGGCGGCGTCATGCGTTCGTTGCGACCCACGACGAGAGTCTGTGGTGTAAATCGGCTTGCGATGGACGCGCCGCCATCCGCATGCACGAGCGCGCTTCCTCCATCGAAGACGAAGTCATCGTTCGATCCCACTGCGTTCACACTCACGATCGAGATCGAATGGCGCGCAGCGCAGGCGCGCAGAAGATCGAGCCTGCGCGATTGCTTCGCAACGAAGAATGGCGATGCGCTGGCAGCGACAACGAGCGTTGCTCCAGCAGCGACCGTTTCGCGCACAGGATCGCGCGCGTAGTTCTCGCGGCACTCCACATCCGCGCCACGCCACAGATCTTCGCAAATCACAATTCCAACACGCTCCCCTGCGACATCGATGAGCAGTGGCGCATCACCTGCAGCGAAGTAACGCGCCTCATCAAACACGTCGTAATGCGGCAGCAAACGCTTGGAATAGGTCGCCTCAACTACTCCACCGCGCAACACCTGAACCGCATTGAACAGCGGGCGCTCGGCACCGTTGCTGGCCACAGGTAGCCCAACGACAAGTGCAACCTTGCCATGGCCTGCCTTTGCAATTCTTGAAGCCAACTGAACCGAGGCGCGAGCGCACGCTGCCGCGAATCCACTTCGCAGAAGGAGATCGCGCGGCGGATAGCCAATCAGCGAGAGTTCTGGTGTCACGATGAGATCAGCGCCGCCCGCAGCGGCAGCGATCGCGCAATCGCCAATCATCCGCGCGTTGTGAACAAGGTCACCGACGATCGAATCACATTGAAGAAGCGCAATGCGCATTGGATCCCTCGTGCGCCGCGATTTCTCGCAGGCCGCCGCGCGCGACGATCTCGATCTCTCTCGCGCGCAATGCTTCGAAGACTTCTTCGCTGTGCGCGGGACCACGAACTTCGATCTGGCAGAGCACCTGCACGCGCGAGACATCCGCCTCGCCGAACGCGCGCTCATGCGAGACTTGCTTGATACTTGCGCCAGTCGATGCGATCGCCGTCGCGAGATCTGCCAGCCCTCCTGGACGATCACGAATCACTGCGAGAAACTGAATCAGGCGTCCTTCGAGTGCGAGCCCGTGTTCGATCACGCGCGAGAGCGTTGTGGGGTCGATGTTTCCGCCGCAGAGCACGAGCACCACGCGGCGCCCAGCAAGGTGCGCGAGTTTTTGTTGGATGAACGCAGCGAGTGGCGTGGCACCCGCTCCTTCAACGACCCCCTTCTCGAACTCCGCAATCCGCAGAATGGCGCGTGTGATCGACTCTTCGTTCACGGTCACGAGGTGTTTCACTCGTCCGCGCGCAACTTCAAACGCGAGCGGACCGATTTCAGGAACTCCCAGTCCATCGGCGAGAGATGCTTGGGCGGCAACGCGCACAGGATGGCCTGCAGCGAGCGCTGCGGTCATGCTCGCGCAGCGGATCGATTCGACTCCGATGACTTCAGTGTCAGGGCGCAGGTGCGATGCGACCAAACTCACTCCGGCGATCAACCCTCCGCCACCAACGGGAACGACGATTGCGTCAGGGTTTGGGCACTGCTCGAAGATTTCGAGCCCGCAAGTTCCAGCGCCGGTAATGATGGTCGCGTCATTGAATCCATTGACATAGTGCAAGCCTTCGTCGGCGACGAGTGCGTCTGCGCGAACTCTCGCGTCTGCAATATTGTCACCGTGAATCAGCACGCGTGCGCCAAACTCACGGCAACGCACCTGCTTGACGAGCGGCGCAGAGCGCGGCATCACCACCGTGACTGGAATTCCAAGTGCGCGCCCGTGATAGGCAAGAGCGAGCGCGTGATTGCCTGCGCTCGCGGCGATGACTCCATTCGCACGCGCATGACCCTCGAGTTGCATGAGCGTATTGCGCGCTCCACGCTCCTTGAAAGATCCGGTTGCCTGCTGGTAATCAAGTTTGCACCAGATCTCGCAGCCGCAGAGATCTGAGAGTGCGCCGCTCGGCACGCAGGGTGTACGAACAACCCCCCCTTCGATTCGCCGCGCCGCGGCAACGACGTCAGCGAACGTGGGGATCGATTGCGTCGTCACCAAAGGCGCTCGTGTTAGGCAGTCACTGGACCAGCCGCGCGCACCTCTGGAGTGATCGCAAACTTGGCATCGTTGGTGCGGAATCGCGCTGCGAGATCTCGCGCCTTCAGGTCATATGCAGCCTTGTCCGCCCACGTGTTTCGTGGATCGAGCACTTCGGATGGCACGCCTTCAACCGCGGATGGCATTTGAAGTCCAAAGATTGGATGTTTATTGAATGCCGCTTTGCGCAATGATCCGTTGAGAATCGCGGTCACGAACGCTCGCGTGTACGAAAGTTTGAAACGCGATCCTGTTCCGTATGGGCCGCCAGTCCATCCTGTATTGAGCAACCAGACGTCTGCGCCGTGCGCGGCGATGCGGTCGCGCAGCATTTCTGCGTAACGCATCGGAGGGCGCGGCATGAATGGACCGCCAAAGCACGCGGAGAAATTCGGCTGAGGTTCGGTGACTCCCGCCTCGGTGCCTGCGAGCTTCGATGTGTACCCATTCAAGAAGTAGTACATCGCCTGTTCTGGCGTGAGACGCGAAACAGGCGGCAAGACTCCAAAGGCATCTGCCGTCAGAAAGATGACATTGCGCGGATGTGCTGCAACGCTCGGCAGTTTCGCATTCTTGATGTACGACACGGGATAGGTGACGCGTGTGTTTTCGGTCTTGGCCGAACTGTCATAATCCGGAACGCGCGTCGAAGCATCGATCACCGTGTTCTCAAGGACACTTCCGAAGCGAATCGCATCCCAAATCTCTGGCTCGCCTTCACGCGAAAGCTTGATGCACTTCGCGTAGCAGCCCCCTTCCATATTGAAGACGCCCTTTTCGCTCCAGCCATGTTCGTCGTCGCCGACGAGATCGCGATGTGGATCGGCTGAAAGCGTAGT
The DNA here is from genome assembly GCA_964355975.1 of uncultured Singulisphaera sp. Lineage (GTDB taxonomy): Bacteria > Planctomycetota > Phycisphaerae > Phycisphaerales > SM1A02 > F1-60-MAGs104. The sequence continues at coordinate 16,875 of CAYHFW010000036.1, forward strand.
TTTTCCAGTTCCTGAGAGTCCGAAGAAGAGCGCGACATTTGAAGAGTCGTTGCGATCGACATTGCACGAGCAATGCATCGGAAAGACGTTCATGTCTGGAAGGTCATAATTCATCGCGTAGAAGATGGACTTCTTGATTTCGCCCGCGTAGCGCGTTCCCACGATGAGAACCGTTCGTTTTTCGAGACTCTGCGCGATGCAGACTGGACCCTTCGCTCCATACTTCGCTGGATCATCGAGCCGCAGGCTGCCAGCATCGATGACCGTCCAATCTTGCGACCAATTGGCGAGATCTTTCGCCTCAGCATTGATGAAGAGCGTCTTGGCAAAGAGACTGTGCCATGCTTCTTCGGTGATGACCGAGACCTTGAGGCGATAGGCAGGATCTGCTCCGGCGTATCCGTCGAATCGGTAGAGCTGCTCGCGACGACCAAGCGACGCTAGAACCAACTTTTCGAGTGCATCGAAGTGCGCAGCCGACATCGGCTGATTGACCTTGCCCCAGTCGATGTTGTCGTGGATGCCAGCAGAATCCTCGAGAAACTTGTCATTTGGGCTTCGACCCGTGCGATCACCCGTGTCGCACGCAAGTGCGCCATTCGAAGCGAGCCGACCTTCGCCGCGCTGCAGCGCATGTTCAACCAGAATTGCGGTCGAGAGGTTGCGAAGCACTTTTTCGCTTGCGAACGAGTGACGTGATGCACTGGGTGTGGCTGAGAGTGTGGTCATGTGGGCTCCGTTGGTGTGAGCGCTCGATACTAACAGGCGTCGAGGTGTTTTTCGAAGTGCGAGTCACCACCGCTTTGCATGGTTGGGCGTTCTTTCCTAGACTTCCATTCTTCAGTTGGCGGCCGTAGCTCAGTTGGTAGAGCGCCGGGTTGTGATCCTGGAAGTCGCGGGTTCGAGCCCCGTCGGTCGCCCTTCTTTTTGGTTCAGATTGCCGAATCTCGTCATGCGCTTCCACGCGGTCCAGACCAATCCGATCTGGGAACAACCCCATGCCAATCGCGCGGCCATTGCTGCCGCGATCGATGTTCTTGCCCCAGCGCGCGACGATTTCATCGTGCTGCCAGAACTCTGTGAGACCGGGTTCACAATGAACAGTGGGCTCGCGGCGACTGGCGATTCAGTCGCGTGGGGGTCACAACTCGCGCAGAGCCACAACATTTGGTTGCAGTGTGGGATCGCGCGACGCCAACCGAGCGGCGAGATCGCCAATACATCCACCATATTTGACCCCAGCGGCGCAGAGGTCGGTCACTACTGCAAGACTTTTCTTTTTACGCCCGCGGGTGAGCACCATGCATATTGCGCGGGCACGGGACCCCGCGTCTTCGAGTGTGGCGGGGTTCGCATCGCACCGATGATCTGTTACGACTTGCGATTCCCAGAGTTATGGAGACACGCCGTACTCGACGGCGCAGAAGTTTTTACGTTGCAAGCATGCTGGCCAGCAGCGCGGCTCGCCCAAAAACATGCGCTGATCACCGCGCGCGCGATTGAGAATCAGGCGTGGGTCGTTGCCGCGAATCGCACGGGCAACGAACCCACGACGGCATACGCAGGCGGATCGACAATTGTTGATTACGTCGGCACAACACACGCAATCGGCGCGAGTCAACCATGCGTGCTGACGCATTCGATCGACATGGACGCGCTGCGCTCATTTCGAAAATCTTCCAACGCACTATCGGACATTCGTCCCGGCTTTCTTGGCCGGTGAATTTCTTCTCGCTGCATTGACGCAGAAATCTGCGGTCGTAGACTCGGCGCGCATCGTTGGCGGTCGGTCGAGAAAGAACAGAACGGATTTCCGCACGAATGAACACAACGCTCTCACGCGTCCTTCCATCGAAGCAACTGCGCGCGGCGCAGACCTCTCGAAAGGAACGAGTCAATTTGTTGCGACGCGCATTCTTCGCGAGCGCGTTCGCGCACGCACGATGGCGAGTCGACATTGAGACGGTGATTGCGCGAGTCGAATGCGAGAGCGCATCCCCCGCGGCTTGGCGGCTTGCACCGAGCGCGTGGATTGAAGATGTTGTCATTGCCTGCGCGTGCACGAGCGGCGATCAGCAGGCGTGGCACAACGTGCAACTCGCAAACACATGGAGATTGCGTGAGGTCGCAGAGTTGCGATTGACACCCCCCCAAGCGAGCCTGCTCGTCGAGCGATTCTGGCGCGACCTCCAAACGAGCTCACGCGACCAATCGAAATCTCAGGGACTGCACCGATACCACGGAGGCGAAGCGCTGAGCCGATGGCTGCTCTCGCAGGTCCTCGCGCAGGTCGAGGCGCTTGCGGTGGGCGGTTCGATCGACACCAGCGTCGACGCGTTTCTTGACACGATGCCTCAATTGCGTACTCTCGGCTCTGAAGCCTCCGAGTCGAATCGGGTGCCGCAGGCAACTTAGCTCAGTTGGTAGAGCACCGCATTGAAAATGCGGGTGTCCCCGGTTCAAGTCC
>CAYHFW010000037.1:0-18778 GCA_964355975.1 uncultured Singulisphaera sp.
TGGTAGAGCACATGATTTGTAATCTTGAGGTTGTCGGTTCAAGTCCGATCGGCGGCTTTGTTTTGTTTTTCGAAAATGAAACTGCGAACAAAAATTAAGTGCGCAACGGTGGTCACTGCGGTGATCGCCATCGCGACGCTCTGCGGTGCGAGCTATTGGTTTGCGAAGCAGCAGTTTCAGAGTCTTATGGAAGCTCAGGTGCGAGCGGTCGCGGTCGCAGTCGCCGCTGGAACGGACCTCGCGGCGTTGCAGTCGATCACGAGCCCTGCCAGCGCAGAGACGAGTGCCTACACGACCCTCGCGCAATTCTTGCGCGGGGTGCAAGACGACAATATTGAGAGCAAGTATCCGCTGACGTATGTGTACTTGCTTGTGCCAACGACGCAGGGTGCGTCGACGGGTTTCGACTTCGCCGTTGATTCGACTCAGAGAACCCTGGCCTCAGGAGAGCAGAATGCAGATTGGGATGGACCCGGCACTCCATACAACGCGCACGCGGCCTACGGCGAGGATTCAACCCTCGCGTCACAGAGGGTGTCGGTGCGTTACATGCACGACCGGCTCGGGGAATGGCTCTCTGGATGCGCGCCGATTCGAGGCCCAGGGGGCAGGGTTGTCGGACTTGCCTGCGTCGATATCGATCACACCAAGATTCTTCGAGAGTTGAACCTGTGGCTCATGCTCGCGGTGGGAGTTTCGCTGGTCTTTTCAGTCATTGTCTACATCACCATCGACGGGCTCGTCGAACGTTTTCTTCAACCGCTCGTCAAGATGGGACTCTTTGTGCATCAAGTCGGCGAGGGAAAATTTGGCGCGCGACTCGATGTCGATGCGCGCAGCGAGTTTCGCGTGATCAGTAGCGAACTCAACGCGATGGCGAGAAGCCTCGGTGAACGCGAAGTGCTCGCGCGACAGAACGCAGCGTTGACGATCGATGTTGGGCGCAAGCGCGAGACGCTCGAGGCAATTTCTGATGTCGAGGCCAACCTCAATGAGATCCAAGACCTTGATGGATTGATGGAGCGCATACTTGGTGATGCGCGAAAGATCTTGGGCTGTGATGCAGGAAGTGTGATGTTGCGCGAGGGTGATGACCTCGTGATGACGTACGTGCAAAATGATGGGCTTGAGAGTTCACCCCAACCTCAGCAGCTCGATGCGATTCAGGATGTGCGCTTGCCAGTGAACGGCGGCAGCATCGCGGGGTACGCAGCGTGGAGTGGAGAGGCGATCGTGGTCGACGATGCCTACCAAATTCCGAGAGATCGCCCCTATCACTTCAATCGGTCGGTCGATGAGGCAAGTGGATATCGCACCCGCGCAATTCTCGCCTTGCCCCTGCGGACCTCTGCGGGAAAGAACGTTGGAGTTCTGCAACTCTTGAATCCACTCGAAGCGTCAGGCGCGCCGCGCGTGCGTTTCACAGAAGACGATGTTCAGACGCTCAGCCACTTCGGATCTGCCGCGACGGTCGCTCTCGAGCGAGCCGCGCTCACGCGGTCGATCGTCATGCGAATGATCCGTATGGCAGAAATGCGAGATCCCACTGAGACGAGTGCACACGTCAAGCGAGTCGCGGCATACTCAGTGATTCTGTACGAGGCGTGGGCGCATCGGCACGGGGTTGAGTTGACGCAATTGCAGCGAGAGCGAGATGCCTTGCGCATCGCGGCGATGCTGCACGACGTTGGCAAGGTCGGAATTGCAGACTCGGTGCTCAAGAAGCCGGGGCGACTGACCGCTGAGGAGTACTCAATCATGCAGCAGCACTGCGTCATCGGTGCCCGCCTCTTCGCAGATCATGACACAGTGCTCGATCGCGCCTGCCTCGAGGTCTCCCTGCATCACCATGAACGTTGGGATGGTGCTGGCTACCCTGGCATCGTCGATGTTGGCGAGAGTTCGGCAATGCGGGATGCACCGTCGGGTGAGCCAGCGCCGATGAAAGGCGACACGATTCCAATCTTCGCTCGCATTGTGTCGGTCGCCGATGTGTTTGACGCGCTCAGCTCAAAGCGGCAGTACAAAGAGTCCTGGCCAGAACCGCGTGTGCTTGCTGAAATGCGCGTCAATGCGGGTCGGCAGTTCGATCCTGAGTTGATTGAAATCTTGTTTGAGAACATGGATAAGTTTCGCGCAGTTGCCGCGCGCCACGTCTGAGCGGCTTGTTGGATGGCATTTTTATGATCGCGTATGTGACATCACTTTCTATCGGTTGGATCGCTGCGGTCGTTGCGGGGCAGGGGGCGCCACCGCCGCCGAGCGTGCCCTCGTCACCAAGCGCGCAAGCCAAAGCGCCGATTTCGGTCGCGCCGCTCAAGGTGGTCGTGGCCAATCCGGTGATCGCAGACATCCTGCATGCGGTCGGCGGCGAAGATGTCGAGCTGATTGTGCTCGCGGGCAGTGGGGGTGATCCGCACAACTACGAGCCCACGCCTGCCGATGCGAAGCAAATCGCGAGCGCTGGAATGGTCGTGCAGTTCGGACTCGGGCTTGATCGATCGTTAGAAAAATTGCACGCCTCGACGCAGTCGAAGGCAACGCTTCTCGTCGTCGCCAATGGGCTTGGAAGACATGGAAAGCAGCGCGGTGGGGTGGGCAAGGATGATGCGCACAATCACCATCACGACCACGACCACGCACATGATCACGACCCTGTGCAGAGCGATCAAGAGAGTTCGGCGGCAGACTCTGCTGGTGTAGACCCACACATTTGGCATGATCCAACTCAAGTTCAGGTTCTGAACGAACGACTGTGCGCTGCGCTCATCGCGGCGCGTCCGCAAAGCGCAGATGCGTTTCGGTCGCGCAGTCGCACGTTCGACGAGCAGCTTGTGCAACTCGATGGATGGATCAAGGCGCAAGTGCAAACACTCGCACCCTCCAAGCGCGTGATCGTCACAACACACGATGGGCTTCGCTATTTCGCAGACCGATACGGATTTCAACTCGTCGGCATCGAGATGATGGGCGGGGGAGTCGCGCAGACCGATCCATCGCCCAAAGAGTTGATCAAGATGGTGCAAGCGTTGCAGGCGGCGAAGTGTTCGGTGGTTTTTGGAGACTCAGCGCATTCGACGCGAGTTGCGGCGACCGTGGCGCGCGAGGCGAATGTTCGACTGCTCGAAACTCTGCGACTCGATGGTCTCTTGCAGCCTCCAACCGTTGAAGCGGGGAAGGCGTATCTTGAAACGATGCGCGCAAACGTCAAGACCATCGTTGAGGCGCTCAACGAGTGAAGCTCGAGTGGCTCGCATATGGCGGTCGGCACTTGCACGCGCCCGATCCACACGCCCCAGCGCTCGCGTTGCGTGACGTCGCTGTGGGATATCAAGGAAGCGAAAAACCAGTGCTTTGCGGGGTGAATTTTACGCTTCCAGTGGGGTCACGCCTCGCCCTCGTGGGGGCAAATGGATCGGGAAAGAGCACGCTGTTGAAGACGATCGCGGGGCTGCTTCCATGCAAGTCAGGGACGATTGCAGTCTTTGGATTGAAGGTGCGCGCGTGCCACCACCGCACTTCGTACTTGCCGCAGCGCGAAGAGATCAGTTGGAATTTTCCAGTCACCGTCGAGCGGTTCGTTCTCGGTGGTCGCTATGTGCACTGCGGTTGGCTCACGCGCCCCGACGCAACCGACCACGCAGTCGTCGCCGAGACACTCTGCCAACTCGACATCACCTCGATTGCCAAGAATCCAATCGACCAACTATCTGGTGGACAGCAACAGCGCGTGATGCTCGCGCGTGCGCTTGCGCAAGGATCAGATTTGCTGCTGCTCGACGAGCCGCTCAACGCAGTCGACGCCGCAACGCGTGCACTCGTGGGAGATGTGCTCGCGCGCCTGCAGCGCGAAGGCAAGTCGATGATCGTCTCGACGCACGATGTCGGCACGCACGATCAGCCATTCGATGGGGTGCTGACGCTCGAACAAGGGCAAGTCAGGGCAGGCAATCCATGACAGTGCTCGCTGAGTCAGGGTGCGCTCTTTGCACGCACTGCACGAACTTTGTGACGGAACCCTGGTCGATGGGATTCATGCGTGATGGCCTCACCGCCGCACTCGTCGCAGGACTTTCGTGTGCGCTGCTGGGTGTGTATGTGGTCTTTCGGCGCCTTGCGTTTGCAGGTGAGGCGATGTCGCACACCACGCTGCCCGGACTTGTGTTGGCACAGATGTATGGATTCAGCCTCGCAGCAGGAGCGCTCGCGAGCAACCTGTTCACCGCGATCGGAATCAGCGTGCTCTCGTCGGGAGCTTCACGTCGTCGCGGAGTACGCGAGGATGCCGCCATCGGCGTCGTCTTCACTGGGATGTTTGCGCTCGGCGTCATTCTGATGAGTTGTGGGGGCACGTCGCGTGACTTCTTGCATCTGCTCTTTGGAAACATCCTCTCGGTCACGCGCGGCGACCTCTGGTTCATGGTCATCGCCGCCTTCGTCATCGTCGTCACTCTCGCGGCGCTGCACAAAGAACTTGAACTCAGTTCGTACGACGCGAGTTACGCAGACCTCATCGGAATTGGCGCGGGTCGATTGCGGTTGGCGATTCTCATACTCGTCGCACTTGCCGTCGTCTCAGGAGTGCAAGTCGTTGGCGTGATTCTCACGAGCGCCCTGCTGATCACTCCCGCGGCAACGGCTGCAATGTTTGCACGACGGTTGGTGCCAATGATGATGCTTTCGGTCGCGATCTCGTGGATCGCCATCATCGCGGGGCTCTATCTTTCGTACTACGCATCGCTTCCGCCAGGCGCGGCGATCGTTGCTCTCGCGAGCTTGATCTTTGTTGCAGCGTGGGTCTGGCGACGAGTCGCGGGCTGACGCACGAGGCAAAAAAGCAACCGCCGTCCACGGGGAGACGTTGGACGGCGGCCGATGCCATGAAGCGCATTGCTGCGCTTCGCGGCGCTTGTGAAAAGGGGCTTATGAACGGCGACGGCGAGTCACGAGACCAGCGACAGCCAAGAGCGCGATCGCGCCTGGAGTCGGAACTGGTCCGAGTGTGTACTGCACGTTGCCTGAGAAGAGTGCGGATGTTGCGCCGAACGCGGCGTAACCGATGTTGAATTGACCGGTGTATGCAGTTTCACCTGCAGCGAGACGGGCGACCTGCAGAACCTTGACGCGAAGGGTTGTGCCAGCGAGGTTCTGTGAACCTGGTGTGCTGTCGTACCAACCCGAGAGATTGGCGATGCTGCCGCTCACGAATGGGCCGGTGAAGCCAGGGTCGAGAGCGACTGGCCCTGGCGTTCCGATCGCAACGAATGAATCCGCTGGAATTCCGTTTACGTTGTTCCAAGTTTGTGACCAAGCGCCAGTTGCGCCGAAGACATCGGCGTAGCCGTCGCCATCTGTGTCGATGTCGCCGAAAGCGTTGTCGTAGTGCAGCGCGCTCATCGTTCCTGAGATGTTCATCGTGTCGAAGACATTCAAGAGGCGGTCATTCGAGACGCTGAAGTTCGCGTAGATCGAATAGACGTTGCGGCCAGTGCCGGCGTGATGGGCCATTTCGACAGTCAGTCCTGTGAAGGTGCTGAAGCGGTCGAGGTGATGAGCGCGGTGGCTGCTAAGAGTGAAAAAGTTTTCATTGAAATTGATTCCTATTTGAATTGTGAAGTGGATGTTGAATGTAAAAAGAGAAAGAATTACTTGCGACGACGCGACGAGAATCCTGCGAGCGAGAGCAAGGCAAGTGCGCCTGGCGCTGGAATCGTGAAGGTTCCGTTTCCGAATTGCGCGGTCGTTGTGCCGAAGGCTGCGTAGCCGACGGTGACGTTGGCTGTGTAGATCGCCTCTTGAGAGGTCAATCGAGCAATCTGCATGATCTTGAGGCGCAAGGATGCACCTGGTTGATTCTGCGAGCCTGGCGTGCTGTCGTACCAACCTGATCCGTTGGCAATTGTGTTGCTGACGAATGGTCCGGTGAATCCGGGGTCGAGAGCGACTGGGCCAGGTGCGCCAATCATGACGAATGAGTCAGATGGAATTCCAGCGGTGTTGTTCCAGGTCTGTGACCATGCGCCGGTTGCGCCAAAGACGTCTGCGTAGCCGTCGCCATCAGTATCGACATCGCCGAAGGCGTTGTCGTTGTGAACAGCTGACATGGTGCCGGTGACAGTTGTGAAGTCAAAGGCATTGACGATGCGGTCGTTCGAAGCGCTGAAGTTCGCCCAGATCGAATAGACGCTGCGATTGCCAACCGTGGTCCGTTCGACGGAGAGGTTGACAAAAGTGGCAGAGGCAGTCGATGCGATGAGCGCGGTGGATGCGACGATTGCGAAAGTTTTCATTTGAAATTGTTCCCTATTTGAAAGTTGAATTGGATGTGGAATGTGAACCGTCCAGGCTTCAGTTGCGACGGCGGCGGCTCACGAGACCCGAGAGTCCCAAGAGCGCGAGTGCGCCTGGAGTTGGGACTGGAAGCGTGTATTGCACGTTGCCCGAGAAGAGTGGGGTCGTCGTGCCGAATGCCGCGTATCCGACGTTGAATTGGCCTGTGTACGAGGTTTCGCCAGCAGCGAGACGTGCAATCTGCAGAACCTTGACTCGAAGGGTCGTGCCAACGAGATTCTGCGATCCTGGGGTGCTGTCGTACCAACCTGAGAGGTTCGCGATGCTTCCGCTGACGTATGGGCCAGTGAAGCCAGGATCGAGAGCGACTGGACCTGGGGTTCCGATTGTCACGAACGAATCTGATGGAATTCCAGCAGCGTTGTTCCATGTTTGTGACCACGCACCAGTTGCGCCGAAGACGTCGGCGTAACCGTCGCCGTCTGTGTCGATGTCGCCGAAGGCGTTGTCTGTGTGCAGCGCGTTCATCGCTCCTGAGATGTTCATCGTGTCGAAGACATTCAAGATGCGATCGTTCGAGACGCTGAAGTTCGCGTAGATCGAATAGACGTTGCGACCAGTGCCAGCGTGGAAGGCTGATTCGACAGTCAGTCCTGTGAAGGCTGCTGAAGCGGTCGAGGTGATGAGCGCGGTGGCTCCCAGTAGTGCGAAAGTTTTCATGTGTACGAGACTCCCTTTTCAGTTTTTGGATGTTGACTTAGCCGGAATGAATCATTGAATGGACGGAAGATTGTGAGCGCCGACGGCGCGCGGTGAGACATGCACTTGCGATCAGCGCGAGCGCGCCTGGCGCAGGGATCGCGTACGCCTGGTTCCAAGTGAACGACGGACCAGTTGTTCCCCCCGGCTTCCAGCCGATGGTGGCGGTTGCTGAGAAACCAAAGGCGCCTGGGGCGAGTGACTCGCCTGCGATTTGCATGATCAGGATGCGCCACTGGCCGTTCACAAAGTGGCCGCTATCTGCACGAATGTCAGTGCCTGGGTTGTTGGTGAACCATCCCGCGTTGTGCGGAATTGCCCCAGTCGTGCCTGAACTTGCACCCCAACTTGGATCGAGTGATGTGCCCATCGCCATCGTGTCGAGACGACCTGTGATCGTGACGAACGAGTCGTTGAAGTACTCGGGGTCGTAGATGGGATTGGGTTGCCATGTGCCACCGCCCGTGTCGTTGTGTTGCACTCCAGCCATTGAGCCAGAGGTGACGCGGTGGTCGAAGATGTTCAAGAGCACATCGCTCGCTGTGTTTGAGGTCGCGTAGACGCGCCAGATGTGTCGGCCGCCCATGACGCCGTAGTGTTCGGTTTGGAGTCCAGTAAAAGTTGCGCTCGCTGAGGCTGCAATGAATCCTGCGGCAGTCGCGGCGAAACCGAAGAAGCGTGTTGATGTGAAGTGCATCTTGTCCCTTTCTCTGTCGGAAAAGGACGCCGAGCGGTTCAGTCCAAGGGATAACTCAGAGGCGCAAGTCTTTCACTTGCCCTTCGAAGCTCTTGAACAGAAATCTCGTAACCCTTTTCTTTCAGCCCTACCAATGCGGGTCAGAACCACTCCGACCCGATTGCACTCGGATACTGCTTCCAAAAACCGAGGTTGCAAATCGGTTGCACAAAAATCAAAAATTGTTCGTGCGCGAGAGTTCGGGGGCTCAGCCGACAAAGCCCAGAAAATGCGCTGAAATCGACGCATTTTGGGCTCGCCACAAGCGGGGCGCAGCAGAAAAATATTTTTTTCGTGGAACCGATTTGGGGCTCGCTACGAAGCCGTGCCAACCAAAAATGCGCTCAGGGACCGGTCCAGTTTCCATCGATGAGGCGGTACCGAGGAACCCGCGCAACCTGTCCAGTGACATCAATTTCCCAAATCGTCTCTCCTGAAGTCGTGACTTCGAAGACCCGTCCAGTGTTCGTGAGCGTGATGAGCGTGGTGTTGTCGAGGGTGCGAAATGCACCACACTGAGTCGCGCCGCCGTAGAACGCTCCTGCTGCGCCGTGCGTCCACGCAGGGGCCGATGGTCCAAACGGTTGGCCTGACGTGATTACGTAGTTGCCACTTGCATCGCGCGGAGGCAGAAGCTCAACGACGGTCGAGTAGTCGTTGAGAGCGCCTGCACGGTCGCCGTTGTTGAATGCCATGATGTTGCCTGCACCAGGAAGCCCAGCATCGATCCAAGTTGCGCTATGCACAACGAAGAAATACTGATCCGCGCTCGTGCCACGGCCATACGCGACGGGGTTTCCCCACCGGTAGAGCAAGTCGCCCCCGCGCCCCGAAGTGCCTCCTGCGTGCGAAGCAGCTTGCGCGGTGGTCGTCGAATGATCGATCACCCACACCTCGTTGAAGCTTCGAGAACTCAAGACAATCTGATCACGCACTGCGTCGTAGTCAATCGAGTTTGCGTGAATCCAGTCGCCGGCGGTGCTCACCGTTGCGTAGTTGATATTCACGAGTTCTGGATGGTCTGCAACCACGCCATAGTTTGAAAGTGACGAATTGACCCCTTGAATCAAGTGATTCCAGAGGCTCCACCGCCAGACGATGTTGTAGGTGCTGTACCCCGTGGGCTGAATCTCGAGAATTGTCTCAGGCCAAATCGGACCACTCAGAGTCTGTCGTCCGGCGGCAAGACCTTCAGCCTGCGTGTGTGCTTCCCACGCAATGCAGAGGATGTTGCCGTTTGGCATCAAATTGATGTCGTGGTGTTGTTGAAACGCGCTCGTCGAAACAAGAAGATCATTCACCAAAGTTCCCGATGGGTCGAAGATCTGAATGCGCCCACCCCGCGCCGCTGAAACGAAGACGCCAGCGGTGTGCATGCATGGGCGCACGAGCGATCCATCTGGGCGCAAGTATCCAACGCTTGACCCGACCGCAGCACCAGTCCACGACTGCACTGTGGCCCCGGTTTCATCGAGCGCGGTCGTGGTCGAATTGCTCAGCAGCGTCACCATGTTTCGCTCTTGCGGCGGAAGCGGGCACGCACCCCATCCACTCAGCAAGATCGTGAGATCGGCTCCGTCGACTGTTCCGCTGCCGTCGATATCTGCTGCGGTGCCGCTCGTCCCCCATCCGCCGAGCACGGATGCAAGGTCAGAGCCGTCGACTGTTCCACTCAAGTCGACATCGCCAGGGCAATCGGCATTGGCCGCAGTGCAGAGCCAACCCGCAATCGCGCAGAGGGCGATGGCGGGAAGGGAGCGGTCGAGTCGTGATCGAACTGGGCAGCAAGGGAACTGCATCGCACTCATTGTGCATCCAACTGCGCGTGGGGACGGATGAACCCCACTTGTTTGGCGAGATTTCTCGCCGTCGCGCGATTGTGTGATTTCGGACAAGTTTTCTGGACTTACGCTGACGTTAGGTCACACTGCATTCGAGGCAGCAATCCATGATTCCAGCAAAAGCGATTCTTTCACTTTCATGCACCGCAACACTGATCGCGATTCAACCCGCTCCTGTTGAGGCTGCGGTCATTGTGATCAGCCAGTCTGGCGCGAATTTCGTTCCGTCAACCGTCTCCGCTTCGGTGGGGGATTCAATTCGCTGGAACTGGTCAGGCGGCGGGCACACAGTCACGAGCGGCGTCAACTGCGAACCTGACGGAGTGTTCGACGCTGATCTTTCGTCAGCTTCACCGTCATTTACTTGGGTCGTGCCGGCGTCCGCTGCGGGAACCGCGGTTGGATACTTCTGCGTGCCACATTGTTTCTTTTTCATGACGGGAACAATCAACGTTGCGCCTGCTGGGCCAGCAGGCGACATCAACCACGATGGAATTGTGAACGGTCAAGATCTCACGGTGCTTCTCAGCGCGTGGGGGACTTCGGGCGGTCCTGCGGACGTCAATGCGGATGGCATCGTGAGCGGGCCAGATCTTGCGGTCGTTCTCTCGAGTTGGACTCCCTGAGAGATCGCTCGAGCATTCTTGAGTTGGGGGATGCCAAGCTAGACTCGCTGAACTATGGCGCAACCAGCGAACAAGCCTTCGGCTGAATCGGTCCGCGTGATCTGTTCGATGCATGGCATCACAAAGACGATCAATCGCCGCGAGATCTTGAAGGACATCTCGCTCTCGTACTACTACGGAGCCAAGATTGGGGTGTTGGGTCTCAATGGCAGCGGCAAGTCAACGCTGCTGCGAATCATGGCTGGAATCGACACCGAATTCGACGGAAAAATCGAGCGAACCCCAGGCTTTTCTGTCGGGCTGCTCGATCAAGAACCACTCGCCAACGACGCACGCACCGTGCTCGAGGTTGTGCGCGAAGGGGCGCAACCGATCTACGACTTGCTCGCCGAGTTCGACGAGATCAACGCGAGGTTTGGCGAAGATCTCTCGCCAGCAGAGATGGACAAATTGATTGCGCGCCAAGGTGTCGTGCAAGAGAAACTCGACGCGGTCGAGGCGTGGACCATCGAGAGCCAGATCGAAATGGCGATGGATGCACTGCGCTGTCCGCCTTCAGATCAGACACTCGACAAAGTGTCGGGAGGAGAACGGCGTCGGGTTGCGCTGACGAGGCTCTTGATGCGCAAGCCTGACATCTTGCTGCTCGACGAGCCGACGAACCATCTTGATGCAGAGAGCGTTGCGTGGCTTGAGCACCATCTCGCGCAGTATCCAGGCACTGTCATTGCTGTCACGCACGATCGATATTTTCTCGACAACGTTGCTGGTTGGATCTTGGAACTCGACCGCGGAGTTGGAATTCCGTATCGCGGCAACTACACACAGTGGCTTGAGCAGAAGTCTGCTCGGCTCGCAGTTGAAGAGAAGCAGGCGAGCATGCGCCAGAAGTCGCTGACACGCGAACTCGAGTGGATTCGCCAGAATCCAAAGGGACGGCAATCCAAGAGCAAGGCGCGCGTTGCGAATTACGAGCGCATGCTCAGCGACGACGAATCCCGCCAAAAAGCAGCAGAAATCGAGATTTTCATTCCGCCTGGCCCGCGTCTCGGCAACGTTGTCATTCACGCGCGCAACGTCACCAAGGCATTCGGCGATCGACTCTTGCTCGATGGCGCGACCTTTGAGATTCCAGCGGGAGCAGTTGTCGGCATCATCGGTCCAAACGGAGCAGGCAAGACGACGCTCTTCAAGATGATTCTGGGAATTGAGAAGGTTGACAGCGGCGAGTTTGTCGTCGGCGACACCGTGAAGCTCGGATATGTCGAACAGATGCGCGACTCGATCAATCCCACCGACAGTATCTGGCGTGCGATCTCAGATGGAGATGAAGAGTTCTATCTCGGTCCCGTCAAGGTAAACAGCCGCGCGTATGTCGCGCGATTTGGTTTTACGGGCACAGAGCAGCAGAAGTTGTGCGGCAACCTCTCTGGAGGTGAGCGCAACCGCGTGCAGTTGGCACGCATGCTGCGCCAGGGCAACAACGTGATTCTCTTCGATGAGCCGACGAACGATCTCGACGTGAACACGATGCGTGCGCTCGAAGAGGCGATCGAGAATTTCGGTGGCACCGCGGTCATCGTGAGCCATGATCGTTGGTTTCTCGATCGCGTCGCAACGCACATTCTCGCGTTTGAGGGAGAGAGCCAAACCTACTTCTTCAACGGCAATTTCACTGCGTACGAAGAAGATCGAGTGCGCAGACTTGGCGCGGATTCAACGCCGCACCGGGTGAAATATCGAAAGATGACGCGCGCGTAAGAGTGCGAGGCGCGGTCACTGGCGCCAGTCCAAACCTTCGGGCAAGGCGTTGAGATTCTCACAGCCCTCGGCGGTGACCACGACCATGTCTTCGACGCGCACGCCTCCAAGCCCAGGTTGATAGAGCCCCGGCTCAATCGTGACAACGTCTCCCTCAACGAGTGCGGGCCCCCTGAGCGCGAGCAGCGGCGGTTCGTGCACTTCGAGCCCAACGCCGTGCCCAGTGCCATGCGTCATGCGAGCACGCGCCCATGTTTCTTCGCTTGAAGGCATGCCCATCATGAATCCCGCCGCGCGAATCACGCGCGATGTTTCAGCGTGGATCGCCTCGCCCGTGACACCTGGGCGCACCATCGCGATCGCGGCGGCCTTCGCCGCGACGACCGCCGCATGCATCAGGACCAATTCTCTCGGAACGGCGCCGTGCACGACCGTTCGTGTGCAATCGCCGTTGTAAAGGGTCTTGCGGCTGCGTGGAAAAATGTCCACGATGACCGCCTCGCAGGTGTGCAATTCTGCGTGGCCATGTTCGTGGCAATCGCTTGCGTCGATTCCGCCCGCAATGATCGCTTCAGGATTCTGATGGCCCCGCCGCAACAGAAAGACATCGACCGCTTCACGCACACGATCAGACGTCAGCGGTTTTCCGTCGCGCATGAGTACCCCATCATCGCGGACGGCCGCGGTGGCGATGGTCTGGCACGCCATGCGCACGGCCGCTTCGGTATCGCGTTGGCATTGGCGAAGCCATCCAATCTCTTGCGCATCCTTCGCACGTCGCGCAGAAACTCCATCGAGCGGATCACACGTCACGCGCAATCCTGCGGCAGCGAGTTCATGCCAGAAAATTGCGGGTGTCGATCGATCGACGACGACGTCGTTCGCGCCCGCGCGCAGGACACACTGCGCGACAGCCTGCGCAGTTGCGGTTTCGCGGTCGCCCGAAAGCCCACCGGCGGGGGCGTAATCGTTTGGGCACGCGATGAGATCTGCACGCGCACTCTTGCGGGCGCGGTCCATTTCGATATCTCGAAGAATTAGGATGCGCTGCAGAGTGGGGTTCGAGTGTGAATCGTTGGTGTGAAGAGTGACGAGCGCCGCAGGATCACCGACCGGAAATCGAATTCTGTGGTGCAACCATGCATTGATTGCTGGAATCCCCGCGCAAAGTGTCGCGAACGGCCGACTCGGGGCCATTCGTTAGCCCTGCGCCTTTTCGCCCACCGTCTTGTCTCGCAGCGCAGCAGCCGCTTGCTTGTTTGCCGCAGAAACTGCGACGTCGCGCATCTCTTCTTCAGCGCGCAAGCAGAGTTGGCGAAGCGTTGCATGCAGCGCTTCATGCTCTGGGACTGCGTCCAGCAGAGCGACGGCGTAATCAACTTGGCGAACGGCATCCATTCCGCTGTCAATCATGCCAAGTGCCGCGTCCCCAAGTTCTTCAAGTGCCCAGAGAAACCACTTCTTCGTGGGCTTTCCGGCCTTCTCTGGAGCTTCGATTCGCGCGCGCACGGTGACGAGTCCGATGGCGACGATGGGAACAAGTCCGAGTTGCGTCGTTGGTTCGCGGCAGAGCACGAGCGCTGGCGTCTCGCGTCGGATTGCGCCGAGCCGAATTCGTCGCGCATCTGCACCGACGAGCGGTGGTTGCAGCATGTGCATGCCCGCGCTGATTCGGTGATCCTCGCCGATTTCACCTTCGATCCATTTGATTGAAGTTCCTTCGGCTGCGAGTTGCATTCGTTGTCGGCGCGACTCTTGCAAAGGAAGCAGAATGCGGGCCATCCGACCGAAGTCACCTGCCTGGTGAGCGAACTCGATCGCTCGCTGCGCGAGACGCTCAGCTTCGAACCAGCGTGCGGCCTTGAGCGCCTCCTCGGCCTTCTGCATGAGTTCGTCGATTCGTGCGGCTTTGGCTGGACTCGTCATTCGTTTTTAGGCTACCCGCGAGTGACGCGTGATGCGCGCTTGTCATCCGTGCGCTTGGTTTCGAGAGAACGTCCATTGAGTCCATCGGTCACGGCACGCAAACTTTCGGCAATGCGGCGGACGACTTTCGAATTCGGATGATCCTTGAGCAGTGAGGCGATTTTTGCAGCACCCTCGCCCCCGCGAATTCGGAAAATGCGCTTGTAGACCTCTTTTGCGGCCTCGATTTCTGATTCACTGAGTCCCAAGCGACTCATGCCAACGTTGTTGTAGCCGCGAATCGCAGCGGGGCTTCCCTCAACGAGCATGAACGGGGGAACATCCTTCGAGACACGTGACATGCCGCCGACAAATCCGCAGTAGCCCACGCGCACAAAGTGGTGGAGTCCTGCACCGCCGCCGATATTCGCGTGATCATCGACCTGCGTATGGCCCGCGAGCATCGCGTTGTTGGCAAAGATGCAGTGACTCGCGATGATTGCATCGTGCGCGATGTGCACGTTGCCCATGATGAGATTGTGTGAGCCGATTCGAGTGATTCCGCCGCCATTGCCTGTGCCGCGGTGAATCGTGCTGTGCTCGCGAATGGTGTTGAAGTCACCAATCTCGAGCCATGTTGGCTCGCCATGAAACTTCAGATCCTGCGGATCGCCACCGAGCACAGTAAATGGATGGATCTCATTTCCGCGACCCATGCGGGTGAGGGCGGTGATGTGGCACTGCGACCGAAGAATGCAATCTTCGCCGATGCTCACGCGTGGTCCGATCGTGCAATAGGCGCCGATCGTTGCCGACGATGCGATCTCAGCGGTGGGGTCGATGATGGCAGTTGGATGAATCTTGCTCATGAAACTTCACTCAATCTCTGGGTCACTACTCAAACTCTGCGTCAACCATCATGAAACGAATCTGCGCCTCGGCAGCGAGTTTTCCTTGCACCCACGCGCGGCACTGCACCGCGGCACTTCGGGCACTTGCGCGCAGTGTTTCGACCTCGATGATCAACTGATCTCCGGGAGTCACTGCCTTGCGCAACTTGACCTTGTCAAGCGAGAGTAACACAGCGACCTTACCAGTGTGCTCGAGGGTTTGCGAGAGCAGCAGTCCGCCGAGTTGCGCCATCGACTCAACAATCAGCACGCCAGGCATGATCGGAGTACCCGGATAATGCCCCGGAAAGAACGGTTCATTGATTGTGACATTCTTGATGCCCACCGCACGGCGCGATCCCTCAATTTCAACAACGCGATCGATGAGAAGCATCGGATAGCGGTGGGGCATGATGCGTGCAATTGCTCGAGCATCAAGAACTCGGCCACTGCCCACGATTGATGTGCGCATCTTCGTCGCGACTTGCTCAAAGAGTCGGCGGGCCATTCGTCGATTGAGCTCGTGCCCAGAGCGTTGTGCGACGATTTTTCCTTGCAGCGCGATGCCTGCGAGCGCGAGGTCGCCGATGACATCGAGCACCTTGTGGCGTACGCACTCATCTGCGAAGCGAAAGGCATTCTCGATCGGACCGTCGTCGCCAATGACGAGTGCATCGCGCGGAGTCAAATGGCGGCACATTCCCGCCGCCCAGAGCGCTTCAGCCTCGGCACGCAAACTAAAGGTTCGCGCGGGAGCGATGTCGGCTGCGAAGTCATCGCGGGAAAAATCGAAGTGTCTGCTTTGTCGACCAATGCACGATGAAACACTCGAGTAATCGAGTTCGTAGGTCACGCGAAAGCCAGGTTCGTCTGAAGGAAGTGCAGCGATGAGTGCGCCGTCCTCTTCAATCACAATCGGTTCGCTGATCTTGTGAATGAGGCGCGGCGCATCTTGGGCAACGACTCCTGCAGCGCGCAGTGGTTCGAAAAACGGTAACGCTGATCCATCGCCCGAAGGCACTTCGGGGCCGCGCAGTCGGATACGCACGTTGTCGATGCCAAGTCCGACGAGCGCACTCAGACAGTGTTCGACGGTGTCGATGGTCGCATCGCCGACGCGCAGAGTCGTGCGGCGAGGTCGCGAAACGGCGTTCGTGATCAGCGCTGGAATCATCACAGGATCGCCAAGATCAATGCGCTCAAAGACAATGCCAGTGCCGATGGGGGCGGGCAAGAACTCTGCTTCGGCGTCGACGCCGCTCAATAGTCCCTTGCCTCGAACGATCGTCGCCGATGCAATGGTGTGTTGCTTTTTCTCTGGGGGCAGTCCGACAACTGCAGCGGCCGCCCGCGAGAGTGGGCGCAAATCACCCTGCGAATCAGTGGATTGCAGCGGCGAGGCACTCACGATTGACTTGCCCCATCGACGCTTGCTTCAGTCGTTTTCGCCTTCGCACTCTTGTTCGCGGCAACCATTCGCATGAGGTCGCGCGCAATGGGCGACAGTTTCTGCAGCGCAAGCAAGTGGCGCATCTCGGTCTTGATTTCGCGGGCGGGCATCCCGCCCCATGTTTCACCTGCAGGCACGTCATTGATGAGTGCAGTGCGCGCGGCAAGTTGCGCTCCCGACCCAACGTTGCGGTGATCGGCGATGCCAGTGCCCGCACCGATGCGCACCCAGTCGCCGATCGTGCACGAACCCGCAACACCAGAGAGCCCAGCCATCACAGTATTGCGCCCGAACTGCACGTTGTGCCCGACCTGGCAGTGGTTATCGATTTTCGTTCCAGCGCCAATGCGTGTCGAACCGAATGTGCCGCGGTCGATGCAGGTGCAACTTCCAATCTCAACACCATCCTCGAGCACGACATTGCCAAGGTGTGGGATGCGCAGCAGACTCTTTCCATCCGCGGCGGGGCGGTATCCGAAGCCTTCGGTGCCGATGACCGACCCAGCGTGCAGAATGACGCGAGCGCCAATCACACAATTCTCGCGAATCACAGCGTTCGCGTGAATGATCGTGTCATCACCGATGGTGACCCCTGCATAAATGCGCGCACCCGAGTGAATCACGACGTTGCGACCGACATGACAGTTCGCGCCGATCCAAACGAAGGGGCCGACGAAGATTTCGTCGGAAGAAGCAAGCGTCGACTCGACGACCGCCGTCGCGTGCACTCCGACGGCAGGGCGCTGTGGTTCTGGAGCAAACAACTCGAGCAGCGTGATCATCGCGATGTTGGCGTTGTCGACTCGGATGAGTGCGCGAGTGGTCGCGTCGTGACCAGGAACTTCAACGTCACGCGAGACGAGGGCAACGCTCGCGCGGGACTCGCGCCAAAGTTGTGCGTATCCCGCATCCGAAATGAATGTCGCATCGGATGCGCAAGCGCCTCGCAGATCGTTCACTCCGCAGATCGCGATCGCGCCAGGGCCTTCAAGTGTTCCGGCAGTCTTAAGGGCAATCTCTTGAGCCGTGAGTTGCATCACTTCAACTCTTGCCATGCACCGCAGGTGCGAGCGATCCAGCGGATGGATTCGCCGTTCGAAAATCACTGTTCATGCGCTCGATCAAGAGATCGGTCATGTCGAGCGCAGGGTTCGAATAGAGCATGCGCCGTCCATTGATCTGCTGCATCGTTCCCTCAAGATTCGTTGGGTTGATCGTTGGAACGGTGTCGTCAATGAACACAAAGTCGATCTTCTGTTCGGCGGCGATCTTTGCGCAGGATGCACGGATTGCCATGTACGCCTCGCGCACAGAGTTTGCCTGTTCAGATTCGAGTTTGAGTTGTGCGAAACTCTGGAGCGCTCCGAGGTCGCCCGCGCGAAGAATCGCCTTGTTTAGAGCCTCATTATGCGCGGGCGAGCCTGGCTGAAAACTCTCGAGGTCATCTTGCATCGCACGAACTTCGTCAGCCAACTTCGTGACCCGCTTCTCAAGGTCGGCGCGCAGCGCGACCGCCTTGAGATCGGACGCTTTAAGTTGGTCGAGCGAGCGGTAGATCTTCTCGAGGTCAACAGATGCAACCACTGCAGGAGCTGTTGGGAATCCCGCTGCCCAGAGAAAGAGTGCCGCCATGAGTGACGGAATGATGAGAAAGTATTTTGATTTCATAGGGCTCTCCAAAGTTATGGCTTCGCGGCACCTGCCGCCGGAGCAGCCGCGGCTGGCGCGTTGGGTGTCGCTCTCGAATTGTTCATGCGCAAGATCAGTTTTTCGGTCAGGTCATCTGTCTTGGCTGCATACAAGACGCGCCGTCTCGAGATCTGTTCAACCACCTGCTGAGCGAGCGGCATTTGGCTTCGGCGCTCGCGTTGAAACTCAGCAGTGCCGTCGTACACGAGTACGTACTGATATCCCTCACTTTGCGCGAGTTTGTCAGCTTCAGTTGCGATTGAGCGGTAGAGCCCCTCCCAGCGCAGCGCTTGTTCGCGGTCTGCCTCTTGCTGTTTCATGTTCGCCCATTCCTTCAATTGCAACTGTTCGAGGGCGAGTCCATCGCGCAGCGTTTGGCGCTCGGTTGGATCAGTGATCGCATCGGATTCGCGCGCTCGGGCCTCGAGTTGTTCCTTGCGGCTCTTGAGCTCTTGTTCGAATCGATTCGCCATCTGCGTGAGCTCGATCTCCATCTCGCCGCGCTCTTGAATCTTGTCGAGAATGCGCCGAATATCAACATTTGCAACGGCCGATGGTTGCGCCGCGAGCCGTCCAACGGTGTACGCGGCACTTCCAACAACACAGGTGGCGGCGATGATGATGGCGACAGAAAACGAGATGTTGCGAATGCGCTTCTCCATGGGTTTTGCAGTGTAACGGAGATCTTCGAATGCTCCGAACTGCCTGCGCGCGAGGGCGATCCACTAAGGCAGCGTGGGATCGCAAGCGAGTGATGCCGATCCACTAAGGCAGTGCGGGCGCGGCGGAATGCTTCACTCGGCGCTCAAACAGCCCTCGCCGAGCTGCGC
>CAYHFW010000038.1:0-18403 GCA_964355975.1 uncultured Singulisphaera sp.
GCGCAGCTCGGCGAGAGCTGTTTGAGCCCCGAGTGAAGCATTCCGCCGCGCTCACACTGTCTTGTTGTCTTGTCGTCTTGCCGCCGCGCTCACGCTGTCTTGTTGTCTTGTCGTCTTGCCGCCGCGTCCGCGCTGTCTTGCCGCATTGGCACCCTGCTACTTCGTGTGCGATCCCCAGTTCTCTGGCAGCGCGCGCACTTTGCCCGCGTGATCGATGCACGCCAATGTCGTCTCCCCCACCACGAGTTCTTCGCCCCCGCGCGTGAGTCGATACGCGTGTTCGATTTTCACATGCCCCACATCGACGAGTGTCGTTTCAAGAGTGAGCAGTTCGTCATATCGCGCTGGGCTTCGATAGCGCACATTGAGCCGCGTGACTGCGAGAAAGCATCCGCTTGCTTCGAGCGATGCGTATGAGGTGCCGCTCGCGCGCAGCAGTTCGGTGCGTCCCATCTCAAACCAGATGGGATAGACCGTGTGATGCACGACTCCCATCGGATCACACTCACAGTAACGGGCGCGAACTTCGATCGTGTGCGTGGATGACATGTGGTTCCTCGTGGGTGACTGATCACTTTCCAATACAAAACCGTGCGAAGAGTGCAGCGAGCACATCATCTGCTGTTCGATGACCCGCGACGACTCCGAGTGCGTCAAGAGCTGCGCGCAGATCGCAAGCGATCAGTTCGACAGGTTCAGCGCTGCGGCGTCCCGCTTCAACGCAGCACTGCGCCGCATCGCGCGCGCGCATCATCGAACTCTGCGCATCAACAAGCGCCGCACGATGGCGCGCGAGCAACACTGGCGCTTCACGCGCGCCGCCGATCCAATCGCACGCGTCAAGATGCAGGGTGATCGACTCGCGAAGTTCATCGATCCCCTCGCCCGAGAGGGCACTCGTGATCGATCCTCCCTTTGCACGCGCTGCTGCGCGACTCGCTTCGTCGGCACAATCAGCCTTCGTCCACACAGTCACCATGCGCGGCGTATTGACTGGATGCGCGTCTGCACGCACAGGCACACAGTGCAGCTGCAGTGTTGCAGACTGAAACGCATGGTGCGCGAGCGACTGCATCTGCTCAGCAAGCGCGTGTTGTGGTGCTTCGATTCCCGGAAGATCCATCAAGAGCACCTCGCGGCCGCGGTGCAGCGTGAGCGGCTCGACGATCGCATCGCGCGTTGAGCCAGCGTGGGGGGATGCGACAACGCGCGTGCGACCAAGCAGCGCGTTGAAGAGCGTTGACTTGCCGGCATTTGTGTCGCCACGCAGCGCCACGACGGGCAGTGATCGCAACGACTCTTCGGGTGTCGTGCCATCGAGAATCTCTTCGAGTACTCGCATGAGCAGGTCAAGTGCTTCAACAACTTCGCTCGCGGTGATCGCAACGACATCTTCTTGGTCGCTGAAGTCGATCCCAGCCTCGATCAGTGCAAGGACTCTGGTGAGTTCTTCGGCGGCAGTCGCCGCGACTTGACCAACACGCCCCGTGCGCAGCATGCGCGCCGCGGCGAGCTGCGCGTCGGACTCTGCCGAAATCGAGAGGGCGATCGCTTCGGCTTCATCCATCGCGAGACGACCGTTGAGAAATGCGCGCGCGCTGAATTCGCCAGCGATTGCACGCCGAGCTGCCTTTGTGCCGCGCGTTCGATCGCAGAGCGCGTCGACTACAGCGGTCAAGAGGGCAGGATTGCCCGCGAGAAGAATCTCGACTGTGTCTTGGCCAACGAAACTTGCCTCGCCGACCATCACGAGCGCGAGTGCTGGCAGTTCAACTTCGACCTGTGCCACGCGCACACGCAGGCGCACCGACTGCACGCCGCGCGTGGCGATCAGTGTTGGTGCTGCGAGCCGTTCTTGCACGATTGCGAACGCTGCGTCGCCCGAGATGCGCACGATGCCACGCGACGCGTGCCCGAGCGGCGAAGAGATCGCGACGATTGCATCCGCTGAGGTTGCGACCGCGTCCCATTGCATTGGGATCAGCCGCGATCTTTGAACGTCTTCCCGCTCTTTTTCTTCTCTTGTGCACGTGCCATCGCACGTTCGTACAGGCGTCCAATCGCATCGCGCGTCTTCGACTTCTTGGCGGTCACTGGGTTCTTTGCGACTTCTTCCATGTGGCGGCGCACCATCTTGCTCTCCCAGATCCCAACGAGAGTCGACGTCATGATGTAGAGGGTCAGTCCCGATGGCGCTGCGTAGAGCATCACTGGAAACATGACGACGGTCATGACGCGCATCATCTTCTGTTGTTGCTCTTGCTCGGGCGTCATCTTGGTTGATGGCGGAGGAGCCATGTACTTCTGCTGCACATAGAAAACAGCTCCCATCAAGAGCGGTAGCAAGTTGATGCTTGTGAACGTGAAGAGGTAGAGATTGATAGATATAGGAAGTGGAATGAATCGATCCTGTGCGCTGAGATCGCCCAGAAACTCCCAGCCTCCCATGAGTTGAAAGACGCCGAAGAATGCTGGCTGCTGTCGCAACTCAAATGCGAGGTACAGAACTGCGTAGAGCGCCATCCAGATCGGCATCTGCAAGAATGTTGGCAAGAATCCGCCGGCGCATCCCAGTGGATTGATTCCCTTCTCCTTATAGAGGCGCATTTGCTCTTGCTGCATGCGCTTTGGATCGTCGCCGTAGCGAGCCTTCAACGCTTCGAGCTCGGGCTTCATCTCTGAAAGCCCGCGCGTGACCTGTTGCATCTGGACCTGTGACTTCTTGCTGATGGGATGCAAGATGAGTCGCACAACGAGCACGAGCACGACGATGGCAAGTCCCCAGTCGAAGACGACGTAGTCATGCAGGAAGTCGAGGAAGATCACCATGAGATTCGCAAGCCACGCGAAAGTGCACCACGAACAACACCCACCCATCGAATAGACGATGAGCCCTGACATCTCGAGCGCGCTGTACGGCGGATCATTCGCGAGCACCGAGTGCTTCAGCGGTCCCGCAAAGACTCCCATCGAAAAGTCTGCAGTCGCTCCCGCTGCGACCTCGCGCGCAGGCGAATGCAACTCGGTGAAGAGCGTGGGCGCGCCACTTGCATCATCGACACTCGGATCGCCCAGCGATGCGCGAATGAACTCGACTGATGAGGCGAGCGACTTACTTGGGATCGCACTGCCAACACCGACCATGGGTGCGTGCACCGCGAGTGCGAAGTACCGATTCGTCGTGCCGAACCAACTCAGATGTTGATCCTGTTCCTTCTGTTCAATGCTTGGCCACACATCAAACTTGCCGGCCGTTACATGTTTCACAACGCCGGCGCGCTCGAGCATCGCATCATGAGTAATGACCGAGTTCTGCGCAGGATCTCGTCGCTCACTCAAGAGATATCCAAACTGCAATCGACGGATATCCATCATCTCATTGGCCGGGGGCGTGAGATCGCTTGGTCCGTACTGCACCATGCGCACGCGGCGCGCGACTGAAGAAAGATTGTCGACGCTCTGGGTGAGCATGATGTCATAGCCCGCCCCTTCGGCTGAGCGCACTTCGTACGCGCGGCGAATGCGCAAGACGGGCGTGCCTGCATCATCTGCAAGAATCGTTTCGAAACTGCCTGGGGCAACCTCTGTCCAGACTTTGCCGAAGAGCGACGAGATTTGCCCGTCGACATCAATCGAGTGCGCCGACAACATCGGCACCGCGAATCGCGCAAGCGTGCCAGTCGCAGAAAGTGTGTAGCGCTGAGTCACTGGTGGAAGTTGCGGAATCGTCGACGACTTCGCCGCAACGGCAGCGTCGTGCCGAAGCGCAGCTTCGCGGTCGGTCGCCTTCATCCAATACTCGCTGAAGACCACGCGATTGATTCCCGCACCAGTCGGTGCGAACTCAATCAAGAAACGATCAGTTTGTGAGTCGAGCGATCCAAGAGTCTTTGGTGTGGTGATCGCCGCACCGGATGGGCGCGCAACGAGTCTCGTCGCTGGCGCAACAACCGTCGCAGGCAGAGGTGCGAGCGTTGGTGCTGCGGTTTGTGCGGCTGGCGTCGCTGTCTGTGTCGGCGCAGGTGTTGCAGTTGATGCTGCTGCAGGTGTCGCAGCCGCCGTCGTTTGCGCCGCGCTTTCAGTTGGCAGCGCATCGCTCTGCGCGGCGGGCTTTGCCGCGGGCTTTGCCGGTCCCTTGCCTTGAACAACAACCAGCACAATCCCCAGTGCAAATGAGATCACTGCAACTGTGAGTAAAAACCGCTTCGTACCTTTATTCATTTCGCGTATCACGTGTGGCCTCGAAGAAAAATTAGCGGCCTTCGAGCAGTCGCTCGCCAAGCCAGTCGTTCAGATCATCGATCGCCGCGATCTTCGCGACCGTTCGTTCGATGTCGTAATCCAAGCGCAAGAACTGAACTGTCTTTGGTTCGAAGTTCTCACCCGTTTCAAGAATCGCATACGAGGCGCGCGGATCAAGATCGCGCGGCTGCCCGACCGATCCGGGATTCACAATCACCGAATCTTGGTCAGAGAATGTGTACATCCCATCGGCCATCTCGGCAGCAGGAAGAAAGTCAGGATCATCGGTGAACACACCAGGTACATGCGTGTGACCGACGAGGCAAACGCGCGAAGGCTTCATGCGCGAAAAGATGTCGCGCAGTTTCTTGCTCGCGTTGAGTGGATCTTCAGGAAAGATGTACTCATTGATGGGACGGCGCGGCGATCCATGCACGCAGAGGAATGGACCAAAAACGACGCGAA
The DNA here is from genome assembly GCA_964355975.1 of uncultured Singulisphaera sp. Taxonomy (GTDB): domain Bacteria; phylum Planctomycetota; class Phycisphaerae; order Phycisphaerales; family SM1A02; genus F1-60-MAGs104. The sequence continues at coordinate 4,708 of CAYHFW010000038.1, forward strand.
CTCGAAGTTGCCCCAAGAAATCCCAGCGGCGCACTGCTTCTTCACGGTCGTACGAACTGTCGGCGGTGCCGTCCTCTTGCTTTGGCGGTTCGAGTTGCCGGCGAGTCCAATAGGCGGCGGCTTCTGCTGAGGCGTTGAAGTTTGTCGGTTCGTAGAGCACACCAAAGTCATGGTTGCCCATCAAACTCCACTCGCACCGCTTGGCAATGAGATCAACGCACTCTTTGGGGTCGGGGCCGTATCCGACGATGTCACCTAGCGAGAGAATGCGATCAACGCCACGCCGGTCGATATCCGCGAGCACCGTTTCAAGCGCCGAGAGATTCGAATGAACATCGCTGATGAGTGCCGTTCGCATGGTCCTTCGCACGGTCAACCGTGGGTCGGCGATACTAGCAAACCGCCTGCGCGAGATCGCTAGAATCCCTCCCCCTATGGCTGACAACAAGCACTACGACCTCATTGTGATCGGTGGCGGACCTGGCGGCTATGTCGGCGCGATTCGTGCTGCGCAGATGGGACTCAAAGTCTGCTGCATCGAGCGCGACAAGTTGGGAGGAGTCTGTCTGAACTGGGGATGCATTCCGACCAAGGCACTCTTGCACAATGCCGAGCTGTATATGGAAGCAATCACCCACGGCTCAAAGTGGGGAATTGAGATCGCTCCAGAAAATGTCAAAGTCGATTGGAGCAAGGTCATCGGACGCTCGCGCGCAATCACAGGCACGCTCAACTCTGGCATCGGATTCCTTTTCAAGAAGAACAAGATCGATCACGTCATCGGCCACGCGAAAATCGTCGCTGGAAAGACCGCTGCTGGCCCTTGCAAAGTTGAAGTGCGCAAAGCGAACGGAACTTATTACAAGGGCGTTGGCGAGGGTGATGCGCAGGTCATCACCGCAGACCGCGTACTCATTGCAACGGGCGCTGCGCCGAAGCAACTTCCGTTCGCTCCGTGCGATGGCAAGACAGTCATTTCAAGCTCTGAGGCGATGACACTCGCCACGCGCCCTGCATCAATGCTCATCATCGGTTCGGGAGCGATCGGAATGGAATTCGCCTACTTCTACAACGCATTTGGAACGAAAGTCACTGTCGTTGAGATGGTCGACCGCATCCTTCCAATCGAAGACGATGATGTTTCGGCCGCAGCGCTCAAGACTTTCACTGCGCAGGGAATTTCATTCCGCACTGGGACGAGTGTGAAGGCGATCGAGAAGAGTGGCAGTGGCGCAAAGGTCACGCTGTACGACGTGAAGGATGCCGCCAAGACCGACACGGTCGACGTTGATGTTGTGCTCGTCGCCATTGGTGTTGGTGCGCGATTCGATGGACTCTTCGACGCATCGCTTGGCATTCGCGTCTGTGATTCGGGCCCAGCGAAGGGACACATCTGGACCGATTACCGCGACACTCCCGAACCCACCTACCAAACGAGCGTTGCAGGCATCTATGCGATCGGCGATGTCGTCGGGCCACCGTGGCTCGCGCACGTTGCGAGCGAAGAAGCAGTCGCGTGCATCGAGCGCATGAAGGGACATCACACGCTCGGCGTCGACTACGCGTCGATTCCAGGATGCACCTATTGCAATCCGCAAATCGCATCGATCGGCCTCACCGAACGCGATGCCAAGGCGAAGGGGCTGAAGTTCAAGGTCGGCAAGTATTCGCTGAAGGGACATGGCAAGGCGATCGCCGTGGGGGCAGCGGACGGCCTCGTCAAGATCATCACGAGCGATCCATACGGAGAGATTCTCGGCGCGCACATCTTCGGCGAAGATGCGAGCGAATTGATTGGTGAACTCGGGCTCGCAAAGCGTCTCGAAGCGACGGCCGAAGACATCATCTCGACCGTGCATGCGCATCCGACGATGCACGAGGCGATTCACGAAGCAGCGCTCGCGACTGAAGGTCGCGTCATTCACGGTTGAACAACGAAAAACTCCCCGCACGAACGGTTTCGTGCGGGGAGAATCGTTGTCCGCGGTGGCACTGGCAGTGACACACCTCGGAAGCTCATCCGTGCGAGAAGTCGCGCGGATTAATCTTTGCGATCCTGCTTCCCCTGCCATGTCAGATACATCCGGCGGATGACCTGCTCTTGCACCGTGTGCATCCAAAGATCACCGAATTCGGTCACCATCAGAGCCTCGAATGCTGCTGGATAGCGGTGCGACCGAGTGCTCGGTGGAGACGGGCGTGGCGGAATGCTTGACGCTGGTGAGACGTCGACGAAGAACAACCCAAGCGTGATGCACGCGAGGATCAGGGTGAGACTGACGCGGCGACGTCCTGTCGCTGCAAGCAGTTGATTCGTTGTGTGTGTGGACGATTGCATGAATGACTCCTTCTGCCAATCAGGCGGTGTGAAGAGACCGGGCGTTTTCAAGAATTCGCCATCCTGTCTCGCGGAAGGATGGAAAACGCCCCATCGTTCCTGCAACAGTGCGGATGTCGTCGTCGTCGAGAAGCCAATCGGTCGCATAGCCCAACGACTCGTTCATGCGCTGTCGGCGCAAGTGTTCGAACGTAAACGCGCGCTCGCGCATCGACCAGTTGTCTGTGCGTTCAGCGATCTCGGCTGCCTTGTTTGAGAAGATCGCCATGAAGCGGTGCATCTCTGGCCCGCTCAGTCCGCGCAGCGCGACGTTGCATCCAAAGACCGCGCACCAACCGTAACTCTCGAGCCAATCGCCTGGCGGATAGGTGCTCACGTCAACAACCTGCTCGAGCCCGAGCACGAGCGTTTCAGCCGCAGTCAAGGGTTCGAGTAGTCCCAGCGCAGCATCGCATTCCATGATCGCTCCGCCGCATGTATTCGAAACTGCCGCGTACGAAGGATCATCGAATTCATCTGCGAGCGTCTTGTACGCGCTGGCAGCGATCTCAAGGTCGACGCGCGCACTCTCTGCGTGTGTGTTGGCGCTCAGCGGATCAGACTCGATCAGTCTGCGCTGCGATTGTCCGCGAACATAGTGGCCGAATGCGTGAATGACGCGTTCTGCGCGGGTGGTTGGCGCGCGCGATTGAAAGCGTGCAACGAGTCCCTCGGCGACTGCATTTGCTTCGATGAGATGCCAGAGCGTGTAATGCGCGTTGGCGAGATTGACTTCGAGCATCACGCGCACATGTGTGGGAACACCAGGCTCGCCGAGCCCGCGTTGAAGTGCTGCAAGAGCCTTGGTGTATCGACCGAGACCGTCATATGCGCCAGCCAAACGATTGGCAGCGGTTGCGCGTTCTCCGCCAGTTTGCGCTGCGAGCAGCAGTGCGCGCGCGAGATCTGTCATGCGTCGATAGTCACCTGCGCGGTGCGCCTCGATCGCCTCGCGGTCCAGCACAGCGAATCCACGCTCGGCAACTTCTTCGAGGTTCACATATTGCTGTGCTTCATCTTTCCAGATTCCTTCGGCAACATCACCGATGTCCCAATCGAGGGCGTCGGCGAGTCCAACAACAAGATCAAGTTTCGGGTTTCCACTCTCTGGAATGACCTTCGACACTTCGCGCCCCAGTGCTTGTGCTGTCTGCGCTTTCGTCCACTTTCGGTAGATGCGTGCGAGATCAACAAACTGGCTGAGTCGATCGCGTCGATCCGTGTCTTCGAGCATGAGTCCCCACTTTCTTGCGGACACCGGGTCCGAAACCGCTGCCAATGCACTGACAGATGACCTGCGCGCGGCGCTTCTTACACCAATCGACTGTTTTTCTGTGGTGGCCCTCGCACTCTTTACACTTGCACGATGGCGGTATCGAACATGCGCGGATTGCTTCTCGTTCTCAGCGGACCATCGGGCGTTGGCAAGACGTCGATCGTGCACGAGCTGCTTCAACAATTCGATGGCGTTTTCAGTGTTTCAGCGACCACGCGCGCCGCTGGTCCCAATGAAGTGGACGGCGTCGATTACCACTTCATTTCGCAGGAGGTTTTTCAGCAGTGGGTTGATGCCGACCGCTTTCTCGAACACGCTCAGGTCTTTGGGCGATCGTGGTATGGCACGCCGCGTGCACCGATTGATGCTGCGCTCGCCGCTGGACGCCTTGCGATTCTCGACATCGATGTGCAGGGGGCAGAGCAAGTGCATGCAGCCTGCCCGCAGATGTATGGAGTGTTCGTGTTGCCGCCATCAGAAGCAGAGTTGTTGCAGCGACTGCGCCAGCGCGGTCGTGAGGACGAGGCGGCAATTCAGCGCCGCTTCGCTGCGAGCACGTGCGAGATTGCACGTGCTCGTGCGGGATGCGTCTTCGACGAGTTTGTTGTGAACGACGATCTCAAGCGCGCGTCCGATGCGATTTGCGCGCTCGTCGCCAATCGCATGCGCGAGGCAAAAAATGATTGCGGGCAGATCGCTGCGGGGTGAGTACGACTGGGGTGGCGGTTCCTAGGTCGGAATCAGTGACGGCGTCTGCGTGCAGCAAACCCAGCAAGTGCGAGCAGCGCAAGAGCGCCCGGCGCAGGTGTTGGAGGAGTGATCGATGGCCCATTTGTGATGGGATCGCCCAGTTCGTTGACGAACTTCAGAGGAGTATCGCTCCCTCCCTTGATGAAGTACGCAGCGTTCTGCGAGTCGCCAGCCGACGAAAAGAGCACCGCTGTGTACACATTTCCCGCCAAGAGCGAGATCGGGGTGCTGAAGAATTCGATCGGCGTGAATGCCTGTGTAAACGCGCTTGAATCGAGCGTAACGCTCAGCAGATACGCGGAGCTCCCAAAATCGGCATATGTGCCTTCGAAGATCACGAACGAGATCGGGCTCGTTGTCTGCGATCCGCCCTTCATTGTCAGGAGCGCGCCGCCAATGTCGGATACGTTCTCTGAAACGGAGTATGTCCAATGCTGTGTGTGATTGATGTCGCATTGCACCTGCGCACCAGTCTGCCCAGTCGAGACGAAGATTCCCGCAAATGCCGTTGGAGCGAGGCAGAACGCCGCGACAGCGGCACAGTAAGAGTTTGAATTTTTCATAGGGACCAAAGGGAAGCAAAACTCGTCGAAGCACACGAGCGAAGGGATTCGCAACCGAAAGATACTCTGTGGTTGGGCTATGTCAATAGAAATAGTCGCATTTGTCGACTCTTCATCGAACTTTTGCGTTCGCAAATTTGCGCTCCCGGCGCTCGCACGCACCCCTCTCTCTCTTCATCACCGCACAACGTGCGGCGGAATCTCAACGGCGAGCCCACCCTTGGACTTTCGTGCTTGCTGCAGCGCCTCGACCTCTCTGATCTGCGGGACAATCTTGTCGTGCGCATCTCCGGCACTCTCAGCCCTGTCCCATTGCTCGAGGTATCGAAGCAATCGCGTTGCGACATTCCACCGCGCCTCGCTCTCGGCTGGACGCTCGCGCTTGGCGGCATCCTGGGCTTCGACGAGCACGCTGACCGAATCCTTCCACCGCCCTTGCGCTGCGATCGATTGCGCGAGGTCAGCTTTCGCATCGAGCAGTTTGATGTCCCCTTCCTGTGAACCATTCGTGCGCCGCCGCTGCACAACTTCGCGCAACGACTTCTCGGCGCGATCAAACGCCCCCGAATCAAAGTAGAGCGAAGCGAGGGATGCACGAACGCGCAGTGCGAGGTCGGATCCGGCACCGAGTCGTGCCTCGAGCATCCGATCCGATTCCTCCGCGATGGCAATTGCCTGTTGAAACGCTGCGGCTCGCGCTGCGGGATCTGTTACGGAGTCTTCGGGCGACAGCAGGTACGAGTAGTCGTTGAGAAATGTGAAGTACGCAGTCGGAGGAAACTTGAGCCCCTGCCCGATGCGTCGTGAGCGCTCGTGCAGCACCTTGGCGTCGGCGTCCTTGTCCGCACGCATGAGATTGATCGCGAGGTTGCTTCGAAAGTCGAAGGCAGATGGATGCGTCTCGCCATTGACCTCCTCGCCGATGGCGAGCGCTGACTTCAGTGCTTCGAGCCCCTGTTCTTGCTTCTTGGGAAGTTTTGTCTGGGTGAGCCCGAGACTGCTCAGTGCGAGCGCGAGCATTCGTTTGGGAGGCGCCTGCATCATCTTGAGCGCATCGACAACAGAGAGCGATGTTCGCTCTGACTCTTCGAGCCGACCGTCCGCTGCGTAGAACTCGGCAAGCATTATCTGATCTTGCAAGGTGGCGAGCGAGCGCGGATCACTCGTGGTGGACACTCTTACCACCGCCTCCATTGCTTCGATCGCCTCCTTCTTGCGGCTCAGTTCACTGAGCACCGCAGCACGGACTCGCGCAGAGTGCAATGTGTCTGCGTCCTCAGCGCCGAACGCCTCGCGCCGAGCAGCGAGAGTCGCCTCGACTCGTTCGAGCGCGCGTTCGGGGCCCTGTGCAGCGAGGGTTGCCTCGTCGAGCAGCCCGGCCGCTTCGAGTGTGCGACGATCGTTCGCCCCGAACTCCTTTGCTCTGATCTCCAGCGCCTTCTCGAACTGGATGAGTGCATCGCCTGGCTCGCCGAGTTCCACAAGCGTCTTGCCGATCGTGATGTAAAGGCCCGCCTGCACTTGCGGATCCTGCGCGTACTCACTGGAAATGTCGCGCACGGCCTGCTCGAGGATTGCTCCCTTGACGAGCGTGAACGCGATGTCAGTCGGATTGAGCGATTCGACCGCCGCGTTGAATCGCTCGACCGCGGCGCGCTTCGCGTCGGCCGGTAAATCGCTTGCATCGGTGCGCTCAGCAAACTGTCTGGTGAGTTCGCTAAAGATTGCAAGCCCAGCTTCTTCTCGGCCAATGCTCGCGAGGCGATTGTGCTGGAAATCCAGCATTGCGGGTGGGAACGCGAGTCCGAGCGTTGCTGAAACCAGTGATCCTCCCACCGGATGAAACTCAACAGAGTGCAAGGATCCTGTCGTAACACCGACCGCAAGCGTTGCCCCTTGCCCTGTCGGAACGGAGGGTCCATTGAGAATTGCTGCACTCAGTGGTGCTCCGCCGAGACTCACAGAGACTCCGAGCGAGAAGGGTGATGATTGCCCTTGACCGGCATTGATAAACACTTGCGCCCGGTTGTCACTCGATGTGCCAACAAGCGCGTCCTGAAGTTCGTCGCCATCTGCGTCACCGATCGCGATGCAGGTCGGACTTGGTGCGGTTGCTGTCAATAGGCTTGTCGTTCCAAGGTTGCCGGATCCATCATTGAGGAGCACCACGATTTGGCCAGGCGTTGTCGCTCCGAAGGTCACCAGGACTGCGAGGTCGTCGAATCCGTCCCCATTCAAGTCGATCGCTTCTGCAGCAATTGCTTGGCCGGAATACTGACCCGCGGTCGCGCCAGTGACCGCTGCGCTCCCAGGAAGGTCCAAGAGGCGAAGCGAATAGAGTGTTGAGCCTGCGACGCTGCTCGACGGGGTCAGCGCAAGGAACTTGCCAGCTGGAGGCGGAACCGTCGACTGCACAATGTCGAACGATCCACTCGTCGACGCGCAGCGCAACACCGGAACGTTGAGATCAGCGGGGAGCACGCTCGCCCCCGAAGCAGCCAACCAAACGCGCCCAGCCAAAACGGCGAGGGTGCCCACATCGATTGAATTGTCGGGCTGCCCCGCAGCCGGAACTGTGAGGTCGACAGGTACAAGCAAGCTCGAGCCAGCACGCGCAACGAATGTTCCTGCCGTTGCGTCACACTCGCTGCCAACACTTCCGTACGTGCCAAGGTCAACCGCAGACATTCCTCCTGGCACGCCATAGCCGCTACCGGTCCAACTCCAGACGCTGACATTGCCCCATGAAGCTCCGGATACCGCGACCGATGCCGAGCCAGCATTACGAGTGCCGCCGCAGCCACTGACGGAGGCTGGAAGTACAACCGACGTCGACGCACGGGCCGCAGCAACCCAAGTCACTGGTCCAAGTCCGACGGGAACACTGCACTGGCCGGAGGAGTTGCTTCCCCAGCACCGCACCGTGCCATCCGCCCTCAGCGCAACGGTGTGAAAACCTCCAGCGTCGATTCGAGTGAACGGAGCGAGGGTGTTGGGTGCAGTGATTTGTCCAAATGTATTGGATCCCCAACCAACGATTGATCCATCGGCTTTAAGTGCCACAGTGTGCCTTCCACCGCACGCGACCTGCGCAACCCCACCCAAGCCGCTCGGCACGCTGAGCACTCCGTAATAGTTGGTCCCCCAACAGACCACCGTTCCGTCAGTTTTCAACGCGGCTGAGTGGAAATCCCCTCCCGAGACCGCGCGCACACCGATTGTGCCGACTGGAACAATGCACTGCTGATCTGCATTGAGGCCCCAGCACCGAACGGTGCCGTCGGTTCGAACCGCGATCGAGAAAAACTCTCCCGTCCCGATCGCTGAGACCGAACCGAGGCTCGGAGGCAAATCGCACTGACCAAAGTAGTTATCCCCCCAAGTCGCGACTGTTCCATTCGATCGCAACGCGAGCCCGTGGAAGTACCCGATCGAGACGTCACTGAACTCACCTAGCGGCACATTTTCCTCGCCCCACTCGTGCCACCCCCAGAAGGTCAGCGAATTGTCCTGTCGACGCCCGACCGAAAATCCCTGCCCGCTCTCCACTTGAACAAAGTTGTTTCCGAGTTCTGCCGCGGGGCGAGCCTGCCCGAACCCATCGCTGCCCCACCCCGTCACGCTCCCGTCGGCTCGGAGAGCAATCGTTTGTGCGCGATCGTTGTATCCGCCCGCCGCAATGGCGATCACGGATCCAAGCCCTGCTGGAACGCTGCACTGACCCCACCAGTTGTCCCCCCAACAGACGACGGTCCCGTCGCTCTTGAGAACTGTACTGTGGTGCCAGCCAGCGGCAACCATCGTGACCCCAGAGAGCCCCGCGGGGACGACGCGCTCACCGAATGTGTTCGACCCCCAAGCGCGCACAGTCCCGTCGAGACGCAGGGCGATTGAGTGTGTCGTGCCAGCGTCGATATCCATCGATTGGCCAAGATCGGTCGGAATTGTGGACTGCCCTTCGATATTGCGCCCCCAGCCTCGCACACTCTTGTCCACCAGCAACGAAAGTGTGTGCCACCCGCCAGCTGCGACCTTTGTGGCTGGCCCCATCCCTAAAGGCACGGCGCATTGTCCGCTCCCGTTACTCCCCCAACATCGCAGCGAGCCGTCCACACGAACGGCAGCGGAGTGTCCTTCTCTTGGCCCTGCGGGAACCGGGGAGACGTCATAGCCACCGCCGGCCGCGATCGAAATCACCTAGCCTAGGTCCGTTGGTGGAGTGCATGCATTGTCGCGGTTGTCTCCCCAACAGGCGACCATTCGATCACCTCGAACGGCGATGCTGTGCGCGCCGCCAGCAGCGATCATTGTGACGGGTCCCAACGAAGACGGCGGAGCGCACTGGCCGCTCCCGGCATTTCCCCATGCCGCGACCGAACCGTCAGCACGAATTGCGAGAGAATGCGTGCCGCCTGCAGCAACCATGTTCTTGAATGGAAGCAGCGATGGCGGAGGTGGGGGTGCTGTCGTGTCATCGCTCGGCCACGAGACGATCTGCCCCTGTGCGATCGCCACTGAATCACAGACGAGAGCGGCCACGCTCACGAGGAGCGCGGGCATGGACGAAACGAAACTCGGGTGGATTCTCAGCACGTTGTAAGCTCCTGAAATCTGGTGCAAATCGGGTCTTCGGCTTCTGTGAATGCGCCATACAGTCTGATGCCAGGCTCGAGTCGCTGTCAAGCACAAACTACAGATTTCTGTGTGTTCGCAAAATGAGTTTGTGCTGCCCAGTCCACCGTCTGAGATTCCCCGAATCCACACTATCGGTGTCGGAGTCGATCATCCATGCCTGCGGTCACTGATTCAAACACCACCTGCGGCTCAACCGTCGAGTCAATCACGAGGTATCGGCTCGGATTCGCACGCGCCTGCTCGAGATATCCCGCGCGCACACGGCGGTGGTAGTCCGCGTCCTTCTGTTCGATGCGGTCGAGCGCACGAGTCATGCGCGACTGCGCCGTCGCCCAATCGACATCAAAGATCACCACGAGGTCTGGCCACCGTCCACCGATCGCGATGTCGCCGACTGCCATGATGTCCTTCACCGAAACTCCGCCGGCGCTGCCTTGGTAGGCGAGGGTCGACGAAATGAAGCGGTCGGCAAGCACGAATGCGCCGCGCTCAAGCGCGGGAAGAATGCGCTCTTCGACGAGTTGTGCTCGACTCGCCATGTACAGCAGCATCTCGCAGCGCGTCACCATTTCGCCGTTGGCTGGATCGAGCAACACTTCACGAATCTTCTCGCCGATCGATGTGCCGCCTGGCTCACGCACTTCGATCGTCTCAACCGACGCCGCGCGTGCTGCAGCTGCGAGCGAGCGCAGTTGAGTGCTCTTGCCGCTGCCATCCGGTCCGTCGAAGACGATGAACTTTCCAGGAAGCAGGGATGCCCAATTCGTTGCCATCGCTTGTTGACTCATGAATTCGTCGCTTCAGGCGCAGCTTCGGGTTGCCCAGCCCCAATGATCGCACTTCCAACGCGCACAATGTTCGCTCCCGCAGCGATGGCATCCTCAAAGTCACCACTCATTCCCATCGAAAGCAGGTCGAAGGTCTTCTCGGCGATTCCACTCTCGCGCACATCGCGAAAAATCTCACCGCAGCGGTCAAACGTCTTGCGTGCCTCGCCCGCGGCCCCTGCGAGCGGAGCCATGCACATCAAACCGCGCACACGCAGGTTGGCCATCGTGTCGAGTTGCTGCACGACATGTCGCACCGCCGCGCCTGTGATTCCATGCTTTGAGATCTCACCAGAGACATTCACCTCGAGCAGGACATCAATGGGTTGTTCGCGACGAGCAGCTTGCACATGAATCTCTTCAGCAAGTCGAAGGCTGTCGACCGAGTGAATCAGTCGCGCGAGTTCGACTGCTTTGCGCACCTTGTTGCGTTGGATCGATCCAATCATGTGCCATCGCACTTCGGGCGCGCTGCCGCGCATCTCGCGCAGACGCATGAGGTGCTCGTCGATTTGTGCGGCGCGCTGCATCAACTGCTGCACGCGGCTTTCGCCGAAATCCACCTGCCCGAACGAAATGAGTTCGCGAATCTGTTCGGGGGTTGCGGTCTTTGAGACCACCACAAGCATGATGTGTTCTGGCTTGCGCCCTGCCGCGCGCGCCGCATCTGCGATGCGCTGCTTCACCGCGTCATAGCGCTCTCGAAGTGTTCCATCCGTGGGGTCATTCATCTCGTGTTGCTTTGCGACCGCTTCCTGCATTGTCGTGTTCTCCAATTGCCTAGCGTAGCGAAAAGGGCGATCGCCTATTCTGCAAAGTGTGAAGCCGCCCCTCAACAACACGCCGTGTGTTCTGATCGTGCGTGATGGATGGGGCCGCAATCCGCATCCATCCCACGATGCCTTCAATGCGATCAAACTTGCGCAGACCCCTGTGGATGAACGGCTCACGCGCGACTATCCATCGGTTCTGATTCGAACGAGCGGCGAGGATGTCGGCCTTCCTGTTGGCCCCGATGGACCTGTGATGGGAAACTCTGAGGTCGGCCACCAGAACATCGGTGCGGGGCGCATCGTTGATCAAGAACTCATGCGCATTACGCGCGCAGTTCGCGATGGATCGTTCGCTGCGAATGCGACGCTGCACAAGGCTTTTTCTCGTGCGCAGGCCTCGGGACGCAAAGTGCACATCATGGGACTCGTCAGCACTGGATTGGTGCACAGTGACCTTGCGCACCTCGTTGCAATTCTCGAACTCGCACATTCGCTTGCGTTTCCGACTAATCGACTCTTCGTGCATGCCTTCACCGATGGACGCGACTGCTCGCCACACTCCGCCAGTGGTTTTATTGCGACGCTCGAAGAAGCGCTCAGTACATACGGGGGGCGAATCGCGACGGTGATCGGACGCTTCTACGCAATGGACCGCGACGATCGATGGGATCGCGTCAGCCAAGCTTGGGAGTGCTTGCTTGGGCGTTCAATGCGATCCGCACCGAGTGCAGCCGCTGCCATTGTTGCGTACGACCTCGCCCCCATTTCGCCCACCCAAGCAAGTGAAGAGTTCTTGACTCCAACGCGCATCGACGGTGTCGATGGAGCAATCGAGGATGGCGACAGCGTGATCTTCTTCAATTACCGGGGCGACCGGCCGCGCGAACTCACGAAGGCGTTCATCTACGACGAGAGTGACTTTCGGGCGCTTCCGATGGGAGCGTTTGATCGCGGTCGCGTGCCGCGCGATTTGTACTTCTGCACGATGGCGCAGTACCAAGAGGGACTGGCAGTGCATGTCATATTCGATCGACCAACGAAAATGGTTGACATCCTCGGGCAGTGGCTCGCGGATCACTCGATCGCGCAGTTTCGATGCGCTGAAACCGAGAAGTTTCCGCATGTCACATTCTTTTTCAACGACTACCGCGAGCCGCCATTCGCGCGCGAAAGGCGCTCGATCATTCCAAGCCCCCGCGATGTTGCGACCTACGACCTCAAGCCTGAAATGAGCGCCGCTGGAGTTCGTGACAGTGTGCTCGCGCGCATTGCAGCGCCCGACTGCGAAGATGTGATCATCGTCAACTTTGCAAATGGCGACATGGTTGGGCACACTGGCAATCTTCCTGCGGCAATTCGCGCAGTCGAATGCGTCGACGCATGCGTTGGAGCGATCGTTGATGCGGTGCTCGCACGCGGAGGATCACTCGTCGTCACCGCCGATCATGGCAACGTCGAGCAGATGCGCGATCCCATCACAGGGAAGCCACACACCGCGCACACGAGTTACGACGTCCCTCTCTTGGTTGTCGGCAGCGCATTTGTTGGGCAAGCGCTCCGCACCGGTGGACGCCTCGGCGACATCGCTCCCACGATGCTTGAGATGATCGGACTCGCACAACCCGCAGCGATGACCGGCCGCTCGCTGCTGCTCTAGCGCGCTGTCCTACACTTCTGTGATGCCCCAAACACCTGGAGTCTTCTGTCTCGAGGCAGATTGGTTTGGACTGGTGAATCCAATGTCGATGCGTCCGGTGCTCGACCTCTTGAAGAGCAGCGATGCGCGCATCCCGTATGTCTTGCGCGATGTTGCGACGCGCGCCGAGATTGAGTTTTATCTGCGCCGCTGGTTTCAAACGCGCTACAAACAGTTCGATCTGCTCTGGATCGCGATTCACTCCCGACCAGCAGAATTGTTGCCAGGCGACATGCGTGTGCCCTTCGAACGCATTTCCCTCGACGATCTCGAGACGATGCTCGCGGGACGCTGCCGCGGGCGCATCCTGCATTTTTCTGGATGCCGTTTTCTCAAAGTTCCCCCCGCGCGGCTCGCGAAGTTTCTCAAGCGCACTGGGGCGCTCTGTGTCAGCGGATTTTCGAGTGAGGTGCCTTGGCTCGAAGTCACCATCTTCGAGGCGTATTGGCTCACGATGCTGCACTATGAAAAGCGCAACAGCGCAGGGGTGAAAGCGGCGCTCAGGCTCATGCGTCGCGAGCAAGGTCCGCTTTGCCGAAAGTTTGGATTCGTCGCACGCGTGCGCGCCTGAAAGTCCGACGGCGCCCAAGCGGCGGACTCTTCGCTCGCGCGAGTTCCCGATCAGTACCGAACTGAGTGCACCTCCGCAGGCAACGACCTTGGACTCAAACATGCTGCGCCTCGCCTACGAAGACTCCGGCTCGGCTTGCAAAATCGCCAGGGTCGTCGCCCTGCGGAGGTACGACGCCTGCGAGTCAGCGGCGGAATCTTCGCTCGCGCGAGTTCCCGAGCCGAGCAA
>CAYHFW010000039.1:0-18008 GCA_964355975.1 uncultured Singulisphaera sp.
CTCGGCGAGGGCTGTTTGAGCGCCGAGTGAAGCATTCCGCCGCGATCGCGCTGCCCTGAGCGCGCCGCGCTTGCGATTGCCACGCACCTTCATTCTCGGTGATGGACGGCAGGTTGAAGTGTTGCGGGTCGAAGTGCACGCTGGCGCGATTGAAATCGAGTGCGCAACCCACTGATCGCGCTCGCTAGGATGTCCCGCCAATGCCAAAGATGACGATCAACGGAGTTGCGCTCGAGTTCGAGAAGGGTCAGTCGATCATCGATGTCGCGCTCAAGAGTGACATTGAGATTCCTCACTACTGCTACCACCCTGGGCTCTCTGTTCCTGCGAACTGCCGCATCTGCCTCGCCGAGATCTGGCAACCCAACGCGCGCACTGGGCAACTTGAACTCATCCCCAAGTTGATGCCAACCTGTCATACCGCCGCGGCCGACGGAATGGTCGTGCGCACCGACACAGTCAAAGCAGTCGCAAATCAGCGCGCAGTGATGGAATTCTTGCTCATCAACCATCCAGTCGATTGTGCTGTCTGCGATCAAGCAGGCGAATGTTCGCTTCAGGATTACTCGTACGAATACGGACGATCTCAGTCGCGCTTTCAAGAAGACAAGATCAAGAATCCAAAGAAGGATGTTGGACCGCACGTGCTGCTTTACAGCGATCGCTGCATCATGTGCACACGCTGTGTTCGCTTTACGAAGGAGGTCACCAAGACTTCTGAGTTGCTCGTTGATGGACGCGGCGGCACCGAAATGATCGATGTCTTTCCGGGCGTTGCGCTCGACAATGAACTTTCGGGAAATGTTGTCGATCTCTGCCCCGTGGGCGCACTGCTCGACAAGGATTTTCTCTTTCAGCAGCGCGTCTGGTTTCTCACCAAGACGCCGTCGATTGATGGCATCACTGCGAGTGGAGACAACATTTCGATCGAGCACGCGCAAGGAACCGTCTATCGCATCAAACCGCGCGACAATCCAGAGGTGAACCAGTGGTGGATCACGGATGAAGTGCGTTACGGCTGGAAGTTCGTGCACAGTGAGTCGCGACTTCGCTTGCCAACCGTGCGCTCGACCACTGCAGAGGCGTGCGCGGATGCCCCAACCGCATGGCAATCGGCGATGGACCGCGCTGTCGATGTTCTTCAGAGTGGCGCGCGCACTGGTCGCGTTGCGCTGCTCGTGAGTCCGATGCTCTCGTGCGAGGATGCGTTCCTGCTGGGTCGTGCCATCTTGGCGATCGATCCAAGCGCGGTGCTCGGCGTCGGTCCAATTCCGCGCAACGGTGAAAATCGAACGCTTGCTGGCGGCTTCACGATTCACGCTGAAAAGGCACCCAACGCGCGCGGAGTTCGGCGCGTCCTCGAAGCGCTCGCCGCCGCAGAGCCCGCGCGTCGAGGCGCTGCGAACGCGACTGCAGTGTGTGATGCCGATGGATTCATCGCGGCGTTGACGACCGCGGGAGCGGGGGTCGCATTGATCACCGGAAATTATCCCAGCGCGTGGGCGACCGATCCGATCGTGCGTGCGCTTGCAACGCGGCGCATTGTGCTGATCGACACGCTTGCAAATCGGCTCGCCGAGAGCGCAGAAGTGACGCTGCCATCCGCAACGTGGATCGAGAAGGCTGGCTCATTCGAGAATGCAAACGGTCGGTTGCAGTCGTTCGAGCGGGCGATCGCCCCAATCGAATTCGTCAAGTGCGAGGGTCAAATCGCACTCGACCTCGCGACGCGACTCTCAGGTGCCCCTGCGACGATTTACGACGCAGCACAGACTCGTCGCACGATGGCAACAGTTGCAGGATTGCAAATGTTTGCCAACGAAGTGCACCATCCGCCGCTCGGGCATGCCCGCACGAGTGACATGTCGCTCGTGCAACTTTAGAACGCGCCGTTCATGCCGATCCAATCTGTGAAGACTGCAGCGCGCTCCGCCGCAGAAGTGTGGTCGCTCGCGTGGCCAACCGTCATCACGATGATGAGTTACACGGCAATGCAATTCGTCGATGGCGTCATGGTCGCACAGCTCGGTCCAGTCGAGCTCGCGGCGCAAGGCAACGCTGGCGTCTGGACGTGGACTGTCATTGCATTTCTCGTCGGTGCCATCACGCTCGTCAACACATTTGTCGCACAGAGTGTGGGTGCAGGCGAGACCGCTGCAGTCGCGCGGTATGCGTGGGCGGGCATCTGGCTCGCGCTCGGTTCATGGCTAGTGATCTTGCTTCCCATTGGTTTTCTCGCGCTTCCGTGGGCGTTTTCACTGATGAACCACGCTCCCGCGATGGAGAAAATGGAGGTGCAGTTCGCGCAGATTCTGATGGCGGGTGGATTCGTCACCCTCATCGGCAAGGCGGTGAGCAATTTTTTCTTTGGGATCGGCCGTCCCAAGGTTGTCACCCTCGCAGCGATCGTCGGCAACATCGCCAACCTCGCGTTGAACTACGCGTTCATCTTTGGCAGTGAGGGGCTTCCTCTGCATGGACTCCCCGGCGTTCCAGGAATCACGCCGATGGGAGTGCCCGGCGCCGCGCTCGCAACAGTGATCGCGACTGCAGTCGAGTGCCTCATTCCGCTCTGCGTCTTTCTTGGCCCGAAGATGGCGCGCGAGTATTCGACGCGTGCAATGTGGCGACCATCCCGCGCGGCGATCAAAGATCTTGTGCGCGTCGGATGGCCCGCGAGCCTGCAGTTCGGCAATGAGATGTTCTGCTGGTCGGTCTTCATGACGGTGCTCGTTGGAACATTTGGCACGGCACACCTCGCAGCAGGGTGGATCGTCTTGCGCTACATGCACCTCTCGTTCATGCCCGCAGTTGGATTCAGCATCGCAACGGCGACACTGGTGGGGCGTTCGATCGGTGCCAAGCAACCTGAACTCGCCGCGCGCTATGCACGCACGGCTGTCTGGATGTCGATGCTCTACATGATTGGATGGGGAGTCCTGATGGTGTGCTTTCGCGAGCCAATGGTGCGCCTCTTTACGAACACAACAGAGTCGGGGGCAGCATCCGCCGAACATGTCGTCGCGATTGCGAGTCAGATCATGATTTGCGCGGCCGTCTTTCAAGCATTCGACGCGGTGGGAATCATTTACACCGGCGCGCTGCGTGGAGCGGGCGACACGTTCTGGCCAGGGGTGATCGTCGTCTCGCTGAGTTGGGGAATCATCGTCGGCGGTGGAGCATGGATCGCGCACGCCTATCCAGCGCTCGGATCGCTCGGCCCGTGGATCGGTTCAACCCTCTATATATGCGCCATCGGCGTCTCGATGGCATGGCGATTCGAACGCGGCCCGTGGCGCACCCACCAATTGGTTCGCCACGCGTCGAAGTAATCGGCAAGTCTGTTGTGGAGGGCGATTTGGGATCGTGCCACGTTGTCGGTATGCTCCCCAACCCATGAGTACTGCCACGACGAATCCATCCAATCCCGCTGCTGCAAAGCCACACTTTGATCTCGCGACACGACACGCCGCCGAAGGGCGCCGCGACGAGGCCGTCGCCGAGTTCAACCTTGCGCTCGAGTCTGACCGAAGCGTCGAGACACTCTTCGCCCTCGCGAAGTTGAGCGACCGGATGGGTCACGATGATGATGCGATCGATCTCTACGAAGAGATCTGCTACTTGCCGACTCCTCCAGTGAATGCGTTGATCAATCTCGCCGTGCTCTATGAGGACCTCGGCGAACTCGATCGCGCAGAGCGTTGCTTGCGTCGCGTGCTCGATCTCTTCCCAAACCATCCGCATGCACGCATGTATGTGAAGGATGTTTGCGCGGTGCAGACGATGTCGTACGACGCGAACGCCGAGCAGATGACTGCGCGACGCAATGCAGTTCTCGACACTCCGATCACCGACTTTGAACTTTCAGCCCGCGCGCGTAATTGCCTCAAGAAGGTTGAGATTCGCACGCTCGGTGACCTGCTGCGCGTGACCGAAGCAGAATTGATGGCGTTCAAGAACTTCGGCGAGACCAGCATCAACGAGATCAAAGCGATGTTGAATTCGCGCGGACTTCGCCTCGGCCAAGGACTCGAAGGCGGCTTCGAAGAGTCGTACCGCTTGGAGTACCTGACGCAGCTTCGTTTGACAGCAGAGTCAGACGTTCTCGACAAGCCAATCAGCGCGATCGAATTGACGATTCGCGCCCGCAAGGCGATCCAATTGCTTGAAGTTCGAACGCTTGGTGAACTCGCCTGCCGCACTGAGGCTGAGTTGATGGGCATCAAGAACTTCGGCATGACAAGTCTTGACGAGATCAAGGCGCAACTCGTGCTTCATGGTTTGGCGCTTCGCGTGCTCGAGTAATTCACTCTCACTTTTTCGATTCGGTTCGCAAGGTCATGGAAGGCCCCGCATACAACCGCATTCGCCGACTCCTCGCAGCGATCGTTGCGTCGATCGCGGTGAGTGGTTGCGTCAGTGATTCGACTGAGAGACCAGTTGCCCCTGCGCAACCGGCTCCACCGCCGCGGGCCACTGAAATCGTGCAGCCACCGCCCAGTGTTGAGAGTCCGCCGATTTCAACCGCTGAGATCGCACAGCCATCGAAGCCGCTGCCGATTCCTCCAAAGCCGCTGCCGGCGCCACCGACGCGCGAGCCAATGGTCGCGATTCGTATCGATGAGCTCGCGATGAATGGGCGAATCGCCGTGGATTGCGCCGACGGTCGTCTTCAAGTTGCGCTCGTTGGCGCCCCCGCATCCGAAACGCCGTGGACCGCAAACGCGCCAGTCGAAGTGCGCGCTCAAAGTGGCGGATGGCACGTCGCGGCGCGTGGTGGCGCGACGCGCACATTCGCTGCAGGCGAACTTGAGTTGCGCCCAGTCGCAGGATCGACCTCTTCTCTCAACTGGAACAAGAAGAAGTGGCCTGGGCAATTGCGCATCGTGCGCACTTCATCGTCGATCGATCTTGTGATTGACGTGCCCATCGAAACCTATCTGCCCGGCGTGATTGCAAAGGAACTCTACGGATCATGGAGCGATTCAACGTTTCGCGCACAAGCCGTCGCCGCGCGCAGTTACGCGGTGGTTGAAGCGGCCCGGTGGGAGGGACGGCGACACTACGACATGGTGGCAGGTCAACAGAGTCAGGCGTGGGTCGGCGCGACCGACAACGTGAAGGCGGTTTCGGCCGTGCGCGAGACGCGCGGGCAGTTGCTCGTGCATGATGGATTGGTCGTGCCCGCCTACTACTCGAGCGCGTGCGGCGGACATCCATCAAGTGCGGTTGGAGTCGTCACGGACAATCCATTCCACGACATCGCGCCACTCTCGGCGGGTGACGGACCGCGCCGCAACGCATGTTGCCAATCGGCGTCGGTCGCCTCGTGGAAGGCAACGATTCCAGTTGCAACGATTCAATCACGACTGCAGTCGTGGGGGCGCGGCATCGGTCGCGCTGATCTTGCGGCGGTGCAAGTTCCCACAGCGATCGAGGTTCAAGAGAAGAATGCGGCCGACCGACCGACACTCATCCAGATCCGTTGTCGCACAGGCAGTGCCGTGACAATCGAAGCAGAAGACTTTCGACGCGCGATGAACGCAGCGGGCGATCCAAAGACGAGTCTGCGCTCGAGCAATTTCTCTGTGCGCATCTCCGCAAAGCAGGCAGAATTCACAGGCCGCGGATTCGGTCACGGAGTTGGTCTCTGCCAGCACGGTGCCCAAGAGATGGGGCGCAAGGGTAGTTCGTACCGGCAGATTCTCGCGCGTTACTATCCTGATTCGATGATCGTGAAAGCGTGGAATTAGCCAGTGTTTACTGGACTCGTGCATGGTGTTGGCAAAGTTGTCTCGCGCGTTGAGACTGCAACGGGACAACATCTCACTGTTGATCGGGCGTCACTCATTGCCACCCTGCGCACGGGCGATTCGGTCAGCGTGAACGGCGTCTGCCTTACTGTGACCGAGATCAGCGCGAGCGTGTTTGGCGCCGATGTCATTCCTCAGACCCTCGCGATGACCACATTGGGATCACTCGCGGTTGGCGAGTCTGTGAATCTCGAACCTGCAGTTCGGATGGGCGATCAACTCGCAGGCCACATCGTGCAGGGACACGTTGATTCGATTGGCGAAGTGGTGCAGGTCGACACCACTGGAGGTGCGATGCGCTTGCGCGTGCGCATGAAGCCCGAGGCGATGGCCGCAGTCATTGCTCAGGGATCAATCACACTGCAGGGGGTCTCGCTCACAGTTGCCAATTGCGGCAGCGACTGGTTTGAAGTGGCGCTGATTCCAGAGACCCTCGCGCGAACAACCCTCGTCGGTGCAGTTGTCGGACAACGACTCAATGTTGAGGTCGATGCGCTTGCACGGATGATTGATCAAGCGATTCGTCGTCACACCACCCTGCGCACAGGAGCGTGAGGTCATCCATCTGAGGAAAGTCTTCACTCTCTTCGTCGAGGCGCTCATTGATGCCAGCGATGAAATCTTTGGGGCTCGCTGCACCTGAAAACTCGTTGAATACATCGATATATCTGCGGTTTGGCAGGCGCGGTGCATTTGGATCCTGCCCGAGTTCTGGGAACGCCTGTTCAAACCCGTCTGAGTAAAAAAGCAGTTTGTCGCCATGTTCGAGATCGAACGACTGCTCGGCGAACTGTTCGTCTTCAAAGACTCCGAGCAATCCTCCATGGGTGTCAATCGGTTCGCATTGGCCGCCGAGGCGCACGCGCAAGAGGGCGGGATGCCCAGCGCTTGCCACAGTCACGCGGTGCGTGCGCGTGTCGATGACGGCATAGATCGCAGTTGCGAAGCGCGTTGTTCGCCCAGCGCGCGAGAGCATGTCGGTGTTGATGCGCGAGAGCGTTTCGCTCGGCGACAGAATGCGATACGAAGTTGACGTGATGTCCTTTGTCTGAATGCCGCGAGAGATGATGAGCGTCAACAGCGCTGCGGGAACGCCATGTCCCACCGCGTCGATGATGAAGAATCCAAGATGATGTTCATCAAGGCGGATGACGTTGTAGAGGTCGCCAGAGACATACGACGCTGGACGCCAGAGTGCCGCGGATGCGATCCCGCCCACGCTCGGCAAGATGCGTGGAAGAAACTCACGCTGAACGCTCGCTGCGAGTTGCAACTCTTCTTGAATGTTGTCCATCTCGGTGGAGAGTCCCCCAGAAGCTCGCATCGCAGCGATCGCGTCGAAATGCAGTCGGTGTACTTCTCTCTGACGTGCGATGAGCGCAGCGAGCGCTGTCGCGAGATGTTCTGGTCCTTGCGCGGGATCGATCGCAAACGAAATCCCTGCCGGAAGTTCATGGCCTGGCACGCAATCCGTGCAGAGTGCAATGATTGGGATCATCGCAGCAATCGCCTCTTCGATGCCAGGGCGATTCAAGTTCACATGCGTGGGCGTGCCCACAAGCACGAGGGCTTGCGTTTCGCGAATGATCATTCCGATCTGCACTGGATCGGAACTCGAGATCACCCGTGCATCAAACTCGAATCGCTCGCTGAGCACGCGCGCGACAGTCACGTGTGTATCGCCCGCCTGCAGCGAGAGCACTGAGACTCTCGGAGCGAGGTGGCGCAATGACTGATGTTCGCTCGGGATCGGCACGGGGGTCGAAGTGTAAGGGTTCGCTTATAGTTCGTTGCATGGCTGCGAAACTCTCACCATCTGAACTCGCAACGTGCCTCGCGCACGCGCCGCACTGGACGCATACGCACGATCTGATCGAGCGCACCTTCACCTTTGAGAACTTCATTGCGTCGATGAAGTTCGTCGACGGCGTCGCGCAAGAGGCTGAGCGAACGCAGCACCATCCTGACATTCTCATCAAGTACAACCGGGTGACGCTTGCGTTCTCAACGCACGATGCGGGGGGGCTGACTCACAAGGACTTCAACGCCGCGAAAAGCGCCGACGAACTCGCGCGCGCCTACTCAGCCTGAGCAGGCGGGGTCGTTGGATGCGCCAGCGCCGCGCGTACATGCGCCGCACGCACTTCGCGTTCGATTTCGTCGCCGTCGGTTGCACGCGGATCGACCACAGAGAGATGGGCGGGTTGCACTTGAAGCAAGAGCCGCTGAATCGTCGCAAGGTCGGTCTGCACGATGCCAAGCACTGATCCAAGTCGAATGCGGCTCAGATGCTTGGTCGCTTCGTCTGCCGTCAAGAGGCGTGCCGCGTTCAGCAGCGCGTTCGAGCGAAGAACGAAGTCTTCGAGTCGCGCGCGGTGCCGATCGCGCGCAGCAGCTCGTGCCTCGCGCTCATACCCCACGATCTTTGGCAAGATCACCTGATGAAAGTTCTCGAGCAAGGCCTCTTCAGATGCGCCAAGCGTCGTCTGATTTGAGAACTGATAAAAGTCTCCAATCGCTTCAGACCCTTCGCCGTAGTAGCCGCGCACCGCGAGTTGCAGATCAGCCGCTGCCCGTTTGATTCGGTCAGCTTCTTTCATGATGACAACTCCTGGAAGGTGCAGCATCGAACTCAATCGGATGCCAGAACCCACATTTGTCGGACACGCAGTGAGATATCCCCAGCGCGAGTGAAATGAAAAACTCGTCGACTCGGCGAGCGCTTCTTCGAACTCGAATGCTGCATCGAATGCCTCACGCAACGCAGAGCCAGCGCAGAGACATTGAATGCGCAGGTGATCCTCTTCATTCACCATCACACTCGCGTGTTCATCCTGTGAGAGCGCGAGCGCACGCGGTCCATCGCTGTGCGCAAAGTGGCGCGATACAAGGTGCCGCTCGGCGAGCAAGATGCGGTCTCGCGAGGGGGCATTCTGAAGTTCGATCCACGACAGCCCATCGCGCTTCGCCCGTGCAACACTCGAGTGGTCGACGGCACGGCGAACGATGCGCATGACTTCGAGGCGCACGGCATGACTTGCGCGACTAACAAACGGAAGCCCCGCAATGTTGCGTGCGATTCGCACACGGCTCGTCACCACGACATCCGAGTCGGGTCCGATCTGCGAGAGTGCGGCTGAAAAGGGTGTCGTCATCGCGCTAACTCGTCGGTGCGTCAAACGCCTTCAGTTCATCGCGCAATTTCGCAGCGCGCTCATACTGTTCCGATGCAATTGCGCTCTCAAGGTCGCGCATGAGTTTCGCGCGCATCGCAAAGACGCGCTCGGCGTGCGCACCGCCATCGCTTCCGCGGGGAGAGCGCCCCACGTGATGCGTGGCGCCTGCTTGTGCACGTTCGATGACCTGGTCGAGTGCTGGCGAGAACGCGTCGTAGCACGCAGGGCATCCAAGTTGGCCCGACTTTCGAAACGCCGAATAGGTGAGTCCGCATGCTTCGCAGCGGGCGGCCTTCTCTCTGCTCTTGGCGCCTTCGACCTTCGCAACCTCGGCGATCTGTGGAAAGATGTCAGCGATAGGTTGCTCGATCGGAAGTGGATACCCCGCCGCGATCGCATGTTCTGCGCAGAGATGCACCTCGGCTGAGATGCCGTTTCGAATGATGATCTCGTGCACGACCGCCGCCTTGTCGCAGAGATCGCACTTCATGTTGTCGCTACCACACGCCGAATCGCTGCGAGTTGGCGCAGCAGCGCAGGAATCTGATCGAGGGGTTGAATCGTCGCCCGATCACTGAACGAGAGAGCAGGGGTGGGATGGCACTCGAGAAAGATTGCATCGACGCCCGCCGCAACTGCCGCGCGAGCGAGCAGGGGAGCCCACTGCGGTTGCCCGCCACTCGTTGTGCCCTCACCAGGTCGCTGAGTCGAGTGCGTCGCATCGAAGCAGATGGGCACTCCCATTTCAAGCATCTCGCCTACGCCCGCGAAATCATTCACAAGGCGGTGGTATCCGAAGAATGTTCCCCGTTCTGTCAGCATGATTTGCTTCGCGCCAGACTCGCGCAGCTTGCCGATGGCGCCAGCCATTTCAGCTGGAGCCATGAACTGCCCCTTCTTGACGTTGACTGGACGCCCAGTCGCTGCCGCAGCGGCAAGCAGATCACTCTGACGCGCGAGGAATGCGGGAATCTGCAAGATGTCGACGGCTTGCGCGGCGCGCACTGCGTGCGATGGCTCATGAATATCCGTGGTCACAGCGACGCCGAGTCGCGTTCGCAGTTCGGCGAGCATCTCGCATCCGCGCTCGAGTCCAGGTCCGCGCGGACTCGTCACGCTTGAGCGATTCGCCTTGTCGTAACTCGCCTTGAATACGAAGGCAAGCCCTTCGCTCGCGCACGCATCGCGCAGTGTCTCGCCGATCTGCATGTTGGTGGCATCGCTTTCAAGCACACAGGGGCCAGCGATGATGAGCAGGGGACCCCGGCTGAACGCCGCGGCGGACTGCGAAAAAAAGCGTTGGAAGTCAAGCATTTTTTAGATTGAAAATCGTGAGAAAAATGAGCAAGTCGATTGGCGAGTGGTGAAGTTCTATCCGATAGTCAGCGTAGCGGCACGATGTTCTCCGTGTGCCGAGGCAAGTTCATTTGGAGGGCAGGAAAATGGATGTTTCGAACAACGATCGGTTGCCAGAAGAATCAAAGGAGTTCACCCAAGCGGTTGAACGACTCTTGAAAGGGTGGTACTCGCACCGTCCCATTGAGATGGTTTCGCCACTCAAACTGACGGTCGATGGCAAGGCGATGGCGATCGAGAACCTCTTTCGTATGGTGCAGCAGGATCCACAGCGCGGGCACTCGTTTGTGCGCGGCTACTTCGACCGGATATTTGAGGGAGACTCGGTCGGAGCCAGTTTGATTCCATTCGCGGTCGCGCGACATCGCATCATGCCTCGCATCCAGCCCGAGTCGATCTTCGATGGAGTCGATCGTGCATCGATCGCGCACTTGCCATACGTCAATGGCACAGTGATCGTGTTCGTCATGGATATGCCCGAAATGACTGTGAGCGTTTCGACCGAGCAGATGGTCCGCTGGGGAATTGGTCCCGAAGAACTTGAAGAGATCGCACGCCAGAATCTCGGCTCGTACGCCCCCGATTTGCAGGTGCAGGTCATCGCAAGTCATGATGGTGGTCGGGCCGCGCTGCTCTCTCTGAAGGATGGCTACGACGCAGCACGGCTGCTGTTGACCAAACTGCACGAACGGCTTGCCAAAGAACTGCGCGGAGATTTCTACGTCGCGACACCAGCGCGCGATGTCTTCATCGCACTCTCGTATGGCCCCGAGCCATTCCTCGAGCGCGTTCGTTCGCGCATTGCGCGCGATTACTCGCGGCTTCCCTATCCGATCACGAGCGATTTCTTCATCGTGACGCGGGATGGAATCGCTGGGACGGCTCAGGCGGCGTGATCGCTACTCTGCGCACCCATGAAAGTCGAACCGATTCTCGCCGAACTCAATCGCCAGCGCGCTGACCTCAACAAGGATCCCACCGACATCGAGTGGTTCGCGCTACACCACGCGTTCTGCTTCATTTCGTACCACCTTGCCGACTTTCAGAAGTACCTCGACGAAGTCGTCAAGCCGGGTGATCCAAAGCCTCAATAGGGCGCGCGCAGCAGACACAACTCGCACGACACCGGATGCGCTGCCCGACCGCTGCGCGAACGCGCTGCGCATTACACTCGTGGTTCAATGACTGAATCACGCGACTACAAGCCAACTCTCAACCTTCCCAAGACTTCATTTCCGATGAAGGCAAATCTTGCGCAGGCAGAGCCAGCAACGCTTGCGCGCTGGCAGGCAACCGACATGGTCGGGGCAGTCGCAGCGGCGCGCGCCTCGGCTGAGCCTTTCGTTTTTCACGATGGCCCGCCGTATGCAAACGGATCAATCCACGTTGGTCACCTTCTCAACAAGGTGCTCAAAGACATCGTCGTGCGCAGCGTGCTCATGGAGGGGCGTGCCTGTCATTACATCCCAGGATGGGATTGTCACGGACTTCCCATCGAACACCGCGTGATGACAGCGCTCGTCGAAAGTGGCAAAGCCGCCAAGCTCGACACGCTCAGTGACGACCACCGCAGAATGGCAATTCGCCGCGAATGCGCGGCATATGCAGCGAAATTCATCAAGACTCAAGCGGCGCAGATGCAGCGTTTGCTCACGCTCGCCGACTACGCGAATCCCTATTTCACGATGCAGCCCGACTATGAGGCGGGAACGCTTGGCGTCTTCGCATCGCTGCTCGAAAAGGGATTTGTTTTTCGCCAGTTGAAACCTGTCCATTGGTCGATCGCGAATCAGACGGCGCTCGCCGAAGCAGAACTCGAATATGAAGATCGGGTCGATCCAAGTATCTACGTCGACTTCGAAGCAGCAGACCGCGCCAAGGTCGATGCGGTGTTCGCCGTCGAGTGCGAGTGCACCCCGTCGTTCATGATTTGGACGACGACGCCTTGGACCCTCCCGGCGAATCTCGCGATCGCTGTGCACCCTGCGCAGCAGTACGCGCTCGTCGAGATGGATGGCACGCTCACGATCGTCGCCGCCGAGATGCTCGCAAAGGTCGCCGCGATCGTCGGAGCGGCTGGCGTCAAGACACTGGCAACTGCTCGCGGCAGCGCGCTTGTGGGGCTCGAGTATCGCCATCCATTCTGTGATCGAACGAGCCGCATTGTCGCTGCCGAGTATGTCACGATGGAAGATGGCACGGGGCTCGTGCACACTGCTCCAGGGCATGGCGACGACGACTATCGCACCGGACTGCGTGAAGGCCTCGAGATCTACTGTCCTGTGCAAGGGGATGGCACATTCGATGCAACCGTCCCTGCGTGGTTGCGGGGAAAGATTGTCTGGGATGCCAACACCCTCGTCGTCGAGCACCTGCGCACAAGCGGCCATCTCGTGCACGCGCTGCAGTTCACCCACTCCTATCCGCACGATTGGCGCAGTCGCACGCCTGTGATCTTTCGCGCGACTGAGCAGTGGTTCATTGGAGTCGATCGCGCAGGCAGTGAGTCGGGTCAAACACTGCGCGCGATGGCGATGGATGCCGTGAACAACACGATCAAGTTTGTGCCGCAGTGGGGGCAGAGCCGCATGAAAGGAATGATCGAGAGCCGACCCGATTGGTGCATCAGTCGACAGCGCGCATGGGGTCTGCCTATCCCAGCCTTTCGTATGGCGTGCGGCGCGGTCTTCATGACCGCCGCGAGCGTGCGCGCGATCGCAGAGTGTGTGCGCACCAAAGGAAGCGACGCGTGGTTCACGCTCGCTCCATCTGAACTGCTCGCTTCATACAACCCTGCAAGCGATCCATCTGCACCCAAAGACTTGTGCATCGAGACGCTCGCCAAGATGTATGACATCTTCGACGTCTGGTTCGAAGCGGGATCGTCGTGGAACTCTGTTCTGCGGCAGCGCGGCGTCGGCTTTCCGAGCGAGCTCTATCTCGAGGGCAGCGATCAACACCGTGGATGGTTTCAACTCTCGATGCTGCCCGCTCTGGGCGTGATGGGCACGCCTCCGTTTCGCACGCTTCTCACGCACGGCTTTCTTGTCGACAAAGATGGCCGAAAGATGAGCAAGAGTTTGGGAAACGCACTCGAAGTGGATGTGCTCCTGAAAGATTTCGGCGCAGAAGTTGCGCGTTGGTGGGTCTCTGGAGTCGCGTACGACGGCGACATTCGAATCGACTTGGATTACTTCAAGGTGGCGGGGGAGTCCTATCGAAAAGTGCGCAACACCATTCGCTTCTTGCTCTCAAACCTCTACGACGCTCCTGCGTGGACACAAGAAGAAGTCGTCGACATCGCATGCAAGGCCCCCGCAGAATCGATCGATGGATGGTTGATGGGCGAGATTGCCGAGCTCGAGCGAGAGGCGCGCGCCGCGTACAAGGAATACGACTTTCGCCGCGTGCACCTCGCGATTTTCAATTTCTGTAACGAGACGCTCTCATCGGTCTACTGCGCCGCCGTCAAAGATCGCCTCTACTGCGATGCTGCCGAGAGCCCGCGCCGTCGTCAGACGCAGGCCGCTTCACGCGTGGCGATAGAAGTGCTCTGCCGATTGCTCGCTCCATTCCTGCCGCACACCGCAGAAGAAGCGTGGACGGCACTGCGCGGCTCGGATGCGCCGCTGCTCTTCACACAAACACATCTCTCGCTCATGGGCCGCGTGCGCCCGCGCGACCCGCGCTGGGAGACGGTCATGATCGCTCGCGGTTCTGTCTCGAAGGCGCTTGAGGGAGCGAAGAGTTTGGGCATCGACAATCCACTCGACGCCGCAGTCACGTTGCCTGACCCCCACGGCACGCTCGCGCCGTTCGCGCATGAACTCGCCGACTTGTGTGGAGTCTCGCAGGTCACTCTTGATTCAAAGGCCACAGGCGTCACAGTCGCCGACCTTCGTGCGCTTCCGCGCTGCGATCGGTCATGGCGTCGTGATGGCACGGTGCGACAGCGCTCAGACGGCGGAATGCTCAGCGATCGAGATGCCCTCTCGGTTGGGGTCTAGGGCGGGGGTCTAGCAGGCTGCTGAAAAATCAGGCAATGAACGCGACGAGGGTGCGGTGCGCTCTAGCAAACGTGATCGCGGTGCGCTCCACCAAACTAGATCGCGGTGCGCTCCACCAACCTAGATCGCGGTGCGCTCCACCAACCTAGATCGCGGCGGAATGCTTCACTCGGCGCTCAAACAGCTCTCGCCGAGCTGCGCAGACTTGCTCGGCTCGAGAACTCGCGCGAGCGAAGATTCCGCCGCGTGCGCGCAAGCGAGTGACAGCAAGACAGCAAGACGCCAAGGCAGCGGGTACGCAAGCGAAAGACGCCAAGACGCCAAGGCAGCGGGATCGCGGCGGAATGCTTCACTCGGCGCTCAAACAGCTCTCGCCGAGCTGCGCAGACTTGCTCGGCTCGAGAACTCGCGCGAGCGAAGATTCCGCCGCGAGTACGCAAGCGATGGATGCAGCAGTGGCTCGCACCAAATCTCGTTCTTTGGAAGGAATGACCCGCTGAACGATGCGTTTCTTCCAAAGAACGGGTGCGCGCGCGAGGATTGCGTCGTTCTCGAGCGCGTCGTTCTGTTTCCGCAGCCTGCGAGAGGTCGGCGCCTAAATCCACACTCAGCTGACTTTCGAACCAGCCTTGACTGGCTTGTCGACGCTCAGCAGCACGACGTCGCGAGCGTCGGGTCCAGGCTTGGCAGTCGCAGCGCCATCCACGGGCTCAGTGACGACTGCGAGTTCTCGCAAATCGCTCGCCGCGAGAATCATGCCAGCACTTGTTTCGCCGCGCAGTTGGCGCGGTTCGAGATTGGCGACGATGATCACTTGCTTTCCAATGAGGGTGGACGGGTCGTACCACGCCTTGATTCCCGCGCAGACTTGACGCCCCTCGGGTGTGCCATCGTCGAGCTGAATCTTCAGCAACTTATCAGCATTGGGATGCGCCTCTGCCGAACGAATCGTCGCGACACGAAAATCAATCTTCGAAAAGAGGTCGTACGAGATCGGCGGAAGCGCTTCGCTCATGATCCAGCCTGTCCAGCCTGTCCAGCCTGTCCAGCCTGTCCAGCCTTCGCAGGCGTCGCCGTCGCATCGGTCGTTGCTGCAGCATCCTTCTCTTCGCGCTCACTCGCCGGATTGGCCAGCGTGAACCCATTTCGAGCAACGAGCGCCTCTTTCGTGAAGAGATCTTGCGGATTGCCAGAAGCGGCGTCTGTCACAGCGATGCTGCGGAACCGTTGGTTGTTGACCAACACCGGCAGATCGCCCTGATTCATCGGAGTGATTCGGTCGATGCGCACGACGACAACTGCCAACTTCTCGGGAACTGGAAGAACAAGCGTGCGTTCGCCGACGGGCAACTCTGCAATCAAGCGTGCCGATGGAAGCGACATCGCGCGTTCGACAATCGCCTTCGCAGTCGCG
Organism: uncultured Singulisphaera sp.; assembly: GCA_964355975.1. Lineage (GTDB taxonomy): Bacteria > Planctomycetota > Phycisphaerae > Phycisphaerales > SM1A02 > F1-60-MAGs104. Next base: position 15,767 of record CAYHFW010000039.1, read on the forward strand.
GCATCTGAGCCAATTCCAGCCAATTGTCCTGGCAACTTGAGTCCATACTGCAGAAACTGCTTGTCGCTCTGGCGCAGGTCGTTGAATGGCTGAACGCTCACGCCATAGGTCGCAGCAACTGCTGCGAGGCCCTTGTCGACCGCTTCGCGCTGAATCTCGCTCGTCATTCCGAGCAGCTTGTCGAATCGGTTGAGTCGCGTCACGTCTGCAACGAGCGAGTCACGCACGCTGTCGATCGAGGCGGGCGCTGCCGAAGGTTCAACCGCAGTCGCTCGGAAGGCAAAGAGATCGCCCGCATCGTTGGCGAGCACAGGGCTGACAACGCCCACCTGAGCGATGAGCGTTGGCTTGCCGCCAAGTTCGCGCAGCGCCTGGACCATCTGGCCAGCTGTGACTGGCTGCGCCCCAAGTCGGTTCGTCGATGCGACGCCGAGTCCTGGAAGAGAATTGATCTCGGCGGGGGTGATCCATCCTGCGCCGTTGGTTTCGACGGTTGGAAGTGCGATGCCAAATCGTTGCGCAACCTCGCCCGCGAGTGTTGCGAGCGTCAACTGCGAACTCTTCCAATCGGCAGGGAGGGTGTAGTAACCGTTGACCTGCACGAGTCCGCGCATCGACATCTGCATGCGATCTGCGATGAACTTCGAGATCTCCTGACGCTTCTCTTGAATCGCAACAGCCAACACCTTCGCCTTGACTGCGTCGCGCGATCCTTCAAAGGTTGTGGCCGTTGAGGTGGTCGAGACGCTGCCTGGGCCGAAATCAGCCTCATGCTCGAGGTAGTACTTTCGCAACTCGATGTTCGAAAGCGCTGGGCTTTGTTGCACGAGCGCACTGATCGAGGCCGCGGGAATCACGAGCCACTCGATTTGCATCCGGTCGCCGACTCGATATCCAAAACCGTTCTTGCCTTCGCCGCTCTTGACACCGCCATAGGTCGTGAGTTGTGACTGCAGCGCAGCCTCGCTCGGTGCTGGCACATCGACCTTCGACTTCGTTCCGTCGAGCACGACGATTTCGCCTGAGACCGCGGCCAACAGCGATGCCGCTGCTTGCTCGAGCCGAGTCGAAGAGACGCGCGCTGGACCGCTCGCGAAGAGGTTCACATATCGATCGACGCCATTGAGTTTGGCGAGCGTCTCGAAGACTTCGGTTGGAGTCTGTCCAGATTCGCGGCAAAGCGCCCCGAGCAAGTTCGGCTCTGGAACCTTGTTCGTAGCCGCTGTCTCAGCCAAACGACTTTGACCATCTGCAACGCCACCGACGAGTCCAGCGCGCTCTGCCTCGAGGGTGAGCAAAAACCAATGCACAGGATCCTTCTCGAGACCGAGTGCGCGCACCGTTGGGTCACCCAACAGACTGATCGCTCGCAACTCTTGCTGCATGCGCAAGTGGTCGCCTTCGGTGATCGTGACGCCATCCACGGTCGTCGCCCACGTCGCACGCCCAATGAGTAGGTCGGTGAGGAATGTGCTGCTTCGATCAAAGACCAGCCACGAAACCATCAGCAGCGTCATGCCGACAATGAGGATCCAGCGGGAGGCCTTTTCGTTCTTACGGAAGAATTTCAACATGGCAGTTTTCTCTTGTCTTTCTAGCAAAAGAGCGCACGGACGTTGTTCGTCCGTGCGCTCTGGGAATCACAATTGACACGATATCAGCGGTAGAACTCGACGATGAGATTGGTATTCACGTCGAATGGAATCTGTTCAGATGATGGGGTCGCCAAGATCTTGGCCGAAAGTTCCGCTGGATTCACTTCCATCCATCCTGGAACGATGTGACCCGAGAGGCTTTCCATGTTCTCGCGAACCAACTTGTGCACACCCTCGCGCAGCGAGACTTCCATACCTGGTTCGCAGGCATAGGAGGGACGATCGACCTTGCGGCCGTTGACCTTGATGTGACCGTGCACAACGAGCTGACGAGCAGCCCAAATCGTGCGGGCGAATCCAGCGCGACGCACGACATTATCGAGCCGGCGTTCGAGATTCTGCAGGAGAACTTCGCCGGTATTGCCCTTGCTGCGACCAGCTTCGGCGAGATAGCGGCGGAATTGTCGCTCGAGCACGCTGTAGTGGTAGCGCAACTTCTGCTTCTCATCCTTGCGGACGCCGTATGGCTTCGCGCGCTTGCCGCGAAAACCGTGCATGCCCGGTGGGGTGAGTTGTCGTTTGGCCGTGTGCTTCGGGATGTCCGCAATTGGAACACCGACGCGACGGGAGAGTTTGACTTTAGGACC
>CAYHFW010000040.1:0-17781 GCA_964355975.1 uncultured Singulisphaera sp.
CTCGGCTTCGGGAAGGTCTCGGAAATGACCATTCACTTGGACATCACAGAGGATGCTTAGTTTCTCCCGCTGTGGCGGGAGAAGTTTTCCACTCTTCATGAACTCTATGAAAGCGCATGACAGTGGCCGCATCCTCGCGGCGATCCAACTGCTCGATTGTCAAAGATCACCAGATTCACCTTGAAAACAAGGCGAATCTGGCCCGCTCGGTTGAGCAGGGTCGGCAAGTGTAACGCAAATCAGCGATCTGTCAACTACTTCGAGAACTCTTGCTGAATCGCTCGACTTCGACCACACCACGGTCGAGTTTGCGGCGACGTGCAGCGTCCGAGAACCATGCATTCGCCGCGGTCTACCGCTGCTTCGTATCGGTGTCCGCGTCTGGGGAAAACCTCTATAAACCACTATAAATCAAGCGTTTCTGCGCTTGTCGGCGACTGCGATCACGAGCGCGATGATCGTCGCAGATGGCAACGCGGTTCGAATTGCCATGCTTGCCTGCAAAAGTGTAGATCCTGTCGTCAACACGTCATCCACCAAGAAAACGATCCTTGGGTGAGGGATCGCGGGGCTCTTGCCATGCCATTCGATGCGCTGGATTCGCTCACGGCGCACTGATTCGGTCAATTCAGCTTGCACAGGACCCGCGCGATGCATGAGGCAGCGGCTGACTGGGATACCAGTGATCACTGAGACCCCCTTCGCAACCTCAAGAGTGTGATCGATCCCCCGCTCGATTCGACGCGCAAGTGGCATTGGCACTGGAACGATGATCGCTGAGTCGAGCGCAATCGATTCGCTCTTTGCTTCTCTCAACAACTGTTGGGCGAGTGCTTGCCCGAGTGCGCGCGCGAGTGGTCGATCGCCTGCGTGTTTGACTTTGAGGATCGCATCGCGCCACTGCGAGTCATATGTTGCGAGCCGCACTGTGCGCGCACGTTCGAGACGAATGCCCGCGCACTGTCGGCATGAGCTCACGGTCGATGCGTTGTGTGATGCCGCGAGTGGTGTGCTGCGCGTTGCGCCGCAGCGATGGCACCAGACTTCGGGTCGATCTGGATTGGGAAGGTGCGCAAGACCCTGCGAGCGACTCGCGAGAAACTGGCGCTCAGCGAGCGCGAGTGTCTGGATGAATCGTCGAATCCAACGCGATGCCACGCGCGCAACCATAGATTGCCGCGCGGCGAATTCTGAGATTCGATCCTTTCTTCTTGAGCGATACTTCGCTGGATTACTTCGACTCTGCCATGCGACGAAGCACCGTGTGCAAGATGCCGCCGTTTCGGTAGTAGTCCACTTCGACCGGGGTGTCGATGCGGCAGATCACTTCGAAACTCACAGTTTCGCCACTTGCACGTCGCGCGCACACTTTGATGCGCTGTCGTGGCTTGAGGTCGGCTGGCAACTCGATGTCAAACGTCTCGTCGCCGGTGAGTCCGAGCGATTGCGCCGTCTCTCCCGCTTGATAGGTGAGCGGCATGACGCCCATCCCAACAAGATTCGACCGGTGAATGCGTTCAAAACTCTCGGCGATCACTGCGCGCACCCCCAAGAGAAACGTTCCCTTCGCTGCCCAATCACGAGACGATCCCATCCCGTAATCCTTGCCCGCAAGCACGACCAGCGGCGTGTTCGACTTCGCGTAGCTCTCTGCGGCATCGAAGATCGGCTTCACTTTCGCATCGGTGAAATCTGTCGTGACTCCACCCATCGTTCCCGGCGCGAGTTGATTCTGAATGCGCGTGTTTGCGAATGTGCCGCGTGTCATCACGCGATCGTTGCCTCGGCGGCTTCCGTAACTATTGAACATCGACACGGCCACGCCGTGCGCCTGCAGATACTTTCCGGCAGGACCATCGGTCTTGATGCTTCCCGCTGGCGAGATGTGATCTGTTGTCACGCTGTCACCAACCTTCACGAGGCAGCGCGCACCGTGAATGCTCTGGATTGGACCAGGTTCAGCGAGCGTCATCGTGGTGAAGAACGGTGGCTCTTGGATGTATGTGCTCTTGTCATTCCACTGGTACATGTCGCCGCCGCTCGTTGGAATGGCCTTCCACTCGTCGCTTCCTGCGAAGCAATTTGCGTACTGCGTGCGAAACTGTTCGTTCGTCACGCTCGATGCGACGACCGAGTCGATCTCTGCCTGCGTTGGCCAGATATCCCTCAAAAACACGGGCTTTCCTGCGGGTGTTTCGCCCAACGGCTGTGTCGCGAGATCGATGTCGACCGTTCCAGCGATCGCGTACGCGACCACGAGTGGTGGACTCGCGAGGTAATTGGCTTTCACATCTGGATGCACACGCGCTTCGAAATTGCGATTGCCAGAGAGCACGCTCGCGACGACCATGTCGTTCTCTTTGATCGCGCTTTCGATCGGAGCGGGCAGTGGACCGCTGTTGCCGATGCATGTGGTGCACCCGTATCCCACAACGTTGAACCCGAGTTCTTCGAGCGCTGTCATCGATCCAGACTTCTTGAGATATTCGGTGACGACTTTCGAGCCTGGGCCAAGCGAACTCTTCACCCACGGCTTGCGTTCGAGCCCAAGCGCGCGCGCCTTCTTTGCGAGAAGTCCAGCGCCAAGCATCACGCTTGGGTTGCTCGTATTGGTGCAACTGGTGATCGCCGCGATGACGACCGCGCCATTCTTGAGAATGAACTCGGCGCCATCCATCAAGACTGGAACACCATCATCTGCGAGCATGGTTGCTGTTGCAGGTGCCGCTGCTTTGGCACCCGACTTCAACTTGGGTAGTGCTTGCTTCCATGTTGACTGCATCGACTTGAGTTCGACGCGGTCTTGTGGTCGCGACGGCCCTGCGAGGCTTGGTGTGATCGTCGATTGGTCGAGTTCGAGCACCGACGAGTACGAGATCGCGCGTGCGTCGTCGCGCCAGAATCCTTGCGCCTTCGCATACATCTCGATGGTCTGCACGAGCGCCTCATCACGACCTGAGAGCCGCAGATAGGCGAGCGTCTGTTCATCGATCGGAAAGAATCCGCAGGTTGCGCCGTACTCGGGCGCCATGTTCGCGATCGTGGCGCGGTTCGCCAATGGCATGTCTGCGAGCCCTGCGCCGAAGAATTCAACAAACTTGTTGACGACGCCGTGCTTGCGCAACATCTCCGTGACGCGCAGTACGAGGTCTGTTGCGGTCGTTCCCTCAGGAAGTTTTCCAGTCAATCGAACGCCGACAACTTCGGGCACCAACATATAGATGGGCTGTCCCAACATCACTGCTTCTGCTTCGATTCCGCCGACTCCCCATCCGAGCACGCCGAGCCCGTTGATCATCGTTGTGTGACTATCGGTGCCCACGACGCTGTCGGGGTAGAGCACGCCATCCTGTTCCCACACGACTTTGGCGAGATATTCAAGATTGACCTGATGCACGATGCCAGTGCCAGGAGGCACGACTCGAAAGTTCTGCAGCGCACCCTGTCCCCACTTGAGAAACTCGTAGCGCTCCATATTTCGCTTGAATTCAAGGTCATTATTGATAGTGAGCGCAACGCTGCTGGCATACGCATCGACTTGAATTGAGTGGTCGATGACAAGGTCGCAAGGCACGAGCGGATTGACACGCTTTGGATCTCCGCCCATGCGCTTCATCGCGCCGCGCATCGCAGCGAGATCGACGACGCATGGAACGCCCGTGAAGTCTTGCAACACCACTCGACCCGGCATGAACGGAATCTCTTCGTCGCTCGGTTTCGTCGGGTCGTACTGCGCGAGCGCGCGGACATGCTCTTGCGTGTAAATGCGGCCGTCGAGATTGCGAAGCACACTCTCGAGGAGCACGCGAATCGAGTACGGAAGCCGGTCGATCTGCCCGATCGACTTGAGCGCGTCGAGCCTATAAATCGTGCGTGCGCCGCTTGGAGTATTGAGTGTGGACTTGGCGTTGAATGGATCGGTTGTGCTCACGGCGATGGGCTCCTGCTGGGATAGTGCGCTCAGAAATGGTTGGACTCTTGATAGTAGCGATCGCCGCCGACTATCCACGGGGCGCGTCTGCGCCGACGCTGCTCAGGATGTGCCAGCGAGGCGGCGCACGGTCATCATGAAGCTCGCTTTGATCGACGAGTGCAGCCCATACACCACTGCGCAGTAAATGAGCGCCGCAATGATTGCGCCTGAGAGAATCGAAATGCGCCGTCCAGCTGGTGATTCGAGACTCGCAGAGATCATCGTTCCAGGTTCGACCGCCATCAACACGAGATTCATGGGGCTGAGCGCATTGATCACTGCCCCACCGTATGGGATGGTTGATCCGACCGATCCGCCGCAGAGTCCAATCGTGCCGCCGACCGCGAGGATTACGGCGGTCGCACCGAAGACCGATCCAATGGTGCCTCGACTCTTCACCGACCACTGCAATCCGATCATCACGCAGAGGGCGGTGAATGACGTCAACACAATTGGAAGCGCGATCGCTGACTCTGGAAGCACCAGCGGCACTTGCATTGTTGTGGTGCCAATCGACTCGGTGACAAGCGCCCCGCCGGCCTTGCCGAATCCGTTCGTCATCGAATAGAGCGCTGCGATGGCCAGCGTTGCGCATGGCACTGCGATGAGAGGCGCGAGATATTGCACTAATCCCCGCAATTTTCCAGTGATATACGGTCCTGGCTGAATCGGCGTCGTCAACAAGATGTCGAGCGATTTGTCTTCGCGCTCTCGACTCACCGCCGTCGCACTCGTGTTGAGTGCGGCGAGCACGACGAGCAGCACTTCGGCTCCAAGAAGCGCTGCGAGCGCTAGTCGCGCTTCTTCTGAGGTCAACGTACCAGCGCGCACGAGCATCACGATGCCAAGCCCGAGCGAGATTGCCGTTGCGACGAAGATCCAGCGAACCGCACGAGCCATTGGCGATTGCCCGCGCAAGTGCGCTTCGCGCCACGCGATTGGGCTCGTGCCCACATGCCGCGGATCGCGCCCGCTCTCTCCGCGCAGACTCTTGTTGCCGCCCAAGAGAGCGCCACCGAGTAGGCGGATGCGAAGCGTGGCGTAACTCACGAGGACGAACGATGCCAGCGTGAAGAGCCAGAGTTGCGCTGCAACGGGTGAGCCGAACCAAAACCGAATTGGCCAGAACGCCGATGTGCCATCCGCACCGTGCGGCACGTACGTATTCGATTCGAGCAGCACCTTGAGCGTCAAGAACGGATTGAGAGGCGTCATAACGGTCGTGAAGACCGCGTCGCTGCCAACGGCGATTGGCTTGCGAAGTCCCATGTCCACGGCATAGGTTGCGAAGAGAAAAAGGATGACCGACGAATAAAAAACGAACACTGATCGGCGTCCCGCCACTCGCGTCGCGCTGAGCGTGATTGCGATCGCACCCATCACCAGCGCGCTCGAGGCGGCGATCGCGTAACTCTCGACAATGGCCGATCCAGGAACCCCGCCGAAGAGCTGGGTGACGGCGAAGAGCGGAAAAGTCGAGACGAGCAGCGCTAAGACGAAGAAGAGCCGTCCGAAGAGGTTGCCCAAGACGATTTGCAGTGAACTTAGCGGTGAAGTGAGCATCACATCCCACGTCTGCGGATTCGACTCTTGTGCGATTGCCCCACCCATGAAAACTGGGGCCAAAATGCAAATCAAGAAGACCTGACCTGTGCTCACAATCGCGAATGCCTCTGCGCCTCGCTGGGCGAGTTCGCGCAGCGTCGTTCCCGCTCCTAGAAGTGCCATCAGCAGCACGAGCACCATCAATGCGAGATATCCCGAGCGAATCAGCATGTGCCGAGGGCGGGTCGACCCCCCTTGCACGAGACGAACGGCGATTGGATTGAGCGGAAGCACTCGCAAGATCCGCATGAATGGTGCGCTCATCGAAGTTCGATGGTAACTGCCGTTGACTCGGTGCCGCGCTCGCGAATACCCTCACACTTGCTGCGGCGCACTGCCGTTTGCACTTCTTCACCCGCCTCCCCGACAGACCGTCGCGTGGGCAGGACATTCGGGGCACTCCCCCGACGGGCTCGCAAGAGTCTGCATACATCTGACGCATTGACTTGACGCCTCACGCTGACCGATTCGATCTGAACTCACAATTGGATTCCTGACCCTGCACATCTGCCACTGCGTTTGATTTCCTGCTGCACACCGACTGTCATTGTCGTTTTTGGGATTGACCCTTTGAAAGGGGTACCCCGTCATGACAGGACAGACTGACTTGATCAACCTGACGCTGCTTGAAACGCTGCTCATCGCCGCGTCGTTACTCATTGGATTGATCGGTGGCGGAATCGCCATCGGACTCTTCACGGGACGCAGCCTTCGACGCGCCAAAGAACAGGCGAGCGAACTGATCTCTAGCGCAGAGAGCGCCGCGAGCAACCGCGCGAAGGACATCCAACTTACGGCTGAACGCCAAGCCGCCGAGCGGCGCACCGAAGTCGACCGCGAGGTGAAGGCGGCATTGCACGGAATTCAAGAGGGCCAAGCGAGGAGCCAGAAGATTCAAGAGACGCTTGAGCGCAAGCTTGAGCACATCAATGACCGCGAGGTTCGACTCGACACGCAAGAGCAATCCTTGACGGCGAAGAACGAAGAGGTCAGCAAGGCGCTCGCTTCAGTGACGCAAGAGCGCGAGTCGATCCAAAGGCGCATTGGCGAGATTGCTGGACTCACCCGCGACCAAGCACGGGAGATTTTTCTTGACGACGTTCGCGCGAGCAGTCAGCGCGAAGCGGCGGTGGTCGAACAGAAGATCGTTGCCGAAGCAGAGTCGAAAGGGCGCGAAAAGGCCCGCGAAATCACACTGATGGCGATTCAGCGTTATGCCGCTGACACCGTCTCAGATTCGACGATTCGCAGCATCAAGATTGCGAGTGAAGAGATGAAGGGACGCATCATCGGCCGCGAAGGGCGCAATATTCGAGCGATCGAAAAGGCGACGGGGGTCGACATCATGATTGACGACACTCCGGGCGTCATCAGCGTCTCTTGCTTTGACCGCGTGCGTCAAGCAATCGCCGCAGAGACTCTGCAGAAGCTCGTCTCAGATGGACGCGTCCATCCGACGCGCGTCGAAGAAGTTGTTGAGCAAGTGCGGCGCGACATCGGGCAGCGCATCATCCAGCACGGCACCGAGGCGGCGCTCGAAGCGGACATTCGCGGGCTCCATCCAAAGATCATCGAAGCGATGGGCAAGTTGCATTTTCGAACGAGCTATGGCCAGAACGTCTTGCAGCATTCGCTCGAAGTCGCATTCTTTTCGCAGATGATCGCCGACCAGTTGGGACTCAATGGTGCGATCGCGCGGCGCGCAGGATTCTTGCACGACATCGGCAAGGCGATGGATCATGAGATGGAGGGTGGGCATCCTGCAATCGGTATGGAGTTTGCCGCGCGGCACGGCGAGAAGACAGAAGCAGTGCTCAATGCAATTGGAGGACACCACTCCGATATCGCACCGACCACTCCGTACACGCCAATCGTCATGGCTGCAGATGCCCTCTCTGGCGCACGACCTGGCGCGCGGCGCGAGTCGATGGAGCTCTACATCAAACGGCTCGAGCAACTCGAAGCGATCGCGTATGAACAGCCATCGGTGACTGAGGCGTTTGCGGTGCAAGCTGGGCGCGAGGTTCGCGTGATCGTCGATGCGCGCAAGGCTGACGACGCAACGACCCACATGATCGCATCGGCGATCGCCAAGCGCGTTGAGAGTGAGATGACATTTCCAGGCGAGATCAAAGTCTCGGTCTTGCGCGAAGTGCGCGCAGAGGCAACGGCGCGGTAGCCTGACCGTCGAAGGAGCCAATACAAATGGACGATTCCCCACCCGACTTTTCGACCCCCATTGCTCAGTTCACACCCGCGCAACTTGAAGAAGCGAAGAGCAAGAAAGTGGTTGCTGGAGTGCTCGGCATTTTGCTGGGCTGCTTGGGTATTCACAAATTTGTGCTCGGCTACACACAAGCGGGCATCATCATGTTGGCGGTTTCGACTGTTGGATCGGTGCTGGGGTGTTTTTTCTGCATGCCCTATGCCGCGTGGTGCGTCATGGCCATCATCGGACTTGTCGAAGGCATCAATTACCTGACCAAGAGCGACGAAGAGTTTTGCCGCGTCTACATCGCCAACCGCCGCGCCTGGTTCTGATCTGCCGTGCAGACTCTCAGTGAGATACGAGCGATGCTCGACGCGCGTGGCATTCGACCGCGCCATCGATTCGGCCAGAATTTTCTACACGATCACAATCAGATTCGCCGACTGATTGCCCGTTCGGGGTTGCAGCCTGGAGAGTGCGTGCTCGAGGTTGGCCCTGGCACAGGCGCACTCACTGAAGCCCTTGTTGAGGCGCAAGCCAATGTCGTCGCGTGTGAGATCGACCGCGACATGGCCGAGATTGTCACAGAGCGCGTGATTGCGAGGTCGCAGGGTCGCGTCTCGCTTGTCATCGCCGATTGTCTCGATGGAAAGCACGCGCTCTCGAACGAACTCATGTCAGAGGTTGAGCGGCGCTTCGAGGGGCGACCCTTTCGACTGATCGCAAACCTCCCCTACCAAGCGGCGACTCCATTGATGATCTTGCTCATGACGCACCGCCGCGACTGCATCGGTCAATACGTCACGATTCAACGCGAAGTTGCAGAACGCCTCACAGCCCGACCGCGCACTGGCGCGTATGGACCTCTCTCGATCCTCTCATCATTGCTCGCGCGCGTCGAGGTCTTCGCCGACTTGCCTCCATCGTGCTTTTGGCCAGCTCCTGAAGTCACGAGTTCGATGATCGCAATCGAGCGGCTCGAGTCGCCGCTGCCGTTTGATGCGCTCGCACTGAGCGCCTTCATGCAAACGCTTTTCACAAAGCGGCGAAAACAATTGGGATCGATCCTCGGACGCACTGGCGCGTGGCCCGACGGCATCGACGCAGCGATGCGCCCAGAAGAACTGACTCCAGTTCAAATGCTCGCGCTGATGGCGATGCGCGGCGGCGATTCAGAGCGCTGAGACGCCCAGTTCAAAGTGGGCGCCGCGCTGATCACTTCGCACCCACTTCACAGCGTTCTTGAAGATGCGAAGCCCCAGCGGTTCGTGTGCGCGCGTCGATGGGTCGATGCGTGTCCACTGCGGATGCTGCGTCCAGCGCGTCGCGCGCTCTGGATGCGGCATCAGTCCGAAGATCAATCCTGAAGGATCGCAGATGCCAGCGATCGCACCGACCGATCCATTGAAATTGTCACTCGCCGCATAGCGAATCGCGACCTGCCCTGCTGCTTCGAGCCTCTCGACCACCGACGGCGCGGCAACGAACCTTCCCTCGCCGTGCGCGCTTGGTAGCAGATTGTCGGGCGCGTTCACATGCACCCCCTTCGTCCAGATGCAGAGGGTGTCTTGCGGAATCTCAACTGGCGTCCAGCGATCGACGAAGCGCGCAGAAACATTGTTTGCAAGCGCGACGGTTGCGGGCGCGGCATGCTCAGCCCACTGATCGCGGCTGCCCGCTGGCCCTGGCAACAATCCGGCCTGCACCGCGATCTGAAATCCATTGCATGGACAAATCATTGGCACGCCTCGCACCACCGCATCACGCAGCGCTGGGTAAATCGATTTTGCGATCAGCGCGCCCATGATGCGCCCTGCAGCAATGTCATCGCCGAAACTAAATCCACCGGGAAGTCCGATCAGGTCGTACGAATCGATCAGCGATGGATTGCGCATCAATGTCTGCAACAACTCCGTGTGTGGCTGTGCACCGGCCGCAGTAAACGCCGCGCACAACTCAAGGTCACAGTTGATGCCTGGAGCGGTGATGACAAGTGCGCGTGGCTGTGGTGCTTTCATGCAGCTCCAGTCGCCCATGCGGCGCGAAGAGTGTCGAGCGTGGTGGCCGCAAGCACTTGCGCTTGCTGCATGAGTCGAAGTTCACTCGTTTCATTCGTTGCGCCGATCACTGCGTGAGCAATCTGTGCTGCGGCGAAATGTGCACAGACACTTGCGACATCGCATTCCTTCACTTCGAGAACGTAACGCGATGGATCTTCAGCAAAGGCGAGCGCGTGCGCATCGACCGCCCTGTCGTCGCCAAGCGTGGGCAACTTCGAGAGGTCGACGTCGACGCCAATGCCGCCGGCGAATGCCATCTCTGCGAGCGCGACTGCGACCCCACCCTCACTGCAATCATGTGCGCTGCGCACCCAGTTCATCGCAATCGCGTGCGCAACTGCTGCGGCGACTTTCGGCGCGCCAATCAAGTCGACCATCGGCATCTCGAGCGTGCCCGCTTCGTCAGACTGTGCAATGAGCGCCGCGTGCGATCCGCCCATGCGCGATGAAGTTGTGCCGATCATGATGATCGCGCTGCCCACGTGCTTCAAGTCCATCGTGCAGGATCTGTTGATGTCAGTCACGATTGCGAATCCACTGATCAACAATGTTGGCGGAATCTGAATCGTCTTGCCTTCGTCAGTCACGAACTGATTGTTGAGGCTGTCCTTGCCTGAGATGAATGGAGTGCGATATGCCTTGGCGGCGTCGTAACACGCCCACGCCGCCCGCACGAGCGCGCCCATGTTTCTCGCATCGCGGCACGATGGCCAGCAGAAGTTGTCAAGAATCGCAATGCGCGTCGGATCTGCTCCGACACACACAAGATTTCGGATGCACTCGTCGATTGCGGCGAGCCCCATCACATAGGGATCGCGCGCGAGTCCAGTGGCGAGTCCATTTGCAATTGCGAGTCCGCGCACGCTTCCAGCGACTGGCGCAATCACTGCCCCATCACCAGGACCGCCTGAGCCGATACCGACGAGTGGCTTCACAACTGAAGTCCCCTGCACCTCGTGGTCGTACTGGCGAATGATCCACTCTTTGCTCGCGATGTTTGGATGTGCCAGCAGCGAGCAGAGCATCTGCGCAATCGATGCAGTCGCGCCGGCGCTGTCGGTGCGAGTGGTCGCGATACGCGATCCAGCGAACTTTGCATTCTCGCGCGACCAATCCTCATCCCACACCGCTTCGCGAACGGGCGATGGGATTCCTGCATGCAAGAACTTCGTGTCGAGTCGGCCGACTTCACTTCCGTGCCACAGCAGAATGATGTTCTGATCGGGCGTTCCAAACGTGCCCAGCGCGCACATCTCAACGCTGTGCAGTTCGCAGATCGACGCGAGCGCGGCAAGATTTTCTTGCGGCACTGCGAGCACGAGCCGCTCTTGTGCCTCGCTAATCCAGATTTCTGTTGGCGACATTCCTGTGTATTTCACAGGCGCGCGGTCAAGATGCACTTCTGCTCCGATTGATGCACCCATCTCTCCGACCGCGCTCGAGAAGCCGCCGGCGCCGCAGTCGGTCAAGCCGTGATAGAGACATCCCTGCGCGTGATCGCGCGCTGCAAGAATTGCATCGAGCGCGCTCTTCTCAGTGATCGCATTTCCGATCTGCACTGCGTGACTGAACTCGTCGGCGTGCGTGTCGGTCAACTCTGCGCTTGAGAATGTTGCGCCGTGAATTCCATCCCGACCAGTTCGGCCGCCGATCGCAACGATGACGTCTCCATTTTCAACTCTGCCGTGCGTTCGGTTGCGCGGCATGATGCCGATGCAACCCGCGTACACAAGTGGATTGCCGACATATCGATCGTCAAACCACACAGCACCGTTGAGCGTTGGAATGCCCATGCGGTTTCCATAATCACGGATTCCCGCAACGACTTGCGAGAGGATGCGCGTTGGAGCGATGCACCCGCGCGGAATATGTTTCAGATCACCATTGGCGACACAGAAGACATCGGTCGACGCGATCGGTTTCGCTCCCTGACCAGTGCCGATGATGTCGCGGATGCATCCACCGATGCCGGTCGCCGCACCGCCGTATGGTTCAATCGCGCTTGGATGATTGTGCGTCTCGACCTTGAAGCAGACTGCGTGGTCATCGTCGAATGCGATCACTCCAGAGTTGTCGACGAAGACCGAGAGACACCAATCGATCGGTGGCAACGCTGTGTTCACACCGGGCCCAGTGAGCAGCGTGTTGGTGCCCATGAGTTCGTGGGTGGCCGCGGCAACAGTCGTCTTGAGCAAGTTTCGAATCGTGACCGAGCCATCGCCATTCGATTCGTGCCCTGGACGCGCGTGCGCACCACACTGTTCGCCGCTGTACCGAATCGTCGACTTCAGCGTCTTGTGCACACAATGCTCGCTCCAGGTCTGCGCGATCGTCTCGAGTTCGATCTCGCGCGGATCTCGACCGAGCCGCTTGTATTCAGATTGAATCGCCTGCATCTCTTCGCGCGAAAGAAACAGATGTGCATCGCGAGAGAGCGTGTCGAGCGCCGCGCCATCGAGCGCGCGCACTGCGACCTCTCGAACATTCAATGCGTACGCGCTGCCGTGAGGAAACGAACTGGGATGGTGCGGCTCATCAAACACAGCCTGAATGACGGGGTTTGCGGCGTGCTGTTCAACGATTGCACGCGCGGACTCTTTCGAAACGCCCCAGAAGTCGAAGCGCGCTCCAGTGCGCACTTCGATCTCATCCCCAAGCAACGCCTTCGCTGCCGCGCGCACGCTCTCAGCTGCGGGATCCATCACCCCTGGCAGCGGATGCACTTCGACAATCGCATCGGGCAGTAGTTCGTCGTGCGAGGCGGGTCCACTCTTGGCCCCGTGCACGCGTTTCCAACTCCACACCTGCGTTACTGGGTCTGCGAGCAACTCACGCGCGAGGCGATTGCACTCGTTGGCGTCGAGCGCGCCATCCACTAGATAGACCGCTGAGTGTGCGATTCGCGCGTGCTTTACCCCCGCTGCGCGTGCAAGTGCATCACCACGCGGATCGCGCTGATCCTGCGCCGCACGCACTTCAAAGCGAACGA
Organism: uncultured Singulisphaera sp.; assembly: GCA_964355975.1. Taxonomy (GTDB): domain Bacteria; phylum Planctomycetota; class Phycisphaerae; order Phycisphaerales; family SM1A02; genus F1-60-MAGs104. The sequence continues at coordinate 12,837 of CAYHFW010000040.1, forward strand.
TTTCTCCCATCGACATGATGCGATACTAGCGATTCACGCCGGCTCAAAAGAGCAATTGCATCTGCGCGCGAACGACGAATTCGTCCGACTCCGAGATACGCCATCCAGTCGCTGGCACTGCATAGGCGGGATAAATCGGCGTGAAGCCATACCCAAAATCGGTCGTGATCTTGACATCTTGACCATCGAGGTAGTAGTTCACTCCAACCGTCAACAGATCCATGTGGTGTTGCTGAAAGAGATAGTTGTCCACGGCATTGCCGAGCAGCGCAGACTCACCAGAATTGGATGCCGTCGTATGCATGTACTCGTACCGAGAAAACACTTCCCACTTTGGCGCGAGATACATCGCCGCTTGCAGAGTAAATCCGAGTGCGTTGACCTCGCCTGCGTCGACGTAGGTCGCTCCACCGAAATTCTGCTGCAAGTATGCGGCGTTTGAATTCACATAGTTGTAGTAAGCACTCGCAAAGAGCGATGCCCCACCAAACTGCCAGGTGAAATCGGTGGTGAAGCCGATCCAACCGTTGCTGTTTGAATCGGTACCGGCATCAGAAGTCAGCGGAAGTGACTCGTTGGGCTTTGTCACCTGTGCGTTCAAGGCAACTCCCCAGAGCCATCCTGGTTCGCTTCCGTCTGGGCTGGTGAACTGATCAAACTGTGCCCAACCGCCCGAGCCCTTCCAGTCGAACCGTGTTGTCAATCCCCATGAAACAGTCTGCGCATCCCACGATGAATTCATCGGCTGAGAGCCCACCACCTGCGCGGGACCCGCAATCATGTCGGTGCCTCCGTCATTCACCGAGAAACGCCAGCGCGCCTCGTTCGAGAGATACTCAAGCTCGAGCCCCTGCGTGTAGCCCATTCCGTAGTGCAACGAGACGAGCGAGCGGTCGACCGCCATCTGAAACTGCTCGAGAACCAAGAACTCGCGACCGAATGGGGCACGAAACTGACCGACTCGAATCGACCAATCGTCGGTGAGATTGACGCGCACCCATGCATCGAGCAACTGGATTCCCCCAGCTGTCGAATTCGTAATGAACGGCTGTGGATTCGGCGTCGCACCGGGATTTCCAACCCGCACTCCCATATCTTGGTTCTGCGTAAAAATCCCCTTAATCATGTACTGAATGTCGGGCGAGATCACATGTCCCTGCGCCCACAGTTCTGTGTTTTGGACATCGAAACCAGTTCGATTGCCAACTTGGTCGTACTTGATTCGTGCCCCTGGTGCAATCTCGGTTGGCGCGACATATGGCGCACGCTGCGCGCTCCACACCCAGCGCGCTTGAATGAGTCCACCGACTTCCAATCGAAAGCGATTGTCTGGGCTCGCAATGAAAAATCCGTTGTCCCATCCTGCTGTTGCACCCGTTGATTGCAGTGATGTGCGCATCGCGCTATCTGACAAGACATCTTGCACCAGCGCGCGAACTTCTGCGGCGCGTTCTTCAGTGAGCCACTGATCTCCACTTTGTGCTTTGAGGTCGACGACTTGCGCTTGCAAATCTGCGTTGCGCTTCTCGAGGGTCTCGAGACGACGCGCCATGTCATCGATCTGTCGGCTGGTCTGATCAGGTACGCCCGACTGGACGACCGCGGCCGAGAGCAAGCACTTCGCAACGATGAGAGGGGTCAGCACCATAACTGATCGGCAATGCTAACGAACCAATGCAGAAGATGTTGAAATGAAAAAGGGCCGACCCTTTCGGATCGGCCCCTTGCGTCTCAATCAAGTTGATTGGAGATTGCTCCAACCAACAACAAACCATCACTCAAGTTCGTGTCAACTTAGAAGCTGACCTGAAGCTGTGAGATGATGTTGAACTGGTCATCGGCCGCGGTGTTGTTGTCAGCACGGTAACCCGCGCCGCTGAAATCTGCACCGCTTCCAACGTCAGAGAGGGAGATCCCGAACTGGGTCGTCCACTTGATGTTGGTTGCTGCGTACACATTCACACCGAAGGTGAGAACATTGTTCACGTCGGTAGCACTTAATGCACCGCCACCAACGCCGTTTGCGCCGTTGGCAACGTTCATCCACTCCCAGCGACCGAAGCCTTCGAGAGCGTCGGTGAAGCGGTAGCCACCCTGAACAACCATGCCGTAGCTGTTGACCTTATCGCCAGTCACGCCGGCAGCCTGTTGTGTGTAATTCGACCCGACAAAGGCTGCACTGACGTTCATGCCGCCCGACTTGAAGGTCGCGTCAACAGTCCAGTCAATTGCGCCAGTTGTTGAGAACCCAGCGATGGGGTCTCCGTAGACGATGCTTGGAACAGCAATGTTTGTTCCGTTGGTTCCACGATTGTTGTAGTACTGAATTGCAGCACCGATGAGCAAGCCAGACTCATCGCTCTTGGCGGATGACTCTGTCTCGAACTGTGCCCAGCTTCCGCTCGCCTTGAATTCAGCGCGGGCAGATCCTGAGAAGCTTGAGTTGCCTGCAGTCCATGTGCTGTTCTGTCCACGTGGGCCGTTGTTGTACGAGGCAGTCACACGGAACTGATCAGCTGAATAGCTCAGTGCGAGACCCTGCACGTAACCACCCGAGAAGTAGTAGTCAACCATTGAACGCTCAGCAGTGAGCTGGGCGCCATCGTTGCGCAACGACTCTGCCATGAATGGGCTCTTGAACTGACCGACCTTGAGGCCGAATCCGTTGCCGAAGTCCTTCGCAGCCCAAGCATCCTGGAGCACAACTGCGCCCGGAGCTGGGGTGTATGGATCGATCGCCGAACCAACGTTCGTGCGGATCATGTATGTCCATGTTGGGTCGACGACGTTTCCGGAGAAAGTCATCGCTGTGCGACGATTCTCGAAGCCCCACTCGTTCACATTCGTGATAGCTGGCGCAGCCTGGTTCGATTCTGGCTGGTTGTTCCATGTGAAGCGAACTTGCTCGAGGACGTTCATCTGAAGCTTGAAGTTGCCATCAGCGCTTGCGATGAAGAATCCGTTGTTGTAGCCCGATGTCGCGCCTGAGCCTTGGAGGCTGGTGCGGGTCTCGGAGTCCGCGAGGACGTCCTTGACGAGTGACTTGATCTCAGCGGCGCGCTCTTCGGTGAGCCACTTGTCGCCGTTTTGCGACTTGAGAGTTGCGAGTTCCGCCTTGATTTGAGCCATTTCGCTCATGGCGTCGTTGTTGCTCTGGGCAGATGCCGCGCCGGTGAGGGCGAGACCGCTGGCGAGGATGCCAACATACTTAGTAAGTGTCATGTGTAACTGTGCTCCTGTTTTGAAATTCACCGTTCTTGATACGAGACGCGATTGGTGAACCCTTTTGTGACATCTGAAGTCGGACCCCCCCGCCACGTTGACGAGGGACGATTCAGATTTTTCAGTATCGACCATTGCGGGGCGAAAACTGAAGGGGGAACTATAAGGCGAGGGTCAAACCCTGTCTAGTCGCGAAGGCGGTTTCTAGCACGCCAATGAGGGATGGCACGCTTTTTTTGCGCCGCACGGCGTTCTTTTTGTGGTTATAGGACTAAAAAAAGTTCAGGATCGCACCAGATAACTGGTGGCAATCGCCCCAGAAAGCAGCGTTGAAAGTCCCACAAGCATGCGCTCGGCGTCAGGTGCGCCACCCGTTTTCATTCGGTAGTCGGCTGAGATTGACTCGTGCAGCAGCCGCGCCGCCCGCTGCACGCCGAGGGTTCGAGCCGCCCGCAGGATCGGCGCCGTTGACTCACCCCAGAGGCGAAGGTCGCGCGCGATTTGACCGTCGCTGGCGCCATCCCCCACCCGCACTGCGGCTGCGTGAATCTTGCGCATGAGATCGATTGCCGCCCAGGCGACCATTACCTCTGGAGCACGAGAAACACGCAGTAACTCAGTCACTTTTGACGCGGCGCGCCCAGGATCGCCATTCAAAATTGCATCCTGAATTTCCCACGCTTGTTCTTCACGGCTCGCACCCACGAGTTCAAGGACGATCGCTCGGGTGACGTTCGAGAGTCCAGCCGAAAGCGCGCTCACGGCGAGCTTGGCGAGTTCCATGTCGAGCCGCGCGAGGTCGCTGCCGACGCGGTCGACGAGTAACGCTGCGGCGTCGGCATCGAGAGTGATCTTGTGTTCCTTGGTTGATCTCCCGATGCACCAACGTGCCGCATCAGCCGATCCTGGCGATTCACATTTCAACACGAGCCCGCAGTTTGCAAGCAGTTTGTCGAAGTTTCCAGGGCGCCAATTCTGCGACCGCAGAAGCAAAGACGCCTCTGCCATCGGCGCTTGCGCGTACCGCTCGAGCGCTCGGCGGCGATCTTCGGATGCGAAGAAGGCATCGGCGTTGTCGACGATCACCAATTTGTGGGAGGCCATCAAGCCATACGAGCGCAGTTCGTCAAGCACGCTCGCGAGCGCGGCGGTCGCGCCGTCAAATGAGAACTCGTCGACTGCGCCATACTTCGCTTCGAGCGCGGTGCGAAATCGCCGACTCCACTCGATGCGAAGAAACGAATCTTTGCCATGCAGTACGACGATTCGATGATGTGCATCGGGTGCGTGTTGGGCCACGCGTTCATACTAAACCACCTCGTCCAACTGAATTGGAATCATCCCCTATCCTCGCCCGCCTTATGCAGATTCCTTTTGATCGTTCACCTGTCGACCCACGCAATTCGACCAGTTACCAACGCACACGCGAGATGACGATTGATGAGTTGCTTCTCGAGAACCGCGTGGTGTTTCTCGTGGGTGAGATCAATCATGCATCTGCGTCGCGCGTGATGATGCAGATGCTCTATCTCGAGAGCCAGAAGCGCGGGCAGGACATCAACTTTTACATCAACAGTCCTGGTGGAGCGGTGGATGACACGCTTGCGATCTACGACACGATGCAGTTCATCACGAGCGAGATTGCGACGACTTGCATCGGACGCGCCTATTCGGGCGGCGCAGTCTTGCTCTGTGCTGGGCAGGCAGGCAAGCGCACGATTCT
>CAYHFW010000041.1:0-17244 GCA_964355975.1 uncultured Singulisphaera sp.
GAACTCTGGTTATGTCATCGTTCGAGCTGCAGTCCGGCTCTACAAACCAAAGGCACGGCTCCAGGCCAAGGCATGACGTCACCGACGTTGTGCTGAGTTGCAAAGGCCTGAGTGGGTGAAGAACCCAGGGAACCATGCGACAAGGACATCTTGAACCACATCCAAGTCGAACTCTTCCCCAAGCCTGTTGTGATTGGCGACGGGAGAGCAAGGCGAAAACGGCGGATTTCCGCTGAAGGAACTCAGAAATGATTGATCTCCCAATCTATTCTCATGACGGTAAGACGGTCGACACCATCCAGATCGACCCAGCCACGCTCGGCGGTGAAGTTCGCTTCCCGCTCTTGAAGCAGGCGTATGTCGCAATCCATTTGAACCAGCGTCAGGGCTCGGCTCGCACGAAGAGTCGCGGCTCGGTCCATGGTTCAACCCGCAAGATCTACAAGCAGAAGGGCACAGGCAACGCTCGCGCCGGAGCGGTGCGATCGCCGATTCGCAAGGGTGGTGGTGTGGCCTTCGCCAAGACGCGCACCCGCGAAGACATGCGCTCATCTTTGCCAAAGAAGATGCGTCGTCTCGCCAATCGCAACGCACTCTTGGCCAAGTTGGTCGACGGCGAAGTGAAGTGTTTCGACAACCTGAACTTCGCAACGCCAAAGACTGAAACATTCGCAGCGATGTTGAATGTGGTCGGCATCGACCGAACCTGCCTGATCGTCTTGGATGCCAAGAACCAGGGCGCACGACAGAGCGCCGGAAACTTGCCATATTCCTCGACGATTCGCGTCGATCAACTCAATGTCTTTGCTGTGCTCAACCACCGCTACATGGTGATTGATCGCGCCACGCTCAACACATTCCTCGATGAATCCTGCTTCGACAACGCCGCAGAAAAGGCCAACTCATGATTCCAACAGAAGTCATCCGTCGTCCGCTCATCACAGAAAAGGCCAATGGTGGCGCGAGCGATGCAAACCGCTACACGTTCGAAATTGATGCGCGCGCGACCAAGACCGATGTGAAATCGGCAGTGGTCGAGCTCTACAAAGTGCGTGTTCTTGGCGTGAGCGTCTTGAACCGCAAGTATGCCGACCGCGCTTCGAAGTTTGGACTCATCGCGGGCAAGTGGGAAAAACGCGCGATCGTCCGCGTGCATCCACAGGACAAGATCGAACTCTTCTGATTCACACTGGAGCACCACAATGCCGATTCGCGTTTACAAACCAGTCACGAACAGCCGACGCAATGCGTCCGTCAACTTGCACACTGAAGTCACGAAGAAAACACCTGAAAAGAGTTTGCTTCGTCCATTGCACAAGACCGGCGGCCGAAACTGCCAGGGCAAGTTGACAGTGATTCAGCAGGGTGGAGGCCACAAGCGCCGCTACCGCTTGATCGATTGGCGCCGCACCAAGGATGATGCTCCCGCGCTCGTTGTGGGCGTTGAATACGATCCAAATCGCTCTTGCCACTTGGCGCTCGTCAAGTATGAAGACGAGAGCGTCCGCTACATCTTGGCTCCAAAGAACATCAAGGTTGGTTCGAAGATTTTGAGTTCTGCGAAGCAGATTGATCCAGAAGTCGGCAATTGCATGCCGCTTCGCCATATTCCAACTGGACTGCAAGTGCACGCGGTCGAACTCGTTCCTGGCAAGGGGGCGCAACTTGTGCGTTCCGCAGGAATGGCAGCGCGTCTCACAAACAAGGAAGGTCGATTCGCAACGATCGTGCTTCCTTCGGGCGAAATTCGCCAGGTCTCACTCGACTGCCGCGCAACAATCGGCGCAGTTGGAAACGCAGATCACGCATTGGTCAAACTCGGTAAGGCAGGTCGCGCCCGTTGGCTCGGTCGTCGTCCACGCACACGCGGTATGGCGATGAGCCATCATCAGCATCCGCACGGTGGTGGTGAAGGACGCTCCAAGGGTGGACAGATTCCTTCCAACGCAAGCAACACGCCATCGAAGGGTGGTCGCACACGAACACGCGGCAAGGCGAGCGATGAGCGCATTCTTCGTCGTCGATTTAGCCGTCGGTACGGTCAACTCAAGGTCTGATCGCAACCAGCACACAGGAGATCACCACTATGTCACGTTCACAAAAGAAAGGTCCCGCAGTCGACGAGAAACTCTTCCGAAAGGTCGAGGCTCTCGCCACCACTGGTCGGCGACTTCCCATCAAGACTTGGCGCCGCGCTTGCACGATTGTGCCAGAGTTCGTCGGCACCACTTTTCAGGTTCACAACGGCCGCGCATTCATCGATGTCTTCGTCACAGAAGACATGGTTGGGCACAAGCTCGGCGAATTCTCAATGACGCGCACGTTTCGCGGTCACACCAACAAGAAGGAAGGCATCGCAGGCGGCGAGAAGGCTCGCTCCTGACACGTTGTCGGACAACCAACTGACTGAACTGTTTGGAGACCACTATGACATACACAGCATCCCACCAACACTGTCGAATCGCGCCTCGCAAGGTTCGCTTGGTCATTGACATGATCCGCGGACTTGACGTTGCCAGCGCGATGTCGCGTCTTGACTTCAGCCCGCGCCGTGGCGCGATGTTCGTCAAGGTTGTCCTCAAGAGTGCCATCGCCAATGCTGAAGAGAAGGATGCCGACATCGGTTCACTCTTCATCAAAGAGACGAAGGTCGACGAAGGTCCAATCATCAAGCGCTTTCAGCCCAAAGACCGAGGGCGCTCTCATCCAATCAAGAAGCGGACAAGTCACATCCACGTGACGGTCGCTGAGCGCAAATCCTGAGGTTTTCAATATGGGTCAAAAGACACATCCATTTGGTTTCCGAGTCGGCATCACTGAGGCACACAAGAGCCGTTGGTTTGCTCCAAAGGCGCTCTTCGGTGAATTGCTGGTCGAGGATTACAAGATCCGCAAGTTCATCGACAAGCGACTCAATCGCACGCCGCCATTCGCGGCTGTGAGTGATGTGCTCATCGAGCGCACGCGTGAAGAACTCACCGTGATCATCAAGACCGCGCGCCCAGGTCAGGTGCTCGGGCTCAAGGGATCCGGCAAGGAGCAGTTGATCAATGAACTGCAAGCGCTCACGAACCGCAAGGTTGCGTTGAACGTGGTCGAAGTTCGCAATCCAGAGATTGATGCGCGTCTCATCGCTGAAACGATGGCCGAGCAACTCAAGAAGCGTGCAAATTTCCGTCGCCTCATCAAGATGCGCTGCGAAAGTGCCATGCAGAACGGCGCGAAGGGAATTCGCATTCTCTTGGCTGGTCGTCTCGGTGGTGCAGAAATGAGCCGGACACTCGACATGCGTCTGGGTTCGATTCCTCGCTCGACTCTCCAGGCGCACGTTGACTACGCGCTTGCGCATTCATTCACAACCTATGGCGCGCTGGGTGTCAAGGTCTGGGTCTATCGCGGCATGTACTCAGCCGCAGAGGCACAGCAGGAATATCAATCCACCGCAGCTGGCGGTCAAGCCCGCGCACGTGGTCGTCGCTGATTCATCACCTACTGAGCAAAACGAGATAAGACATGAAGCTACTTCCCTCACGAGTCAAGTACCGCAAGCAACAGCGCGGCAAGATGAAAGGCTGCGCAACGCGCGGCAATTACGTCGCCTACGGAGACTATGGATTGCAGTCTCTCGAAACCGTCTGGTTGAGCGGCCGACAGATCGACGCAGGCCGTATCGCAGCGCAGCACTTTCTGCGCCGCCAAGGCAAGCTCTACATTCGAGTCTTCCCAGAGAAGCCGATTTCGAAGAAGCCACTCGAGACTCGAATGGGTACTGGAAAGGCTGAAGTTGAGTACTGGGCAGCGCGCGTCAAGCCGGGCACCGTGCTCTTTGAAGTCGAAGGTGTTTCAGAGGATCAGGCAAAGCAAGCGCTTGCCCGTATTGCGTACAAGATGCCCGTGCGATGCCGCATGGTTTCACGACGACTCGCCGTCTAAAAAGAAGCAAGGAACAGAATCATGGACATGAAAGAAATCAAGAAACTGAATGACGAAGAGTTGGGTCTCGAGAGCGGTCGCGTTCGCCGAGCCATCTTCAATCTGCGCTCACAAGTCGTCACCGAAAAGGTGAAGGACTCATCGCAGTTCGGAAAGTTGCGCTGCGACCTCGCGCGTCTTCTGACTGAAGCATCTGCACGTCGCGTTGGAAAGAATCCAGCCGCCCGTGCACCAGTGGCAGTTTCTCCAGCAACGACCGTTCGCAAACCCGCAGGCAAGAAGGCCGCTGCAAAGAAGGTGAAGTCATGAGTCGCAAGTCTCCAGTTGTCATCCCAGAAAAGAGCCCACGGCTCGTCGGCATGGTTGATCGCGATGGTCAAGATCGCACCCGCCGCGTCGTCATTTCCTATTCCGCACGCCATCCTCGCTACGGAAAGTATGTCCGGCAGCGAACGATCCTGCACGTGCACGACGAGACCAATGACTCGCATCTCGGTGATCGCGTTGAGATCGCTGAGTGCCGTCCAGTTTCACGCACCAAGCGCTGGGCGCTCGTGCGCATTGTCGAACGCGCACCAATCAAGGCAGAAGTTGTGTACGGCGAAACAGTGAAGGCGAAGGACTGACCTTCGAAGTCGCCACCGCATCACCACCTCAAACGAATTACGGAGTACCTAGAAAATGATTCAAAAAGAAAGCAGAATGGAAGTCGCCGACAACAGCGGCGCCCGAGAAGCAATGGTCATCGGAGTCTTGGGTGGTAGCACCGCACGCGGTCGTTTCACTCGTCTCTCGATGTCTGTTGGTGATCGTGTTCGCGTTGCGATCAAGGCCGCGATTCCAAACGGCGATGTCAAGTCTGGTGATAAAGCGCTCGCAGTCATTGTGCGCGTGAAGTACCCAGTGCGCCGCGATGATGGTTCGTACGTCCGATTCGATTCGAACGCATGCGTTCTGATCGATGAAGATGGCAATCCCAAGGGCACGCGCATCTTCGGTGCAGTCGCGCGTGAATTGCGGGAGAAGAATTACATGAAGATCGTTTCCCTAGCACCAGAGGTCGTCTAATCCCATGCCGCTCCATGTCAAAAAAGGTGATGTCGTCGTCGTGACCTCCGGAAACAACCGCGGGAAGTCCGGTGAGATTCTCTCGGTCGACCTCAAGTCGAATCGCGTGATCGTCAAGGGCGTCAATGTTCGCAAGCGCAATATCAAGGCGACGCAACAGCAGCCCAAGGGATCGGTCATCGAGAAGGAACTCTCGATTCACATTTCAAATGTCAGCCCAGTCGTTGATGGAAAGCCAACACGAGTTCGCTTCGTCACGAAGGCCGACGGATCCAAGGTGCGCGTTGCTGTCCGAAATGGCAGTGAGTTGCACGTGTTGCGCGGCCCAACCAAGAGCAAGGCCTAAGGAGTATCCATGTCCAAGAAAGTCATTCCAACTTCACTCCCCGAACCACGACTGCGCAAGGCGTTTCGTGAAGAAGTGGGCGCCAAGGTTCTCGCCGAATTCGGCATGAAGAACGTGCATCAGTTGCCTCAGATCGAGAAGGTCGTCATCAACGTTGGAGTTGGTCGGCATCTCGAGAATCAGAAGCTCAAGCCTGAGTATCGCGATGCAGTCATTTCGACGCTCTCGACGATTTCTGGTCAGAAGCCAATCATGATTCTCGCCAAGAAGGCAGTTTCGAACTTCAAGGTTCGTGAAGGAGCGCCGAGCGCGTTCATGGTCACGCTGCGCCGCGAGCGCATGTGGAATTTTCTCGATCGCCTCATCAATCTCGCGATGCCGCGTATCAAGGATTTTCGAGGAGTCTCTGACAAGACCTTCGACCGCCAGGGCAATTTCAGCGTCGGTCTCACCGAACAAGCAGTCTGGCCAGAAATCAACATGGCTGCGGTGAATCACACGCACGGAATGAACATCAACATCGTCTTCTCGGGCAGTGACGCAAAGAAGAGCCGACTGGTTCTCGCCGAACTCGGCATGCCGTTCGTCAAGCCAGAGGAATCATCAAAGAAGTCTGCAGCCGCCGTCTAAAGGAACCACAGGAAGCACTATGGCAAGCAAACGCGTATTCGCAAAAATGAAGACCACGCCGAAGTTCTCGACGCGCAAACGTAATCGTTGCGAGATCACAGGGCACGCACGGGCCTATTACCGGAAGTTTCGCATCAGCCGACACATGTTGCGCGAGCTGGCACTGCTGGGAATGATCCCAGGCATGCGTAAGGCATCGTGGTAATTCAACTCTCGAGGAACTAAATCATGTCATTGCAAGATCTCACAGCCGATATGTTGACCCGCATCCGAAATGCGGTTTCAATTCGCCGCAAGAGCGTGACCTGCCTGAACAACCGCCTGAACCGCGGAGTTCTCGAAGTGTTGCGCGACGAGGGTTTTATTCTGGGATTCGAAGTGATTCCGGATGGCCGCCAAGGCCTCTTGCGCGTGCAACTCAAGTATGGACCACGCGGTGAAACACTGATCAATCGCATTGATCGAGTCTCGCATTCGGGATGCCGCGTTTATTGCGGTGCCCAGGCGATGCCTCGGTTGCTTGAAGGACTCGGGATCACGGTGGTCTCAACGAGTCAGGGTGTCATGAGCGACCGCAAGGCGCGCGAGATGCGCGTTGGCGGCGAAGTTGTCTGCGCCGTCTCTTAATCCTGAAAGAAGAATCCCATGAGCCGAATCGGAAAACAACTCATCACAGTGCCAGCAACGGTCAAAGTTGCGGTCAACGCTGCAACGCGCACCGTTGACGTGCAGGGGCCCAAGGGCAAGAACTCGTTCTGCTACCGACCTGAAGTGGTCGTTGCGTTTGACGCAAAGAGCAATTCGATCGCATGCACACTCGACGATATCGCCCTCATCGACGAAGGCAATCGCCGCGCGTACTGGGGCACAACACGCGCCGTCTTGAACAAGATGGTGAAGGGTGTTGTCGATGGCTATTCGACCAAGCTTGAGGTCATCGGAGTTGGTTGGACTGCAAAGTTGCAGGGCAAGAAACTCATCTTGACAGTTGGGTTCTGCAACCCACGCGAGTTGCTTGTGCCAGAGGGCGTCGCTTGCACGATCGACAACAACACAATCATCACGCTCACTGGCGTTGACGCACAAAAGGTGGGCGCGTTCGCAAGCCTCATCCGCAGTCAACGCAAGCCTGAGCCATACAACGGCAAGGGCATCAAGTACTCGACCGAAGTCGTTGCGCGTAAGAAGGGCAAGGCATTCGGCGCCTAAGGCGCGCGAAAGGAAATTCCTATGGATATCTGCACACAAAAAAGAACTCGTCGCTCGCGTCGCCGCAAGGGACTTCGCAAGACACTTCGCGGAACGCCAGTGCGTCCACGTCTGGCTGTCTTCCGCTCACCGCGCCACATCTATGTTCAGGTCATCGATGATCTGGCAGGTCGCACCCTCGCTGCGGCCTCATCGCTCGATGTCGAATTGAGCGGAAAGGTCGGCGGAAATGCAGATGCTGCATCCGTCGTCGGCCGTGCGGTTGCTGAACGTGCGATCAAGGCTGGAGTCGAACAAGTCGTGTTCGATCGCGGCGGATATCGCTACCACGGACGGATCAAGGCGCTTGCAGATGCGGCGCGCGAAGCAGGACTCAAATTCTGAAACATTCTTGACATTTTTGACATGAGGCACACTCGCTCGCGCGAGTGAATTCTTGAGACTACAAACATGAACGATAACTTTGGTGATGACAGCGGCGTCGATGCAACAACGGTCAAGGTGTTTCGCACCTCCTCAACGGTGGCAGGTGGCCGTCGATTCAGCTTCGGCGCGCTCGTCGTCGTAGGCGACCGACATGGCAAGGTTGGAGTTGGGTATGCCAAGAGCAACCAAGTTCCAACGAGCGTTGAGAAGGCAACACGTGAAGGCAAGCGCAAGCTGCGCGGGTATCCGCTGCAGGGTCGCACGCTTCCGCATTCGGTTGAGGGTCGCTTCGGCGCATCTTCCGTGCGGTTGGTTCCCGCGAGCCCAGGAACTGGCGTTATCGCAGGGGCATCCGTTCGTGCGGTTCTCGACATGCTCGGCGTTCAGGATTGCCTCACGAAGGCATATGGATCGACCAATGTCAAGAACCTCGTCAAGGCCACATTCGCAGCCCTCGATTCGCTTCGCACACGCGAACGCGTTGAACAACTTCGCGGCGTGACCCTCGGAACGACAACTGTTGAAGATGCAATCGCACGAGGTATCGCTGCGATGCCATCCCAACGCTCTGGCGAACGCGCAGCAGCTCCAGTCAACACAGTCGGCGACGAGCGTCGTCGCGGTGGTGGCGGTGGACGTCCAGGCGGCGGCGGCGGACGTGGATTCGGCGGCGGCGGCGGCGGCGGTGGCCGACCACGCTCAGACGACGGCGGACGACCTTTCACCCCAGCAGCACCAGTCACAACAGCACCAGCATCCGATGCGCCTGCGAGCCCATCCGACGCTTCGAGTTCAGCAGTTCAGTCTTGAGTCAGTTTTCAGTCTATTGATTAGGAGTAATGAGCCATGATGATCCATGATGTCACCGCCAAGGTTGGAAAGCACAAGTTGCGCATGCGCGTCGGTCGCGGTGAAGGCAGCGGCAAGGGCGGCACAAGCGGTCGCGGTCACAACGGTGCGAAGAGTCGCGCAGGTTGGACGAGCCGTCCCGGTTACCAAGGTGGTTCGACGCCACTCCTCCGTCGCTTTCCAAAGCGCGGGTTCTCGAACGCTGACTTCCGTGTCGATTACCACATCGTCAATGTCTCTGACCTCGCCAAGCACTTTGCAGCTGGGGCGCACGTCGACGTCGATGCATTGGCTCGCGTTGGACTCGTTCGCGATAGCAAGATGCCGCTCAAGGTGCTCGGCACCGGCGACATCGCTGTGAAGTTGAGCGTGACGGCAGACAAGTTCTCGACTCAGGCAAAGGCCAAGATCGAAGCAGCGGGTGGAAGCGTCATTCTGACACCGCACGCAGCCAAGGTCGCTGCCCAGGAGCAGGCTGAGGCAGAAGCCGAAGCAACGAAAAAGGCGAACGCAGCGAAGCGCGCGCCAAAGGCCAAAGCTGAAGGCAAGTCTGAAGGCAAGTCAGACAGCAACTGATCTCACTCGAAGAACCAATGCTCCAAGCATTCGCAAACATCTTCCGAATCCGCGACCTGCGCAACAAGGTGTTTTTCACCTTGGGCGTGTTGGTCATTTACAGAATCGGTTTTTGGATTCCACTCCTCGGGGTTGATCAATCTGAACTTGCACTCGCTGCAGAGCGTGCATCAGTCGATCAAACCGGATTTGGCCGTTTGCTCGAGTACGCATCGATTTTCTCGGGTGGATCGCTTCAGCAGTCGACCATCTTCGGTCTTGGCATCATGCCGTACATCACGGCAAGCATCATCTTTCAACTCTTGCAAGCAGTCGTTCCAGCTCTGCAGGACCTGAAGAAAGAGGGGATGTCGGGCCAGACCAAGATCATGGAGTGGACGCGGTATGCGACTGTTGGACTCTGCCTCTTGCAGGGTCTGATGTGGCTCGGATTCTTGCGCACTCAGAACCTTGTGCAGCCACAGTTTCAGGTCGGTGGCGGCTTGGTGATCTTCTATCTCGCTGGCATCTCTGGATTGACCGCAGGAAGCCTCTTCCTGATGTGGTTGGGCGAGCAAGTCGACAAGTACGGCATCGGCAACGGCGTTTCGATCATTCTGACCGCAGGAATTCTCTCGCGCATGCCAAGCGCTGCGACGTGGATCATCGAGAACTTCGACGCGAGCGTGCAGGGTGGCGATTCGAAGATTGGGGTGGTCGGACTGGCGATTCTTCTCGCTGGATTCCTTTTCGTTGTCGGCGGTGCAATCATCATTACCGTTGCGCAGCGTCGGATTCCGATTCAACAAGCAAAGCACACACGCGGTCGCAAGGTGTACGGAGGTCAGAAGCACTATCTGCCACTGCGCATCAACCACGCTGGCGTCATGCCGATCATCTTTGCAAGCACGCTCATGATGTTTCCGGCATCGGGCTTTGCGTGGATCGCATCACGGGCTGCCGCCGCAGACGCATCTTCGACGTGGTCGAGCATCACGAGCTTCATCGCACAGAATCTTCAGATCGGCGCGTACCCATACGTGCTCGTCGAGATCGTGCTGATTTACTTCTTCTCATACTTCTGGACAACCGTGCAGCTTTCGCCGACTGACATGTCGAAGCAATTGCGCGAGCACGGTTCATTCATCCCCGGGCTTCGTCCTGGACCCCGCACTGCGGAGTACCTCGAGACTGTGATCTCACGCATCACCTATGTCGGCGCTGGCGCCTTGGCGTTGATCGCGATCATCCCGACGATTGTCAGTGACCAACTTGGAATCCCATTCTTTGTCGCGCAGTTTCTGGGCGGCACAGGACTGCTCATCGTCGTCAGCGTCGCACTTGATTTGGTGCAACGCATCGAAGCAAACTTGCTGATGCGCAACTATTCAGGATTCCTCTCGACAGGAACAAGTGAGTCGGGCCCTCGCATTCGATCGGCTCGAGGCTAATTCGATGGTGACCTTTCGAACGACTTCAGACGAGATTCTGACCACCGCCGACACTCGGCGTGGCGGAGTGGTCGCCACGGTGCGCCTCGATGCGCCTGTGCGTCGCCCACGCGTTGGCGGTGGACGCCAAGTCGAACTTCGCATGCCACAAGAGATCGACGCGATTCGCGCGAGCGCACTGATTGCACGCGCGGCGGTCGATGCTGCACTGCGCTGCGCGGTGGTGGGCGCACTGCCATCTTCGCTCGCTGCGGTTGTTGCCGGCGTGATCGCCGCAGAACGTGCCGAGAGCGTCATTCAAAGTCCGTCGTTCGACGAACTCGATGCAGATGGACGCACTTTTCCAGCGGCCTGCTGCATTGCAGTGAATGATCGCTTGATTCATGCTGTTCCGACAGACGTGCCATTGTGCGATGGTGATGTTGTGACCGTCGATGTTGCAGTTCGTTTGCGCGGATGGTGTGCGGATGTCGCCGACTGCGTGGTTGTTGGCACAGGCTCATGCGAACGACATGCGATGATCAGTGGTTGTCATGAAATGCTCGATGTCGCGGTTGCTCTGATCGCTCCAGGCGTTCGTTGGTCGCGCGTTGCGCGTGCGATGCAGGATGTTGCCGAAGCGCGGAGCTTGGGATTGATCACCGGATACGCGGGCCATGGCGTCGGACGTGCGTTGCACGAGGCACCTGTCGCCCCATGCGCGCTCGACAGCACATTCGAAGCACGCGGCGACTTCACGATTCTCCCCGACATGGTGTTGTCCGTTGAGCCGACCGTGGTTCAACATCCAGATGGCATTCGCTCGGTCGACGCAGATGGATTCGCCATCGGAGTGCGTCTCGTCTCATGCGAAGATGGATGGACGATGCGAACTGAGTCTGGCGCTGCGGGCTGCTCGGTTGAGCGCACAGTTGTCGTCACACGATCAGGGTGCGAGATGCTTGACGAGGCGCGCGTCTCGGTCTCGATGCCAATGAATCACGCGTGCCATGCGGGTGTCGCATGTCATGCATCCCACGAAATGTGAATCAAAGGAGTTCATGGCCAAAGAAGAAAAGATCACACTTGAAGCTGAAGTCACCGAAGCGCTGCCCGATGCGATGTTTCGCGTGAAACTTCAAAATGGCCAGGAGATTCTGGCGTATGTCAGCGGCAAGATGCGAAAGTTCTTCATCCGAATTCTCCCAGGCGACCAAGTCACGATTGAGATGAGCCCATACGACATGACCAAGGGCCGCATCACATTCCGACGATAAGCATTGCAGTTTCTTTTTCAAAGTTTGTTTCAAGATCACGGAGTCACTCATGAAAGTTCGAAGCAGTATCAAGCGCCGCACACTCGATTGTCAGATTGTTGTCCGCAAGGGCAAGCGCTTTGTCATTAACAAGAAAAACCCTCGGCTGAAGCAGCGACAGGGCTGAGCCACCATCGGAGCCAAACTATGCCACGTATTGCCGGTATCGACATTCCTGACAAAAAGAAGATCCTCTATTCACTTCAGTACATCCACGGAATTGGTCCAAAGGGCGCTGCTGCGATCCTGATCAAGACTGGGATCGATCCTGATCGCCGCACGCACACGCTCGGCGACCAAGAGCTCGCGGCGATCTCGAAGGAGATCGACGACAGTTACATCGTTGAAGGTGCATTGCGCCGCCAGGTCACGCAAGACATTCAACGTCTCAAGGACATTCATGCATATCGCGGCGAGCGTCATCGTCGCTCGCTGCCATGCCGTGGCCAGCGCACCCGTACAAACGCTCGCACACGCAAGGGCAAGAAGAAGACCGTGGCCGGTAAGAAGGGCGTGAACGGTTAATCCGCGAATCGCTACGAGAAAAACACTATGTCGAAGAAACCAAAGATTCGCAAGAACGTCATCAAGGGCATCGTGAATGTGAGCGCCACATTCAATAACACGATCGTCACCATCACCGACACCAACGGCGAGACCATTTGCTGGGACTCTGCTGGAAGCGTCGGATTCAAGGGTGCACGCAAGAGCACACCATTCGCCGCGAGTCGCGCAAGTGAACGTGCAGCTGGCAAGGCACGCCGCGTTGGAATGCGTGAGGTCGAAGTTCGGGTTCGTGGAGCAGGTCCAGGTCGTGAATCGGCCGTGACTGCTCTGCAAGCGAACGGTCTCAAGGTGTTGTCGATCGAAGATCAGACACCACTGCCATTCAATGGATGTCGTTCGCCCAAGAAGCGTCGCGTCTAAGATCAGGAATTATCGTTTCGCCTGGTCCCAGAGAAGGGGTCGCAAACCGCCCAGCAGGGCTTTGCGGCATCCGATGGGGGCTCGGCTCGTTCGGTTCATTTGGACAACTGCTGGTTAGGAGATTTGAATCATGCATATTCGCTGGAGAGGTCTTGAACTACCTGGTCGTGTAACCGCCGACAAGAGCAGCCTGAGTTCGACGTTCGGTCGTTTCTCTGCTGAACCATTTGAACGTGGTTTTGGAACGACGATTGGTAACAGTTTGCGCCGCATTCTGCTTTCGAGCATTGAGGGCGCTGCAGTCACCAAGTTGCAGATCGCAGGCGTCACACACGAATTCACTTCGATCCACGGCGTCGTGCAGGATGTTTCTGACATCGTGCTCAACATCAAGGGTCTCATCGTTGAAATGGATGGCGACGAGCCAAAGACCGTTCGCATTCGCGTTGAAGGTCCATGCGATGTGACTGGCGCTTCGATCGAGAGCGACGCATCTGTTCGCATTCTGAACCAAGACCATGTGATCTGCCGCGTGAACGAGAAGGTTCGTTTCGAAGCTGATCTCACCGTGAAGCGTGGACGCGGATATCAACCAGCCAGCGAGCAGTACAACACAGAAGAAGATCAGTGCATTGGCGATATCCCAGTCGATGCAATTTTCACGCCTGTGCAACGCGTTCGTTATCGCGTCGAAGACACGCGCGTTGGACAGCGCACAAACTACGACCGCTTGGTGCTCGATGTGTGGACCAACGGAACTGTCACCCCAGAGATGGCGTTGGTCGAGGCTGGAAAGATCTTGCGCAAGCACGTGAATCCATTCGTCCAATTCGACTCGGCTGGACAGGATGTTGTTGAGCAAGGGCTCACGAGTGATCCAGGTGTTGGTGAGGGCCTCGGGAACAAGCTCGCGATGACCCTGGTTGACCTGAATCTGGGTGTGCGCGCCACGAATTGCCTGCAGACCGCCGGCATCGCGACTGTGGGTGAGCTGATCACCAAGACTGAGGGTGAACTGATGGAACTTCGTTCCTTCGGCAAGACCTCACTCAATGAGATCAACGCACGTTTGCAAGAGATCGGATTGTCACTCGGCATGCAAATGCCTGAAGGTTTTTCATCCAAGGGTTGAGCGATCTGCTCAACCAATGGACGGACTCGGTCATCGGACCAAAGGAGTATTGAATCATGAGACATCGTGTAGCTGGTAAACAACTCTGCCTCGAAAGCGATCATCGTCGCGCGATGCTTCGCAATCTTGCTGCTGGACTCTTCGAGCATGGTGAAATCGTCACCACACTCACGAAGGCGAAAGCTGTCAAGCCATATGTGGAGCGTCTGATCACGATCGCACGCCATCGCACGCTCGCGTCGCGACGTCTGTTGCACAGCCGTCTGACCGATCGCGCTGTGTTCGCGTGGGTTGCAGATCCGAAGGTGAAAGAAGAACGCAAGCAGAGTGCCTATTGGGCGCTTCCAGCCGCAAGCGAGATTGAGTTCAATCGCTTCGGTGAATTGCGAAAGTCTCCCCGCCTGGTGCACCACCTGATGACCCGCGTTGCGCCGCTCTTCACTGATCGACCGGGTGGCTACACCCGCATCGTGAAGTTGGATCGCCGCCGCATCGGTGACGCAACCAACTTGGTGGTCTTGCAGTTGGTCGGTCGTGAAGGTGGTTCGCAAGTCTCGGGGGGAACCTCGGGACGCCGCACAACTGCTGATCGACGATCTGCCTTTGCCGCCCAGATTCGCAAGGAATCAGGCAAGGGGGCAGCGCCTGCAGGCGGCGAAGCAGCAGCAAGCTGAGTCGCTGACGAGTTGAATTGTGACGGTCTCGACCGTCGAACATTTTTGAATGCACAACGACGCGTGGTTTCTTCGAGCCAGTTAGAACTGGCGAAGAAATCGCGCGTCGTTTTCAAAGAGCCAGCGAATGTCGCTGATCCCATACCGTCGCATTGCGATGCGTTCGATTCCGAGTCCGAAGGCGTAACCACGCCACTGCTCAGGATCGATTCCGACGGCTGTGAGCACGTTGGGATCGACCATTCCGCATCCACCGATCTCGACCCACTGCAACTGTCCGCGGATGTGCATCTTCATGTCGACTTCGGCAGAGGGCTCAGTGAACGGAAAGAAACTCGGACGCATGCGCACTTCAGCTTCTGGGCCAAAGTAAGCGCGTGCGAACTGCAGGAGTGCGGTCTTGAGATCGACCATCGAGAGCGTGCGGTCGATGCAAAGTCCTTCGATCTGGTGAAACATTGAAAAGTGTGTCGCGTCGTGTGTGTCGGGCCGATAGACGCGACCGACAGCAACAACTTTGAGTGGAAGCGGTTGGGATTCCATCGCGCGAATCTGCACCGTTGAAGTCTGCGTACGAAGCAGACGCTTCACACCAGCCTCGTCGCCCATATAAAAATTGTCCGTCGCATCGCGCGCTGGATGCCCCTCTGGAATATTGAGCGCCGTGAAGTTGTGCCACTCGTCTTCGATTTCCGGTCCATCAGCGACCGCGAAGCCCATGCGCCCAAAGACGTCGACGATTTCATCAATCGTGCGCGAGAGGATGTGGCGACGACCCTGTCCGAGGCACTCGCCAGGTTCGGTGACGTCGATTGTCGCTGTTTCTGGTGCAGATGCAGAGAGTTTCTTGCGGTTCTCGTATGCACTCTCAAGATGGCCCTTAAGTTCGTTGAGTCGCTTTCCGAGAACTGGCTTCTCGTCGCGTGGGGCATCCTTCAGGCGGGTCATGATCGACTTGAGTTGGCCGCTCGCTCCGAGATACGTCACACGCCACTCCTCGAGAGAAGCAGCAGAAGTGGCAGCAGCGAGCGCTGAATCGGCGGTCGCGTGCATGGAGTCGATTTCGTCCGAAATGGATGGCATTGGGGAGCGAAGTGTAGGGATGAGATCGAAAGGTAGGGAGCCAGCCTCGGGGGGTGTTCGCAAAAAACAACACTGGGGTGGCTGTCTGAAACAGTCACCCCAGTCACCCGAAAGAGTTGTTCCCCGAAACAAACCCCAGAATCGATTGAAACCCTGAATGCGAAATCTGAATGCGAAACCTGACGGCGAAACTGAATCCTCATCTCGCAATCCTTGCGCGATCCACGGAAGGGCTGAGACATAAGAGATAGACACATTGGGGGGGGTCCATTGATCGAAATCTTGTAACTTTCTTGTGTCGCGGTTCTTTCGGAGAAAACGGTCTTTTTATGCAAACAACGCCGGATCAGCCAACTCCAACAAAGTCCTTCCCACTGACGCAGACGCTCTGGATTTCGGAGCGCCTCAGTGAGGGAGAACTTGGTGCTGCGGCGGTGAATCGGCATGTCATGACGAGTTATCTCAAGCCACTGACGATTTACTGTCGGTCGATCGGGCTCGCATCGAGAGTGCAATGCGCACCCGATGAGTTTGTCCACGATTTCTTCGCGAGTCGTTTGGTTGACATGAATTATCTCCGGTCGTGGCTCGCGAGCGGCATTCGCTTGCGTCTCTGGCTTCGCAACGGGCTGAATCTTTACGCCCATGAACGCCAGCGTGCGGTCGCGCGCGATCACGCGCAAGGCGACACCCAACGCGAAACTGCATCCAATGCGGCCGAGGCGGAGCAGTTGTTCGAACGTGCGTGGGCGATCGCGGCACTCGAACTTGCGATGGGCGAGACGAAGGCCGATCTCGAACGACGCGGACGATCAGCCGAGTGGGAGATGTTTTGGAGCCACCATATTGAGGGTGCTCCGTATTCCACCATTGGCCCGCGCTTTCAACTCACCGCTGCGCAAGCTGCGCAGCGCGCGTTTGCCGTTGCTGACTCACTGCGCAACGCACTCGCTGGAATTCTTCGAAGGGACGGCGCAATTGGATCTGAACTCGATGCAGAAGTGCGCACGATGATGGAGGCTCTCAATGGACGATGATTCATCGATGTCGGGCGATGTCGCAGGAGTTTCGAACCCTGTGGCAATGCAACTCTTCTCGGCAATTCTCGGTTCGCAAGCGCAGCCCGTTGATCTCGTTGCAGCACGCTGTGCAGCGAGAGACGGTGCCGCATGGAGCGCAGATGTTCTGGCGCGGCGGAGTGCGGGTTTGAGCAGCACTGCGCAGTGGATGGCATTGAAGCGCAGTGCGAAGGCTGACTTCGACCAAGCGGATGCTCCGTCGAACAACATTGCTGCGCTCGAGGCATTTCTCGAGTACGCGGCGTCGATCGCTGGAGCATTGGCGTGCGAGAGGGCGGTGATTTCAGCGATGCCCCACGAGGACATTCGCCGAATGTTGCGCGTGATCGGAGCGGGACTCACGGGCGAATGGCGCGACGTGTTTGATCGGGCCCTCGCAGCACTCGCTGAGATCTCAATCGAGCCACAGCGCTAGCACGCTGCTGAAGTAGTCATCCAATCAACGCAGCGACAGTGCGGCTCGCTCAATCCAACGCTCAAGCCTGCGTGAGCGCGCAAACGCGAGACATCAAGACAGCGAGACAGCAAGACAGCGTGAGCGCGGCGGAATGCTTCACTCGGCGCTCAAACAGCCCTCGCCGAGCTGC
>CAYHFW010000042.1:0-17159 GCA_964355975.1 uncultured Singulisphaera sp.
CAAACAGCCCTCGCCGAGCTGCGCAGACTTGCTCGGCTCGGGAACTCGCGCGAGCAAAGATTCCGCCGCGAGTACGCAAGCGAGTGATTGCAAGACACCAAGACAACAAGGCAGCGACGGTATGCACGCGAGTGCGGGCGAGACTGAAAAATCAAGCCAACCCGACACCAAGCCGGCGCAATCTCAGCAAACTGTTAGAACGGAAGTTCAGCAGTGAAACTGAAGACTTCGGTCTGATCAGTTTCATACTTCACGATTGGCGTTGCCAAGTCGAAGGCAAGTGGCGCTGGGCCGAGTTGGGGAATGAACAGTCGAATGCCGATGCCGATCGAGACGCGGTAGGGACTCAGCGTGAGAGAATCGGTCACCGTTCCAGAATCGCAGAAGAGAACTCCCGCAACGAACTTGTCAAAGATGGGTACTTCATACTGCGCACCAGCGAAGAAGCGGAAGTTGCCGCCGATGGGCTGCCCATTCGGAAGTCCGTTTTCGTTGACGGTCGGGATTTCTGTGGCTGGTGTCGGCGGGTCGGTGCCGATGGCGAGTGGGCTGAGAGGACTGACCGATCGGAATTGGAATCCGCGCAACGATCGGCCACCGAGGTAAAACTTTTCTGAAACGGGCGCTGTGTCTTGAAAGATGTATCCCGCGCTCGTGCTCAGTTTCAGCACGCTCTTGCGACCGAAAAAGTCTTCGCTGAGCGGTAGGAAGGTCGTGTAGCCAGCCGCTGCAAGTGGAAACTGATACTCGCCGCCGAGTCCGCCAAAGTAGGAGAGATCTGCTTCGAATCGCGAGCCGCGTGAGGGACGCATTGGGTTGTCAAAGTTCGTGCGAGAGAAAGAGAGCCCCACTGAATTGATGAAGGCGGGACCTCGGTCGAGGTAGACCGCCATTGGAGTGTTCGACGCGAAATCGGTCAGGGTGACGGATTGCAAACTCATGCGCGCTGAGCCACTCCACATGTCGCCGAACGTTCGCGAGAGGGCGAAGGTTGTCGCGATGCGCTCTTCGACGAAACTTTGATAGACGCGGTTGCGATAAAACACGCTCGATCCGAAGCCATAATCGCTATCAAAGATGCTTGGTTCACCGAAACTGATCGCGTAGTTGCTGACATCAACACCGGGTGAGATCGCAATCGAAAAACTCTGTCCCGCGCCACGAAATGCTCGTCCGCTCGCGAATTCATCGAAGGTCTGCGGCGTGTCGGCGATGTCGAAGTTCTGCTGCGCGAGCGAGATTTGCCCGAAGAATCCTGAGTCGCTGCCCATTCCCACGCCGAAGTTCAGGCTGCCTGTATTGCGTTCCTTGACTTCGACAAGCACGTCGCGCACTGTGGGATTCTCTTCGTCAGGAACCTGCGGAGTGACCGTGGCGGCGTTGAAGAGTTGCGATCCCTCGAGTCTCAGTTTCGAGACTTCGAGCTCGTGCCCGTCGAGCGGTCGGCCTGGTTGAATGCGCACGCGCCGCCGAACGACGTTGTCTTTGGTGATGTAATTGCCCTGAATGCGCACGAGTCCAGCGATCACAGGGGTCGCCTCGCGCACTGTGACGATCATGTCGACTTCGGGTTCTTCACCGATGCGAATCCATGTTGGATCTGCCCGTGCATCGATGTATCCCATCGTCTGGTACGCCTCGACGACGGCCTTGGTCGATGCATCCACTTTGTCTTGGGTGAAGTAGTCGCCGGGGCGAATCACCATCAAACCGAGCACTTGTTCTGCATGCAAGACGCGCGGCTTATCGCGCGCCATCCCATCGGACGACTCGATCGTC
This sequence comes from uncultured Singulisphaera sp., assembly GCA_964355975.1. Taxonomy (GTDB): domain Bacteria; phylum Planctomycetota; class Phycisphaerae; order Phycisphaerales; family SM1A02; genus F1-60-MAGs104. The sequence continues at coordinate 1,780 of CAYHFW010000042.1, forward strand.
ACCGAACGCATGCGATACTGGCGCCCTTCGCTGATGACGAAGACGACCTTTGCTTCTTTGCCGTCTTGCGAGATTTCGACACGCTTGTCGACGCGCACATCAATGAACCCGCGCTCTTTATAGAACTTGTCGAGTGAGGCGACGTCATCGATCAGCAGGTCTTCGTCGAGATTTCCGGTGGAGAAGATGAAGACCCATGGTTTGGTCTTGATCTGCGCGCCGAGTTGATTCGTGTCGAATCGATCGTTGCCTGAGAAGACGATTTCGCGAATACGCACGCGCGGTCCTTCAACAATTCGAAAAATCAGGATGCCCGTATCGAGCAGTCGCGTCTCGTCGACCTCGACTTCGACCATGTAGTTGCCTTTGGCCCTGTAGAGCCCCTTAATCTTCTCGATGGCGCGCTCGAGCAGAAAGTCATCGCGCGGCCCACCTGGATAGAGCCCAATGATTCCACGCAATTCCTGATCGGATGCGACTTTGTTTCCGACGACTTGAATGTCGCGCACGATGGGCTGCTCGATCAAGATGTAGCGAATGCGCACGGTTCCATCTGCGAGCAGTTCAGCATCTGCGGTGACCGCATCGAAATGTCCGAGTCGGTAGAGCGTCGCAACGTCATCACGGACTGCCTGCGCTTCGAATGGCTGCCCTGTTGCAATGCGCAAGTTGTTACGCACTTCTTGTTCGGTGATTCGGCTGATGCCTTCGATGAGGACCTCGGAGATCGGTCGGTCGGTGAGACTCTCATCGTCGATGTTCGTTGTGAACCCCAGCGGCTCGGTCGCCATCACTGGCGTTGTGCATAGAACGCAGAGGGCCGCGCACGCAATCCACTGTGCGATCGCCACGAGTCGGCGTGAACTCTGCGAGGTTGATCGACTCTGAGACGCCGACATGAGGAAGGGAGGGTACCCATGACGGGTCGCCTTCGCAGTGCCACCCACGCACGCATCCGTTACTCTTGGCTCATGGCAAATTTGAAGCACACTCCGTTCTATGACGTGCACGTCGAACATGGCGGCAAGATGGTTGACTTCGCAGGATGGGAGATGCCGCTGCTCTATTCATCGATCATCGATGAGCATCGACACTGCCGAACTTCTGCGGGATTCTTCGATGTTTCGCACATGGGACGACTGCGATTCACTGGCCGTCACGCCCGCAAGTTTCTCGACATGGTCTGCACGCGGCAGATCTTTGGAATGCAAGTCGGTCAGTGCCGCTACGGCATCGTGTGCAATGAGCAGGGGGGATGCCTCGACGACGTCATCGTCTATTGCTTCGACGAATCGGAGTACTTGATGGTGTGCAATGCTTCGAATCGAGCGAAGTTGCTCGCACACTTCGCAGCAGTGAAGGGCGATCTGATTTTCAAACTCGATGATCAGACTGAGTCGACCGCGATGGTCGCGCTGCAGGGTCCAAAGGCGATGGAGATCGTGGGGGCACTTTCGAAAGAGATTCCGCAGCTCAAGCGTTACCGCTTTGCGCAGAAGAACCTACTCGTCGTGAAGTTGATCGTCAGTCGCACTGGATACACCGGCGAAGATGGCGTCGAAGTCATCTTGGGAGCGTCGATGGCGCGTGCAGCAATGGGGATGTTTCTCAAGGATGTCAAGAGTGGCAACAGCGCAATCAAGCCAGTCGGGCTTGGTGCGCGCGACACGCTTCGAATGGAAGCTGGCATGCCGCTCTACGGTCACGAACTTGATGAAGAGACCGATCCCCTCAGTGCTGGACTCGGATTTGCGGTCAAGCTCGACAAGGGTGCCGACGACGAAAAGATCGGCCGTTTCATTGGACAGTCTGCGCTCGAACAGATCGCCAAAGTTGGTCCAGCACGAAAATTGGTTGGTCTCGGACTCGAAGGACGCCGCAGCGCGCGGCAAGGCATGGAGATTCGCTGCGGCTCGAAGGTCGTTGGTCGCGTCACGAGTGGATGCCTCTCTCCAACGCTCGATCGCCCCATCGCGATGGGATTCATCGATGCTGACCTCGCCGCCGTTGGAACAGAAGTCGAGATTGATCTGCGCGGAAGTGCGGTCAAGGCACGCATCGAACCACTTCCGTTCTACAGCGTGACATCACCCAAAGTTGTCGCGGTTGCGGCGCAGTGATACGGCGGCGCCCTGCCAGCAGGATGCTGAAAAATCAGGCATTGAACGCAGCGAGAGTGCGGCTCGCACCATCCAACACTCAATCCAGAGTGAGTGCGCGAACGCAGACCGTAAGACCCAAGCCAGGGTGAGCGCGGCGGAATGCTTCATTCGGCGCTCGAACAGCCCTCGCCGAACTGCGCAGACTTGCTCGGCTCGGGAACTCGCGCGAGCGCAAGAGCGGCCTGTCGAAACTCGCGAGACGCGAGGACTATCGCAGCAGCCCGCTAGTTCTGATTCGGTCTGCGCAACTTCGACGGATCGCGCTTGAGGTCTGTGGCGGTTTGCTTTGCTCCCTTGGTGACCTTGGGAGGGTGCGCAAGCAAATCGCTGAGCGATTGCTTGGTTGCCGCCGCTCGCGAAGTGGTGCTGCCATCATCTGCACCCTGGCGAAAGAGCAGCGCAAGCGACTGATTGCTGCCGAGTTGCCGGCTCAGCCGATCGAGTGTGTCGACTTCGATTTGCCGCACGCGCTCGCGCGTCAATCCGACCCGGACGCCGACTTCGTTCAGTGTCAACGGTTCGGTGCCATCGAGGCCGAATCGCAATCGCAGTACTTCTGCTTCGCGGGCATCAATTGTGTCGAGCAACTTCATGATCACGCGAAGTAACTCGTTTTCTTCGATCACAACTGTTGGATTCTTCGACCGCGTGTCCTCAAAGACATCTGCGAAATCAGCGACATCGCCATCGGAATTCTGCGTGTTGACTTGATTCGGGGCGTTGTATGCGCGCAACGCTCGGCGGATGATCTGCAGCTTTCCAAGTGGCACCTGCATCTCGCGCGCGAGTTCGTTCATCGACGGCGGATGCCCCGTCTTCTCTTCAAGCATCTTCGAGGCAGACTTGCAGCGACCGATCAACTCGATCATGTAAGCCGGAATATGAATCGGCTGGGTTGCGTTGAGAAGCGTTCGCTTGATCGACTGCTTGATCCACCAGCATGCATATGTCGAGAATCGCGCACCCTGCGCGGGGTCAAACCCTTCCACTGCGCGAATCAATCCAACGTTGCCCTCTTCAATGAGATCAGGAAGCGAGATGCCTCGGTTCATGTATCCCTTCGAGATTGCAATCACGAGTCGCAAATTGGCGGTGATCATTCGATCTTTCGCCGATGGGCAATTGTCGTTGATGATTGCCCAACCAAGCGTCTTCTCCTCAGCAGGAGTCAACAGCGCGTGTTGGCTGATCTCTCTTACGTACAGTTGGATTTCAGATTGAACTTCAGACTTCGCCACATCAACCTCTCAGGGGTAAGGCAGCAACGATACCCAAACATCGTCGCGCTCCCAACTCGAACAAGTTTCTTTTCTATGATTTTGGAATGAGCGAGCGCACCCCCGATGGACAGGATGACCTCACCCCGATCTTGGGTCGGTGGGAGTTCTCGCAAGGCGCTCCACAACTGCGATTTCTCGTCGGGATCGGCGATATTGTTCGAATTCAGATCCGACTCGAGGCGGGAATTCTGCAATTTGAGTTGACTGGCCGCCCCGATGGATCACGCCCGCAGGGTTGCGAGTCTTGGCTCGAACACTGGACGAATTGTGGCGAGCGTGTTTCTTGGGCGGGATTCTCGGAGCTCGTGTCGGAGGTCGCGCTCTACCACCAACGCGCCGTCGCATTCATGCTGCTCGATGACTTCGCTTCGTGCGCGCGCGACTGCGCACGCAACATTGGCGCGATCGCATTCATGCAGCGGCGGGCCGCCGCGGGAGTCGACACGGGGGCGTGCCAATCCCTTCAAGTTGCAGCGGTGCTGCTTCGAACACGCGCAGAAGCATCGGCGTGCGTTGCGCAGCGCGATACACACGGAGCGCTTGCCGCCATCGACCGTGGGCTCGCCGCATTGCAACAGCCAGCGGGGATGGATGAGGGAGGGCAAGAGTCGCAAAGCCCTGAGACAGCACTGCTTCGGTCGATGCGCGATGCGCTGGTTCCGAAGCTTCCGTCGAGCCAACGCGTCGATCTCGAGATGCGGCTTCAGAGTGCCCTTCGACTCGAGAACTATGAACTCGCAGTGATACTGCGGAACGAATTGCGGCAGATCGGCGATTGATTCGAGCGGCGTGCGCGCGTCAACTTTTTGGGATCGCAGATGAGCCGCGCGCAAGTTTCTCGAGCGCGCTCTTGAATGGTTCGCCGCCGAGTTGTGGATCGATCTCGCGAAGTCGCGCGAGTCGCGCTTGAAGCGGTTCGCCTCCTCGACCAGATGCCTCTGCAAGTTCAAGTTGAATGACCTGCGCTGTCCACCACTGCGGAGTCGCTCGTGCAACCTTTGTCGCGAGCGTTCGTGCGGCATCCATCGCTTGGTTGCGAAGCGCATCGCGCCGCGCCACATCTGCCGCACCGTTGAGTGCCGCGGCTGCTTGTGAAAGGGCTTGCGCCAAGCGCAGGTAGTCGCTTTGGTCGGCGGTGGGTTGCGCCGCGAGCGCTTGGGCGCGCGTTGTGGCGGCATCCCATTGATGTGCGATGAGCGCGGCGTCAGCGGCAGCGACACCGAGAGCCCGCGCATGTGCATCGGTTGAAGCCTTCGCCGCAGGAGGATGCAGCTTCTCCCAAATCTCGGCCGCAGCGAGTGCGCGCAGTGCGGCCGACGGCGCGGATGGATCTGCGCTGCGCTGCAGCGCGCGAGCCTGGTCGACGCGTTGTTGTAAGAACTGCAAGAGCGTTGGGCATGCAGACGTTGAGCCATCCGTCAACAGACTCGGTGGGATCGCTTCAAGTTCGCGTTGAAATGCCTCTCGGTAGCCATCCTCTTGCAGCGCCGCACGCTCGAGGCGCAACTGCAAGATTCGCCGCGCGTCGGTCGTCGTCCATTCAGCCCACTGCGCGCGCGTCGGCGCAGCAGCGGCGCGCTGCGGATTCTCTTGCGCGAGCAGATCGCTCGCGATCAGAGCGAGTGCGATCGCGGCGTCGATGCGCGGTCCCGCGTCGAAACCAGCTGCGCGGGCGCTCTCGTCGAGATCTCGAAGTTGCACCGCGTTCGCAACGAGAGCCGCCGCCGCGTCATCGGAAGGCGCGTTGTGAGCCGCGGCCAGTTGGTCACTCGTACGCACAAGTTGCAGCGCGAGCAATTGCGCAGCGGTACGTTTGCGCGTCGGAAGTTCGCCAAAGCGTGTGAGAGCGAGTTGAAGCGTTGCCTCGAATGCAGCGGTGCGCGCGTCGGGGCGGGCACGGTCGAGCGCGATCTCAATGTCGAGCGCCGTCTCGATCGCGGTTGCCGCACTCGGTTCATGCGCCGCGCACTGTGCGAAGAGCCGGTACGCATCGGCGGCGCGTCCCCATTCACCATGCGCGCTGTAGATATCAGCGAGCAGCACGAGCGCAGCTGCTTGCGCCTCAGAATCAGCGGATTGATCGGCGAATGAGCGCAATGTCGCCTCGGCCGCCGAGGCTGAACCATCTGCCAACAGCGCATCGCCCGCGCGCGCGATTGTGGCAAGCGATGGCAGTGTGCCAGTCACTGTGACTGAGCGAAGTGCTCCTGCGATGCGATCAAGCACCGCGCGCCGCACCGCAGCGCGTTCGAGCGGCGACGCGTTGCGCAGAGTCACGATCCACGCTTCTAGTGTCGTTGCATCGGCGGGGGACTTTCCCATGAGCACGCGGGTGCGCACAAACGCGTCGGCAGCGAGCAGGCGCAGTCCCGTGGGCATGTTTGCGCTCATGTTGAGTGCAATAAGTTGCTGCAGTGCTTCATTGCCGTTGCGTTCATTGACAAGTCCATCGGCGGCAAGGATGCGCGAGAGCGTCGCGAGAATCGGATCATTGGCGAGCAAGATTCGCGCTGCACCAAAGCGCGCATCGTCGATGCGCAGCGCGGTCGCCGCAGCGGCGACCTCTGCGAGATCAGCTTCAGGTCGAAGGCGCGATGGGATGCGTGATCGAAGTTCAACGATCGCCGTGTGAATGGGCGCGGCGAGTGCGGGACGCCCTCGAGCTGCAACAGGATCGAGAGTCGTGCGATTGATCGCCATCGCGAGCGCTTCGACCGCGGCCGCCAAGAAGGGCCTTCGCCCTTGCGCATCGTCTGCAAGGCGCTGCGCAAGTGCAGAGTCTTTCGCGAGAGTGGTCGGGCGCGCTTGCGCATCCGAGGCGCGCTTGAGCAGCACGCGCACACGCTCGAGCGAGGCTTGCGCGCGTGCTGGCACATCGGCGAGAGGCGATCCTGCAATCGCCTCGGGGCCTCCGTCGAGAGCGAGAAACCCAAGCACAAACTCATCTTCGGCGGCGTCGGTGAGCCAGAGCACGACGCGCGGGTCTTGCGAAAACGCCGCGATGAGTGCCTCGCGCGCCTTGCGAAGTTGTTCGAGTGCATCGAGTCGCAGCGCGTAGGCGGTTGCAGGCGATCGCAACGTGAGCCTCCAACGCGCGACTGCGCGCAATTGCCCGGTCGCCGCATCTGAGGCCGCGTTCGACGGCTCGGATTGCTCGAGGTCGTTGAGCGCGCGTTCGAGTGAGAGGTCGGCCAATCCGCGAAGAAAGTCATCCTCGTGAATCATGATGAGCGTTGGATCGCTCGCAACCTGCTCTTGCAACTCATGTGTGCGCGTGACGCTCAGGGCGGCGTTGGCGAACGCGAGTGACGCAAACAGGATGGCTGCACTGCGCATCATGGTGGTCATGTTGATCATGAACTCTGCTCGGCGAATCCGATGTTTGCGTAACCCGCGCGAACTGCGGCGTTGAATGCGTCGACGGCATCTTGCCACTGGCAATCGGCAGCGGGAACCACCAACACGGGGTGCGAACGCTCGAAGAGTCCCGCGCCACCGCGGCGTTGCAGTTGTTCGAGGAGTGCAGCAAGCTCATCGAACGAAGATGCGCTGCGCGTGATTCCATCGGCGCTCAATTCGATCGGGCAATGCGATCCTGCGCGTACTCCGATACGCAGTTGCAAGGGCGACTCTTGCAGCGCGAGTGGATCAGCAGTCGCCGCGCGCACGGGAAGATCGAGTTGATAGACCTCTTCACGCCGTTCGAATCGCACGGTGCAGACGAAGAAGACGAGCAGCAAGAACACCACGTCAATCATCGGCGTCATCGCGAGCGACATCTTGGCACCTTGCGCAGCGCGTTGATTCGTGCCGTACGCGCTCATTGTGTTGGTGCAGTGCTCTGCAGCGCGCACACGCGCACGGTGATGGGGCCGTTGGCTTCGCGCGCTGCGGCCTGCGCCACTGCGCGCAGGACGGGCTGCACGTCTTCATAGCGCAGCGATCGATCTGCGCGAACATCGACTGGAATCGTGCGGTCGCGTGCGATGCGCTGTGCGAGCGCAAGTGTGAGGGCGCGCTCTCCCTCTGCGTCGGCGGCGAAGCGTTGGGCGCCGAGCGAGAGCAAGGTGCGGTCTCCGTCGCGAATCACATTCACAGCGATGCGCTGTCCAGAGGTGATCGGACTCAGCGCCGCGCGGTGAGGCTCTGGCAGGTCGACCGCTGGAAGTTGTTCGCCACTCATGCGCGCGATCAGCACGAAGAAGACGATCAACAAGAATGCAAGATCGATGAGCGGCGTGAGATTCGCATCGATGCGCGCTGGACCCCGTGCGTGCAGCAGGCTCACTGCGCTGTGCCTCGTGCCGCCGACGATGCGGTTGCTCTGAGTGTGACCTCGAGCGCTTCGGCGATGAGTGCGTCAATCGAGTTGCGAACGGTTGCGTAGGTCAGGAGCGCTGGAATCGCGACGACGAGTCCCCAGAACGTTGTCACAAGTGCAGTGCCGATGCCGCCTGCGAGCAGGGCTGGATCGGCTTGTCCACCTGTCGCAGCAACAGTTTGGAAGGCAACGATCATGCCGTACACCGTTCCAAAGAGCCCGATCATTGGGCTGATTTGTGCGAGCACATTCAAGATCTCGATGGTGCGAAAGCGCCGGGCAGCGCACTCTTGCGCGGTCTGTTCAGCAGCATCGATTGCCCCCGAGCGTCCAAGCGGCAGAGTGTCGAGCGCCGCCACGGCCATGCGCGAAAAATCGCTGAGATCGGCCGCAACAATCGCACGCGCCTCGCTTGCAGGTTGCGCTGCGCATGCTCTCAAAAACGTCTCAGCAACAGCCTGCGGAATGATGACGCGCCTGCGGTGTGCCATGAGTGCGCTCGCGATGAGGCCAACACTCACCATGCTCATCGCGATGAGCACCCAGATCATCATGCTTCCGATCCATTCGATCTGTCGTGAGCCATCGGGCATTGTGCTGTACGAAACGAAAAAGATCTGAGCAGCTTCGAATGTCGATGGCAGTGTTGTGGCTTGTGTCATGGTGGCTAGTGTCATGGTGGCTAGTGTCATGGAAGTTTGGAAGTTGAAGTGCGGGCATCATTCGCAGCGCGAAGGACAGACTCAGCGCGCGCTTCGGTGGCGCGCAACCCAAATGCGCGCGCACCTTGCAGTGCCGCGTGTGCAAGCAATGCGGCGGAGTGCGCGTCGTGATCGTTGAGAAGAGCAATCTCAGCCGCGCCCGCGAGCGCAGTTGGCGCAACGCTCTGGAGCGGCTCACCCAATCCGATGCGCAGCAACTGTGTTCGAGCCGCGGCGATGTTTCCAGATTTCAAGAGCGCCGCGGCCGCGTCGAGTCGGCGAAGCGTGTCGTTGTTGGCGGCAACGCCTGCATCTTGCGAGCCTCGAATGTCCGCCATTCGTGCGACAAATCGATAGGAATGTGGGCCGCCGTGGGTGCGCGCAATCTCGGCGAGCGCGCCAAGTGGTTCAGGCTGCAAGAGGTGAATGCATGCAATCTGCACGGCGCGGCGTTTGGTCGCAGCATCGACTGGATTGATCGACTCGAATTCGTTGAGCAGCGCATCGCGATCAGTCACTTGATCTGCGACGCCCAGCAGTCCAGTGCTGACAATCACGATCGTGTCAGGGGCCAGCGCCGTGGCAGTCCGCATCCCTTTGAGCAGTGTGCTGTCACCGCCAGGAACAATCTCGTCGAGCATCCAAGTTGCGAGTTGCTGCAAACCATGTTGCCCCAGCGTCGGACCCGCGCGGCGCATCGCTTGTGGCGGCGCGAGAAACGCCTCGCCCCCTTGAAACACAACCACAGCGAATTGCTGTTCTTCATTGAGCCGAGCGATTGCATCGACGATTTCTTGCGCTGCAGTTCGGTACGCGCCGATCATCGAACCCGATGCGTCGAGCAAGAAAACGATGCGGCGTGCGACGTCCGTGCGAACTCCCGCAATTGTGAGCACACTGCGCGGCAGGTCGACTGCGCGCGTTGGTCGATCAAGCCGTCCAGTCAATTCGGCGCGATCCTGCTGCGACTGTGCGAGCGCCGCGGCAGATGTCGCGCGCGCTTGAGTGATCGCCTCTGCACTGGTGGCGCGTGGTTCGACCGCGCGAGAAGCAGCAGGGGCGGGCGCAGCAGCAGCGAGGACGTTTTCGCGCGGCGCCATCTCGAAGACAAATGTGGCGCCATCCGCGAGCGGCAATTCATCGTCTTGCTGCCAGGGTTGCAACGCGACGATGCCGACGCTCAGCAAGAGCAAGGCAATGCATGCGTGAACCGCTGCAGAAACGACCCACGGGGTCATCCTCCCCATGCGCATGTCTTACTTCGGCTCCTTCTGCTTTGAGCCTGCTTTGTCACCCGAACCACGCGATTGCTTCGGTTGCGATCCCGCCATCCCATCGATGCTCAGGCTGCCTGCGCCCACGAGCACGATGTTGAGTGCGAGGGCGAAGAGTCCTGCTTGTGCGAAGAGTCGGTACGAGTCCGCGGTCGGCATCGACCACCATCCGGTGGCTTTGAGCGATGGCAGGCTCGTCATGATGAATGCCCCAACCAAGACCGAGGCGAGCGCGAGCGCAGTGAGTCGTGCGAATGCGCCGATGAGCAGCAGCACCGATCCAGCGAGTTGCGCGAGGGTCACCAGCCACGCGGCGAGCGCCGGGTATGGAAATCCAACATCGTGCGCAGCGAGCGCGATGGTGTAAAGCGTGCGCGCTTGAAGAGCAGTCGATGGATCGCCCACCGTCGTTGCTGCGACAGGTTTGGCTGAAAAACCAGTTGTTTGGATCGTCTGCCAATCCATGCCCGCTGCCGTCACGCCGATGGCCGCAAGCGTTTTCGTCTGCGCAAGCGAGTAGTTCGTCTGCGAAAATGTGTTCGTCCAGCCGAGTGGAAGAAACGCTGCGAAGAGGATGATCCGCGCCATCACTGGAACGAACTTGACCGCGCATGTTTGGCTCATCGTCATCGTCGATTATCCTACGAATGTTCGATTGCGGGCGTGGCGAAATGGCAGACGCGCTGGATTTAGGTTCCAGTGGGGAAACCCGTGCAGGTTCAAGTCCTGTCGCCCGTATTGATCGCGGCTAGTCTGCAAGGAATGCAACCTTGGACGGCTGATTCTTGGCGGTCACGCCCCGCGCGCCAACAGCCCGTGTGGCCAGCGGATGGACAACTCAACGCAGTGCTTCGAGAAATCGCAGCATTGCCGCCGCTCGTGACGAGCGGCGAGATTGCAGAACTCAAGAACCAATTCGCGGCGGCCGCATCGGGCGATCGATTTCTGTTGCACGGTGGTGATTGCGCTGAGAGTTTCGAGGGATGTGGCTCATCACCCATTACGAATCAACTCAAAATCTTGCTGCAAATGAGCCTTGTCTTGACTCATGCGTCGCGCAAACGGGTGATTCGTGTCGGGCGATTTGCCGGGCAGTACGCCAAGCCGCGCTCATCAGAACTCGAGACACGCGATGGGGTCTCGTTGCCGGTCTACCGCGGAGACAACATCAATCGCCCAGAGTTCACGCTTGCCGCGCGCACTCCAAATCCCCAACTCTTGCTGCGCGGATATGAGCGTTCGGCGCTGACGCTGAATTTTGTTCGCGCGCTCGTCGATGGCGGATTTGCTGACCTGCACCATCCTGAGCAGTGGAATCTTGACTGGGTTGCGCACTCACCACTCTCCGTTGAATACAAGCGCATGGTCGATGCGATCGGGCAAGGACTTCAGTTCATGGAAACGCTCGCGGGGGTGCGTGTGCATCAGATGCAGCGCGTCGATTTCTTCACGAGCCATGAGTGCCTCGTGCTTGACCTCGAAGAGGCGCAAACACGCCAGGTTCCTCGTCGCAGCGGATGGTGGAACTTGTCGACGCACTTTCCGTGGCTCGGTGCGCGCACAGGTGCGATCGAAGATGCACACGTCGAATACCTGCGGGGCATTGAGAATCCCATCGGCATCAAAGTCGACGGTGACCGGACAGTTTCAGAACTCATCGCGCTCTGTGAGAGGCTCAATCCAAAACATGAAGCGGGCCGCATTGCGCTGATTCACCGAATGGGCGCTCACAAGATTGCCGCAACTCTCCCAGCGCTTGTGCAGGGGGTTTCACAGGCGAAGATTCCAGTGCTTTGGGTGTGTGATCCAATGCATGGCAATACTGAATCGGTGGTGGTGCAGGCAGGTGGGTGTGCCCCAACGACAGTCAAGACGCGCAAGTTTGCGCACATTCTTGCCGAGCTCGAGCAAGCATTCGAGATTCACGCAGCGGCGGGCACGATTTTGGGTGGAGTGCACTTCGAGTTGACGGGCGAGAATGTCACAGAGTGCATGGGTGGCGCGCGTGGGCTCGTCGAGTCTGATCTTTCGCGGGCCTATCAATCGTCGCTCGATCCCCGCTTGAACTACGAGCAGGCGCTCGAAATGGCGATGCTCGTCGCCCGACGCATGTAGGTGAGTGAAAGAGTTCGCTCGCGCGACTTTTCTATATCCTCATCAATCCTCACTCGTCACCACCCGATCAAGACCCACACTATGTCGCCACCGACCAAATCACGCCGCCGCATCGTCCTGACTGGGCTCGGTCCAGTCACTGGATTTGGCATTGGCATGGATCCACTCTGGCGTGGACTGTGCGCAGGAGATTCGGCGATCCGTCCAATCACGGCGTTCGATCCATCGGGATTCATCACGACGGTCGCAGCGACGATCTCGCCTGAACAACTCGATATTCGCAGCATTGTTCCAAAGAACTATCGCAAGGCCACGAAGGTGATGGCGCGCGATATCGAGATTGCAGTCGCAGCCGCAGCCGCAGCCGTCACGGGCGCAGGATTGACCACGCGCGGCACTGCGGAAGGCGTGCCTCCAACGATCGCGCCTGAACGCGTCGGATGTCACATCGGTGCGGGGCTGATTCCAGCCGATTCAGACGAACTTGCGGCTGCAATGTTGACCTGCCGAAGCGCCGATGGCGGGTTCGACCCTGGAGAATGGGGACGCACTGGGATGAACAATCTCACGCCGCTCTGGCTCTTGAAGTATCTGCCCAACATGCTCGCGTGCCACGTGACGATCATTCATGATTGTCAGGGACCCTCGAACACGATCACCTGTGCCGAAGTCTCTGGCGCACTCTCGATTGGCGAGTCGATGCGCGTCATTCGCCGTGGTGATGCTGAGGCTTGTCTTTCGGGAGGGGCCGAGAGCAAGGTCAATTACATGGGATTGCTGCGTCAAACATTTGCGAATCGACTCGCATCCGTTGCGACAGGCGGCGATGGCGTCGCAGCGGTGCGTCCGTTCGATAGCAGCGCAACCGGCACCGTGCTCGGCGAAGGTGGCGGAATCCTCATCACCGAAGCGCTCGAGAGCGCGCAAGGTCGCGGTGCGCGAGCGTTCGCTGAGCTCACAGGATTCGCGGCGCGACAGTGCGCGTGCATTGACACGGTGGGTGTCGACCTGTGCGATGCTGCGCAAGACATCGCCTCGGCGATCGAAGGTGCACTGCACGACGCAATGCTGCCAGCAAGTGAGATAGATGCAATTGTGCCGCTTGCAAGCGGAATTCCAACAGTTGACCGCGCAGAGGCCGAGGCACTGCGCAGCATTTTCGGAGTTCGCTTGGCAGAGATTCCACTGATTACGCTCGCCCCACAAATCGGAGTTTGCGGAGCGGGCGCGAGCGCGCTTGCGGCATGTGTCGCGGCGCAGTGTGTCGCAGAGCAACGATTGCCCGCGCGACTCTCGACAGCCGGATCGGCCGCACTCGGTGTGAACGCAGATGCGCGCGCGGCATGCGGTGCGACTCTTCGAAACGTGCTCGTGACATCGACCGGGATGGGCGGACAGAGCGCCGCGCTCGTTCTGCGGAGGCTGACATGAGTTCGCGCAACGATCGATCACCAAGCGAACGCGTCGTCGTCAGCGGCATGGGATGGGTGACTCCGCTCGGCCATGATCTTGAAACAGTGTGGAGCGCGCTCATGCGTGGGGCATCGGGCATGGCTCCGATCACGCGATTCGATGCACGCACATTTCCAACAACCTTTGCGTCCGAGGTCAAGAACTTCGATGTGAATCCACTCTTGAAGGTGCCATCTGCGCACGCCACGGCCGGAATCAACTCGCAGTTCGCCCTCGGCGCCGCTGCGCAAGCGTGGAAGCAGGCGGGGCTCGACGTAAAGCCGGCTCGAAACATGCGGCGTGTAGGCATCTATCTCGGGGCGGGTGAGGGTGTCATCGATACCCCCAACTATCTCGCGGCAAACTTGAAGGCATGGGATGCATCGACCGGCAAGACCGATGGCGCAAAGTGGGCGCAGTTGGGTCATCAGCTCATGCAGGCATCCCGCGAGATTGAACAGGAGCCCAACATGCCGCTCGCGCACATCGCGCGCGAGTTTGGCGCGCGTGGTCCTGCATACAACTGCTTGACCGCATGCGCTGCGAGCACGCAAGCGCTCGGTGAGGCGACGAGCATTCTGCGCGGCGGTGAGGCGGATGTGATGATCGCTGGTGGCGCGCACACGATGATCCACGTTCTGGGAGTAACGGGGTTCAATCGCCTGACCGCATTGAGCACAAGCAAGGGCGACCCATGCAAGGCGAGTTGCCCGTTCGATTTGGGGCGCGGCGGATTTGTGATGGGCGAAGGAGCGGGGATGGTCATCCTCGAAACACTCGAACACGCCCTTGCGCGTGGGGCGAAGCCTCTCGCAGAACTGATCGGATTTGGGTCGAGCGCCGATTCGTATCGCATCACCGATATCGAACCAACAGGCCGTGGCGCGGCCGCCGCGATGTTGCAAGCGCTCGCACAAGCAGGAATTGATCCGCACGGACGGCGAGCCGATGGGCGACCATTCGTCGACTACATCTCTGCACACGGAACTGGCACGAAAGAAAACGATTCAATCGAGACGCTTGCCGTGAAGCGCGTCTTCGGAGAGTTGGCCAAAGAGATTCCAATGAGCTCAGTCAAGAGCATGCTCGGGCATCTCATCGCAGCGGCAGGCGCGGTTGAGTTCATCACCTGCGTGATGGCGATTCACCGTGGGATGCTCCCACCGACCATCAACTACACGACGCCCGATCCAGAGTGTGATCTTGATTACGTTGCCAATACACCGCGCGCCGCAAAGGTGCAGACCTGTCTCTCGAACTCCTTTGGATTCGGCGGGCAAAACGACACTGTGTGCGTGACGGCATTCGAGTCGTGAGCGCGGCCGTGTCTCGGACCGCGCGCATCGTAAAAATCTGCGCCGCCGCAACCGTGCTGCTCATCGCAATCGCGACGACCGCGTACCTGCTGTCGATGCGCGCGCCCTCGTGGTGGGTCGATCCGCTTGCGCTCGCACACGATCCACTCAGCGCCGCAAAGGGAAGCGAACTCGAGCAGCAACTCGCCGCTGCGATCAGCAAGATTCGCCCATCCGCAGAGCCGTGGGCGATTCGAATTCGCGACACAGACATCAACACATGGATCGCCGCCCGACTTCCACAGTGGAAGGCGCATGATCCGGCGCTTGCGTGGCCTATGGACGGCGCCGCGGTGCAGGTGCGTTTCGACGAACAAATTGTCACGATCGCCATCGCAGCAGAGGATCGGGTCTGGAGCGCATCGTGCTCGGTCGCGGTCGTTCCCGAGGCAGTCGCAATCATGCCCGAGGGCGGGGCAATCGGATTGCTGCCGCTGCCAGGCGGCGCGGCGCTGACACTGCGGTGGCTTGAAGGGGATGGCGCGCGGACATTGCGATTGCCGCGCACCTTCAATCTCGGTGATGGACGGCAGGTTGAAGTGTTGCGGGTCGAAGTGCGCGCCGGCGCGATCGAAATCGAGTGCGCGACCCACTGAGCGCATCTCAGCGTGATTCGCTTCTCGCTCGTTTGCGTCCACGCTGGATTGGTGGGTTGCCTTCGCGCCCGCACCCGTTCTTTGGAAAGAATGCATCATTAAGAGGGTCATTCATTCCAAAGAA
>CAYHFW010000043.1:0-16403 GCA_964355975.1 uncultured Singulisphaera sp.
TGAGTCAGCGCAGGCGAAAGATCATCGAAGAATTCTTCGGGTGGGCGAAGACGATCGCTCGACTGCGGCGATCAAAGCACATCGGGCAGTGGAAGTTCAAGCAGCAAGTCGAATGGCGGACACACGCTCACGGCCGCTCCGCTGCATGAGACCGGAGCGATGCTTTCCAGGGGCGTCGCCCTGCGGAGGAATCACGCCTGCGAGTCAGCGGCGGAATCTTCGCTCGCGCGAGTTCCCGAGCCGAGCAAGTCTGCGCAGCTCGGCGAGGGCTGTTTGAGCGCCGAGTGAAACATTCCGCCGCGTCCACGCTTGCCTGCTGTTCAGTTGCCTGCGCGCCGAGTGAAGCATTCCGCCGCGCTCACGCTCGATTCGCCTGCGGCATCGACCGCGAGAGTCGACCAACGACCTCTGCAACGATGCCGACAGCCGCGGTCACTTCGTCGCGCGTGGTCTGCCGCGAAAACGAGAAGCGAACGGCACCGTGTGCCAGTTGAGGAGAAACCCCCATCGCAAGAAGCACCGGTGATGGATCGAGCGATCCTGTCGAGCAAGCGGCTCCCGCTGATGCGCAGACTCCCGCGGAGGAGAGTGCAACCACGATCGCCTCAGACTGAAGATTCGCGAATGCAATGTTGCTCGTACTCCAAATGCGCGGATGGTCGCGACCAAGGACGACCGCGTCTGGCAACAGTGCGCAGACTTGCCCCTCGAATTGATCTCGCACCTCCGTGCACGCCTTCGCTGCGCCGGGCGCATCAGCCAACCACTTGTGCGCAAGACGCGCAGCCACGCCGAGCCCCACAATGCCCGGCACATTCTCGGTGCCCGCGCGGCGATCACTCTCTTGCCCTCCACCCACGAAGAGTTGCCCGAGTGCTGTGCCCCGGCGGCAATAGAGCGCCCCCACACCTTTGGGACCGTGAAACTTATGCGCTGACAGCGTCAGCAAGTCAATATCGCTCTCGCCAACATGCGTTGGCATTCGACCAACCCACTGCGTCGCATCAGAATGAAATCGAACTCCAAATCGCTTGCACAGCGCAGCAAGTTCTGTGATCGGTTGGATCACACCTGTCTCATTGTTCGCCCACATGACCGAGACGAGCCCAATCTCGCCACTGCGCGCACTCAACAAGCGCTCGCATTCTTGAAGATCAACGACTCCCCCAACCGTCTCTAGCCAGATCACTTCGGGGGACGTCGCGTTGCCTCGCCCGCCCCCCTTCACGGCGAGCGCAAGTGCACACTCGCGCACGGCGCTGTGTTCAGCGCGCGTCGTAACGATGAGCGAGCGCCCTTCGCTTCCTCGAAGCGATCCCTGAATTGCGAGATTGCATGACTCAGTTCCACCCGATGTGAAAATCACTTCGCGCCCTGAACAGCCGATCAATTCAGCGACTCCTTCGCGCGCCTCTTCAACCGCATGTCGAGCGGCCCTTCCAAAGTCATGAGTGCTCGAAGGATTGCCCCAGTTTTTTCGAAGCGCGTTCGACATTGCTTCAACCACCGCCTCGTCTGGCTTGGTTGTTGCATTGTTGTCGAGATAAATCAAGTGCGAACTTTCGAACCTGAAATCAGAGCAACTGAGTGCGGGCGAGAGGAATCGAACCTCCACGGGTTTTACCCCACAAGAACCTGAATCTTGCGCGTCTGCCAATTCCGCCACGCCCGCGACGGATCGAAAGTGTAGCACGCTCGATCCACTCAGTCGATCGAACCGTCACTTCGGCGCCAAAGAAATGCCAGTCGGCGCGCTGGCCCGTGCTTTTCTTGCACTCACCGCGCCGACTGGCTTCAAATCGTCCGCATCCGCAATCCACGCCTACTCGGCGTGCGGATCACTCCTCGCCGCGTGGGGTTCTTGGCGTGATTGCCGCATCTGGATTCAGCGCACGCTTGGCAAGAATTCCAGCGCGAATCTCACTGGCAAGATCGGCATTCTCGCGGATGAACTGCTTCGATGCTTCACGACCTTGGCCGAGTCGCACCTGACCGTAGCTAAACCACGATCCTGCCTTTTCAACCACGCCATGGTTCACAGCGAGATCAATCAGATCGCCCGCAACGCTGATTCCTTCGTTGAACATGATGTCGAACTCTGCTTCACGGAATGGAGGAGCCACCTTGTTCTTGACGACCTTCGCACGAACACGATTTCCAACATTCTGATCGCCATCCTTGATCGCTCCAATGCGGCGGATATCGATTCGCACCGATGAATAGAACTTCAAAGCACGACCACCCGTCGTTGTCTCTGGGCTCCCAAACATCACGCCAATCTTCTCGCGCAACTGATTGATGAAGATCACGATGACTTCGCTCTTGGCGATCGCTCCAGTCAACTTGCGCATTGCCTGGCTCATCAATCTCGCTTGGAGTCCTACGTGACTATCGCCCATCTCTCCTTCGATTTCAGCGCGCGGAATCAGTGCTGCGACCGAGTCGATCACGATGACATCGACCGCATTGGACCGCACGAGCAACTCGCAAATCTCGAGTGCTTGCTCTCCCGTGTCAGGCTGCGAAATCAACAACTCTTCGAGATTCACACCGAGACGCTTTGCCCAAGATGGATCAAGCGCATGCTCTGCGTCGATGAATGCCGCGTTGCCACCATTCTTCTGCGCATTGGCCACGACAGTCAATGCAAGCGTTGTCTTTCCTGAAGACTCTGGGCCAAAGATCTCAACAATTCGTCCCTTGGGAAGTCCACGACCACCCAACGCAAGATCAAGGCTGAGAGTGCCCGTGCTGATTCCCGCGATGTCAGGAATCTTGCCTACAAAGCGCATGATCGAACCTTTGCCGAATGCCTTTTCGATCTGTCCGACTGCGGCTTCGAGTGCGCGGGTGCGTCCAGCGTTCTCAGCAGCAACAGCCTTTGCTGATTGTGGTTTGATCTCAACAGCGCTTCCCTTTTGCTCGGGGGCGCCGGGCTTCGAAGCGCCCGATGGTTGACCGCCGGCGGCAGTGGGCTTGGATGCGTTCGCTGCGGTAGTTGGGTTCATATCGACTGTTGTAGCGGGAAGCGTTGCTGCCCCCTTCACTGGAGTCGGCGAAATTGTTCTCGCAGGAGTAACCCCTGCACTCGCTGGGACGGGGGACTTGTTGGGGGAGTTTGAAACTGTGTTGTTCGCGATCATCTGGAATCCTTTCCGCCTCACTCTTCATCCCGACGCTGGGATTTCGGTGGTTGAGGCATCCTTGCTTCGTTTGGTATTTGTACGGTATCGAAGGTATCGGCTTGTGTCAACGTTTGTTCGGATTTTTTTAGGTATGAATCTTCGCTACTGTCCAGCAAACAGCCTATGGGTGCGCCAAGCGAGAACCCAGAAACCCTGCCCTTTTTCTTTGGACCCCCTCAAACCAACCCCAACCCCTCACCACGCGTCAGTAGTTTGGGGTCGGAGCCCGAAACAGCGTCATGTCGATTGACTTGAACCATTCAATTGTTTTGCGCAGTCCATCATCGAGTTGAACCTTTGACTCCCACTTGAGCACTTCACGCGCGAGCGTGATATCTGGGCAGCGCTGCATCGGATCATCTTGTGGAAGTGGGCGCGCAACTTCGATGCGCGATGCGCCTCCGACAAGTCGTACAACGCTTGCTGCCAATTCCGCAATCGTGAACTCATTGGGATTCCCGATATTGATCGGACCCGTGAATTCTGCGGGCGTATCCATCGTGCGAATCAATCCTTCGATGAGATCATCGACATAACAGAATGAGCGGCTCTGGCTTCCATCTCCGTAGATCGTCACTGGTTCTCCAGCGATCGCCTGTCGAATGAAATTGCTCACGACCCGCCCATCAAATGGATGCATGCGCGGCCCGTAGGTATTAAAGATACGGACGACCTTGATTTCCAATGAGTGTTGTCGGTAGTAGTCAAACATCAACGATTCCGCAGCGCGCTTGCCTTCGTCGTAACAGGCGCGCGGACCGATGGGATTGACATTGCCACGGTAACTCTCAGGTTGCGGGTGCACCGTTGGATCGCCGTACACCTCGCTCGTCGATGCTTGCAATATCTTTGCCTTCGTGCGTCGCGCAAGTCCCAGAGCGTGCATCGTTCCAAGCACGCTCGTCTTCATCGTCTTGATGGGATTGAACTGGTAGTGGCCCGGTGCTGCGGGGCACGCGAGGTTGTAGATCTGATCGACCGACTCAAACTTAAAACTCTCAGTGACGTCATGCCGAATGAACTCGAAGTTTGGATTCCCTTCGAGGTGCTGAATATTGAGTTTTACCCCTGTAAACAGGTTGTCCATGCAGATCACCCGGTGACCCATCGCGACCAACCGATCACACAGATGCGAGCCGAGAAATCCCGCTCCTCCAGTCACCAAAATAGTCTTGCTCATTGGCGCGCGAGTCTAGCAACTGCGATACTCCCGCAGTGAGCACACAGACAAAGACGCGCTTGGTGTTCGGCGCGATGACAGGCACGAGCATTGACGCGATCGACACCGCCGCGGTCTGCATCACTGGCCGGGGACTCTCAGCCCGCGCGACGCTTCGCGGGGTCGCGAGCGCATCGTTTGGAGAACTCGCCGCGCGACTTCGCAGTGCCCATCGACAAGATCCGATGACTGCGCGCGAGTTCGCACTGCTCTCGCGCGATCTTGCCCTCGCCCACATCGCGCCATTGCAAGAACTCGCGCGGCTGCACGGCCCCCCCGACCTCGTCGCATTGCATGGGCAGACGCTCTTTCATCAACCTCCGCTCTCACTTCAACTCATCAACGCACCAGTCGTCGCGCACGCGCTCAATTGTGCAGTCGTGCACAACCTTCGAGCGGCCGACCTCGCCGCGGGCGGACAAGGCGCGCCGATCACTCCTCTCGCTGACTGGATGCTCTTTCGCAGCACTCGCGCATGGCGCGTGATTGTAAATCTCGGCGGATTTTCGAATGCAACTGTGCTGCCGAGCAAACCGCGCGCATCTTCGCCAAGAGAATCCCGCGCCGCATGGATCGCATCCGTCCGCGGATTCGATCTCTGCCTCTGCAACCAACTGCTCGACCACCTTGCCCGCACGCGCGCGGGGATGCCCTTCGATTGCGATGGTGCTCTCGCTCTCACTGGGCGCCCCCAATCGGCACCGCTGCACACACTCTCGACCCTGCTCGATGCGCAGCGTCGCTGCGGCCGTTCGCTTGGCACTGCCGATGAAATGCTGGCGCAGGCTGCCGAATCTCTCGCATCTCTCTCTCCAGCGGATGCGCTCGCGACGGCTGTTGAGGCGATTGCGCGAACGATCGCTGCGGCAATTCACGAACAGCTCGCAGCGAACGATCCCGCAACAAAGGCCGAAGTGTTGGTCGCTGGCGGCGGCGCGAAAAACAAGGCGCTTGTCGTGGCACTCAGCCGCAGTGCTGGCCTGCCTGTGCTTCCTACAGATGCCGCGGGATGCCCGAGCGATGCGCGCGAGTGTGTGGCGATGGCGCTCTTGGGCGCGCTCGCGGTTGACGGAGAGTCGATCACGCTCGCCCAAGTCACCATGCGGGGGGCAATGCGGGTTGTGGACGGCGAATTCGTGCGCCCCATCCGGTGAGTTTCACCGAATCTTCACACAAATCCACGTGTTCCGCACCCTCTCCGAGGCATAATGCCCGAAATGACCGCAGCCCGCACAGCACTCGTCGTTGAAGATGAACCAGAAATCGCTGATCTTGTGAAGTTCCATTTGCAGCGCGAAGGAGTCGAGGTGACCATCACTCGTTCTGGACGCCGCGCACTTGAACTCGCACGACAGGACATTCCAGACCTGCTCGTCCTCGACCTCATGCTCCCAGACCTCGACGGGCTCGAGGTCTGTCGACGACTCAAGGAACATGACGAGACGAAGTCCATTCCTGTTGTGATGCTGACGGCGCGCGGAAGTGAAGCGGACATCGTGACGGGCATCGAAATGGGAGCGGATGATTACGTGACCAAGCCGTTCAGCCCGCGCGTGCTCATGGCACGACTTCAGAATGCGATGCGCAAGCGTGCCACGGTCGCAACAGACCAACCTGATGATGTTCTCATTCGACTCTCAGGCAAGTTGGTGATGGACCGCGAACGCCACATCGTCACCTGTTCCAACACTCCAATCAATCTCACAATCACTGAGTTCGAAATGCTCTTCATGCTTGCGAAGCGCCCTGGATTTGTTCGAACACGCGATCAGATCATTTCGACCGTGCATGGCCCATTGACCGTGCTTTCGCAGCGAACCATTGATGTTCACGTCACGGCGATCCGCAGAAAACTCGGAGAACTGGGCGCTTCGATCGAAACAGTTCGCGGTGTTGGCTACCGCTTCGCCGACGGCGTGCTCGCGTAAGAATCTCGCGTGATTGCAGCAGCGAAGTGCGCTCCCGCGCGCAGTGGATACCGTGAGCGGTCTCATGCCACACGATGCTCTTGGCGCCTCTTCGAAGCTTCCAATCAAGCGTTCAGCGCGCACTGTCCGCATCATCGCGGGCTGCGGATTTGCTGCGAGTGTGGCAATGCTGCTCAGCGGCTCTGCCCTCGTGCCAACACTCCTTTTTCTTGTTGTGAGCGCCGCGGTTTGGGTCGCCTCGAATCAGTCGATCAATCGTCAGCGGATTCTCGAAATGTATTCCTTGCTCTCGCGCATCGGCGGCGGCGAACTCGGCGCGACGCTGCCCGATTCGAGCGATGAACTGACCCTGCGGCTGCAACGCGGCATCGCTCGTGCGCAGCGTGGCTATGGCGAAGCGCTTGCGCGCGCCGAAGTCGAACGCGACGATCTGCGCACACTTCTTGGGGCGATTCGCACGGGACTGATCGCTCTCGATGGTCAATTGCGGATACGCAGCACCAACGATGTCGCGCAGTCGATGTTGGGACTCTCCACGATCGAGCATCGAGGGCGACTGCTTGCTGAAGTGATTCGTCAACCAGAGTTACTGCAACTTGCCGAGGATGCCATTCGCGCCGATGCCCCAACATTGCGTGAGGTACGGCTTTCAGGAGCGAACGTCGAGCTACTCACCGCTGTTGCTGATCCTGTGCGCAAGGCGGATGGATCGATCGATGGACTCCTGCTCGCCTTCGACGACATCACCAAGATTCGACGACTCGAAAATGTTCGCATCGACTTCGCGGCGAACGTCTCGCATGAACTGCGCACTCCAATCACCAACATCAAGGGGTATCTCGAGACGCTGCTCGAGATTGGAACAGACGACCCGCACCAGGTCGCACACTTTTTGGGAGTGATGCAGCGCAATACCAACCGACTCTCGACACTCGTTGAAGACATCCTGCTTCTGGCGTTCCTTGATCAACCCCGGGCTGGCTCACAGCTCGAGTTCGCTGAGACCGACGTGCTCGCCGTTGCCAACGACGCCATCGAACAGATCGGTGGAGTTGCCGACGCCAAGGCAATGACCATCGACGTGCACATCGACCCATCCCTTCGCTTCTGTGTCAACGCAAGTTTGCTCTCGCAGGCACTGTTGAACCTCATTTCGAACGCGCTCAAGTTTGCACCTGCGAAAAGTCGTGTCACCGTCATGGGCGAGCTCTCTGAGGGGCATGTCAAACTCACCGTGACGGACGAGGGACCCGGAATTGATCCAGTCCACCTTCCTCGGCTGTTCGAACGTTTCTACCGCGTCGACAAGGCGCGCAGCCGCGAGTTCGGTGGCACAGGGCTCGGACTTGCAATCGTCAAACACATTGCAATGGTTCATGGCGGGAGTGTCGAGGTCGATTGCCCCAGCACGGGGGGGACGCGATTCAGCCTGCATGTTCCCTTTGGCTCACCGACGATGAACACAATCTAAACACAACCTTCACAGAAGGCGGTGACACTTCCCTCCATGAATAAACAGACAACACGCCGTTTCTCACTCGCCGCGAATTCCTGCTTGGCCCCCATGGGCGCACTGCTTGCTCTTTCGCTCCTCGCGCTCGCACCCTGCGCATCAGCCCGCCCGCAAGATGCCGCCACCTTGAAGGGAGCGATTCGCGTCGATGGTTCATCGACCGTCTATCCGATCACAGAAGCGGTCGCTGAAGAGTTTTCGAAGGTCGCGACAAAAGTCAGCGTCACCGTCGGCATCTCTGGCACCGGTGGCGGCTTCAAGCGATTCTGCGCAGGTGAGACGGCGATCTCAGCCGCCTCGCGCCCGATTACCCCCGCCGAGGTGGAACTCGCTGCGACAAACAAGATCGATTTCGTCGAAGTTCCTGTTGCGTACGACGCGCTCTCAATCGTGGTGAATCCAAAGAACGATTGGGTGAAGAGCATCACCGTCGCCCAACTGAAGGCGATCTACGCAGCTGGCGGAGCGAAGACTTGGAAGGAGATCGACCCATCATGGCCAGATCGTCCGATGAAAATCTTTTCTCCAGGAACTGACTCAGGCACCTTCGACTACTTCAAAGAAGCTGTGATCGGCAAGGAAGGCAAAGTGCGCTCAGACATCAGTGTTTCTGAAGATGACAATGTGCTCGTGCTTGGCGTGAGCGGCGATCAGGATGCGATTGGATTCTTCGGTCTCGCATACTTCGAAGAGAACAAAGAAAAACTTCGCGCAGTTCCAGTGATCGGCAAGAGCGCGCAACCCATCGCACCGAACGCGGCGACGGTGAACGATGGCACCTACCCACTCTCGCGACCACTGTTTATCTATGTAAACGCAAAGGCGGCTGGAAAGCCCGAGGTGGCGGCGTTCGTCGACTTCTATCTCAGCAAGTGTGACGCTCTCGTCCCCGAAGTTGGCTACGTTTCACTGCCTGCGAATCTCATGGCGAAGTCACTGACCAACTGGAAGGCGCGTCGCGTTGGAACCCAGTTCGTCAAGGATGGCAAGAAGGTCGATGGCGCCTTCTCAACGCTCTACCAGTAAGTCGCGAAATCAACGGGTATCCGATGGCGTGCGGCCATCGGATACCCTCTCTGTTTCTTGGTTCTTCTCAACGCTGCACACCCACATGATCGCCGCCGCCGCCCGAAATGCAGCAGACATCGCACAGCGCGGGCAACCCTGCTCGCTGCGTGCGCGCGCGTTTCTTGAGGGATCCATTCGGTCGCTGCTCTGGGTCGTGACATCGCTCAGCGTCATTACGACAGCCGCAATCATCGCGGTCTTGGCGGGCGAGACGTACAGCTTTTTTACAACCCTCGATCATCCCGAGATTTCGGTTTGGGCGTTCTTCACAGGAGCAGAGTGGAGTCCACTCCTCGGCGCCGAGCCGCTCTTTGGAGTGCTGCCTCTCGTCGCTGGGACGCTGCTCGTCACAACCATCGCTGGAGTTGTCGCCCTTCCGATTGGACTGTTGACCGCGATCTACCTCAGCGAGTACGCAACGCCGAAGCGGCGCACGGTGCTGAAGGCAATCCTCGAGATTCTTGCAGGCGTTCCCACGGTGGTCTACGGCTTCTTCGCCCTCACCTTCATCACGCCGTACCTGCTGCAGCCTCTTTCGAGCGCCTTCGGCAGCTACAACGCGATGTCGGCAGGAATCGCAGTGGGGATCATGATCCTTCCGATCGTCTGCTCACTCTCCGAAGACGCGCTTCGTGCAGTACCGCAATCGTTGCGCGATGGGGCGTACGCGTTGGGCTCGACCAAGTTTGATGTGAGCGCGAAAGTCGTTGTTCCCGCCGCCCTTTCAGGGGTCGTTGCGGCATTTCTGCTCGCCCTGACACGCGCCATCGGCGAGACGATGATCGTCGCGCTCGCTGCTGGTGGGCTTGCGCAACTGACAGCAAATCCATCAGCGCAGGTGCAGACAATGACCGCGTACATGGTGCAGATTTTCCTAGGGGATGCCCCCGCTGCTGGCATCGAATACAAGTCGAGTTACGCCGTTGCGTTCACGCTCTTTCTCATCACTTTCCTGCTCACTTGGATCGGCGCGATCGTGTTGCGCCGCTACCGCGAGGAGTATGAGTGATGGGCGGCCAACCGATCGCAACAGCGCGGCGACTGATGAGCAACAGGCTCTTTCTCTACGCATGTCTGGTCGCGACCTCGCTCGCGATTCTCGTGCTCGGGGCACTCATGACGTCCATCGCGCTCGAAGGATGGAGCAGTCTGAGTTGGCGCTTTGTTGATTCGTTCGCGTCGCGCAAGCCGGCGCACGCTGGCATCAAAGCCCCACTCATGGGCTCTGTCTGGGTCTGTGCGATCTGCGCACTCGTTGCGCTGCCAATGGGAATTGGCACCGCGATCTATCTCGAAGAGTTTGCCAAGCGCTCGCGGATGAAGCGACTCATTCAGTTGAACATCTCGAATCTCTCGGGCGTTCCAAGCATCGTCTACGGAATTCTCGCACTTGCCGCATTCGTTCGCTGTTTTGGACTGAGCCCCGATGAAGCGGGTTGGTCGATCGGCAATCCTGAGAGTCTCTTCTTTCTCAAGTTTCCATTTGGACCAAGCGTGCTCGCTGGTGGACTTACACTCGCGCTCGTGATTTTGCCCATCACAATCATCGCAAGCCAAGAGGCTTTTCGAGCTGTTCCGCAGTCGTTGCGCCAAGGGGCGCTCGCACTTGGATCAACTCCCTGGCAGGTCATTTGGCGTGTCTCGTTGCCAGCGGCACTTCCGACAATTATGACTGGAGCGATTCTGGCGATGAGTCGCGCCATCGGTGAGGCGGCGCCGCTCCTTGTCATCGGTGGCTTCTTACTGGTCTTTCAAACGCCAGACAATCTCATGAGCGATTTCACCGTGCTTCCGCTGCAGATTTTCAACTGGGCGGGGCGCCCACAAGCTGACTTCCATAAACTCGCCGCTGCTGCGATCATCGTGCAACTCATCGTGCTGCTGGCATTCAATTCGATCGCCATCTTCATCCGTCAAAAGCTTCAACGACCGTTGCAGACATGACTTCACACTCTCTCTCGGTCCCATCCATGGATCCAGTTCTTCCAACATCTTCTCCACCCAATCGCACAGGCGCCGCGCACGCTGCGCCGGCCACTCCGCCATCTGCGATCTCGATGCGCGGGCTCAACGGTTGGTATGGCACGCACCAAGTCTTGCATGCGCTCGACCTTGAGATTCGCTCGCGTGAAGTCTGCGCGTTCATTGGTCCCTCGGGCTGTGGAAAGAGCACCCTGCTTCGCTGGATCAACCGCATGAACGACACGATTCCAGGCGCACGCGCGCAGGGATCGCTTTCGCTGCACGGCATTGACCTGCTCGACCCCATGCTCGATGTGGTCGATCTTCGCCGCCGCGTTGGGATGGTCTTTCAAAAACCAAATCCGTTTCCAAAGTCCATCTTCGACAATGTCGCATTTGGGCCGCGGTTGCATCGTGTCTACAACCGCACCGATCTCGAAGAATTGGTTGAGCAGAGCCTGCGCGCATCTGCACTCTGGAACGAAGTCAAGGATCGCCTGAACAGCTCGGCACTCGGGCTTTCGGGTGGACAGCAACAGCGACTCTGCATCGCGCGCGCAGTCGCGATCGGCCCTGAGATGCTGCTGATGGATGAGCCCTGCTCGGCGCTCGATCCTCGGTCGACCGCATCGATTGAAGAACTCATTCGTGAACTGCGCGCGAGTTACACAATCGTAATCGTCACACACAACATGCAACAGGCATCACGCGTCTCAGATTCGACTGCGTTCTTCTATGAAGGACGGCTCATCGAATCTGGCGCAACCGATGTTCTCTTCACCAATCCAAAGAATCGGCAGACCGAGGACTACGTCACTGGTCGCTTCGGCTGATCCATCCAACGGGAGCACACACGATGGGAGTCAACCTTCAGACAGAAATCCTCGAGATTCGCCGCAGCCTGCTTGGCATGGGTGCGCTGGTCGAACAACGCGTCAATGCAATTGTCGAAGCGCTTCTCGAGACGGACGTCGAGATTGCCCAGAGTGTGCGACAAGGCGACGACGAAATCGACCAGATGGAAGTTGATATCGAGGCGCAGTGCATGCGACTGCTTGCGCTCGCCCACCCCGTTGCCACCGACCTTCGGTTTGTCCTCTCGGTGATTCGCATCAGCGGCGAACTTGAGCGCATTGGCGACCTCGCCCGAGGAATCTCAAAGCGCCTGCTCAAACTCGCCGCAGCAGAGCCCACCGAGGTGCCTGCTCCACTGGTTGATCTCGCTTTTGGCGCCCGCACCATGCTGAGCGATGTGCTTGCGGCGATGATCAACGAGGACGCGCACTTGTGCAGGCAGGTCCGGCGCTCGGACCAACGCATTGATGACATCCACAAGACAGTTTTGCTCTGGGGGCGTGAAGAGATTCCTCGCAACCCGAGCGCGGCGTCCCATGCGATCGAAGTCCTTGGGATAGCCCAGCGGTTTGAGCGCATCGCCGATATCGCGGCCCACATTGCCGACGATGTGATCTTCCTGATCGAGGGTCGGGTCGTGCGCCACACGCACGACTGAGCCACCCCCTTCCCATTTCGCAGTTCTTCGGTTAGACTTCTCGGCTCGCCATGCATTACCCACACAAAGTCAGTCGACGAAAGAAAGTTCGAGCCGTGGGTTTTCGCGCCCGCATGAAGACAAGCGCAGGTCGCAAGATCATTAATCGCAAGCGTCGTCTCGGACGCCGCATCAATCCGCGGTGACCGCTCTCCCTGCCCCGCAACCGCGAGGAGTCCTCCTCATCGGAATGCGCGGCGTCGGCAAGACAACGGTCGGGGCGCTGCTCGCAAAACAACTTCACGCAACTTTTGACGACCTCGACGCGCTGGTGCTTCGCGCGGTTGGGGCGCTCGACGTTCAATCTGTATTTTCAAACTCTGGAGAATCGGCGTGGCGCGCTGGAGAAGCAGAGGCACTCAGGGTTGCCCTCGCCGCGCAGCCGACATCGAAGACGATGCGCGTGATCGCCGTGGGCGCTGGCGCGCCAAGCGACCCGTCTTCGCATCGCGTCTTGCTTGAGAGTCGCACGAAAGGTTGGAAGGTGATCCACATCGATGCCCCAATCGATGTCATTGTGAAACGTTTATCGCAAGATCTTGGGGGACGCCCGATGCTCACTGATCTTGCGCTCGATGAAGAACTTCGCACGCTCGCTCAGCGGCGTGCGGGCGCTTACGAATCGCTTGCAGACGCAGTGGTCGACGGATCAGATTCTCCAGAGCGCGTCGCGCTCTCGATCGCGGTCGCACTCTCGACCTGACCTGGCGCCAATCGCCCCCAAAGAATTTGCACTTCGGGCTCTTCGCCGATGGCGTGGCCGAGTTCGCGAAGCGCTAAAAGCGCTGCCGCCTGCTCGGCGTCCTTCTTGTTGCCAGCCCATGCGCTTGGGAAGCGCCGCTTGCCAAAAACGACGCAGATTTCAAAGGACTTTTCGTGATCTGGCCCGCGTTGATCGACCACGAGATAGGTGGGCGCCCCGAGTTCCTTCGACTGCGTCACCTGCTGCAACACGCTCTTGAAATTCATCTGATGTCCCATTCGTTCGGTCGAGTCGACATGCGGTTCGACATATCGCATGACGAAGGCGCGCGCGGGGTCCATCCCCCCATCGAGATAGATCGCGGCGATGATCGCCTCGAACGCCGCAGCTGCAACCGAGGCTGGCATCGATCCACCTGCAAGCCCCTTGCCGAGCGCGAGAAATTTTACGAGACCAGCCTCGCGCGCGTAGTCGGCGCACTTGCGTCGGCTCACGAGGAATGACTTGATCTTCGTGAGTTCACCTTCATCCGCTTCTTTGTAGCGCTCGTAGAGATGCTCGCACACGACGAACCCCAGCACGCTGTCACCAAGCAACTCGAGTCGTTCGTTACTTTCAATGCGCTGGCTCGCGAGCGATGCATGCGTGAGCGCATGAACGATCAGCTGCGGATTCGAAAAGACATGCCCGATCGCAGATTCGATGTTCGCCCTCGCCGCATCATCAAGAATCACGTGAAGTTCCCCCAAACCAATCGAATGGCATCAGCGCTCAGGACCAAAGAACCCACTTCCAAGGTGCGCCGTCAGCCTCGAAGCGTCCGCAGGATTGTCAAACGACTGAAAGGTCACTGCCATGCGCTTGGGTCCCTGATCACCATCTTCGTCGAAGACTCGGACGACTCGCCCCTTGGTGCGAATCGAACGTAGAAGTCCAGGAAGATGCAATTCGACGTCGACTTTTGTCCCCTCTTCAAGGGGCTCATCCAACTCAAAGCGCAGCCCGTTCAGCGAGACGTCGTAGGCGTGGCCTTCGAACGCTGAGTGTTCGGCGCTGTCGCTCGGCTTGACTTCGACACCGTCTGGAACGATCACGACCCGCGAATACCCCACAACGGGGGCGAAGCGATCTGCCGCCCGGCGATTTGCTGAATCTGATTCTGTTCTAGGCACGTTCACAGTGTTATCGTCCAATGGTCGAGGATCCTTGAATCTGACGCGATTCAACGATCACACAACCTGAATATGGCACGGATTTACGATTCGGCAACTCCGCGAGTTCTCTGTTACGATTTTTTTGTGTCAGAAACTGAGATTGTCTCGAATTCAGAGGTGGCGCGTGGTGCCGAACTGCTTGCGAACTCTCGAGTTGCCGTGATCGGCTACGGAAATCAAGGAAGATCGCACGCTCTCAATCTGCGTGAGAGTGGGGTTGCCGTTGAGGTTGGAGGTCGGGAGGGCTCGGCGGGCATCGCCAGCGCGCAGCGCGAAGGATTTGCGGCTAGGGCGTCCGAAGCCGTCGTGAAAAACGCCGATCTGGTCATCGTCGCCCTTCCGGATGAGGTGCACGGTGCGCTCTGTCCTCCCTTGCTTGCGGCGATGAAACCCGAGGGAGTGATTGGGTTTCTGCACGGTTTTTCAGTGCACTTTGGGCAAGTTGCGATCGCGAAAGACCGCGGCGCGGTGCTCGTCGCGCCCAAGGGTCCGGGCACCGCCCTTCGCGAACGATTCATGCAAGGAATGGGAATTCCAGCGCTTCTTGCAGTGCATCAAGGTGGAAACGACCCGGTACGCACTGCCGCGCTTGCCGTCGGATGGGCGCACGGAATTGGCAGCGCGCGCGCAGGGATCATTCGCACAACTTTTCGCGATGAAGCAGAGACCGATCTCTTCGGCGAGCAAACCGTGCTTTGCGGAGGGCTCATCGAACTCATCAAGGCGGCCTACGAAATCTTGGTTGAAGCTGGCTATCCCCCGCTCTTGGCCTACACCGAGTGCTGCCATGAAGTGAAGCAAATCGCTGACCTTATCTGCGATCGTGGCATGGCTGGGATGGGCAGTGCGATCTCGAACACTGCGCGCTTCGGCGCTGCGGACGCAGGTGAACGCATCATCGATCCCTCAGTGCGTGCGCGCATGCGTGAGGTGCTTGGCGATATTCAAAGTGGCGCATTCGCTGCGCGGATGGTGGCCGACACCGCAGCGGGTTCGCCCAAGTTGCACGCCGCGCGGGCAGAGACCGCGGAGCATCCAATGGAAGAGTCTGGGCGTTCTGTGCGTGCGCTTCTGCCGTGGCTCAAGTAGAACTGCCTGCGACGATGACTCCATTTGACGCGATTATTCTTGGCATTGTTGAGGGGGTCACCGAATACCTCCCTGTGAGTTCGACCGGGCATCTCATTCTGGTCTCGCGGTGGCTCGGACTTGCCGCAACAGAAGATGCGCGAAAGGCGATCGACACATTCAACATCGTCGTGCAGGGAGCCGCCGTGCTTGCAGTTGCGGGGCTCTACCGGCGCGATGTTTTTGCGATGATTCGCGCGATTCTTGCCTCGGTTGGAATCGTGCGACGCGTCGCGACCCATCGAAGGCACCTGCGGCTTGCACGAAATCTGCTGCTCTCGTTTCTCCCCGCGGCATGCATCGGATTGCTCCTCGATGATTGGTTCGAAGCGCACTTCTTCGCCCCCATTCCTGTACTTGCCGCACTGAGCCTCGGTGGAGCCGCAATGATTGCACTTGCTCCTTGGGTTCGAAAGCGTGCAGAAGATTCGAGTGGTTCTGGACGCGATGGCGCAACGCTGACTGCTCCACTTGCGGTGGGAATTGGATTGATGCAGTGCGTTGCACTCTTTCCAGGCACGAGCCGATCGATGATGACGATCTTCGGAGGGCTCGCAACTGGGATGGGCCCGCGCGATGCGGCGAAGTACTCGTTTCTCTTGGCGCTCCCGACTCTCGGCAGTGCGTGTTTGTACAAGTCGTACGGACTCTGGAAGACAGGCGGCATCGTTGAACAACTTGGCGGATGGATGCCTCTGTCGCTGGGGATGCTCGCCGCCTTCGTGAGTGCCGCGCTCAGCGTGCAGTGGCTCATCGGATATCTCGGCCGTGGAGGCATCGCAATATTCGGTTGGTGGAGAGTCGCACTTGCAGCGATTCTCGGACTTGGAATCTGGCAAGGCTGGATGAGTCTGTAGCCGCAGCAGCGCGCGCGACTTCCCGAGTCGAGCCAACAACGGTGACCTCCGCAGGTCAACGACCCTGGACTCAA
>CAYHFW010000044.1:0-15689 GCA_964355975.1 uncultured Singulisphaera sp.
TGATCGCTCCCTGAATCGTCGCGTAATCCGATGGAACGTGCAGCGTCGCGGCGCCAGAAGGGGCAGTCCACGCACAAAGCCAGCCCCACGCGATTACAGACACACCCCAACTCTTACATGCGACCATAGTTACTCCTCAGAAAAGTGACACCCGAATGCCACGAGTTTCGTGGATAGCGCACTCTACTCCACCAGTCGCCACTGGCAAAACTAAAGCAAAATTAGTGGATGCCAGTGGAGCAAGCGAGCAGGACGCCCTCGCGCATGCCCGTAGCGATCCGCTGCGCCGTGGCAGCGCGCCAAGCACCTGAGAACCGTCAACCACTCGGTTGAACTGCGCGCGTGTTCCTTTCGATCTGGATCATCAACGGAAGTAGCAAGAACATCAGCAGCGCTGCCACCGCAGACCCAAGGCCTGACAACGCGGGGAGGAACAGCGCGCGGCGCTCCGCAGCGGCTGCGGCGGCAGCCGACTCCACGCTCAAAGCGTCTTGGATCCGTGCGTCGAACGACCGCATGTACCAGTTTGCAGCATCTGCGCCGTCACAATTCTGGTCGGATGGCGGCTTCGCAACAAAGGCATCGCCGACGGCTCGAAAGCCATCGATGAAGGGCTGCCGATATCGCACGGGGTAACGCTGAATGCGTGCGCATACGACGCGGGCAAAGTTTTCGAGATCGAGTTGCAACTTCTTTGCGATGGAGTTCGATGACGTGCGGTACTGGTCGCACTCATCCCCCGAATCCGACAGATCCCCCGACGACCGACCCTGCGTGTCGAAACCCGTCGAATCGGCTGGTCGGGCGCACTCCACCAAGAACTCCCGATAGGTCGGGTTCTCTACCTCGGGTGGCGTTGGAGGCACTGCGGGCATCAACGCGTACGAACCAAGTGCCACAGATCCGGCGATCGAGAGGAGGCTCAGGATGATTACAAGCACGGATATCGATCTGCCAAACTGGAACGCCGCGCGCAACACACGGTCGGCGAACCCGACCGGGCGCGCGACCGCGCCGACACTCCCGACCGACGCGTGCAACGCCGCGCGCATCGGCGGCTCGGGGGTCGCGTGCTCCACGATCTCTGGCTCTCGATGCTCCTCGACTTGCGGTGGCGGTTCGACCGGAGTCGGCACGGGAGTCCGCAGGAGTTGCGCTACCGCCGGAATGTCTCGGGCTCGGTGCCACCAATTCGTCCCCTCACCACGCAGTTCGGTCTCGGCACCGAGACGGCCGTCCTGCGCCATCTTCTTGATCTCACTTCCCCCGAACGGTCCTTGGATCGTTCCGTCAGCATGACGCACCATGTACTTCGCCATTGCGTTGGTCTCCAGTCGTTGTTTCGTGCAAGCCACCGACCCACAAACTCCGAATCCGCACACTCGGACGGTATCAGACGGCAGCCGCGATGATCCGCTGCGCATCGTCGACCTTCGCTTCACTGCTTGAATCGGGCAACCAGTGTCGAAAGAGGACACTGGTTGCCCGATTCAAGAGGAAATCGCGCAGAGTGCAAGAGCGGCTTGTCGAAACCCACGGGACGCGAGGACTATTTCCGCAGCCAGACTACAGCAGATAGAAGAGCGGAAAGAGGAAGATCCAGATGAGATCGACGAGATGCCAGTAGAGGCCGCCCATGTCGATGGCCGTGTACGAGCGCGGTCCGAAGTTCCCGCGCATCGCAAGCACTGCGAGTGTGCCGATCACCAGAATGCCGATGAGCACGTGGATTCCGTGCAGTCCCGTCATCAGGTAATAGATCACAAAGAACAAGTGTGAATTCGCGGGCCTCTTCGTGTCAGCAGTGTGATGCGGGTACGCCTTGTCGGCGAGCCCGTCGCTTGTTGTGCTACTGAAAAAATCGTCCGAAATTCCACTCGGCCCATCGGGCGCATTCGGAATCGACGACTTCGGAATCCAGAACGGCTCTGGTGCCTTCGCCGCAACCACAACTGGTGCTGCGCTGCCCGCGGCTGGTGCAGAAGTTGCTGCAGCCGGATTTACAGCAGCCGTCGCATCAGTTGGCGCGGCAGAAGCGCCGCCCATCGTGCGAACGAACGCGATGACATTGACGAGGTCTGGGTCTTTCAAGAGCGGATTGCCTCCCTTTGGAGGCATCTGGCTACCAGTCGTGTTGAGTGGGTCGGATGGCGAACGCCCGACTTTCAAGAACTTGAGCAACTGCGCATCGGTCTGTTGCGCGACGAAGGTGCTGCCTTGAATCGCCTTGCCCGATCCAGGCAATCCCTCGCCGTTCGTGCCGTGGCAAGTGCGGCATGTTGAGTCCCACACTGCTCGCCCTTTTTGCACATCACCTGCTGCAACCACTGGCGCTGCAACGACTGGTGCGACAGCGGTGGGCGCAACAATCGCGGGCGCGGCGGCGACTGCACCAACAGTCGGTGCAGCCGCTGGCAAACTCACTGGCACCGCTGCGACAACTTCGGCCGACGCCTCGTGCTGCACGGCCCACTCGGGAGTCTCGTAGAAACTCGCGCCGAGCACCAATCCCTCGTGAATCTTGTGCGAGTACTCGACGTACTTGATGCCCATGAATCCAACGCCGCCAACCACCGTCGCAACAAGGCAGGTGATCAGCAGTCGCCACGCGCCGCGCTGCGCGGCGTGCACAGCGAGCGCCATCGTCATCGAACTCAGAATGAGCAGGATCGTGTTGATCGCCCCCAAGCGCATGTCGAGAAACTGACTGCCATAGTGAAAGACCTCGGGATTGTTGTTGCGCAGAACCGCATACAACACGAAGAGCCCACCAAAGAGCAGAATCTCTGTGCCGAGAAAAAGCCACATTCCGAGTTTTGCGGCGTCGTACTGCTGCGCTGCCGAATCGAAATGGTGGGCGACGTGTTCTTTCGGGTTGCAGAGCGACTCGGAAGGAGTCACTGCGGCTGAGGTGTCGATCGGAGGACGATGGGGGCCAACTTCAAGAACGCTCATTGATTGTTCCTTATGAGTCCACGTTGTGGTCTGTCGCCGAAGTCGTGAGTTCGACGATCCCGTCGCCTGCAGCCGCGGCACCGCATTCGTACGGAGTCGCAGTGTTGTCGTCGGGAGTGCCGTCGGCATCGAGTGATGCGAATGTTGGAAGTCCGTGTACGACGGTTGATTCCCATGCGCGCTCGACGAGGTCGGCTGCGTGCAACATCGGTTTCGAAATCGTCGCCGCGCGCAACCGCGCGCAGAAGGGTGAGACCCAGTCTGCGACATGATCGCGAAGGCAGTTCACATACGCCTCGAGCGCAAGGTCTGCCCCCTCATCGTTGCCGCCTTGAAGAGCGCGGGCTTCCATGAGTCGCACAACCGCGAGGAACTCAGCGATCGCTCCAAGATGGTCGTGGCGCACTCCGGTCTCTTGCGCTGGGCCAAAGCCAAAGGCGCAGTAGAAACCAGAAATGTCTGCGAGGATCGCTCCTTTGTCGCGGCGAATCCACGCAGCTTCGTAGGGGGGACATGCTCCTGGAATCTCGAAGAGGCGCGTGCGTTCAGCACGCTCCTGCGCACTCTCGTGATCACCGCCGTTGAGTGCCTTCGCAACAGCGATCCACTGCGCTGACGCGGCGATCGCAGCGTCGATGCGTGGCGAGTGCGCGGGTTCCTTCGAGCGATCCTTCGAACACGAGCCTCCGCAGCAACATTCACCATCGCTCATTTCTGCACCTCAAAGACAACCCACTGCGAGTGCTGCTTGCGTGCGCCGACATTGCTCGCAGCGCCATCCCACACAGCGAAGCCGATGGTGTCGCGGGTTCCGGGAGCGAACTGGTAATCATCAGGATCAACTGTTTCCATCGGTCGAAGAAAGACAACGGTCCACTCGCCGCCCTGCCAACTTCCGCGTCCGACGGTCACTGAATGCTCTTGGTGGGTGAGAGATCCGAAACCCTCGGCAGTGAGTTCTTCGGCGCTGGTGGCCCGATCGATGTTCGCCATCGGATTGCCAGCCTTGTAAGCGATGAACCAATCTCGACTCTCAGGGCGTTGGAATGAGTCTGGCACGCGGAAAGGAAACTTGCCAGTGGCGAACCAATAAAGGTCGGCCCAATAGTTTGGATAGAGATCTTCGACATCTTGAAAATGCACATCAAGGTCTTGCTGCCAGAGCGCCTTCCAATGCAAGATCTGCACTGGAAAACCAGCGGCACCCATCGTGTACGCCGCATTCGACTTGAGCGGAAACTGAACAGCAACTGCATCGCAGAATCGACCAGCGTCGACGAGTCGATTGGGTTCAGGGTCGGGCCATGAAACACGCCATCCGATCTGGCGTCCATTGGTGATTGCCTGCACGCGCACTTGCGTGATCGTTGCCTTCTCGATCATTGGCACAGCTTGGTTCTGCGGCTGAAGAGCAACCGTCGTCAATGGCGCGGATGCCCACGTCGTGTTCGCAGGATCGAGCGGAATGTCAGAGTCGATCCACTTCACGAGGATCTCTCCTTCGGTTGGCTCGGCGGGCGTGTGGACCGTGGTGAGCAGCGCGGGAGCCGTTGCGGCGCCAGCAGCATTCGTGCCCATCGACGCGAGGCGCGCGTCGAGAGATTGGATCTGCTTCGAGAGCGCGGCGAGGTCGGTACTCGGTGCCGTTTCGGTGCGGCCCGCAGGTTCTGCCGCGTGCGACGATCGCGGTGGGCTGCCAAACGTGAATGCACCCCACACAACGATGCCGATGGTGAGAGCGCTTGATGCGATGAGCGCAGTGATGTACTTCTGATTTGTCACGGAAGTGCCTCAGGTGGTGTTGAGCCGGTACACGCCGAGATTGCTCTCGAATGCCGGGCGGACATAGAACGGTTCAGTGAATGGAATTCTGGCGACCTCGGTTCCATTGAGGTCCCATCCAACCGCGAAGTCGCCTTCGACATCGAAGCGATCGATGATGCGATTGCTCGCGCCGAAGAGCAGAAGTGCTGCGAGCAGCCGTCGATTCTCAGGTGCGTGAACGTTGCGGTAGAGCTCTTTCGCCGCTTCGACGCCAGGCCCGAAGACCTGCTCGAGAAAACCATCTGGAACGTGCACTGGTGGCACATAGAAGACATTGGGGCCTGTGCCGAATTGCGGATACAGCGGCATCGCGAGTTGTCGGATGCGAATGATGTAGTCAAGCGGATTGTCTTCGCGCGGCGCTCCTTGCGTCGTGCGGAATCCGTGCATACGAATCTTGCCGATGCAGCCTTCGACGCAGAGTGCAACTTCGCCTTGCTCGACGCGCGGGTAGCAACCGATGCACTTCTCGCTCGCACGCGCAATGGTGTTGAAGAAGACTTTCTTGTACGGGCACGCGCGCACACATTCGCGGTAACCGCGACACCGTTCTTGATCGACGAGCACGATGCCATCCTCGTCTCGCTTGTAGACCGCCTTGCGCGGGCAGGCCGCAACACATGCGGGATTGTCACAGTGGTTGCAAATGCGCGCGAGATAGAACATCCACTGCGGATGCGTGGGCCCAATCTCAGTGCCGCGTTCGATCGGAGCTGAAAGATCATCTTCACCGAGATTCGGAGAGGAGTAATCCTCGAAGGTTGGTCGCCATCCATGCGGCGGATTCTTCGGACCATCGGTCTCAAAGATCGTCAAGCTGACGAGGCTCTTGTCCTTCCAGCGAGCGGGTCCGATCTCGTTCATGAGCCGGCTATCCCACGCGAGGGGATATCCGCCGTATGGCTTCGACTCGACATTGTTGTAGAAGGTCGTCTCCTGACCTTTGCCGCTTGTCCATGCGGTCTTGCACGCGATCGTGCAGGTCTGGCAGGCGATGCACTTGTTGACATCAAAGATGTACGCGACCTGCCTCTTTGGAGGTGGAGCCTCGTATGGGTATTCGATAGGACGGTTGATTTGCCAATTGGGTCGTTGTGGCATGGGTTCTTTCAGGTGTTGCGGGTAAAGAATTCGCCGGCGATGTACTTCTTGAGCGTCGCGTTCTCGTAGGTGGGACGCAGTCCGAGCTGAGCTGGCAACCACAGCGGTGCGCCGTCGATGCCTCCGTTTTCTGCCTTGGTGATCTTGACGATCGCCTCGCGCGGTGCGCCTGTGGGGCAGTGCACATCGGGAACAAAGCCCTTGGTCATCTCTTGGCCAAAGAGCGTCTTGACATTGAGCGTGTCAGTCATCCACGTCGGCTTGAGCCATCCGCGCGTGCACGATTGTTGGCTTCCGGTGCGGAAGAGCGACTGGTACGCAGTGTCAGGATTCTTCGCAAGACCAGTCGGATTCGTCTGCGCGCCGCGCACCGATCCGTGGGTCGCCCCATAGGTGTTGTGCCACATGCGCGTGATGCCAGTGGGAGTGCCGGGGTAGTACCGAGCCCGCGCCATCAGGCGTGCAACTTTGTACCACTCTGGATTCTTCTGCCATCCGCGGAAGGGACGATCGTGCGGATCAGCGTCGATCCACACATAGTCGCCGTCCTCTACGCCGAGTTTCTTCGCATCAATGGGATTGATGTCGACGTACATCTCACTCACATACGGAGTGCGCCTGTCGCGTCGCAGCATGTCGCCGAAGGGGCCGAACCAGACTGCGATGATGTCTGTGTCGACGGGCGTCGTGTGTGCACCGTGTCGATACTTCGGTGTGTGGAAGATGAGGTTGTAGCCATCCTTGATGAGTGGATGCGCGGTCTTGAGCATCTCGTCAACGGTGAGAACAACATTGCGCGCCTGTCGAAGGTCGGCCGCCTCGTCGTGCGCGTCGAAGCCGTAGTCCTTGGGAGTCTTTGGACGCAGCAACTCGTGGGGCTTCGCGATGATGACATTGGGGTCGTAGAAGGTCGAATCGATCGGCTCGCGATGCACGAGCATGTTCTCGCCAGCGTCAATGAACTCTGGTTCATCGCGGTAGAACTCCAATCGACCCGAGCGCGTGTACCAGGGCTTTCCTTCGGTGCCTTGCTCATAGCCGCCAACCTTTGGATAGGTGCGCGTGAGGATGATCGCGGGCGTTCCTTGCTGCGCTTTCGCTTCGAGATCGGCCAACTGGTAGCCGCGCGTCGCGTTCGACATGTCGATGATGCGCTGCAGGTAGGGGCGCGCGCAATATTCTTGGTCGACGAACTTCCAATATGGATCGTGACGATCATCGTTGGTGAGTCTGCCGAGCGCGCGCGAGACCCCCGCAGCAACTTCGAGGTCGCTGCGCGTGTCGTGGATGCGTGGCAGCGGCGTCGCAGGGAACGTGTAGAGGAACGGGTTCGTGACGCTGATCGTCATGTCGGGGTATTTCAGTTCGGCCCAACTGTCGACGGGGAAGACGATGTCTGCATATTCGCAGCTCGCCGTCCACCACCAATCGCTCACTGCGACAAACTCGACGCGCTTGAGGACATTGACGACGGTGTCGTAGTGGCCCTTTGCGTTGCCAATCAGCGAGTTGCTGTTCGAAACCATGATCGACTTCGTTGGAGTCGGAATGTGCGTCTTGCCTGTCAAGACTGCATTTCCTGCGCGCAGAATGGTGTCGCCGTGGTTGAAGTAGTGGACGCTCTCGGCCTTCCACTTCATCTTTCGTTGCACTGGCTTCGTCGGATCGAGTTCTGGATTGAAAGGATCTTCCATCGTCCACTGCGTGACGCCGCTCATGAACGAGGCGCGGTAGTTGCCCGCGTACGAACCGACGTTTCCGCCGATCTTGCCGACATTCTGGGTGAGCGCTGCAACGAGGAAGACGGCACGGTCTTTCAAATCACTGTTGAAAAATTGATTTGGTCCCATGCCGAGTGCGAAGAGCGTCTTGCTTGGATTCGCAGCGATCGTGCGTGCTGTCGCTTCGATGAATGAGACTGGTGCCCATGTGATTTTCTCGACATCGGCGGGGGTGTACGAGCCATCGAGCATCTCGCGTGTTGCGTCGAGCACAGTTCTGCAACGCACACGCTTTCCGTCGGCGAGTTTGACCTCGAACGATCCTTCGAGTGCTGGGTTGATGCCGGCGGCTGCGAATGCGTTGCCGCACTGGTCGCGGGTGACGACAACGGGCGCACCCTTTGTGGTGTCCCAGACAATGAAGTCGCCCCACTCATCGCGCCGCTCTGCCGACACAATCGGCCCAGATTGCGCGAAGTAGGGTGGCGCCTTCTCGCCATTGGCGAGAATCGTGATGTTGTTCGAGAGTTTCGCATTCTTGTGATTGGCGAAGACCTCGTGCGCGCGCAGCACAGTGCCGGTGTCTGTACGAATCAAGAAGGGCAGATCAGTTGTCGCCTTTACATGCGCTTCGTCGTAGAGCTTTTCCTTCAAGATCACTTGCGCCATGCCGAGTGCAAGCGCGGGTGTCGTGCCAGGTCGCACGACGACTCCGCTGTCGGCCTTGTTCATCGTTGCGCTGTATTCGGTCGCAATGACAACAACCTTTGTTCCCTTGAGTCGCGCCTCGGTCATCCAGTGCGAGTCGGGCATCTTGGTCGTGATCCAGTTCATTCCCCAGACCAGCACGACATTCGCGTGCTCGACACAGCAGAGATCAAAGTCGACGGTCTGTTGACCCGTGACCATGGGATGCCCAGGCGGAAGATCTGTGTGCCACGAGTAGTTGTCCCAGCCGCGCGCGCCCATCGCCGCGTCGGGGCCGACCCCACGCACCTTGTCATCGACGAGCGCCATGGCGTTGGCGAGGCGATACTGCGCGAAGATGCGCGTCATGCCCAGGGCTGGCATTCCACCGCGGAATTTGAGCGTTTGCATTCCTGCGCCCTTGGTGGCATCGACCATGAGCGGATCGAATCCCTGCGCGAGTAGGCGTTGCTTGCCCTCATCGCCGTTGTACGACGTTGAGATGTTGAGCAGTGCCTTCGCAGAGAGGTCGAACGCCTCATCCCACGTGATTTCGATCCACGAGTCTGCGCCGCGGTTGAGATACTTGACGTCGACTGCGCCAGTCTTGGCGTCGCGTGGACAACCAGCTTGAATCCAACTGCGAAATCCTGCACGCGCCATCGGCTTGCGAATTCGGCGATCTCCGTAAAAACGCCGCACGAGCGCGAGTCCCTTTTGGCAGCAGCGGGGGTCCCACCTGGCCGTCGCCTTGTTTCCATGAAGATCGGTTGCCTTGCCGTACCCATAGGTCGGCGAGATGCGCGTCACGACGCCGTTCTTGACGTGCGCCCACAGAAGACAGTTGTGCGTGTCATTCGGCGCGCAGAGAAATGAGAATCGCGAGTCGCTGCGATAGAGGTCGCGGTAGACCCGTTCCCATCCGCGATTGGGGTAATTCTCGAGCGGATTCGAGACAGATATGGGTTTTAAGAACTTCAGCCCGCCGACCATTTGGTCGATCGCTGCTGGCGCGAGTGCGGCCGCTGCGATGTGCGAAAGAAAGGTTCTGCGATCGGTCGGACGGTGTGATTCGTGCGCATCGTGCATGTTCTGGCTCCGGTACGAAGGACGGTCGATTGATTCTGGTGGGAGCATACCAAGATATCAAGAGGAGAAGATCTGTTTTTCAGTTATCCACAGAAAATGCTTTTTTGTGGTGAATTGGGGGGGGTGGGTATGGCGCGTGTCGCCCGACCGGCGCGCGATGAGCGCATAACTCTTTGAGTGAGGGCAGGGGATTTCACAACGGCGCGCGGCTCTTCTCGGAGCAGGTGGTGTATGCGCCAGCAATCTGCTGAATTGCCCCGCGAACTTCGCTCAACTGCTTGAAACGGTGGCCTAGTGTCGAAAAACGACACTGGTTCACCGTTTCAAGAGGGAATCGCGCAGAGTGCCACAGCGGGCTGTCGAAACTGCTGAGCGTCGAGGAGTGCTTCAGCGTCCATCTAGAAATCTCGACTGGTTCGCAAGAAATGCGACCAAATGCAACGCAATGCGAAACCGTGCATTTCGATGCAAAAACCAATCAATGGGCGAGGAAGGATTCGAACCTTCGAAGGCGAAGCCAACAGATTTACAGTCTGTCCTCGTTGACCACTTGAGTACTCGCCCGAGTAACTCCGAACGTTCGAGTCTAGTGGCAAGAATCGCACTGCGCAACGGTTGCACAAACGCTGCGCACGCGCGCGACGTGGCGCAAATCAACGCGTTTGTCGATGCGGCAGCAGACGCTTGGTCGCTTGATAGAGCTTGAGCCAACGCGCGGGCGCTCGCGGTGCGCGCGCTTTCGATTTTCGCGCGCTCAGCCAGAGGTGCACGAAGTACATCAGCACCACAAATCCGATCGTGAACGCGAGTCCGAGCAGAGCCTGATGG
The DNA here is from genome assembly GCA_964355975.1 of uncultured Singulisphaera sp. Taxonomy (GTDB): domain Bacteria; phylum Planctomycetota; class Phycisphaerae; order Phycisphaerales; family SM1A02; genus F1-60-MAGs104. Next base: position 10,206 of record CAYHFW010000044.1, read on the forward strand.
GTGAGGTCGGTCACGCCAGCCTCACGTGCTGCACGCGCTCCCATCACTCCAACGAGCATTTGCAGCGGCACCGTAACCACCACGCAGGAAAGTTCAACGACGAGAAACTTCCACCACGCCATGTGCAAGAGCCCACACATCGTGATCACTGGCGTGCGCGTTCCAGGAATGAACCGCGCCGCGATCAAAACGAGCACTCCGCGCGCGTCGATTTGATGTTTCACCTCAAGCAGCCGCCGCGGATGCAGCACGCGCTTGAACCAGCGCGAGTGCAAGAAGCGCGTTCCAAAGATCGAACACATGAAGAACCAGAGCGCATCGCCCGAAACGATTCCCAGATACGCCCACAACCAAAACTTGGCGAACATCGCAAAGTCGTGCGCTGCGAGCCATCCCGCTGGAATCAGAATCAGATCTTCAGAGAGATGCAGTCCGACGCCAGAAACGATGAACGCAAAGAAGAGTGAAATCGCGCCGTACTGTTCGATGCCATCGACGAGCCATTGCGGCATTTCGGGAGCAGTCGCAACGGCGCTTGTGGCATTCGGGGCGGCGTCAGCAGGGGACTGGTCTGCCGCAATCGACGCACATGAAAAGCAGAGTGCCAAGAGCACTGCGAGCGTTCGCAGGGTGGGCAAAAGAAAACGCCGCATCATCGTTTGCGATGATACGGCGTTGTTTCGAGCGGGGTGACTCTTGGCAGTCGAACTTACGCCTTCGCGTCTGAAGGAATGCGCATCGAGTAGAACGAGCGATAGACGAAGATCAGTGCAATCAGCGTGAAGATCGCTCCGATCGCTGTCTTGGCAGTCTGATTCTCCATCGTCACTGCGATTTCGACAGCAAGCAATCCAAAGAGTGTCGTGAACTTGATCACTGGGTTCAAGCTCACCGAACTTGTGTCCTTGAATGGATCGCCAACGGTGTCTCCAACGACTGTCGCCGCGTGCAGTTCAGTTCCCTTTGCGCGCATGTCGACTTCGACGATCTTCTTCGCGTTATCCCATGCACCACCTGCATTTGCCATGAAAATCGCTTGAAACAAGCCGAAGAATGCGATGGCGATCAGGTAGCCGATGAAGAAGAATGGGTCGAAGAACGGAAGTGCGAGCGAGAGGCAGAAGACCACGATAAAGATGTTGATCATTCCCTTCTGCGCGTAGACCGTGCAGATACGAACGACTTCTTTCGAGTCTTCAACGCTGGCAGTCGCCTTCTCAAGATTGATGTTGTTCTTGATGTAGACGACCGCGCCGTAAGCACCTGTGACGACGGCCTGTGTGCTGGCTCCGGTGAACCAGTAGATGACCGATCCACCCATCAGAAGACCGAGCAAGATCGCTGGCTGCACAACGGAGAGCTTGCCGACGACCGTTTGCACTGCTTGCGCAAGCGCGACGGCGTAGGCAGGATCAGCAGTGTTCACCACGCCACCGAGAATGTTCGAGGCTTCGACGCCGATGAGGGCGAGGATGATGCCGAAGACCATTGTGGTTGCGCCGACGACTGCCGTACCGATGAGCACAGGCTTTGCAGTCGCCTTGAATGTGTTGCCGGCTCCGTCACCCTTTTCAAGCAAGTGCTTGGCGTTGGTGAAGTCAGGAGTGAATCCGAACTTGCTCTTGATCTCTTCCTTGATGTTTGGAATCTTCTCGATCTGGCTCAGTTCGTAGACGCTTTGGGCGTTGTCGGTGACTGGTCCGAACGAGTCGACAGCGATCGTGACAGGTCCCATGCCGAGGAATCCGAAGGCGATGAGTCCGAATGCGAAGATCGGCGCAGCGAATGGATAGACGGCTGGCATGATTCGAATCATGTCGTCGCCAGTCGAGCACCACCATCCAAGACCCATCAATGAGAGGATGACGAGACCCTTCCAGAACGCTGAGAAGTTTCCTGCGACCAAACCAGAAAGGATGCAGAGGCTTGCTCCACCTTGCTTGCTGGCGTTGACGACTTCTTTGACGTGTCGCGAGTTGGTGCTCGTGAAGGCCTTGGTGAACTCTGGAATCAGAGCCCCTGCGATCGTTCCAAGCGAAATGATCACAGAGAGAATCCACCAGAGGTCTGGCAGCACTGACTCGGCCTCGACAATCGTCGTTGTTTGATCGACGAGTGTTCCGGCTGCAACTGGCGCTGCAGTGGTGAGCGTCGAGATATCCACCGACTGAAGCTTGAGACCGCCGAGCAACAGGTAACTCGCCACAAAGGTGACAACGATCGAGATGATCGAGGTGATCCAGACAAGCGAGGTGAGTGGTGCTTCTTCGTCGAATTCAGCCTTGTTGCCGAATTTCGCCTTCGAAATGACCTCATTGATCAGATACGAGACGAAGCTCGTGATGACCATGAGGATGCGCATCGTGAAGAGCCAGACGATGAGTGTCGCGCAGAGACTTGGATTCGACTCGCCCATCGAGTAGGCCAAGAATGCGATGAGTGCGACGCCAGTGACGCCGTAGGTTTCGAATCCGTCAGCGGTTGGTCCGACAGAGTCTCCTGCGTTGTCGCCCGTGCAGTCTGCGATAACGCCTGGATTCTTCGGATCATCTTCTGGAAGTTTGAAGACGATCTTCATGAGATCGGCGCCGATGTCAGCGATCTTGGTGAAGATTCCACCGCAGATGCGCAGGGCGCTCGCGCCGAGGCTCTCGCCGATGGCGAATCCGATGAAGCATGGTCCAACGAGTTCCTTCGGCAGGAACACAAGGATGCAGATCATGAAGAAGAGCTCGACTGAGACGAGCAAGAGTCCGACGCTCATGCCGCTCTTGAGCGGAATTCCGAGCACTGGCAGTGCAGCGCCACGAAGACTTGCGAATGCAGCGCGGCTATTTGCAGTGGTGTTGATGCGGATGCCGAACCAAGCGACGCCGTATGAACCCAAGATTCCAAGCACGCTTGCCGCCAAGATGAGCGCAACGCTCGATGCAGACTTGTGCTCGAGGAATCCGAAGTAGTAGACGATGCAGGCAGCGATCAGCAGCCAGAGCCAGACGAGAAAGCGCCCCTGTTGCCAGAGGTAGCTCTTGCAGGTCTCCCAAATGATGTTCGAGACATTCTGCATCGACGGATGCACAGGAAGTGCCTTCGTTTGCTTGTACTGCAGCAAGCCGAAGAGGGTCGCCAAGACGCACACGACCAATCCGAAGTACATGATCGATGGTCCTGTGAGACTCATGCCGAAAATGTCGAATGCAACGCCATCGAGCGAGGGGACCTTGAGGTCAGCCTCACCGGCGAAGGCGGCGGGAGTTAGCAGACAGAGAGAGAACAGCGCAAGCACGAGTCGAGACATGTGTTTGGAATCCTTTTATGGGTTGCGAAATTGAGGTCGGGAGTATAGCGATTACCGATACTTTGAGGGCTCTCTGCGCGCCACGGAATTATTGGACAAATGCTCGACAATCGTCTTGAAAAAAGAATGCGTCATTTACAGAAGTGGGCTCGGCGCACCAACGCCCCATGTTTTCGGCTGTACGAGCGGGATATTCCCGAGTTTCCGCTAGTCATCGATTGGTACGACGGGGATGTGGTCGTCTGGTTTCACCCCCGCACTCGGGATGACACCCCCGAGGCTGAGGCGGCGTTCCATCAATTGAGTCTCGAGCACATTTTTCGAGCGCTCAAGATCGAGCCGAGCCATCTCTTTGTGAAGAGTCGACAGCGCCAGCGTGGCCTCGCGCAGTACGAGCGCGTCAGCGAGACCGAGGTGATTCGAACGGTCGATGAGCAGGGGCTCAAATTTGAGGTCAACCTGTCGGACTTTCTCGACACAGGACTCTTTCTCGATCACCGCACGACCCGCGCGATGGTGCGCGAGCGTTCGAAGGGAAAGCGTGTGCTGAACTTGTTCGCCTACACCGGAGCATTCACTGTGTATGCCGCAGCGGGTGGCGCTGCATCGACGGTGACCGTCGACATGAGCAACACCTATCAAGAGTGGTCGCGTCGCAACATGAAGTTGAATGGATTCGATGGCGCCGCGCATGAATTCGTACAAGCGGACTGTCTGCAGATGCTCGAAGCGGGTCCGCGCGCGGGAGATGCGTTTGACATCATCGTGCTCGATCCGCCGACGTTTTCGAATTCGAAGCGGATGGCGGTGAACAGTTTTTCGGTCGACCGCGATTGGCCGCAGTTGCTCGCGATGACGCTGCCGTGGTTGAGCCCGCAGGGTCAGATCTGGTTTAGCACGAATTCACGGGGATTTTCGCCGTCGCCCGAACTGTTGCCGCCGGGTGCGGTGATTCGCGACATCAGCAAATACACGCTGCCCGAAGACTTTGCCGATCGCACTCCGCACCGTGCCTACCTCGTCGCCCATGCGAGCGCGACGCGCGCGTGCGATCTGCGCGTCGATCGCTCAGCGTGAATCTGGCTTCGGAGCAGGTGCAGGAGCTGCTGGAGCTGCCGGCCGAACGGGCGCCGCGGCTGGGTCGGCGGGCTTGTTGGTGCCCTTGCTCTCTGGCAGTGCGTGATCTTTGAAAAAACGCACGATCAATTCAGTCGCCTGTTCGTAGTACTTGTGCCCGCCTGGTTGCAAGCAGACAACGACCGGCGTTCCAGACTTGGACAGATACTGCGTGCAGTACTTCGCCCAGGGCGATCCCTCGCTGTCGCAGCCGTTGATCGAGCGCGCTGCGGTCAGTGTGCGTTGCTGCCATGCGATCGGCACGACCGTGTCGCTCTCGCCTGCGATGTGAATGAGTGGTCGCGCGACGAACGTGGCGTCGCGAGATGAAGCCGCTCCAGCCGCCGAGGGGCCAAGCGCTGCGAAAATGCTTCCACGCTGCCCCCAAAGCAGGTACGTGAATGCGCCGCCATTCGAGTGACCAGTTGAGTAGATGCGTCGTTCGTCGATCTTGAATTGATTCTTGAGTCCAGCAAGCATCGCGTCGAAGAACTTCAAATCTCGATCGCCTTCTGCGCCGGGGCCCTTTTGCCATCCCGCCTTCTTGCCTTGCGGGTCGGTCATTCCAGCGGTGGGCAATCCCTGTGGATAGACGACTATCGCTTGGGGCCACGCAGTTTGAAACTCGCTGCTGCGGGCGAATTGACCGCTCGATCCGCCGTGCCCATGAAATGCGAAGACCAGCGGAGCGGGGGTCGTCGTTGCATCTTCTGGAACATAAACAATCGCCTCGCGTTTCACGCCATTGACATCCCACGACATCGTCTGTGCTTTGGATGGCTCGAGGCGCGCGGAAGCAGCGGGTGCAGGCTTCGCGTCACTCTGTGCGTGAGCGCACGGTGCGTAGGCGATCAGGGTGATGACGAGTGTGAAGAGTCGATAGTTCATCGACCATCCTTTGCCGCTGGGGTGATCGGTAGGGACGAAGCGGGCACCATGAATTCTGGCGCATCAGGAAGTTCTTTGGCGAATGGCTCCTTGTCGGGTTCGCCATTCTCGAGCTTGAAGCGAATGATCTGCTTCTGCTTGCGATCGCCAACATAAAGGTGCTCACTGTCCATCGCGAGCGA
>CAYHFW010000045.1:0-15576 GCA_964355975.1 uncultured Singulisphaera sp.
TGGGCCTGGTTAGTTTCTCATAAGCGGGTGGACCTCTATCGAGGGCCCGTGTCACGCCCGCACATACGAACGGGAACACTCCAATCTAACTCAAGATTCGTTCGATGCAAAAGATCACTACGACATTTTGCGAAAAACTCAGGAGTTGGGCGCGCTTGTTGGCGGCGATCAAGGCGCGAGAGTAAGACTCAAACATTGCGGAATCGCACAAATGGCTGTGGCGGCGCAAAAAACTGCGCGATTTGCGATTATCTCGCGTTCCCTACCGCACCCGGGCGAGGTGGGCCCATCGGGCGAGGCATATCGGCTAGCCGCGAGGCATGAAGGTCTGGGCTGAACCAGCCATCATCGCGTGGTGGCGCGTCGGTGAGTTCGAGAAAAATCCGCTTGATTCGAGGCTTCGCAGGTGACACACCGTGCCCGCTCGGTTGTGGAGGGAGTTCGGTCCACTGCCAATTGGCCTTCAAGACCTCAAATGTGCTTGAATCAGCGACAATTCGCACCATTTGTGGGGCGCGCACATCACGTGTTCCCTTGCGCTCAGCCGTCACGACCGTCACGGCTCGACCTTCGCGGTCGAGGCGATCTCCTTCTGGGTCGAACGAGACCTTGTACCCCTTGTCGAGCTTTGCGAGCATTGAGTCGAGAGTGAGCAAGTCGATGTCTTCTTCCCCGTCGACGCTGCCATTCTCAAGGACCGCGATAAATGGCGGGACGCGAAGTTCTTTGGTCGTTGCTGCAGATCGAATCGTGCCGTCGAAGGCCACGGCCCAGTAACGCTGCCCGTCAAAGCCAAATGCCCCGCGCGCTCTTGGCAGATTGGAAGGCGCGACCACGATCGTCCAGCGACCTTCTGATCCAAGTGATAACTCCGCGGACGACATTGGCTTACGGATGACTCGGTCAGTCTCCCTTGGCGCGATGGCCGGACTGGGATCGCCAGGGGAATCCATCTCAAAGCGCACACGGTACGAGCGCCCACCCTGGCGGGCGCTGCCACGAATCGACTCGAGGGCCGCATAGGCGCTCGAATCTGACCCTTCTGGAACGGCAAACAAGGCGATCAAGATCGCCGCAGCGATTCCAGCCGAGCCTCCTACCCATGCGAGGCGCTTGCGCCAGTCGTGCCGCCGGGCGCTATTCATCCGACGAATTGTTGCGCTCGCTCGCTCGATGCGGGCCTCAATCCGAGCGCTCTCGTTGGGTTGGCGAATGGCGAGCAGCCCGTGCACTGCCATCGCGTCGGCAACTTCGGTCGGAGTCAAGTCGCCGCTCGAACCGTGCGATGGACGAGCGGGATCATCCTGCCCAAATCGATCCTCACCCTCTGGAAACTCGAAAGTTGTCATGCGGGTAGTCCATCCGAGTTCTTGAATACCAGCTTCAGCTTGAGGCACTCGGCGAGCAAGAGCCGAGCACGATAAAGGCGCTTTCGGAAGGTCTCGTCCGTGGCACCCACTGAGCGGGCCGCTGTGGTCGACTCGAGCCCGCGCAGGTACACGAGATCGACTGCCGCGTGAGAATCTGGGTGCAATCGTTCGAGGCACTCAAGCAGTGCCGCCGAACGGTCGCCGAACGTATCGCCCTGCGAGCGGTCGATTCGGTCGTATTGCTCGTCAATGCGAATCTGCTGCAGTTCATCAATGTGCGTGCGGTAGCGGCGTTTTCCGCGCGCGGTGCTGAGGATGTGGTTTCGGGCGATCCCGCGCAGCCACGGGCCGAATGGTCGTTGGTGGTCAAAATCGTCGAGGCGTTTCCACGCGGTGATGATGGTCTCTTGAAAGACATCATCGACCGTCGAGTGGTCGAACGCCACCGAGTAGATGTACGCGGTGAGCATCTCGGAGTGCTGGCGGACGAGAATGTTGAAGAGGTCTTCTGCGCGCATGGATGGCTCGGAATGCGTTGTGTCATACGCGATTCGCCGGTCGGGATGACTCTGGGACTCGTGGGGGATGGAATTGGCGGGGATGGATTTCGCTTCGGCTAGAGTCTCGCGCGCGTATGTACACGTTCGCCCTGAAGATGTTGTTCGGAGATTCTGCCCGTTTTTACGGAATGCTCCTGGGCCTGGCATTCTCGACCCTCTTGATCTCGCAGCAGGCATCGATCTTCGTAGGGCTCATGTCGCGGACATTCGGCTTTATTACTGACACACAAGAGCCAGACCTCTGGATTGTCGACCCAGCACAGCGATTCCTCGATGACAACAAGCCCTTGCGTTCGACTTCGGTTCAGCGGGTGCAGGGGATCACCGGAATCGAATGGGCCGTGCCGCTCTACAAGGGGTTGCTCATCGTCAATCTTCCCGATGGCAAGCGCCAAATGTCGCAGATCATCGGGATCGACGACGCCAGTCTGATCGCAGCTCCGCCGTTCATGGTCGCGGGATCGGTGAGTGACCTCCGCAAGCCCGATGCGATCATCGTTGATGAGCGTGCGACACGCCGCGAATTCAAGATGGAGAATCCCCCCGAGGGAGGGGCGCCGCGTCCACTTCGAATTGGCGACACGCTCGAACTCAATGATCGCCGTGCAGAGGTCGTCGGAATCTGCAAGGCAACGCAAACATTTCAGAGCCAGCCAGTCATTTATACGACCTACAACCGCGCATCGCAGTATGCACCGCGCGAACGGCGGATGGTGACCATGATTTTGGCGAAGCTCTCTCCTGGCGTCGATCTCGCGACGGTTCGTGCTGCGGTTGAAGAGCAGACGGGGCTGAGCGCCTACTCGTCCGAGCAGTTCGTCGAGAAAACGCTTTCGTACTGGATGCGAGAGACTGGCATTCCAATCAATTTCGGTACAGCGATCGTGCTTGGATTCTTCGTGGGTGTCGCAGTCGCGGGACAAATGTTCTACAACTTCGTACTCGACAATCTGAAGTACTTCGGCGCCATGAAGGCAATGGGCGCCTCGCGCAGAGTCTTACTTGGGATGGTTTCGCTGCAAGCGTTGACGATTGCGGTGCTCGGATTTGGCATCGGCATCGGTTTGACGAGCGGTTTCGGATTGACAATTCCTGGTGAACGCCTCGCATTTCGGATGGTCTGGCAGATCCCGCTGATCGCGGCGTTTGCGGTCTCGCTCATTTGCACAGCGAGCGCCGCGCTAGGCATGTGGAAAGTGCTGCGACTTGATCCGGCCGACGTGTTTCAAGGTTGAACGAGATCATCCAGATGAGCACTCCCACGAGCGAACCATCAACATGCGCAGTGCGCGCACGCGGAGTCGAGAAGGTCTACATCACTGGCGATACGCAAGTGGTCGCACTGCGCTCGGCCGATCTCGAAGTGCATTGCGGCGAGATTGTGATGTTGGTTGGACCCTCAGGATGTGGCAAGACATCGTTCATTTCAATCATCGCAGGGCTCCTCGCTCGCAATGGTGGTGTGCTCGAAGTTTTCGGGCAAGATCCGCAGTTGCTGAGCGCAGAAGCGCGCACGGCGTGGCGACTGCGCAACGTCGGGTTCATCTTTCAACAGTTCAATCTCATACCGACGCTCTCGATCGCAGAAAATGTTGCAATCCCGCTGATTTTGCAGGGTGCGAAACGCAGTGAGGCGGTCGAGCGCGGCGCGGAGATGCTCGAGCGCGTCGGGCTCGGCGGACGGCAACGGTCAAGCCCATCACGCCTTTCAGGCGGACAGCAACAGCGCGTCGCGATCGCGCGCGCGCTCATCAACTCGCCGCGCATTCTGGTCTGCGATGAACCGACCAGCGCACTCGACGGCGCAACTGGACACCGCGTGATGGAACTCGTCGCCGCTGCAGGGCGTGCGCCCGACCGCGCCGTGATCGTCGTCTCGCATGATGATCGCATCTACCATCTCGCCGACCGCATCGTTCACATGGATGATGGGCGAGTCGACCGAATCGAAACCCCACGAGAGCGGACTTTCCATGTTTAGACCATCAGCAAAAATGCGCGCACTCATTCCAGTGCGGTATCTCTTGATTCCATCCGTCGCTCTCATCGGCATCGGGCTTGCGGTCTACACCGTTCGTTCGCAGGAGCCGCGCGTGCCCGTGGCGTCGACCGCCGCAGACCCGCCGCACAGTCCTTTCGATGAGCGCATTGCTGGCATCGGCACCGTGCTTCCTTCAAGCGACATCGTCAGCGTCGGAACCGCCCTCGCGGGAGTCGTCGAAGAAGTTGCTGTTCTCGAGGGGCAAAGTGTCACCATCGGGCAGTTGCTCTTTCGGCTTGATGGACGGCAAACGCGCGCCGAACTCGCCGCTGCTCGGGCGCGATTGGCTGTGTCGTCGGCGAAACTTGCGGCAGTCAAGGCGCTTCCGCGCGAGACAACTTTGCGTGAGGCTGAAGCGGACGTCGTTGCTGCGCAGGCACAGGTGGTCGATGCCACAGGCCGCCTTGCGCGACTCGAAGAACTCGGCGCAAACACATCGACAAGCCGCAATGAAGCGCCGCGACTCACATTCGAAGTTGCCGCGGCGCAGGCAGCCCTCGATCGCGCGCGCGCACATCGGGACGAGGTGAAGCAGGGGGCGTGGCCTGAAGATCTCGCCGTCGCCGCCGCCGAAGTTGCTGTCGCGCAGGCCGAAGTGCTGCGCGCAGAGACGCAACTCGACCGCGAAGCTGTGAAGTCAACGATCGCTGGCACTGTGTTGTATGTCGATATCGATCCGGGAGAGCATGTCGTTCCTGGATCTGTGCAACAGGTCGTCGCCGTTGGTGCGCTTGACCCGCTGCATGTGCGCGTGCAGATCGATGAGGTCGATGCGTGGCGCTTTCGCCCAGGATCAAAGGCGGTCGCGAGCGCGCGCGGGGGATCCCGCAGCGAGTTTGCGCTGCGATTTTTGCGCGAGACTCCGTTGATCATTCCAAAGCGCCTCTTGAGCGGCGACTCTGCCGAGCGTGTTGATGTGCGGGTGATGGAGGTTGAATACGAGCTTGACAACCCACACACAACGAAGTTGATGCCGGGGCAGATTGTGGATGTGTTTATCGAGGCGCCGATCGAAGCGAGTCGGTGAGACGGAAGTGAGTGCTGCGGCGGACGCAAGCGCCGACGGAAGTGAGTGCGGCGAACGGAACTGAGTGCTGCAGACGGAACTGAGTGCTGCGGTCCAAATTGCCCGCGGACTCAAACATGCTGCGCCGAGCTGCGCAGACTTGCTCGGCTTGCAAACTCGCCGCGGGCGAACTTGGACCGCAGCTCACGCAAGCGCAGACGGAGTTGAGCGTCGCGGCTCACGCAAGCGCGGCGCGTTTCTTGAGGGCGGCGACGAAGAATCCTTCGAGGGGTGGAAGAACGCGGCGCGCGTGGGCGATCGACGGATGAAGGTCGTGCCCCGCCCAGTGGGTCAGCGCAGGGCAAGTCGGGGGCAGCGCATGAGTGATCGGAATGATTTCGATGCGATCCTTGTACCGATCGAGTGCGCGTTGCAAGACGAGTTCGTTTTCTTCGGGTGCGAATGTGCAGGTCGAATAGACGAGCGTTCCGCCTGGACGCAGCGCATCAATCGCCGAGTGCATCAACGACTTTTGAAGCGACGCAAGCCGTCGCACCTTTCCCAGTGACCAGTCGTCGAGCGCAGCGCCATCGCCGACGTGAATGCGCCCCTCGCCGCTACATGGAACATCAACGAGCACGCGGTCGAATTGCGCTGGATGCCCGCGCCCCCACCGTTCGCCGTGCGCGCACATGCAGTCGGCTTGCGCACCCAAGACGCGCATGACTTCGCGCAACCGATAGAAGCGTGGGCGACTCGAATCGATTGCGATGAGTTGCCCGCGGTTGCCCATCATCGCGGCGATCTGCGAGGTCTTACTTCCGGGGGCGGCACAGAGATCGAGCACGGCCTCGCCTGGTTGCGCATCGAGCACGAGCGCCGGAATCATGCTCGAAAGCGATTGCACGTGAAAGTCTCCTGCAGCGTGCTGAGGGAGTGCTTGCAGCGCGCGGACCGTTGCAAGCGTTGTGAATGCGAGGTCAAACCATCCAACTCGATTGAGCTCGATTCCCGCGGCGCGCAAGGCATCGCGCGTCAATTCGGGCGAAGCGCGCAGCGGATTGAGCCGAAGCGATGTTGGCTGTGCAGGCGAGTCAGGTGCTGAGTCGCTGCGATCTGTGAGCAAAGCGAACGACTCGGCGGGGAGAATCGCCTCAAGTCTCTCGTGCAGCAATGCAGGCAGTTCGCGCGTAGTCATGATCGTGGACCGAGCACCGCGACTCGCATCGAGCTTTCACTTGCGGTGTGAAAGAAGCGGGGAAATCCGAGCGCCTCTTCAATCATGGATGGATCAACGAGTCGTTCGATCTGCGCGTTCGCGTTGCGTGCAACAAGGTCGATGTCAGTGACCTCAAGGTCGCGCGCGCCGATGTGGGTTGCGATGAACTGGTGGTAACGCTCGGTTTGCGCGCGAGCGTCGGGGGTGAGGTCATCGCGGGATCCGCTGAACTCGACGATGACACGCGATGCGCGAGATTCAGAGAGCGCGAGGCGGATGAGTGCGGCAAGTTCATCGCTCGAGATGTAGTAGGAGAGTCCTTCGAGCACCCAGACCGCTGGTTGTTGGGGGCGCCATCCATTCGCGCAGAGCACATCGCGCGTCGCGTCGATCGCTCGCAGGTCGCACGACGCACACGCGATGCGCGTGGCAACTTCTGGCGCAGCGCACCGCGCGATCAACGCTCGCTTCGCGTCGACTTGTTCGTAGTCGAGTTCGATCGCGTGGCAGTGCGGGTGCACCGAACACCAATCGAGTGCGAGTGGGGCAAGTCCTGCGCCAAGAACAATGAGTTGCAGCGTGATGTCAGGATCGCACTGGGCGAACTCGCTCATCCAGGCGCGAATACAGGCTTTGCGCAGGCGAATTCGCTGCGCCGCCGCGGGTGAATCGCGCAGTGCAATGCGTGCAAGGTCGCTGCCCGACGAAAGGTCGAGTGCCGCGACAAGCGCGCGCCCCGCGGGAGTGACTGCGATCTGGTCGCCGCCGAGCAGCATCACCATGGCCGCGGTGCATCCTGCGCGTACTGGCGGAGTCGTGCTCATTCGCTGAGGCTACGCAATCAGCAGATTGACAGGCGCACTGTGCGTGCGCGCGGATACGATTTCGACGATGCGAAAAACACTCTTTGTCACGCTTGCGTTCGCCGCGTCGGTTGCCTCTGCACAAACGCCCGCGCCCGTTGCGCCGCCCGCCGCGACAGAAAAACAATTCGCGCTCACGAGCACACTCTTTGAAAACAACGCGGCGCTTCCGACCGAATGCACTGCCGATGGTGCGGGCACTTCACCGCCACTCGCATGGGCCGACGCCCCGAAGGCAACGGTCACCTTCGCGATCATGATGGACGATCCACAAGCAGGGGGATTCGTGCACTGGATCATTTGGAACATTCCCGCGAGTACATCGTCTCTGCCAGCTGCGGTCCCGCAAGATCTCGAAGTGAAAGATCCGCAAGGCGCGATGCAAGGAGTCACATCATGGGGCAAGGAGCGCCCTGGTTATTGGGGTTCGGCTCCGGGCCGAGGGAGTGGGCAGCACCACTACACGTTCACGGTCTATGCGCTCGACGCGCCGATCGAACTCAAACCAGCAGCGACGGCCAAGCAGTTCAAGAAGGCCATCAAAGGCCACGTGCTGTCGACCGCGACGCTTGTCGGGTTGTATGAGCGGCCGAGCAAGCCCGAGCCGAAGCCAGAGCCGAAGCCAGATCAAGCACCCGTCCCAGATCAAGCGAGATAGTTTTCGAGACAACATTCGAGACAACATTCGAGGCAACATATGGAAGAAGCACTCAGTTACTCCACCGCAGGAATCGTCGGATTCGCGCTGAGCGCGGCGTGCGGCATGCGCATTTTCGCTCCACTCGCGCTGCTTTCGATTGCGGTGCATTTCGGATGGCTCGCTCCTAGCGAATCGCTTGCATGGATCGGGACTCTGCCCGCGGTGGTCTGTTTCTGCGTCGCGTGTATCGCCGAAGTCTTGGGGATGCTGATTCCGTGGGTCGACCACATGCTTGATGTCGCGGGCACACCCGTTGCCGCGGTCGCAGGAACGCTCGTGATGGCGACGCAACTCGCAGCCGCATCTGGAATGGACACAACAGCGGTTCCACCGTGGGTGACATGGTCGCTTGCTGCAGTCGTTGGAGGCGGCGTCGCAACGGGCGTGCACGTCGCTGCTGGCACGATTCGCGCAGGTTCGACAGCCGTGAGCGGCGGACTACTGAATCCGATCTTCTCGATTGTCGAGACGATCTCAAGTTTCGCACTCGCGGCGCTCGCCTTCGTGCTGCCGATCATCGCGGGAATCATCGCGCTCGCCGTGACAGCATCAATCATCGTGATCATGTTCGCTGTGATGAAGTGGTCGAAGCGCACACTCGCTGCGCGCAGTGCCGCAGCGCCATCCGCTGCACGCTGACACACTGTCGGTGGCGACAGAACTCGACAAAAGAAAAAGGGGCAGGTTTGCGAGAGGCCACGTGGCGGGCTCATAGGTTCGCCGCGCAATGCTGGATGCGTCATCCAGAAGCGTGCGTGGGCGCCGTACTCGTGTTGCATTGTCGTGCGCCATGAAAGCGAGCATCAAACATGAGAGCAGGGCAAATCGTGATTGGCGTGGTGATGGCGACCTTCGCAGTTGCAAGTAGCGCGCAAGCAGCAATCGTCTTCTGTGGATGGACCTTCAACGGTCCAAAGGGAACGAGTGAAACCGCAACTGGCACAGGGTTCGCATCGACGATTGGTGGCGTCTCGTCGACATTCTCGGCAGGGGCGGCGGCCGACGATAGTGCGACAGTGCCAGCAGAAAACAAGGGATGGAACCTCGCGGCCTTCGCGGCGCAAGGCACTGGAAGCGGCGAGCGCGGATGCAACTTCGCCACATCGACTGCAGGGCAGGAGTCCGTGGTGGTGACGTGGTACGAGCGGCATTCGGGATCATCGAGTCGCTTCACGCAATTGCAATACTCCGTCGACGGCTCGACATTCACGTCCGCAGGATTGAGCGAAGATGGAATCTTTGAAGCAACTCTTGGTGCGGATGTCTGGCAGGCGCAGCGGCGGTGTGATCTCAGCAAGATTGCAGGCGTTGCGGACAACGCAAAGTTCGCAGTGCGAGTGGTGAGCGTGTTCGCCCCAGGCACGAGTGCCTACACCGCTACGGGCGCAACAGCGAACTACTCAGGGGCCGGAACGCTGCGGTTCGACCTCGTGCGGGTTGAAGGGGTTGCGGTGCCGGCTCCAGCGGTTGCCGTGCTTGGAGCTGCAGGACTCGTCACCGCCGCGGCCGGTTCGCGCAGGCGCGAATGACTTGACTTCACTGGTTGCAACCTAGAATGTGGGGGGGGCGGGAGCGTCGGCTCTCGCTCCCCACCTTCGGGAAAAACAACCATGCTCACTTCACTGATCACCGTACTCGCACTCGCATCGCAATCGGTCACTCAAGCGCCGCCGCCGACAGGTGCTGGGCGCATCGCTGTCGGCATCGGCAGTGTTGAGGTGATTCCCGCACTCGTCCAAACGATCGCAACGCGCGGCCCAGATCAAGTGCTCGAACTCGGGCGGATCAAAGAGTCGATCGATGGACAGTTGACGGCCGCAGTTGGCGCGACCGCGAAGTTCGATGTGATCGCGCGCAACGATTGGCCGCAGCTCTTGCGCGAACAAGATTTCACGATGAGCGGAAATGTCGACACGATGGATCCACAAGCCGCGAAGAGTTTTTCGCTGCGCGGTATTCGGTGGTTGATCATTCCACAGATTGCGGACTTTCAGGATTACATCGAGACGGCGCACTTCGAAGGACTCGGTCAGAAGATGACGCGGCGCATCGTGAAGTTGGCACTCGTAACGAAGGTCTATGAGACCACGACAGGCAGACTTGTTGAGAGTGTGAACTCGCAGTTGGACGACCAGCAGATCATCAATGATCCAACCAACACAACTGTGCAAGGTGGACGCTTCACCGATGCGATGATCTTGTCGATCGCACGATCGACTGCTGAGCAGGTCGCCCGCGACATCGTCGACCGCCTCATGCCCGCGAAGATTCTCGCGCTCACCGACCGCGTTGCGACGATCAGCCGTGGCGCGGGGGCGGGCGTTTCGGCGGGGCAGATTTGGCAGGTTTTCGCGCAGGGGAAGGCGCTGGTCGATCCAGACACTGGCGAGTCGATTGGAAACGAAGAAGTCTCGGTGGGATGGATTCAGATTCAATCGGCGGACGCCCGCTCATCACGCGCTGGACTCTGCGGCGACGACTTCGGAGTCGCCCCAGGATGCATCGTGCGGCGGTCGCCCGCGACGAGTTGCCCTGCGGCAACCGCAGCGATGTCAACGCCGACAGCGAACTCGCAGCCCACTGCAGAACCCAACGCCACCCCAACTGCAGCGTCCGGCGCGACCACCGCACCGACAAATCCACTGACGCCTGTCTCTGCGGGCAGCAAGCGATACACGGCAGCCATCTTTGTGAAGAATCGCGCAGCAGATGTCGCGCCCGAAAAAGTCATGGTGCTCGAGGATTACATCGCCGCCGAAGTCGATCGACTCTGTTTCACGACAGTCAGCCGTGAAGACACGCTCAACGCTGTTGCGCGCTTCGCCGCGGCAGGGGCGAACGCGGGCACAGCGGTTGACCCGCAGAAAGATTTGGACCGCCTTCTCAGCGATGAAACAAGTGCGCTTCGCCTCGCACAGCAGATGGGCGTTGACTACATCATGATCGCGTCGATCACGGCGTACATCAATGATCGCATCGATTCAGAAGCTTACGGAGCGA
This sequence comes from uncultured Singulisphaera sp., assembly GCA_964355975.1. GTDB lineage: Bacteria > Planctomycetota > Phycisphaerae > Phycisphaerales > SM1A02 > F1-60-MAGs104. Next base: position 10,760 of record CAYHFW010000045.1, read on the forward strand.
CCACGAGCATTCGTTCTGCGCAACTTGATGTGACCTATCGGTTGCTCGGTCGTGCCGAGGGACAAGTGATCACGAGCGATTCGGTCACCGCGACTGAGAAGATTCGCGAGTCACCAACACTGCAACAGAAGCGCGATCTCATCGATGTCGTCATCCGCCGGTGTGCGCAATCGGTTGGTGACAGCATTGCGAAGCGTTGCAGTGAGTCGACACTCGCAGGCAGCGCGGCGCTTCCAGAAAAGGCCGCATTTCGCGTTCTGTGCACTATGCAGGACATGTCGATCCCAGGCGTTGTGACCGATCCCGCAACGGGGCGCTACATCGTCAGCGGTGTGCACTGGAACTTGCTTCCGACCAATGCCGCGGTTGAAGTCGACGGCATTGTTGTTGGGAATGCCCCAGAACAACTGAGCGCCTACCCCGGTTTGCACAAGGTGACGATTTCATGCGAGGGCTTTCGTCCCTGGTCGCGCACTATCAACATTCAGCCCGGCATGAATCTCACAGTCGCGTTGCAACTCACCGACGAGGGACTCGTGCGCTGGAGAACACAGTTGCAGTTCTTGCAGAATCTCACGCAGCAACAGCAGTTGACCGACGCAGATGTTGACGTCATTCGCGCGACGGCCGAGTTCATCCGCAACTCACGCGTTGTGCTTGACATGCAGAACTCGACAACGATCAACACGAACCAACCGCCGACGTACCTCGTTCCAGGTTGGTGGCCGAGCGCGCCACAGGGTTCGACGCCAGTCGCTCCAGTCGTTCCCTGAACCGATGATTCGGGCGGTCCGATCTCGCTTAGGTCTTGTCGTAGCCGTCGCAGTTGCGTCGTGTGTGATCGGTTGCAGCCATCACGACCGGATGCAAGATGTCATTGACGCCTACGACGGTGGCGACTTCTCGAAGGCCGCATCTGAAATGCAGGGGGTGTGGCAGAAGTATCACGAAGATGATGTTGACGCGGTTGTCTTTGATCTTGAACAAGGATCGATCGCGCGCGCGGCAGAGAAGTGGGACGCGAGCATCATCGCATTCGAAGAAGCATGGGTTCGAACTGAGCCGTACCTCGACATCGCGGCAGACACCAAGGTCACCGAAGAAGTTGCCGCGGCGATGACGAACCAAACCGTTCGCACCTACCGCGGAACAACATACGACCGCATCCTCGCCTGCACCTATCAGGCGATGAACTATCTGCAGGTGGGACAGGCTGAGAAGGCGGGAGTCGAGTTCGTGCGCGCGCGCAAGTGGCAAGAGGATGCCGTCGAGCGCGAACGCAAGCGCATCGATGAAGAGAACGAGCAGTGGCGTGACGCAAACAAGGCAGATGCATCGAAGTACAACCCGCAGTCGACGCTCGACAGTCCTGAGTTTCGCGAGAAACTCGATGCTGCCTACGCATCCATGTCTCGGTTTCAGGGATATGCAGAGTATGAAGTGCCATTCGCAACGTGGTTGCGCGGCGTCTTCTACCTCGGGCGGGGCACCCCTTCAGACTTCGAACAAGCGCGGCAGTGCTTCACGCGCGCATCAGGAATGCTCGGCGAGACGGACGGCGCTCCACTCGCCGTCGACGCCGTGCTCGCAACCACGCTCGCCGATGGCGCAACGACGCGACGCGTCTGCTACATCGTTCTTGAAACTGGGATCGCGCCGAGCCGCAAGGAATTGCGCATCGACATTCCGCTCTTTCTGCCTGGCGTCCCCTATGTCGGCGCCGCGTTTCCGCAACTTGAGTATCACGACCTCGCGGTGAAGAGTTTCGTTGCGAGTGTTGGCGCGCAGTCACCAACGAGCACCCTGTTGACGGACATCGACGCTGTCGTCACCGCAGATTTTCGAAACCGCCTTCCGGGGATCATTTTCGCGACGCTCGTCTCGAGTGCATCAAAGGCCGCAGTGTCATATGCCCTGTACGCCGGATCTCAAGGCAGCAGCGACTCAAACGCAGGAGGCGTGCTTGCAGTGCTCTATGTCGCCTCGGTGCTCTATCAAGTGGCGATGAACAATGCAGACTTGCGCACATGGGAGTCGCTTCCAAAACAGTTCTGCTACGCGCGTGTGTACCTGCCACCCACAGGAGGCGAGGTCGCAATCGCTCTCGACGATGGCACCAAGATCGAACCCGTCACCGTTCCGGCTGAGATGGTCTCAGTCATCTACATTCACACCGTTGCTCGGGGCACTCCGCCCACAGTGCACACATTTGGAATCCCACGACAATGAAGCGATTGCACTCTTCGTACCTCACGTCACTCACGGCCGCACTCATCTGCGCACTCACGGTTGCGACCGGCTGCAACCTCACCAACACCGTGCGTCCAACGCGCGCGAGTGATGGCGCAGTCGCCGGAGTCGTTCAATCAGCGCCGAATTGGTGGCTCGAGTCGAAGGCGAGCGTCGTCGACGCGCGCGAGAGCACCGTGAACGGCGACACAAAGAAGGTGCAAGTGTCGATCTACTCTGGCCAGTTGCAGCAGCAGCGGTTCTCGTATCGCTTCGAGTGGTTTGACAAGTCGGGAATGCGCGTCGGCGGAATGGACTCGTGGAAGAGCCTCATGATCCTTCCAAAGCAGACCATCGTTGTAGATGCCACGGCGCCGAGCCCTCGGGTCACCGATTGGATTCTGCAAATCTCTGACACGAACTATCCTTGGAACTCGAGCGCGCCGTGACGCGCTGCCTACTTACTTTGACAGGAGCCCTCTTATGAAATCAGTGATCCAATCTCTGTGTGCCACATCGATCGCTTCAACGCTCGCGCTCTGCGCGGTGGTGGTGAGCGCGGGATGCCGTCCAACACAGTATGTCGACTCGAAGGGAACGAATCTCGTTGTCAGCATGAACCAAGTCAACATTCAAGACTTCGAGCAGGCCAGTGAGGCACTCGTCACGAGCATGATTGACAGCGGCGTGCTCGCGCGGGCCCCGCGCCAACCTGCGGCGCTTTCGATCTCGCGCGTCATCAATGACACCAGCCGCCAATTCGACACGGATCAGCTGATGAAGAAGATTCGCATCGCGCTCTTGCAGACGGGCAAGGTGCAAGTCACACAGGCGGTTGGATATGGCGGGAAAGTCGAAGATCCGATGGCGAAAGAAACGTACGAGGCGAAGCGCTTCTTGGATGGCAAGTCGCAGACTCCGGTCGATCTTCCTGACTTCACGATCACGGCAAAGATTCTCGAGAATGCGACGTCGGCCGGAAGCACGAAGCAGATCTCATACATCTTTCAGATGTCGCTCGCAGACACCGCTTCAGGCAGGCTTGTGTGGGAGGGTGAGAAGACGATCACGAAACAAGGCGAGAAGAACGCGATCGGATTCTGAGCAGCGCCGCGAAGGGCGCGCGAGGTTTCACTCAGGTCAACTGCTCTTATGGGGTCGACGGCGCAGGCGTGCCTGACTGTGACTGATTCAATTGTTGCTGCATTTGTTGAGTCTTGAGTTTCTCTTGCTTGAGTTGCTCTTGCGCGATCTGTTCTTGAGTCTGCGAGTTGGTGTTTGCGTCTGCCTGCGCAGCCTGCTTCTCTTTCGAGTTGTCCATCAAGTTTCCAACGACCGCGCCGCCGATCGCACCAGCGCCCGCGCCAATCGCTGCGCCTTCCCATCCGCCGATCAGGCCGCCCGCGAGCGCGCCGCCGCCCGCACCGATGAGCGCGCCATTCTCAGTGTCGTTCTGGCATCCAGCGATGGTGATGAGAGAGGCAAGTATGAGCGCGGTTCCGGTCGTCGTCGTTGATGTGATTCGCATGTCGGCACTTTACCGCGTCACTCAGCAGTTACAAACACGCGCGTTGTTCGCATTTCAACTGCATCACTGGTCTTGCGCCCTGGGGGCACCAAATTGAAAACAAGCTCTCCTTCGCCCACGCTCGTCGCGGTGAAAATCAGAATCTGTTCGGCGGGGGCGCCTGGAGGAGCACCAAGTGAGCTCAGAGTTGTCTGACTCGTCAGCACAAGACAGGGGGGAAGTGGATCGCCCACCTGCCATGAATAGCCTGTTCCGCTGCGCACTGGAAGGACGACGCGAAGGGTCTGTGCGAGTCGCAGCGTTGAGTTCTTTGGCCAATCGCGCGCGAAGTCGATCGGCACTGCCTGCGGAGGGGCGAGCGGCTGCCGTGCGAGCGCCGAGGGAGTGGGCTCATGAACGCAACTCGCGCAGGCGAGTGCAAGTAGCGGCGTAAGCAGCCTCGACATCAAAATCACTTCATTGACTCGAGCGCAGCATCGCGCGAGTCGTAAAACGGAATGACCTTGTCAATTCCAGAAACCTTGACCGCCTCAGCGGCAGGGCTCGCGGGCAGCACAACAGCGAACTTCACCCCGTGGTCGCGCGCACTGCGATGTCCGATCACGATCGCATGAAGTCCAGAGCTGCTGAGGAAAGTGACCCCAGAGCAGTCGAGCAGCATGCGTTGATGGGATGCCGCCCCGTCGACGAGTGCGCCGCGCGCTCGGTCGCCAGAAGCTGCATCGAGTCGCCCGTTCAGAGTGATCGACAAGACTCCGTCGTGCAGTTGCTGCGTGAGTTGCATTGCCTCGTTCGTAGTCATTGCAGCGCGCTCCGGTAGGTCATGTCCAATTTCCGATCAAGAAGACCAAGTCAATGAAGTCGACTGTGCCGTCGCCATTGATGTCGGCGACCGCGTCGGTGGATCCCCATGCGACCAGCAACATCGCGAGGTCATTTGCATTCACTTCTCGATCACCGTTCAAATCGCCGGTGACGGCGCTAGCAGTGCCCGCCGCGCTGATTGAGATATTAAGAGATGCGTTTCCGCTGCCCTCAGCGAAAGTTCCTGAGAACAGCA
>CAYHFW010000046.1:0-15148 GCA_964355975.1 uncultured Singulisphaera sp.
GCTCGGCGAGGGCTGTTTGAGCGCCGAGTGAAGCATTCCGCCGCGATCGCGCTGGATTGGTGGATCGCGTTCGCACCCGTTCTTTGGAAAGAACGCATCATTAAGCGGGCCATTCCTTCCAAAGAACGGGGTTTGGTGCGAGGAATCATTGCTTGCGTACTCGCGGCGGAATCTTCGCTCGCGGCGAGTTCTCGAGCCGAGCAAGTCTGCGCAGCTCGGCGAGAGCTGTTTGAGCCCCGAGTGAAGCATTCCGCCGCGCCCGCGCTTGTTGGTGTCTTGCCGCCGCGATCGCGCTCGTTGGCGTCTTGGTGTCTCGCCGCCGCGCTGGCTCTCTCAACACTCGACTAGAGCGTTCCCCAGGATGCCAACACGACTGCGAGGTCCGATCCATCGACGACCCCGTTTCGGTCGACGTCGGCGATCGATTGCATCTCACCCCACGCCGCAAGCAGTGCTGCGAGATCTGATCCCTCGACTGCACCGTTGAGATCGATATCGCCTTGCGCGCGTTCGCAGCGATCTGCTTTCGCATCACCATCGGTGTCTGCGAGACGCAACTCGATACGCGCATCTCCGACTGCGACGCCTGCTCGAACATCGCGCGGCGCTCCGACTGCGCAATACTCGCCGCGAACTGCGACGGCGAGTCCGCTGCGGATGGGCAGTGATCTGGTCCACGTGCCGCCACTGCGCGTGAACAACTCGTGCGTGCCACTCACTTCGACCGAACGAAGTGCGCCGACCATGAGCGTGTCGCCATCGATTGAGACGCGCGATCCAAATTTCTGAAGTGCTGTCTCTTGCGCAGCAAGCAGGGTTTGCGCGAGTTGCCAAGATGATCCTGATGCGCCCACACGCTCAAGCACATAGACCGCGCCACTTTCGATTCCGACTGCAATGCCCGCGGCGGGAGATCCAACGGCGATTCGCTCGCCATCGGTTGCGATTGAACTTCCCGCGCGACCCGCAGTTGCTGGAAGACTCATCACGCGCGCCGCATTTTGCCATGCGTTTGAAACGCGTGACGAGACATAGACCGCGCCTGTTTCGACGCCGCTCGCATTGGTGACATACGGCGCGCCGACTGCGATGACGCCGTTGGCAACTGCGACGGACGATCCAAAATTGCCTTCATTGGTTGCGTCGAGTGGCGCGAGCGTCTTGACGAGCGACCAGAGAGATCCGATGCGCTCGTACACATACGCGTGCCCACGTTGTGGAGTGCCTTGTGTCACTGGCACCTCTGGACTTCCCACAACAAGCACATCACCGCGCAGCGCCACCGCTGAACCGAATCCGGCAGAGGTCTGCGGGGTCGGTGCCGTAAGAGTCGCCATGAGTTGCCAGGGCGCACCAGTGGATGACGCCGCGTAGATCGAAACATCGCCCGCCGCGTTGAAGCCTTGCACATCGCGCGCGACGCTTCCGATGGCGATGAAGCCACCATCGACTGCGACGGCGCGACCAAACAAATCGATCTCGCCAGGATTCACATGGCGAAGGGTTGCGACAAGTTGTGGAACACTTCCCGCCAACGAGTAGACCGCGGCGCTTCCGGCAAAGTTCGCGCCGACATCATCGCCGTACGCGCCAACAACTGCGGTGCGACCATCGGTGTCGACTGCGTATCCGTAGTAGTTGTCGGCTGCGACTTGTGGTGCTGGAAGTCCTGTGACGAGTCCACCGGCGCAGAGAAAGCGGGATGGATCGGTGCAGAGCGAAGCCGTCGCGAGGTCGCACGAGTCGAGCTTTCCGTTTCCATCGCAATCGCTGGCTGACCCCGACGCGAGTTGTGTGATGTCGATGCGTCCATCTTGATCGCAGTCACCAAACGATCCTGGTGGTGCTGCGCAGCGAAACCCGCGAATCGCAGCGTTTGTTGTCACGATCGTTCCAGCATTGTCGCGACCTGGATCAGACCCCACACTCGCAACGCCCGTGGGGGTGTTGTTGAAATTCACGAGTGGATTTGAAAAGTGGTCGATGCGCGATCCGGGCGAATATGCCATCACCGTTCGGTATTGCGTTCCGCTCGACCCTGTGAATCTGTGGCCGAGTGATTTCGGAAAGACGCCTCCACTTGTGCAGCCACCGCCATCGTTTGGAGCGTGGCAGCATCCCATGTTGTGGCCAAGTTCATGCGCAAAGGTCTGGCTCGAGAGGCATCCCCATGCCGTGACACTGAAACCAATCCCAGATGAGGATGCATCGTTCGCTGGCAACAGGTAGGCGATGCCGCAGTACTCGCCAGCAGATCGGATCATCGCCACGAGATCGGCGCCTGCAGCGTCACGCAGCGCGTGCACCTCGTCGAGCACTCCATCGGTGCCGTCGGCGAGTGATGCGAGGTCGGCACCGAAGCCGACCTCTTCATAGTCGACTTCCATGTCAAAGACGACGCGAATGCGCGGTGCGATCGCACTGTTCGAGTACGCCGCGTTTGCGCTTGCCTCTGCGAGATCGACGAGTGCAGCGAGTGGACCAACTCCACCCGCGTCGATGCGCGCCTTTGGTGTCGTCAAGACCACAACATCGACGGTCGACGCGTCGACGCATCCGCCGGCGATTCCACCTTGCGCCGATGTGTTGAATGCGCCCTGCGCGAGAATCTCGGCAGGCGCTTCGACCGCGCCAGCGCACTCTTTCATCGCCTCGGGTGGCAGGGGTTCGAAGTGCAGCGGCTGACCAGTGACGCCGCGCGCTCCCCAGCGAACGCCACAACCATCGACGAGCGTCGCGGCGAGAAATCCATTGCGTTCAACGATCACCGCTTGAATCGGTCCCGATGCATCGTGACCCGCAGCGACGCATGACCGACGCCCAGCTTCGCGTTCGATCACCTGTGATGTCGTGAAATCAATCTTGCACGGCCACTGCGCTTGCAGGGTTTGCCATCCCACTTGGATGGCTGAGTCGTGCGGTGGCGCAGAGCAGGCAACCACCGCCAACACGATCTCGATGGCGGTTGTCGCGAGCATTCTTCAGAGTCTAGGACGGAACTCTCCAGGTGCAAAAGCTTTTGGCGGGTTCTTCAATCTTTCAATGGCCACGCATGCGCGTTCAACATCCGCAAGCGCAGCACGAACGCGCCGCCACGGAGCAAAAATCGCATCGAGCGCCGGACCTTGTGTGTGTTCGAGCACACTCGTTGGTGGATGCTTCGCAGTCGCGGCAACTTTGGATGCATCTTCGAGTTCGCGAAGTGCGCGTTCGAGGTCTGCACGAAATCCTGCAAGTCGATGTGCAGCTGGTCTCGCGCGTGGTTCACCTTGCGTGCGGTTCCATGATCCCTCGCGCGAAGTTCGACCGCGCGGTGCGCCGCGTCCTCCGCCCGATCCTCCACGCGATGAGCCACTCGATGAACCACTCGAGCGTCCGAATCCGCCGCGCGATCCATCGCTCTCGTTGGGATTTCCTTGTGGATAGAAGGGACGATTTGGCGGGACGGGCATGAATCGAATCGTAGAGGCAGAGCCACGCCTGTGGTATGACACTTCGCGTGAGAATCTCACAATCAGCCATTGCCCTTGTCGCTGTGGTTGTGTCGCTCGTCATTCTTGCGATGAAACTGGGGGCGTGGTGGTTGAGTGGGTCAGATGCGGTGCTCTCGGATGCTCTCGAGTCGATCGTGAATGTCGTTGCGAGTGCGATGACGCTGGGCGCCGTGCGCCTCGCCGCGAAACCTGCCGATATTGAGCATCCCTATGGTCACGGTCGAGTCGAGTTCGTCAGCGCGGCGGTCGAAGGCGGAATGCTCGTTGCTGCGGGAGCGTTCATCCTCATTCATTCTGTGGGGTCGCTGTTCGCGGTTGCCGCGCCTGTCGACGCCACACCCTGGGCACTCGCGCTCGTCGTCGGTGGCGGACTCTTGAATCTCGCGCTCGCATGGTTGATGATTTCTGTTGGACGGCGCACAGACTCTGCCGCGATTGTTGCAGATGGATTGCACGTCCTGAGCGATTCAATCACAACCGCCGCGGTCATCGTCGGGCTCATCATCATTCGACTCACTGGGTGGACGTGGGTCGATCCACTCATCGCACTCGCGCTGGGTTGCTTGCTTCTCTTCATGGGATGGCGCGTCGCGAAGAGTTCAGTCAATCGGCTGATCGACCGACAAGACGATGGCGACATCGCGAAACTTGAGGCGCTCTTGAAGAGCCACCTTGCGGGCGGCGAGAAGACCCCAACGATTTGCTCGTTTCACAAGGTGCGCTGCAGACATGATGGATCGATGCACTGGATCGACATGCACATTCGATTGCCCGGCGCGATGAGCGTCGCGAAGAGCCACGACATCGCGAGCGAGATTGAAGAGCGGGCGATTGCTGTGCTCGGAGGTGCAGGTGAAGCGACGGTGCACTGCGAGCCCTGCCGGGCTCAGGGGTGCTCGTGCGAGCGCGAACGTTCGGCGAGCACTTCATAAGAACCACTGAAGAGCGCGACGAACTCGGGGAATCCGCGAGTGAAGAGGCCAGCGCCATACTTGTGCGCGAGTGAACGCACGACTGCCCATGTTGCGTACGAGGCGAGCTTCGTGAGTTCTGTGTTCTGTCGACGCGTCATGCGCCACGAGCCGGCGAGTGCACTCATCGCGCTCATGCGTGGCGCGCGTGGATCGATCAGCGCAAGCGCCGCGTACGCCAACCGAACCTGCCAATAGCACGCCAAGAAGATGAACGGAATTCCAATGATGAGGATCGTGGTAGTGATCGTCGCGACCTGCGCCGATGTGTCGACATCGCTTGTGAGCGCAACCGCGACTCCAACGATCACCGCAACGATGAGTGCCACGATGAGCCAGACCAGCAAGGGCAGCGCCGCAGCGATGATGAGTACGAGTGTGACGAATGAGAACGCGAATGGGCGCAGATACCCAGCGAAGAGATCGCGCGCGGTTGAGGGTTCACCACGAATCGCGCGAAGCGCCATCCGCGCCGCACCGTAGGCCAGCGGAATGACAACCGCGAACAGAAGCGCGAGTCCGATGGCGAGGTGGTTGAAAGTCTCAGAGAGTTGGCGCGTCAATTCGGCCACCGATGCGTCGAGGGCAAGCTCAGTGGGGTTCTGCGAGTTGGCGACCAACGCGTCGACGGCGCCCGCGAGTGGAATCGCCATCATCACCGCGACGATCGCCCCCGCCCAGATCAACGAGGTGGTTGGTCGCGCGATCGCCGCCGCAATGCGATCTTGAGTCTCACGCAGAAGCGGTGGGGGATTGATTTTGATTCCCATCTCGATTCAACAACATGTTGTACGCAACACCGAACTGTGTGAAGGCGAGCGGCATGCCGACGAAAATGATTGGTAGCACGCAGCAGCACAGAGATGCCCACACCATGAGACCAGTGGTCAGGAAGAGTCCCAAGAGCGAGAGTGCCTTGCCGCGCGTGATTCGCCACGAGAGTTCGATTGCGCGAATGGGTCCGACCTTGCCAAGCGAGGCGTCGGTGACGATCAGCCAGACAAAGATTGTGCGGATTGCGATCCAGTAAATCACGACGAGGCAGACGAGTGCCCAGAGTGCACCAAGCGCCATCGCGGCGCGCGAGCAGTCATCGAAATCGGTGCGTTGGATGCCATCCTTGAACACTTCAAATCCGATACCGAAGTACACGATCGCTGCGGCGACGACGAACGCGAGGAGGGCGGGAATGACGAACACGAAGCAGAGCAGGAACAGTGAGCCTATGAGTGCTGGAAATCGTCTGTATCCCTGCAGAATGTCGCTGAGTACTGGCGTCTGCGCACGCGCGGCGCGGTTGCCCATCCAGTAAAGCCCGCCTGCGACTGGCACGACGACAAAGAGTGACCACAGACCGCTGAAACAGCCGAGCCCGCCCATCAGCATGGCGGCGCCTGGTGTTGGAGGTTGTCGCGGCTCTCCAGATTGCGCGAAGGTCTGCACGAGGTTGACCGCTTGCGTCGGGAGGTTGATTGCGATGTAGATCACCGATGCAATGCTCAACATCAGCCATGACTTCTTATAGAGCGCCCAACTCTGACCCCAGACGTTTGTGAATGAATATTCCATTGTGGCTCCTTTGTTTGGTGACTTTGCTGCTGCTACTTCGAACTCGGCGGACTGGGCACCGCGACTGGCTGCGCGCGTGCTGGTTGCAATTTCGCCGCCCAGAGTATCCCTCGTTTGATGTGCTCGCGAAAGAGCGGCTCAGCGAAAGATTCTTTGGTGTGTCCACCCGCGGTGTACCAAGCGCGACCCTGCTTCATCGTGCGCCACCACGCACACGGATGATCACCATTCATTTCACCACCAGTGAACGACGTCTCATCGAGCGACGCGAGTACATGAATGCCATCGACCGTGCGTGGATTTCGGTTGAATCGATACCACTCATCGGTGCGCGGCCAGCGCTCGGGCAACATCGCAGTTGAAGGATGCGAGTGATCTTCGACGATCACTGTTGCAAGCTGCACATCAGGATGGCCTGCGAAGCGCGCTCCAACAAGATCAGCGAACCACGGCCACGTATGTTCGGTATCGCTCGCGGCATGAATGCCCGCAAAGCCACCGCCCGCTTCGATGAACTCTTGAAAGGCGATCTGCTGCTCGTCGTTGAGAACATCGCCGGTCGTCGATAGAAACACAACTGCGCGAAACTCTTTGAGGTTGTCGCTCGTGAACTGCGCGGCGTCTTCGGTGGCAACGACTTCGACATCAGGCGCGAGCAGTTCACGCACGCACGCGATGCCATCTGGAATCGAAGTGTGGCGAAAGGTCGCAGTCTTCGTGAAGAGCAGCACGCGCGGCTTTGGTGGTGCCTCTTGCGCGGCAACCACCACACCAACTGCCGCGACCGCGAGGGCGGTCGTCATCAGCATCAAAAGCAGAGCTCGCATCGCGTGAGATCAGTTGTCGCGCACAGGCTTGCCACCCGTGGTGTGCCCGGTGGTTTGGCTATTCGCCTTCGATGTGTCTTGACCTTTGGGACTCGTCACTTCGGTTGGTAATCGAGCGACAACTTCGTCGGTGGCGGGTTCGCGCAAGAGCACTCGATCTCCCTCATCGAGCCCAGAGAGAACTTCTGTCTCCATTTCACTCGACCGACCGATGACGACTTGCTTCTGACTAAAACCAGCGCCATCGGGGATGTAGACAAATGTCACCGCACCAGAGCGAAAGACCGACTGCACAGGAACGCTCAGCACATCGTTGGCGCTTCCCAACAGAATTGATGCTTTGCAACGCATGCTCGGCTTGAGCGCAAGCGACTCTGCATCATCGAGCAGCACGCGCACTTTGTAATCGCGACGATTTGGATCGCGCCATCCGCCGCTCTCTGCGAGCACACTGACGTTCATCACCGTGCCATGAATCGGCGTCGTTGGACTCGCATCACTAAAGATGGTGACCCCTTGATCAGGCTTGATCTGCCCCGAAAGCGCTTCGCTGACTTTGAGATACGCCACCATCTGCGACGTGTCAGGAATGATCATCGCGAGTTCGTTCGGTTTCAGTTCTGTGCCGGCAGCGAGTGGAGCAGATTCGCCCGAGCGACCCCATCCACCAGTTTCGAGGCTGCTCGCGTAGACGACGAGTCCGTCTGTCGGAGAGTGAATGGTTGTGTTCTCGAGCGCGCGCTCTCCTTGCGCGAGTCGCTCACTCGCGGTCTTGGTGCGAAAGACTGAGCTCTCAAAGTCGGATTGCGCTTTGACAATCTCTGAATCTTTCTTCTGCTCTGTGCGCACGCGTTCGGCAGTTGCCTGGTCAAGATCAGATCGTTTCTTCGCCTCATCTTGTGGACGCTGAAACTTCTCGTACACCTCGAGGTTGAGCGTGGATTGCTTCACCTTGGCATCTGCTTGGATGAGCGCGATGCGATCTTTCTCATACTCGTCGCGGCTGATGAATCCCTTTGCGACGAGCGACTCTGACTCTGCGTATCGCTTGCGCAACCGCTCGGCATCGATCGTTGCTGCTTCGATCTCAGTCGCGAGCGTCTGCCGCTTCGAGACGAGATCGCCGCTGATCCATCCCTCGAGTGCGAGTTGTGCGAGCTGCACTTGCAGGTTTGCCTTCTCGATCTCGCTTGCGCGTTCGTTCTTCTTGATCGCGAGTGCTTGCTCGTTCGAGACTGACTCTGCTTGGGCAGTCTTGAGTTTGTCCTGAAGATCCTTGATCTTGTCAGCTGATTCTTCGCTCGCGAACTTCAGAAGCACATCGCCCTTCGCGACGCGGCGTCCTTCAGGAACAATCTCAGTGATCACCGCGCGGCCCTCGAGCAAGTTGCGCACTTCGACTTGCCGAAGTGCGGCGAGCTCACCAGAGACTGGAATCGCGATGTCAAAATCGGTGCGGGCAACTGTGTGCAAATCGAGTCCGCGTGCACCAGCCTGGCCGCTTGTTGATCCACCGCGAGAGGCCGCTGTTCTTGTTTCCCCGCCGCCATTCACGAAGTTGACGGTCGCAACCGCGAGTCCGGCGACGATGATCGAGCCGAGTGCGAAGCGCCATCCAAATCGACGCCCACGCTTTGGCGTGGGATTCGTTGCGGCTTCAGGCTCGTTGGATGGTGTGAAATCCGCAGACATCTGCACGAAGCCTAGCTTCAGGCCGGTGGAATCTCGCCTGGTTGCGCGAGAATTCCTGGTCCGCGTCTATATCGGACCTCCATCCCATCGGGGGCGATGATCTCGCCATCGTCTGAGACGCGAAGTTGCCCGGTCTGGCGCAGATACTCAAGAATCGCGATTTGCACTTCGCGCAGGGCGCGCGCCTTGTCGTTTTCTGCAGTGCTGAGTGCATCGACGGCATCTGTTCGATCGCGCGGCGTTGCGCGGTCCGGGGCCGCATCGATGCTCGCTTGGCGATTGCGTGCGATATCGATGTTGCGATCCTGCAATGAAACGCTGTAGAGCGCGCGGTCGATGCGGCGAATCGCTTGGCGCACTTCGACTGCTGCGCCGTTTTGTGCGAAGACAAACGCGCGGTCGAGTTGCTCGAGACGAACTTGAGCCTTACGAACATTCACCTCTTCGATCGTGCGATCGAGTGGAAGGTCGATCTGCATTCCGACGGTGTAATCACTGAATGAATCGTCGAGCTGAATGCCATTGAAAAAATCTGGGTTCTTCAACATCGATGCCGAGGCGAAAATGTTCGCCCCTGGCAGCACTGCGTTGCGCGCGTTGTCGACTTGGCGTTTCGCGTCGGTCACCTGGTCACGCGTGTTTTGCAGATCAAGTCTCCACTCGAACGCCGAGACCACTGCACGCTCAGTATCAACAACAGGAGGATCGAGATCGAGCATCTCGGCGTCGATCACCACTGGAGCATCGGTTTGGTATCCGATGCGCAACTTGAAGCGATCGACTGCGAACTTGTATGTCTCTTCGAGGGCCGAGAGTCTGTCGATCACGAAGAGTGCTCGCTGCTTGGCAAGATCTGCTTGAAAGGCGACTTGGCGTCCACTTTCGACGAGTGCATCTTCGCGCTCGATGATGAGTCGCAAACGACTGATCTGATTGCGTGTATTTGCGATCACCTGTTGTTGCACGACGAGTTCGTGAAAATCACTGAAAACAGCGATGTAAAAACGCCGTCTGAAATCTTCGAAACTGCGCGCGCCATAGACCATGTTGCGTTTCGATTGAATGAGTCCCTCTTGAGCAACGAGGCCAGCGCCACGAAGCAGTGGGATCGATAGGTTGAGTGCGATGTCGAGCGAATTTGCTTGTCCCGTCGCGACCGCATCGTTGAGTTGATCGGATGCCTGCGCGAGAATCGTCGCGCTGATCTCGCCGCCGTATGGCAGTTTCTGCCGAAGCGAGAGTTCATTGACGAGCTGCAACGCCGTCGATTGGGTGCCGTTGATGCCGACACTTTGAATCTGTGGGGTCACCGTGTCGAAGAGACGCGGACTCCAAATGTGTTGCTGAATCAGCAGATCGAGTGCAATGAGCAGGTACTGCTCTTCGGCGACCCGGTACTCAAGGCTCTTATTGATGCCGTACTGGACGCTCTTGGCAAGGGTGAGGTGGACGGCATTCGCGGGGGGCTCGAGTGCCTTGGTGACTTCATAGATTGTCTTGTCGGCGTCGATGATGGCGCGCTTTCGCCCCTCGTACTTGAGCATCTCTGGAGCAGGGTTGGTCGTCGGTGGCTCATTGAGTCCGGGAGTATCTGGTGTGAAATTCTGCCCCGCATAACGCGACTCAGACTGCTTGATGGATGGCACGCTCGAGGGTTCACCGATTGACGCGCTCGCTTTTCGCAGCCGCTCTTCAGTCTCTGCGTCGATCACGGCGAAGTTCTGCTGTTCACACGATTGTGTCAAAACGAGAGTGATGGCCGCGATTGCGACGTACGACCATCTTCTTGAGTATTTCGCGTAAGATCGCATATCATTCGACGACATTTGAGTATTGTCTTCGATCTGATGTGATTTCTGCTTGATCATGGTGCGATCTTCTACGATCCGACAGTGTGCCAGACCGTCTTGATCTCAATGACTGCATCGAAAGCTCGCGGTGTGCTCCAATGATCACCCTTCATGAAATCCGCCCGAGGATCGACAAGACGCAGGCGTTTGAAATTCTCGGACACACCAAGTTGTAGCGTCTTTGCGTGATCTTCGGTGATAGATGCAACAACTGCGTCGATATCGCGGTGTGAAGCGACGGCAGGAATGAGTTCTGATGCGCTCCCAGTCAGAAGATTGAGCACACCGGCTGGAATATCGGCACTCGGTGCAGATTCTGCGACGATCAGTGCCGCAACCGGATCCACACTACTCGCCACCGCAACGACCGAGCATCCACATGCAATGGCTGGAAGTGTGAGGGTGAGGAATCCCAGAAGTGGTGAGGCTTCTGGAGCAAAGACTGCAACAACACCAACGGGCTCAACCTGTGAGAAACAATGAAATGGTCCGCTGACTGAGTTGCGCCCGCCGACGATGCTCTCGAGTTTATCGGTCCATCCTGCGAACGAAACGGTTGTGTCGATCGCGCGCACCACCTCGCGCCGAGCATCACCCTTTCCGACACGTCCACCCATGCGGATTGCGTCGATCAGCTCTTCGCGGCGCCCTTCGAGAACTTCTGCGAGCCGATAGAGAATCTGCCCGCGCAGCGCACCGCTCGACGCGGCCCACTTTTCTTGAGCGGATCGCGCCGCTTCGACTGCGTCGCGCAGGTCCTTTCGAGAGGCTTGTGCCGCGTACGCAACAGCTGCGCCTTTGCGTGCTGCGCGCGCGTCGATCACCGGCGCGACTCTGCCAGATTCACTTCGCGGATATGCGCCGCCGATGAATAGTTTCCAGGTCTTCGTTATGTCTGCGCGATTGGTCATCTCGTTCTCTCTCTGGCGATCACGCCAAATATGCCGCAAGCCCCGATCGCCCACCTTCGCGCCCGGAGCCTGATTCGCGGTAGCCGCCGAATGGCGCCGATGGATCGAACTGATTGAAGGTGTTGCACCAGATCACACCCGCCTTGATCTGCCGAGCAACTTCATACGCCTTCGAACCGCGGCTCGTCCAGATGCCCGCACTCAATCCGTACATCGTGTTGTTGGCGCGTGCGACTGCTTCGTCTGGTGTACGGAATGTCATGACTGCGAGCACTGGTCCAAATATTTCTTCGCGTGCAATTGTGTGTGATGGTTGCACACCAGTGAAGAAGCATGGACGGCACCAGAAGCCCTTCGTCGCGAGGGCGACGCCATCGCACGCATTGTGCACTGCCCCCTCGGCAATTCCAGTCTTGATGTAATGCGTGATGCGATCGAGTTGCGCACGACTGTTGATCGCGCCGACATCTGTGTTCTTGTCGAGTGGATCACCCACGCGCAAACTCGTCATCCTGTGGCGCAACTTTGCGATCACTTCATCGGCAACCGACTCTTCGACGAGCAGTCGACTTCCTGCGCAGCAGACCTGTCCTTGATTGGCCCAGATCGCCGAGACGATGCCCTCAACAGCCTGATCAATCGCAGCGTCTGCGAAAATGATGTTCGGACTTTTTCCGCCTAATTCAAGGGTCAAACGCTTGTTTGTGCCAGCGACCGCTGTCGCGATCGATCGACCAACTTCGGTCGATCCTGTGAATGCGATCTTGTTGATGTCGCCGTGTGAAACGATTTCGCGACCTGTCTCGCCAGCGCCTGTGACGATGTTGACAACGCCCGCAGGAAGGTCAACCTCTTGCAAGATCTCTGCGAGCCGCAGGGCCGTGAGTGATGTTGTTTCTGCTGGTTTCAGCACGACCGTGTTGCCACATGCGAGTGCTGGCGCGATCTTCCATGCGGCCATCAACAACGGAAAGTTCCACGGGATGATCTGTCCGCAGACTCCTACGGGTTCGGGCGCGCGCCCGTCGCTCGTCGAGAATGCGAAGCGCAACTTGTCGCACCAACCCGCGTGATAAAAGAAATGCGCCGCGGCGAGTGGAACATCTTCATCGCGCGTCTCGCGGATGGGCTTGCCGTTGTCCATCGTTTCGAGCACAGCGAGTTCGCGTGCGCGCTCTTGAATGCGGCGCGCGATTCGATAGAGATACTTCGCGCGTTCGATGGGTGGAGTTCTGCGCCATCCCTTGAGTGCCTTGCGTGCCGCGGTGACTGCGCAATCAACATCTCTCGCATCGGCGTCGGCAATGCGAGCAAGCGGTGCCTCGGTTGCAGGATTGATTGTGTCGAAGAATTTCCCCGAGATCGGATTGCGAAATGCGCCGTCAATGAAGAGCCCATATTGCGGCTTGATCTCAACCTTCGTCGACTCTGGCGCGGGGGCGTACTGCCAAGCTGCTGCTGAACCACTCATGCGTGCAGTATCGCACGATGAACTCGCTCATGGCAAGGCGTCGCTCAGTGGCTCGCGCGCGGGGTAGTCTGCTGAAATGCCACAGCAAGTCCTCGCGATCGATATCGGCGGAACCAATGTCAAGTGTCGTGTCGAGAGTGATCCGCAGAAACGGGCGTTCCCATCGGGGCCGACACTCACTCCAGAGCAGATGGTTGCAGGCGTCATCAAGGCGGCTGAGGGGTGGTCGTTTGACGCAGTCAGCATTGGGCTTCCGGCACCGATCGTCGCCAACAAGCCCGCGCGCGATCCTGTCAATCTCGGCCCAGGCTGGGTCGACTTTGATTACGCGGGAGCGTTTGGAAAGCCAGTCAAGTTGATCAATGATGCGGCAATGCAAGCAGTGGGTTCGTATGAAGGTGGACGCATGTTGTTTCTCGGGCTCGGCACCGGACTCGGTTCGTGCTTCATCGCAGATCATGTGATCTTGCCGATGGAATTGGCGCACTTGCCTTATCGCAAGGGCAAGGCATTCGAGCAATTCGTTGGAGTGAAGGCGCTCAAGAAACTCGGCAAGAAAGAGTGGACGCGCGATGTGCATGATGTGATCGCGATCTTCTCTGCTGCGCTGATTCCCGACTATGTCGTGCTTGGTGGTGGAAATTCTGTGCGCCTCAAGAAGCTGCCAGAGAATTGCAGGCTCGGCGAAAACGCGAATGCGTTCGTCGGCGGCTTCCGCCTTTGGACTCCCGAGTGGACGAACTCTGTTTCAGTGCTTCGGAAGTGATGGTGGTCAGCGCGGGAGCTTTCTGAAACGAAGGCTGTTTCGGATAGCGTGAGCGCATGATCGAAACGATCGTTTGCACCGCTTTGGTTTCGGCAGCACTCACACAATCCCCAAGCAATCCAGGTTCATCCTTGCTGATCGCGCCGGGCGGGTCGTTTCTGAATTCTGATCTCAAGCTCACACAGAACTTTGCGGGCATGGATCTCATGCCGCGTACGCCAGCGCTCTTTGGTGGTGCGCACAAAGAGACGCAGTACAACATTTTCGACCTGCAACCCAATGCGTTGCCGTGGGGACCTGTGGATGCGCTGCTGCCCGATCCATTTTCGTATTGTTTTTCGCCGGTGCGCAATCTCGCGATCGCATCGCAAGAACAACTGGGCATGCGGTGGGACATTTACAACGTGACCGTCTATCAAGCATCGACATCATCAATGCCTGGCTTCAGCGATGGTGAGGGGGTCAACCGATTCAATGTTCGCGGCGATCTCAAACTGTGGGACTTCGGTGGCGGCGCGATGGGTCGAATCACCGCGCAGATGCGCGAGACGGATGCCTTTCCACAAAGTAGTGATCTCGGAACGCAGGTTGGTACACAGATCACGCTCGACAGCAACTACACGAGCCATTTGGGCACTCGCCTCGTGCGACTTCGATATGAGCAAGGAGTGCTCGACAATCATGTGATGTTTTCTGTGGGCAAGATCAATCCCAATGACTATGTGTTGAACAATCCATTCGCGGGTGATGAGACGACACAGTTTCTTGCGTCGATTTTCGATGGGAGCGATGCTGCAGAGAGTGGGTTTCAGGGATACCTCTTGGGCACTGCCTTGTTGGTTGTTCCATTCGAAGGCGTCTACGCAAACTTTGTGGCGACCGCGCCATCGACTGCTGCAACCAACGGATTCGGAGCAGACCTCTTAGGAACAGGACTCTGGTGGTTCGCAAGCGAGGTTGGAATCGTCACAGATTTTCTGGGCGACAAGGATGCTCCTGGCCGCTACTCATTTGGATTCAACACAACGAACTGCTCGTATGAATCGAGCGACCTCGCGACCTCGAGTTCGGGCAACGGATTCTGGGTGATGGCAACGGAGTACTTCACTCCAGACATTGGAGCGTGGGCGCAGTTCACTTACTGCGATCCAGATGTTGCGCTGTACAAAAGTGAGTTCACGGCCGGACTAAGTCTCGAGAATTGCTTCGGAAGAAAGCGCGATGGATTCGGCGTGGCGTTTGGATACACGACGAATCCAGAGAGCGGTCTCGGTGTGCAGACCGTCACAGAGCTCTACTACCGACTTCAGGTGACGAACTCAGTGCAATTGACGCCAGACATTCAGGTGATCACGAACCCAACCAATCCAGTTGCTGGCACCAACGATGGTGGCACCATCGTCGTCTTTGGCATTCGCGCGATGGTGCATTTCTAAACTTGCGCCCACACTTGCGCACCCGCGCTGCATTGGTGTCTTACAGGATTGCAGTGGTTCGCTTGCGTACCCGCGGCGGAATCTTCGCTCGCGCGAGTTCCCGAGACGAGCAAGTCTGCGCAGCTCGGCGAGGGCTGTTTGAGCGCCGAGTGAAGCATTCC
>CAYHFW010000047.1:0-14162 GCA_964355975.1 uncultured Singulisphaera sp.
TCCGCCGCATTCACGCTGTCTTGTTGTCTTGGTGTCTTGCCATCACTCGCTTGCGTACTCACACTGTCATGACGTCGCCGCGCTCACGCTGGCTGCTGACAGCTGAGACAGTGCAGACTTCCGAGTCCGACGACGAGATTTCTCGCCATCACCGGTTCGAGTTTCCATCCCGGCAAAACCCGAGCCAATACTTCGAGCGCTTGCGCATCGCTGCCGCTCTCAAACACCGGAACAAACACCGTGCCATTGCTCAACAGAAAGTTGGCGTGACTCGCAGGCACCATGCTTCGACCACCTGGCCCGAAGCGATCCGCTGGATAGTCATACTCAATCGGATTTGGCACTGGCAGCGCAACGATCTTGAATCGCTCGCCCCGCTCATCGCGCGCGCTCTGTAAGACTTCCCAGTTCGCCTCGAGCACCGCATGATCGGGATGCCCCGCGGGTGCCCGCAGCGCAACGATCGTGTCGCGTGCCACGAATCGTGCGATGTCGTCGATGTGTCCATCGGTGTCGTCACCCTTGATGCCGCCCGGCAGCCAGACGATGTTCGTGACTGCGAGCGCGTCGTGCAGAGTCGCTTCGATGCGTGCGCGCGCGGCTGTCGGATTTCGATTCTCGCCCTCTAGGCACTGCGTCGTTGTGAGCACAGTGCCAGTTCCGTTCACGTCGATCGATCCGCCTTCGAGCACGAAATCGTGATTCCACATCGGCACTTTCCACCGCGCGCTGATCGCTGCAGGAACTCCATCGTCGAGTGTGCGCGGCTCGTACTTGTCGCCCCATCCGTTGAATCGAAACGAGTGGCCCGCAACGCCCCGCAACTGATGTCGCACAAAGATCGGACCAAAGTCGCGAATCCAACTGTCATTCGTGGCGATTCCGAGAGATGCAACCTCACGCACTTCAACAACCCGCGCGAGTCGTTCGCGCCATGAATCCCATTCGGCTTGCGCGGCGGCGAGACAATTGGGCCACGTCTCATCGTTGTGAGGACGCACGAGCCAGACGCACTGCTGCGGCTCCCACTCGGCGGGCATGCGATAGCCAGCTTGTGATGCTGAACCATGCAGTGCGAGTGAATCACTTGCCGTATTCATGTGGTGCGCTCCGTGTGCTCAGCCGTCGCTGAAACGCTGGGTGATTGCTTGATACGCATCGATGCGGCGGTCGCGCAGAAATGGCCAACCGCGGCGCATCTCTTCGATGCGCGAGAGGTCGCAAGGCACAACGAGCACCGCGGGCTGATCGACCGGCGCTTGCGCGATGATTTCTCCCCCTGGATCACACACAAAACTCGTCCCCCAGAATTTCAGCTCGCTCTCAACTCCGATGCGATTGATCGCGGCGACATACACCCCGTTGGCGATCGCATGTGCGCGGTGCATTGTGATCCACGCGTCGCGCTGCTGTCGCTTGTCAGCATCGGTCTCGCCGTGCCACCATCCAATCGCCGTTGGATAGAACAAAATCTCGGCCCCTTTGAGTGCAGTCAGACGTGCCGCCTCGGGATACCACTGATCCCAGCAGACGAGCATGCCCGCATGCGCGTGTTGGCCATGCACCACTTGCCATCCCAAGTCCCCTGGCGTGAAGTAGAACTTTTCAGAGAATCGCGGATCGTCTGGAATGTGCATCTTGCGGTACTTGCCCGCGATCGATCCGTCGCTGCTGATGTAGACGCTGGTGTTGTGATAGACCCCTGCTGCGCGCCGCTCGTAGAGACTCGCGGTGATCTCGACCTTGAGTTCACGGGCGAGCGCCTGCATGAATTGGCAGGTCTCCCCTTGTGGCACCGCTTCAGCGAGGTCCATCAACTTGGGATCTTCGCGCTGGCAGAAATAACTGCCGACGAAGAGCTCCTGCGTCGCGAGCACCTGCGCCCCCTTCGAAACCGCCTCTCGTGCAAGTTCTGCGACCTGCGCCAAAACTTGCGGCTTTGACGCCGCTTCGGGAGATGCGTGCTGCAAGAGTCCCAAAGTCACACTGCGGGTCGTCATACGTGGCGGAAGTCTAACTCGATCAATCCAACCGCGCGCGCGATCATTGACTATCGACAGCGTTTGAGCGACACTTCCCCAACAATGAACTTTCAAGGAATGATCGTCGGAATTCTCGCAGCCACATGCACTCTCGCAGGTTGCAATCAACACCAGATGAAGAGTGCGCCGGTGGGATTTCTCTCACAGCCTCAACTCATGAAGAAGAGCAGTGGTGAGTCGTGGGTTTACAAGGCTGCCAAGACGAATTGGAACTCTTACACAGGCGTCTACGTTGCGCCCGTCGCAGTCTCTGCCGGTGCGATGGAGGGGGGAACATGGGGAAATGAGAGCGATCTTCCAGGGCTTGCCACCACCTTTCAGAACGACCTCACAACCGCAATGACCGCGAAGTACGCGGTCGCCCCGGCCGCCGCCGCGAATGTGCTTGTCGTTCGTGCGCAGATCGTCAAGGCGAAACCAAATGCTCCTGCGCGCAACATCGCCCCACAGTCGCAGATCTTGCAATCTGGATACGGATTTGGCATCGTCGCAATTGAAGTGATCGATGGCGGCACAGGCACGGTGCTCTATGAGTTTGCGGACATGCAGGCAACAACGCGATTCTCCGCAGAAAAACTGTCAGTCTGGGGAAGCCTTGAAAAGAGCTTCACAACATGGTCTGCAGAACTCGCCAGCGTCTGCGGCGGATCTTGACGCTCGCGCAGTGGTTTTCACGATGTCCAAGTGTTCTTTCACAATTCGAACTTGCACCAACGCAACACTGTGCGTGCTCTGCTGTCTCACCGCATGCAAGGTTGGCCCCAACTACGACAAGCCGACCGAACTGCCGACTGCATCGTGGACGGAGAATTCGACGACAGCCATCACTCCCACCGAGCCAGAGCTCAATGATTGGTGGAAACACTTCAACGATCCGATCTTGGATCAGTTGGTGACGCAAGCGCAAGAGAGCAATGCAAGCCTCGAACAGTCACTTGCGAATGTGCGCGTTGCATTCGCAGCTCTCGGAATCTCTGAGAGCGAATATTGGCCGTCGATTTCAACGGCGATTCTGTATGAGCGCACGAAGACCAACATCGCACAGTTAGCGGCGTCGGGTGTCGATACCCAGCCCTACAGCATGTGGGCGGGTGGAGCGGCAATGGCGAGTTGGGAGATCGACCTGTGGGGTCGTGTTGCACGCACCGTTGAGTCATCGAAGGCATCGCTTGAGTCGCAGGTCGAAGACATGCGCGATGCGCTTGTGTCCATCCGTTCGCAGGTCGGCATGACCTACATGCAAGTGCGCACCTACCAGCTGCAAATCGCCATCGCGAAGTCGGGCGCTGACAACTTGCGCAAGACACTCGAGCTCACGACCCAGAAGTACCGGGCGGGCACGAACACGTTGCTCGATGTCAGTCAGGCGCAAGCCGATCTTGAGATGCAGCTCGCAACAATTCCGACGCTCGAAGCCAACCTTGCTGCGTCGATCTTTTCGCTCGCTCAACTCTGCGGCACAACGCCCGCGCCGATGCTCGAATTGCTCAGCACGGTCGCCCCCATTCCAACAGGCCCAGCGAGCGTTGGAGTTGGGATCCCCGCAGACCTACTTCGTCGTCGATCCGATGTGCGCAGCAGCGAACGACTCGCAGCCGCTGCCGTCGCGACCATCGGTGCCAGTGAGGCGCTCAACCTTCCAGTCTTTTCGCTCGCAGGCAATTTCTACATTGCGGCGAATCAGTTTTCTGGACTCGGCAGCTGGAGCAACAACGCATACAGCTTCGGACCGACTATCTCATGGCTCGTCTTTCAAGGTGGATATGTCAATTCGTTGATCGCACAGAGCAAGGGGCAGGCGCAGGCGGCGCTCGCCAATTACCGCAACACGGTGCTCTCGGCAATTCAAGATGTTGAGACGTGCATCAGCGCGCTCACGCAATCGCAGCGAACAACTGAGCGCTATCGCTCTGCCGTCACGAGCGCGCAGACAGCGGCCGACCTTGCAATCATGCAATATCAGGCTGGCACGATTGACCTCGAAAGACTTCTCACAGTTCAAAATTTGCTTCTCGATGCAGAGAATGCCCTCGCGCAGAGTCAGGGATATGTCGCGCAGAACATCGTCAACCTGTACCGCGCGCTCGGCGGCGGTTGGGAGAACAGCACAGTGAACACCGCTGCAGACCAAGCGGCTCAAGGCAAAGGATCATCATGAATCGGAATCGAATCGTGACAAACATCGTGCTCGCGGCCGTGGCCCTCTGTGCGTGCGAGAAACCGCCGGCGCTTCCTGTGCGTCCGAGCGAAGTCTCTGTGACCACCACCATCGTCACAGCGCAAACGGTCGCGAAGACTTACAACTATCCGGGGCTCACCGCATCACCGCGGTCGATTCCGCTCGATGCGCGGGTCGAAGGTTTCTTGCTCAAGCAAGAGGTCGCCGATGGTGCGATGACCACCGCGGGGCAAGTGATCTACCGGATTGATCCTCGACAGTACGAGGCGTCGCTTGCACAAGCAGAAGCAACCCTCGCGCAAGCCATCGCTGAGCGCGACTACGCGAAGAAAGAAATGGAGCGCAACGCTCCGCTCGTTCCGGCAAATGCGATCAGTCAGCAATCATTCGACCAACTCGTTGCGAACTACCAATCGGACGAAGCTCAGGTGCTTGCGCAGCAGGCTGCCGTGCTCAACGCAGCGCTCAATTTGTCCTACTGCACGATTGCAAGCCCATTTCCTGCGTTGCTCGGCGCGAGCGAGTCGTACGAGGGTGCCGTCGTGGGACCCAACATCGCACGCACTCTCAACACGGTCGTGCAGCTCGATCCAATGTGGGCGCAGTTCAGCCCCTCCTCAACGGAATGGCCGCTCTATGCCGCGCTTCTCGCGAAGGGCCCAGTGACAGCGCAGATCACCTACGGCGGCGACCCTGACATCCAGGCCGCGGGACGCGTGGTCTTTAGCAACAACGTGGTCTCAACGTCAACTTCGACGCTCATGATGCGCGTGGAGTTTGAAAATCCCAAGGCGATTTTTCGACCCGGCACATATGTCAACGTCGAACTCGCACTGGGAGAGCAGCCCAATGTGATCGTCGTTCCACAGCAAGCACTCTTCGCACGCGAGGCAGACATCTACGTCTGGAAGGTCCTTCCCGATCAGACCGTCGTCAGCGTCAAGGTTGAACCGATGCGCAAGGTTGGAAATCTGCTCGCGCTCAAGAGTGGTCCCGCTGTGGGAGACCGCATCGTCGTCGACGGCACTCAGAAGTTGCACGCTGGATCGAAGGTTGTCGAAGCAACCGCCACCCCAGCCGCAGCCACCACTGCAACTCCTGCCGCCGCTGCGCCAGGCTCAACCCCGACTGCACAACCTTCGAAGTAAGAGCAACTCATGGTTCGATTTTTCATTCACCGCCCAATCTTTGCAAGTGTGATCGCGATCATCACCGCGCTCGCGGGCGCAATTGCGATGGTCGTCTTGCCGATCGCGCAGTTTCCGAACATCGTTCCCCCGACGGTGCAGGTTTCATCGACGTACAACGGCGCTGACGCCGTCACGGTCGCCAACTCGGTCACAATGCCACTCGAAGCGCAGATCAACGGCGCCGAGGGGATGATCTATATGTCGTCGAACAGCACGAGCACTGGATCGAGTGTGATCACGGTGACATTTGAGGTTGGCTACGACCTCGATATTGGAGCAGTCGATGTACTCAATCGCACCCAGACTGCGATGGCGCAGTTGCCTCAGCAGGTTCAACAACTCGGCGTCTCGATCACGAAGCAGTCGACCAATCTGACCGTTGTGGTTTCACTCCTTTCGCCAGATGGCACCTACGACAGCAAGTTTCTCTCGAACTACGCGAACATCGTGGTGCAACCAGTTCTTTCGCGCGTCGACGGTGTCGGCGACCTCAACATCTTTGGGCTCCTCGAGTATTCGATGCGCATCTGGCTTGACCCAGATCGCATGAACGCCATGGGCGTTTCGCCGCTCGAGGTCACTCAAGCGATCCAGACTCAGAATCAACAGGCTGCCATCGGAAGCATCGGCGCGAGCCCGACTGTGGGCGCGACGGCGTTCAACATCACGCTCACGACCAAGGGACGGCTTTCGAGTGCCGAGGAGTTCGGCAACATCGTCGTGCGGACTGGCGAGAACGGCGCTGTGGTGCGCATCAAGGACATCGGACGAACAGAACTTGGGGCCTTCCAGTACGGGTCCACCTCAACGATGAACGGCCAGAGCACTGGAACCATCGGGGTCTATCAGTTACCAACCGCCAACGCATTTGCCGTCGTCGAAGCGGTGAAGGCACAGATGGAGCGGTTGCAGCCGATGTTTCCACCAGGCGTGACATGGCAGGTGACATACGACAGCACCGCGTTTGTCTCCGCATCGGTCGACGACCTCGTGAAGACTCTGATTGAGGCTGGCCTTCTCGTGCTCGCAGTCATTTTCATCTTCTTGCAGAGTTGGCGGGCAACACTGATTCCGATGATCGCGATTCCTGTCTCGATCGTTGGCACCTTCGCGTTCATGCTGGCGTTTGGATTCTCGATCAACACGCTGACCTTGCTCGGACTCGTGCTGGCGATCGGACTCGTCGTCGACGACTCGATCATCGTCGTCGAAAACGTCTATCGGCAGCTCGAGTTGGGTGCGCCCGACGGCAAGACTGCAGCTGAACGCGCGATGAAAGAAGTCGCTGGACCGATCGTCGCAACGAGTTCGGTGCTGCTGGCCGTCTTTATCCCTGCAGCGCTGATGCCTGGAATCACCGGCCAACTCTATAACCAGTTTGCGCTCACAATTGTTTTCAGCATCGTGCTGAGCATGGTGAACTCGCTCACACTTTCGCCTGCGCTGTGCGGTGTGTTTCTTCAGAAGCCACACAAGACGACTTTTCGGCCCTACGTGATGTTCAACGAGGGGTTCGAATATTGCACGGGCCACTACTCACGATTCGTGCGCTGGCTCTCGCATCACTGGTACGTCATCGCCACGACATTCGTGCTGGGTGTTCTGGGAGTGCTCTGGATGTTCGCGCACACTCCGACCGCATTCATTCCAAACGAAGATCAGGGGTATTACTTCGTTGGATTCCAACTTCCCTCGGGATCGAGTCTCGAACGCACAGAAGCCGTGAGCGCACGCGTTCTTGAAGTCGTGAAGTCTGATCCAGCTGTCGTCGATGTCATTCAGATCAACGGATTCAATTTCTTGACTGGCGTCGGCGAAGTCAACTCGGGATTCATCATCGTCACTCTGAAGCCGTGGGAAGAGCGCGATCCACGCACTGAGAATGCTCGTGCGATCATCGTGCGCGCCTTCCCAAAATTGATCAGCATTCCTGAAGCTTCGGTCTTTCCCTTCCCACCGCCACCGATTCCGGGACTTGGCGCGGTCGGTGGATGGCAGCTGCAACTCGAAGACCTCAACGGCGCAGGATTTCCCCTCTTGGCGCAAGCATCTGCAGACTTCATGGCCGCGCTCGCGAAACGCCCAGAGGTTATGAATCTCTCGACTCCGTTTCAGAGTGAAGTGCCAATCATCCGACTCGAGATTGACCGTGCGAAGGCGATGAGTTACGGACTCACGATGACTGATGTCTTCAACACGCTCGGTCAAACGATCGGCCAAACTTTCGTCAACAACTTCAACGAGTTCAATCAGGTCTACAACGTCATGATCCAAGCAGAAGCGCAGGATCGCATGAAGTTGGCAGACGTCTTTCGCCTCTACGTTCAGAACTCGAGCGGCGGGATGGTTCCACTCTCAGCATTCACGACATACAAGTTTGAGGTCGGCACCGACAATGCAACGCGTTACAACATGTACAACACGGTGCAGATCAACGGCGCAACCGCTCCTGGCTTCGGATCGGGCGAGTCGATCAAAGCGGTTGCCGAGGTTGCAGCCGAAGTGCTTCCAGACGGGGTGACCTACGAATGGACTGGCGTGACCTTCCAGCAGATTGAGGCAGGCACATACGCGCCGATCATCTTTGCGCTCGCGCTCGTAGCAGTCTTCTTGCTGTTGGCGGCGCTCTATGAGAGTTGGCTGCTTCCGCTCAATGTGCTTCTCGCCGTGACATTCGCGGTGCTCGGCGCACTGCTCTTCTTGAAAGTGCGCGGTCGCGCACTCGATGTCTATGGGCAGATCGGCCTCGTCATGCTCGTCGGACTTGCGGCAAAGAACGCGATTCTCATCGTCGAGTTCGCCAAGATGCGCCACGACGGAGGCGAGAACATCATCGATGCGGCAGTCAATGCATCCCATCAGCGACTGCGCCCGATCATGATGACTGCCATTGCGTTCATGCTCGGCGTCGTCCCACTCACGCTCGCCATTGGTGCTGGCGCGCAGAGTCGTCAATCGATCGGCACCACCGTCTTGGGCGGCATGATTGGCTCAAGCACGATGGATCAGTTGGTCGTTCCAGTCTTCTTCGTGATGATCATGAGCATGAGCGTTGGATTCAAGAAGTGGCTCGGAAAGTTCAAGAGTTCCCTTCCGAGCGCGCACTGATCGCTGGCGTATCTAAACGCGCGAGAGCAATTCATCCCACTTGTTCTGAGCGCGCAGCACTTTTTCAACGAGCTCCCGCACTGCACCAGCCCCCCCGCGGGCATTCGTCACGCAGTGTGCACACGCGCGCACTTCAGGCGCAGCGTCGTTGACCGCGACGGCGATCCCGACGCAGCGCATCACAGCAAGATCTGGGATGTCGTCTCCGACGAAGATGCACTGCGCGCGTGTCACGCCAAGCCGCGCGGTGATTCGATCGAGCGCTGCGACTTTGTCGCTCGCCCCTTGCTCAACGGCTGTGATCGCGAGTTCGCGCATTCGGTGAGTCAGTGCAAGCCCCCGGCGCCCAGTGATGACTGCAGTCTTTCCACCTGAAAGATGCCAGAGCGCGATGCCACACCCGTCGCGCACGTCGTAGCGCTTGCTCTCCTCGCCTGCGTCGTTGATCAGGATTTGTCCGTCGGTGAGCGTTCCATCGATATCCATCACGATCGCACGCACCGCAGACCAGGCTGGATCACTTGTCATGATTCGATCGTACTGCGACCGCGCGAACCACCCGCAGCAAGTTGGATCACCCCATGGGCGCGACGAGTTCGCGCAAACTTGACCGCACTCCGACCAAGAGATGCGCGAGCGACATCGAAGGCCCCCCGCGCTGCGCAGCCTGCTCAGGTAACTGCGGCAAGTGCACGAATCCCGCGCGGCGCACAGTCGAAAATGCCCCCACTGCGCTTTGGTGAAGCAGAAAGAAGAGAATCTCGTTGCATGTGAAGGTGCCAGCACTCATCGAAAGAATCGCGGGCACACCTTCGCCCTCACACGCATCGCGCATTGCGCGCATGGGCAGCGTCGAGAAGTACGCAACCGGACCCCCTTCGATGACAGGTTGATCGCAGCACTTTTCACCAGCGTTGTCAGCGATTCGATCATCCCGCAAGTTGGCTGCGAGGCGCTCAAATGCGACGTGGGTCGCCCGCGATGACTCGCCAAAGCAGACAACTGTGTCGGGCTGGTTCGCCTCGATCGCATCGGCTAGTTCAGCGCGCGCGCTTTTCGGTCCATCGCCACCGATGACCGGAAGAATGACCGCAGAGAGTTCGCTCCCGAGCAGCCCTTCTTCGGCAAGGGCCGCGACCAACGAACTGCTCGGGTTGAATGAACTCCCCCCAAAGGGTTCGAAACCAGTCAGTAAAATTCGCATCGTGGCACGGTAGCGCAACGAAAACCATCCGCCAGAATGCCGAGAATTCCGTCCCCAGTTCAAGGCTCAAGCCAATAACCACCAGATGAAGTTCACACCCAGCGAACCAACCGCGCATGAGGTCTTTGAATTGTTGGCGCGCGACCACGCCGACCACTTGATGGTCTATCTGCGCGCGATCGTGTACGACCGCAGCCTGGTCGACGATGTCTTTCAAGAAACCATGATGGTGGCATGGAGGCGGCTCGCCGACTTTGACAAGACGCGCTCGTTCGGCGCATGGCTGCGCGGCATTGGATCGCGCGTCGCAATGGACATAGCTGGCAGGCGACGTATGGCAATCGTCGATCCGACCATGCTCGCTGAGATCGAACAACACTCGGCGCACTTCGACGGTGATCACGCACTCTCGTTTCAGACTCGAATGAGTGCAGTTGACGAGTGCCTCGCGCGACTTCCCGACATGTACGCAGAAGTGGTCCGAATGGTCTACCGAACCGACGTGCCGATTCGCAACGTGGCGACGACACTCGAGGGCAATGAAGAATCGATCAAGAAGAGACTCCAGCGCGCACGCGCAATGCTCGCAGAGTGTCTTCAACGCAAAGGAGTATTCGCATGAACGACCGTGACCCATCCACGCCAACATCAACCGATCGATTCGTCGATGCGCTCTTGACGCAAAGACTCTGCGATTCGCCCGAGGCAATGGACCGCCGAATCAATCGCGCGATGCGTGCAGTCCGAAGCAAGCACCATCGGTTGTCCACATGGCAATGGTGGGCACTGCCCGTCGCTGCGCTCTTGGCGCTGTCGTTCTTGTTTGTTCCAACTTCGAGCTCTGCCTCGGCGATGGTTCGTTCTGCAACCAAAGTTGCGCGGCTCGCAGCCGATCGACGGTACGAGGTCGTCATGATTCCACGCGCAAGAAACCCAGGCGATTCGCCGCCACCAATCGAAGCAACCCTCGACGTGCGCGATGCTGATCACATGCGACTCGAGATTCGGTTTCCCACTGGGCAGACTGAGGTGCGCGGGCGCGACGGCGCCGTGACTTGGGAGGTTGGCCGCGATGGTGATGTTCGAGTCACCGACGGTTCAAAGCCTTGGCCGCGGTGGATCGAAACACCCGATGGCTCACTGCTCGTCGACTCGATCGCCTCAATGCTCGAAGATCTTTCGCAGGCGTACACCTTGACTCGCGTTGAAAACACCGAGTGCGGTGGACAGAGCGGGCTCGTGCAAATCGACGCGGCGCGCAATGCAATGGCGGCTACGCCAGCCGCACCCGAGGCGACTCCGACGCGGCGCAATCCTGCCGATCGCATCGTGGTCTGCATTGATCCCGCAACGAATGAAGTGATTCGCCTCGAGATGCTGTTTCCTCAGACGCCACCACCGCGCCGCGGCGGAGGTGGTCCACCGCCACGTCACGGCGAAGATGGTCCACCACCACGTCACGGCGAAGATGGGCCGCCGCCACATCACGGCGAAGATGGGCCGCCGCCACATCACGGCGAAGATGGGCCGCCGCCACATCACGGCGAAGATGGGTCGCCGCCACGTCATGGCGAGCGCGGTCCGCCACCGAACCATGGACTCCTGCCCATTGGACCGCCACAGAGCGTGACCTATACGCGCGCAGAACTCAACGAGTTTGCAGCGGATTGGTTCGCGGCGCCGAGCAAGCACTGACGCGCCATGCGGTAAACATAGTCGGGTGCCGACGCTCTACGTTGTGATTCCGATCTTCAATGAGCCCAACACGCTGCGCGCGTTGCTCGCGCGCGTCAATGCGGTGACGCTGCCGAGCGGTTGGACTCTTGCGCCGATTCTTGTCGATGACGCTTCGGACACCCAGACTGCACAAATGATCGACGCGCTCGCGCGAGAGTCGATGCCGCCTCTCTCAGTCGAACGGCACGCGGTCAATCAAGGCAAGGGAGCGGCACTGCGCACAGGATTCGCTCGGGCACTTGCGCTTACACACGCCGACGATGATGCGGTGATCATTCAAGACGCTGATCTTGAATACGACCCACAAGATTTCATCGCAATTCTTGCGGCGCTCGCACCACTTCCACTCAACAGTGCTGTCTTTGGAAATCGATGGCATCGAGGCTCGCAGCGCACTGGCTTCAAGAACCGAATCCACCGATTCGGCAACCGTTTGCTGACCCGCGCGAGCAACCTTGCGACAGGGCTCGCCGTCTCAGATATGGAGTGCTGCTACAAACTCTTTTCTGTGCCCGTGCTGCGCGAGATTCTGCCCGCGCTCACCGAGAACCGCTTTGGAATCGAACCTCAAATCGCTGCAGCGCTCGCGCGCTCGAATGTGCGAGTCGTCGAAGTGCCGGTCTCGTACTCCCCCAGGTCATTCAGCCAAGGCAAGAAGATCGGCCCGCGCGATGCGATTCGGGCGCTTTGGGTCATCGCACGATCGGCAATTTGGCGCTAAATCGGCCTCCCACATTTTGCATTCGCCGCTCACCGAAGTAGAGTTCCCTGATGCAAATCCTTCCCGTCGCCGCCGTCCTCTTCGCCGCTTCGACAGCACTCGCGGGATCATTCACCTTTCAATTCCTGCCCACGAGCACTGCGTACCAGTCGCTCACCGTCACTTATCCGCTCGCCGGAACGTTCAAAGGCAACTACGACGCAGTGACCAATCCAACTGGCACGCTCACCATCCCTGGATATTTCGGTGGATCAGGAAACAACCCAATTGCATACACCGCATCGACTCGCATGAGCGACACGGTCAACTCGCATCCTGCGGGATCGTTTGTGCTCGCAGTCAATGAAGTCGGCGTTGTCGCGGTCACTGGATTCACGAGCGACCTACTCAACGGCACCCCTGGCAGTGTCGGCGTCGAGATGACCATCGCCTATCCGTCGTTTCACACAGTGGCTCCGACTTCGATCTACCCATCTGTGGGCGCGGTGACGATTCCTCTCGCGGATGGCGCGCTCAAAGTTGCAACAGCCGTGCAAAGCGGACCGGCGATCGGCACACGCACTGAAACAGCCCCCGGCACTTACACCGTGAACGTTGCAATTCCTGTCACAGTTGTTGCCTCGGGAAGCGCAGGCGGACAACCATTCGGCTCAGATCCAACTCCGGCAGTCCTCGCACTGACTGGAACCCTCACCGTCAATGGATCGACTGCGACATTCACGGCAACATCGGCATCCACTGAACCGATCGGACCACTTGCGCCACCGCCGCCAATCGTTGATCAAGCATTCCCTCTTCCAACAGTGCTCCCATCGGGCGGCACAGCGAACCTGCTGATTTCTGGCACATTCTCTGAGGGCAACGGAACGGCAACGCTCAACCTCTCGATTGACGCTGCAGGCACTGCCAACGCGGTGCCCGGCGATTTGAACGGCGACCAAATCGTGAACGCAAGCGACTTGACCACGCTGCTTTCGGCGTGGGGAACAGCAGATTCGATCGCCGACATCAATCACGATGGCACCGTCAACGGTGGCGATCTCGTCTTCGTGCTCGGAAACTGGACAGCCTGACTTTCTGTGCTTGCGTTCGTGGCGACCCACGACCGATGAGGTTGGTGCGTCTCACTGATGTACAGTTCTGCGATGCAGATTCTCTCCATCGCAACGGCGCTGATTGCAACGTCGACCTGCCTCGCAGATTCGTTCGGCTTTCAACTGCTTCCAACAAGCACTGTTCAGCAGTCGCTCACAATCACCTATCCGCTCGCGGGAACGTTCATTGGCAACTACGACTCGGCAACCAATCCAACTGGCACGCGAACCATTCCAGGATTTTTCGGCGGATCAGGAAACAACCCAATTGCATACACCGCTTCGGCACGGTTGAGTGAAACGCTCAATTCGCACCCCGCAGGAACATTCGAACTCACGTTCAATGCTCTCGGCGTCGCCACAATCTCTGGATTCACAACCGACCTACTCAACGGCACTCCGGGCAGTCTCGACTTCGATTTCACGATTGCGTATTCATCATTCCATACTGTGGCTCCCAACGCGATCTACCCATCGGTCGGAGCGGTCACGATTCCAATTGCGAGCGGCGCACTCGAAGTCGCCACCGCGGTGCAATCGGCACCAGCGATCGGCACATGCATTGAAACTGCTTCGAATACCTACAACATTTTTGTTCCGATTCCTGTCACGGTGATGGTCTCTGGAAATGCCGGCGGACAAGTATTGAGTTTGGAGCCCACTCAAACAATCATGGCACTCACAGGAACACTCACAGTGAGTGGAACGAGCGCATCATTCACAGCAACAGCCGCAGAGAGCGCACCAATCGGCCCCCTTCCCCAATTGCCAGCGATCGTCGATCAGGCTGTGCCTCTTCCGACTGTGCTTCCACCAGGCAACACTGCAAACTTGCTGTTCTCAGGAACTTTCGCTGAGGGCAGCGGAAACGCATCTCTTAATATCTC
>CAYHFW010000048.1:0-12943 GCA_964355975.1 uncultured Singulisphaera sp.
CGCAGCTCGGCGAGGGCTGTTTGAGCGCCGAGTGAAGCATTCCGCCGCGATCACGTTGAATCTTTGCTTTGCGCTTGCGGTGGCCCGAGCGATCCGCACCCTCGCGGCGTTCATCGCCTGAATTTTCAGCAGCCTGCGAGCGAGATCTCAAGTGCTACTCTTCAATTGCGTCGATTCGTTCAATCGCCTCGATCACCACCGTTTCAAGCCGAGGAGAACCAGATGACCACTTCTTGCACCCGCACACTCTGCCAATTGTTGCTTCTCGCGTGCATCGCCTGCTCCTCGCACGGGATCGCTGGCGATGTTGTGATCCCAGATGCCTGGTTCTACGACGGGGCGAATCGTCCCAAAGCGCTGCGCGCGCTCGAAGGCAAGCCGGCGCCAGAACTCGCCACCAAGGCGTGGATCGGCGAGCAGACCTCGCTCGAGGCCTTGCGCGGCAAAGTCGTTGTGGTTGACTTTTGGGCAACATGGTGCGGTCCATGTATGGCCGCGATTCCTGAGAATGTCGAACTCATGAAGAAGTGCAAAGACAAGCCACTTGCGTTCATCGGCGTCCATGATTCGAATGCGGGTTGGGACAAGGCGCCCGCGGCGGTGAAGTCGAAGGCGATCAATTACCCCGTCGCCCAAGACACGGGAGAGTCGGCGAAAAACTATCACGTCTCGTTTTGGCCGACCTATGTGGTGATTGATCACGAGGGCATCGTGCGTGCGGCGGGACTCATCCCAACACACGTTGCTGCCGTTGTTGAGATGTTGCTCGCGAATACTCCCGCGACGCCGAGCGGTGGCGCAGGGCCGAGTGGCGCTTCATCGAAGTGGCATTTGGGTGGCGCGGATCGCCCCGAATGGGTCAAGAACATCGAGGGAAAGGCCGCCCCACAATTCCCAAAGGATGCAAAGTGGTTTGGCACAGCCGTCACCGCCGATGCATGCAAGAATCAGATCGTCGTGATGCAGTTTCTCTCGCCAAAGGGAGCGGCATCGATGAAGCAACTCTCAGAGATCGCGCTGCTCGCGCCTGAGTTTGCCCCGCAGGGAGTTGTGCTCATGGGCGTGTGCGATGCACGCGTCAACTGGACCACCGCGCAAGCAGAGCTCACCGCACAGAAAGTCGCCCTGCCGGTGATGCGAGATGAGCCATCCGAGAAGACGCTCGGAGCGATGGCCACCGCGCTTGGCGTGCGCCTCGCACCTGCAATGATCATCATCGACCGCACGGGCACCGTTCGGGCCGCTGGAGTACGCGCGGACAAAGTGAAAGAGATCATCAACACGCTCCTTGCCGAGAGTTCTTCGGCTGCCCCACCAACACCATGAGCACGATTCATCCCAATCACACATCACACGCAAACAGCACACAAGCCGCTCCTGGCGCCTGTCCATTCGCCGACTCTGTTCGCGCGCACGTTGGGCGCACCGTCGTTGGACAGCAAGTTGTTGTCGAACGCGTCATGATCGCGCTCTTGACAGGAGGCCATCTGCTGCTCGAAGGGGTTCCTGGAATTGCCAAGACGCTCATCGTGCAGTCAGTCGCGAAGGCGATCGATCTGAAGTTTGCACGCGTTCAGTTCACCATCGACCTCTTGCCGTCTGACATTCTGGGCTCGGAGATTCTCGACCAGCGCACAAGTGAGTTTCGCGTGCACCGCGGACCGATCTTCACCAACCTCTTGCTCGCAGACGAAATCAATCGCGCATCTCCCAAGGTGCAGTCGGCACTTCTCGAAGCGATGCAAGAGCGCAAGGTCTCGATCGGCGACACCTCGCACGAGTTGCCCGCGCCATTTCTCGTCATCGCGACGCAGAATCCAATCGAGCAGTCAGGAACCTTTGAGTTGCCAGAAGCGCAACTCGACCGGTTCATGTTGCGCCACCGATTCTCTTATCCAACCGCGCAAGAAGAGAGTGAAATCGTACGGCGCAGCCTCACACTGAAACTCAAGCGCAGCGGTGAAGGCGCCGTGCCAATGACTGCTTTCGATGCGATCGAGGATGGCGCCAAACTGCATGTGCGCGACCTCTCGCAGGCGATGGCAGCGGTGCAAGAGGTGCATGTCAGCGATGTCTTTCTGCGCGACTGCGTTGAACTCGTGCATCTCACGAGGCAGCATGCGGACATTGAACTTGGATGCAGTCCGCGCGCCGCGCTCGCACTCACCCACGCATCGCGCGCACGCGCATTCTTGCATGGGCGCACCTACACGATTCCGCAAGACTTCTTTGCGCTCGCTGAGGATGTTGTGTTGCACCGCATTCGACTCACCTACGAGGCGCTTGCGATGGGCCGCAAACCAACCGATGTGCTCGCTGAGATTCTGCGAACGCTCGCCTGACATCCGCTGCCCATGCAAAGCGCAACGACACTGATGCGACCACCCGACGAACTCGCGCGTGGCGACTTTGAACTCGTCGTGCGTCGCCTTGCTGACGACCTCGCATTTGGGATGGATCCGTCGCGCTTCGTTGGCTCGGGTCTCGAATTCGCACAGTCGCGACCGTACGCGCCGGGCGATCCAATCAAGATGATGGATTGGCGGATCACCGCGCGCCTGGGAAAGCCCTTCGTGAAGGAGTTCGACACACCCAAGCGCACGGGGGTGTTCATCGTTGTCGACACATCGGCATCGATGGGAGTCGCTTCGACTGCGATCACGAAACATGATCTCGCTGTGTGGATTGCATCGGCCATCGGGCTCGTCGCACAGCGGCGCATGAGCCCTGTCGCGATCATCGGCGGCGGTGAGCGCGAGACACGGTTGAATCCGAGTTTGAATCGCGGCGATCTCTGGCATGCGCTTGAACCGTTGCGCGCAGTGAGCCTGAACGAGGGCACGCGACTCGCAGCCCGCATCGCTGACCTCGATGTGCATGCGAGGCGCTCGAGCATCTTTGTGATCATCAGCGACCTGCACGATCCGAAGGCGCTCGTTTCGATTCGTCACGCTGCG
Source organism: uncultured Singulisphaera sp. (assembly GCA_964355975.1). Taxonomy (GTDB): domain Bacteria; phylum Planctomycetota; class Phycisphaerae; order Phycisphaerales; family SM1A02; genus F1-60-MAGs104. The sequence goes on from CAYHFW010000048.1 coordinate 2,958, forward strand.
CAGAAGCACGATTGCATGGCGATTCACCTTGTCGATCCTGCAGAGCGCGGGCGACTGCGCGCAGGATTCTTTCGCGGTCGAGAGGCAGAGAGCGGGCGAACGTTTCTTGCGCACAGCCACTCAGCGTGGGGGCGCGCGAGTGAAGTCGCTACGGATTTGGCGCAGTGCGGAGTGAGTTACCTGCGGTTGCAAACAGACTTGCCCTTCATGTCGCCCCTTCGTCACTTTCTCTCATACCGACCCGCCATGGGAGGTGGTCGAGGATGATCGCAGCGCTCGCCGCCACGCTGCTCGCCCTTGCGCAGCAATCCCCCGCACAGCACACGACTGCGCGTGGCATCACAGGCAGTTTCACGATGACGCACACTGGCCAGCCGCTGCAAGCCAAAATTGATCAGTCGCTCACGGCTCCGCTGCTCGTGCGCGTGACTGATGTCACACCGACCGGATCGGATTCGGACGCTCGGACATACCGCATCGACTACATCGGAGCAGTCGCGGGCACGTTCGACTTGCGCACGCTGATCGATCACCGCGATGGAACTGCTGCGACTGAACTTGCACCGCTCGAAGTTCACATCGTCTCTGAATTGCCTGCGAAGTTCGGCACCGATCTCTTCGGCGATCCACCAGAGCCGATGTTCAGCGTGAGTCACTATCGGCTGACCCTCGCGTCGATCGCTGCTGTGTGGATCGCTGTTCCACTGGGGGTTCTTGTACGCAGGTGGCTGCGAAGAGTCCCCCCATGCGCGCCCCTGCCGCCCGTGCGAAAGCCAACGTTTGCCGATCAACTGCGCCCGCTTGTCGAAGCAGCGATGCAGCGCGAGTTGTCAGTCGAAGATCAGGCGCGCCTCGAACTTTTGTTGCTTGCATTCTGGAGTGAACGGCGCGCGCTTGGTCATCTCGCTCCCGCAGAGGCGATCACGGAGTTGCGCAGCGATCCAGATGCGAGCCCACTGCTGCTTGCAGTCGAGTCGTGGTTGCATTCGGGTCAACAGCGAGCGAATCGACCATCGGACGATCTCGCGACCTTGCTCGAACCCTATCGGGCGTACGCACCGATCGAATCCTCACAGGCGACACCGTGACATTCACCTATCCGATGGTGCTTCTGTTCTTGGCGGTCCCCGCGCTGATGTTGTGGGCGATTCCGAATCGTGCTGCGGGACTTGTACTTCCGTTCGATCACCAAGTGCATCGCTCACCTCGTCTTCTCGCGCTGCTGCTGGGCGCGACCGACTGCGCTGCGCCCCTGATGCTCGCCGCTGCAATTCTGATTCTTGCAGGACCGCAAACGATGCAGCAGCCCAAGAATGTGCGTTCGCTCACCAATATTCAGTTCTGCCTCGATGTCTCTGGAAGTATGTCGATTGATGACCGGTATCCGATGGCGCGCAAGGCGATCGAAGAGTTCGTCGCTGCCCGCGAAGGCGATGCTTTTGGACTCACGATTTTCGGATCGCGGCAGATTCGCTGGACGCCACTCACGAAAGATCTCGCCGCCGTGACCAACGCATTGCCGTTCGCCAATCCAGATCGACAACCGCGGCACATGAGCGGAACGATGATTGGCGCTGCCTTGCGCTTCTGTCGCGACAACATGATCACCGAGGCCGAGGCGGGCGATCGCATGATCATTCTTGTTTCTGATGGCGCAAGCGCAGATCTTGAAGGCGACCAGCCGACGGAGATTGCCGACGAGTTGAACGACGAGAACATTCGCGTCTATCACATTCACATCTCTAAAGACGAGATTCCAGAATCGGTTGTTGACATTGCGCGCGCCACTGGTGGAGACGCCTTTCAAGCGAGCGATGCCGCGAGCCTGCGCGCCGTCTTCAAACACATCGATCGCATGCGCCCTGCTGAGTTTCGCACACTCGGCAGCGTGCCGCTCGACTTCTTTCGTCCCTTCGCGCTCGTTGCGCTCGGGTTTCTTGCCCTGCACGTGCTTGGCCTTCTCGGATTGCGTTACACCCCCTGGTGAGCGAAGCGCATGCAACATCTGAATCTCATCATCGCACTTGCCGTCCTCGTGACTGTTGCGTTTGGAGAGTGGATGCATCGCCGCCGCACGACTCGCGTGAGTCGCCTCGCGTTTGGCGCAACGACCCAGCCAGCGCTCTGGACCCACTGCGTTCCCGCCATGCGGCCGATTGCGGCGGCACTTGCGACGTGGGGACTTCTCTTTCTCGCGACGTTCGATCCTGTTGAGATCGATCTCACTCCCGCGAAGGTCGCATCAAGTCACCTCTTGGTGTTGCTCGACGTCTCGCCAAGCATGCAACTCAAGGATGCTGGCGCAGAGAGCGAGAAGATCTCGCGCGCCAAGCGCGCGGGTGAAGTCGTGCAAGGAGTGCTTGATCGGCTCGACATGCAGACGACACGCATCACGATTGTCGCCTTCTACACCGATGCGATTGCGATTGTGCAAGACACCTTCGACAAAGAGGTCGTTCGCAATGCGCTCGATGGATTGCCGATGTACGTGGGCTTTGAAGGCGGACCGACGAATCTTCAGAAGGGACTCACAGTCGCATTCGACATCGCACGCCTCTGGCCAGCTGACTCATCGACTCTGCTCATCGTGACCGATGGCGATGTTGCTCCTTCGCTGCCCAGTGCAATTCCGAGTTCTATTGCCGACGCGATTGTGATTGGGTTGGGCGATCCACTCAAGGGCATGATGGTCAGTGGACACAACAGCCGACAAGACTCGATGGGGCTTCGGCAACTCGCAGCGCGTCTCGGCGGTCTGTTTCACGATGGCAACCGAAAGCACTTGCCAAGCGAAGTTGTGCAGTCACTCACGATGATCGCTCCTCGTGTCGGCGGCATCTTCAGTGCGCGCGATCTCGCGCTGCTCTCGACAGCGATTGGATGCTCGGTCCTCGCGCTCGCTGGTCCTATGCTGATGCTGTTTGGTCGCGGTGTTCGTTCGTCGTTTGCCTCAGTGCCTCAATCAGTCGGTGAAACCTAATGGAGATTCGATCATCATGATGCTCTCTCGAATGGCTTGGGGTTGTTGGGCGCTCGTGCCCGTTGCACTCATCACTTACCACTTTGGTCCTGGACAGACTGCCTATGCACAGGACCGCGCCGCGCACATCCGTACCGAAGCGTTGTGCGCGCAGGCGAATGCGCAACTCGCTCAGGACGCCGCGTACAACAAGCACCTTGCTGCGATCGATGCGCGGCGCGTTGCATTCCTCAATCCAACGCCTGCCAACACTGCGAGTGCAGCGGATGCGACGAGAGTTGAGGAGTCGATGTACGCCGCGGCAGCGAAAGACTGGAAGTTGGCCGCCGAGCGTTATGAAGAGGTGCTCACAGCCATTGGCGATGCATCGCCAGCCGACGCGACTTCGGCACGCTGGGCGAAAGCGCACGCGAGCGTGCGTGCTGGCGACATTTGGGCTGGCATCGAAGATCTCGAATTGCTTGTCGATGAACTTGAGGCGGCACCAGTTGTCGATCGTCCACTCGCGCGTGCAGCCCGTGAGGAACTCGCGACTGCCTACTACTACGGAGCGCGGCTGTTGCGCCTCTCTGGAATGCCCGCACAGGAGTGGCGCGTCGAGTCTGGCAAAGCTCGGCAGCACTTTCGGTATCTCACCGAGCAAGCCAAGCAGGATTCGGCGAACGATTCAGCAGCAAGCGCGGCGAACTTTCAGCGCAATCTCGAACTCGTGCTCAACCTCGAGCAAGCGACGCTCGTCGACCTGCAAGGAAAGCCGTTACCGAAAGACTCTCCGCGCGCAGGTTCGTGCAAGAATCCAGGCAAGAAGCCCTCAAAGAAGAAGGGGCAGAAACTGCAAGACTCACGCGGAGCAAGTGAAGCAGAGGAGATTCCAGATGGTTGGTGATCGCATTGGTGTTCTCGCCGCCGCTCTCTTGGTTTCGAGTGCGCACAGTCAGTCGACCGCCACATTGGTTCGAGTCGTTCCTGTTTCTGGCGCTGGACTTTCCGCGAAGGCGGCGATTCTGATCCCTGATGACATCGCAGCAGAGCAGAGCGATGTCGACGCTGCGGCCGGTGATGATGGCGAGAGCGCGATGCCGAACGCGACTGGGCCCCTGCTCTCTGCTGAACAGCTCGACGATCTGCGCCGCGAATACAACGGCGCAAGCGAAGCGCAACGACAGTCACTGCGCGCGTACTTCCTCGACATGGGCATCGACATCAAGAAACTGCTCGGCCGACCTGGCGAGCCTGATGCTCCCCAATCTCAATCGCTCGCACAAGCAGTTCGCACGATCGAATTCACGCGCACTCCACAGTCTGTGCTCGCGGCCCGTTCGCAAATCGGATTTGCTCCACCCCCAAAGCCAGCCGCCAACGATTTTTCAGCAATGGCGAAGTGGATTCAATTGCAAGTCTTGGCAGGCGAGTGGACCGCTCTGGGCGATGCGCTCTCGGCGCTGCCATCCGCCGATGCGATCGCCGCGTACACGCAGATTCTGCAGACGATCAATCGATCGCAGCGTGGCGATCCGAATGCGAAGCCAGATCCGGCGCTGCTGCCTGAAGAAGTGCTTGCGATTGCAGATGCTGCTCCAGAAGCGCTGAGTGATTGGCAGGTCACAACGCTTGCGCAACTCTTGAAGGAGGCCGCAACGAAGTACAGCACTGCTGCGATGCTGCAGACGCTCGACGCAGACACGCGGATGTTTGGAAAACAAGATGCTGTGCACCGCGAGCGCACAGTCAAGTTCTTGGTTGCAGCAGGAATGGCGCTCGAAGCCGTGAAGTTTTTTCCGCCGCTCGAAGAAGCACGCGCGAACGCAGATGCGATTGCGCTCGTGAATTATGGCCGCTACTACGAAGACTTCGCGGCAAGCGACCGCGCTGGCGAGAGCGCCGACACCCACCGACGCACCGCATGGGGTCTCTACTGCGAGGCAGCGCTCATCGGCGACGCAGAACCAACGCTGCGCCAGACCGCGATGCGACGTGCGATCGACCTCTTGCCATCCATGCCGCCCGCACGCGCAACTGCATGGCTCAAACAAGTCTTTGCGAATCAAACGCTTGCGCCCGCTGCGCTCGAGATCATCGCCCTCAAGGCAGTCTCACTGCGCGGCGCGGCGCTCGAGAGTTCGAACCGAGCTCAAGCCCTACTCACGATGAAAGAGTCGGTCGACACGCTGCTCGCAGAATCTGGGATGGACATTCGACTCGTGCGCGTTCCACTGCGCATGCTGACGACTGCGCTGATCGGTGAGGTTGAAAGAGTTCTTGATGGCAAAGACGAGGGAGGCGGGCGCCGCGGCCGCGGCCCTTCCATCCCTCAAGAGCAAGAGTTGCTCTTGCGCGCGATGCCCGATGAACGATGGATGGCTGTGCTCGAACCGAGTCTCGCAAACCGCGCCTACCGCGCGGCGATTCGACTCGCCGTGAGCGCAGATGAGGTCGATCTCGCGATCGATTCGCTCGCCCATGCTGTGAAACGGTTTCCAGATCAAGCGCAGCCACTCGCTGATGACCTACTCACTGGCTGGGAGGAACGCCTTGCGCCGCAGAATGCGTTCGCAGACCAAGATCAGATGTTCTTCATCGGATTTGCGCGCGATGGCATGACCTCTGCCCCGCTCACACGAGGTCGACAGCGGCGCAATCTCGATCGACTGGCTCGGTTGATGTTCGTGCTCGAAGACATCGGCGTCGATCCGCGCAAACTCCCCGCCGTTGCAAAGGTCTTTCATTCATGCCATGGCGCGACCGAAGTTTTTACGCGCGATGGAATCACGGGTGTCTTTGGACCGATCGATCAACTCTCTGCAGTGACTGCCGCGAGTCTCGCCGACCAAATGCGCTCTGGGCTCAGCGGCGAATGGCGCGATCGCAAGGCGCAGCAGGCCGCGGGTATGAAGCGCTCGCCCGAGGCGATCACAAAGATGGTTGAGACGGGTTACGCCCTTGCAATCGAGCTCATCGAGCAGGCGATTGCTCACGATCCAAAGTCGTGGCGGTATTCAGTAACGAAGGCTGGACTCACCTACGACCGCGTGCAATACACACAAGAGCAGACGAAGCAAGATTTCGCTGCGTACAACCAATATCGCAAAGAAGCGTTCGAGGCGTTCGCGCAGACTGCCGAGCGGTACGGCGAGATCGTGTCGAGTGGCGATCAGCGCGACGACCCGAGCGTGTACCTCGCGTGGTTCAGTGCCGCGGTCGGTGCAACCGAACTCAACTACCTCACGCGCGATGATCTTCTGGTTGAGGGATCCCCTCAAGATGACCAGATCGATCTGATTCGCAAGGCGATCGAGAGACTGCCCAATGACTTGGCATCGCGGCACATTGCTGCGTTCGCGCACCAAATCGACCGAACACTCAGCCGACTCGATCCTGAAGTGAAGCCACGCATTGTGAAGCACGCGCTGCGCATCATTGGCGATCACCCTTCGGGGGCGGCGATGCGACGGCTCGGCGATCTCTATCAAGACCTTATGAAGGATGAGATCAAGTTGCGCTTGGCAATTGACGGTGACGATCGCGTTGGCACGAACGAGCGATTCGGCGCAGCGCTCACCCTGCGATTCACAAATGAAGTCGATCGTGAGACGGGTGGATTCAGCCGCTACCTGCAGAACGATGTCTGGGTGCGTGTGGGCAATTCGTACCGCCCAATGAACTACCGCGATCTCTTGAAGAAGAGCCTCGAAGCATCGTTTGGCGAGCACTTCGAGGTTGAGTCGATCGGATTCTTTGAAGCGCTCGCCCCTCCGCTTCCGGTGCAAGAGGCTGGCGCGGGCGGCTGGCTTGAGAAGCCCGTTGCATACATCGTGCTCAAGGCGAAAGATCCGAGTGTCGATCGCATCCCACAGCTCTCGATGGACATGCACTTCAATGACACCGACGGAGCAGTCGTGCTGCCCGTGTTCTCGAACGCTCCGCAGATCGATTGCGCACAATCAAGTGGACCCCGCCCCGCCGACAAATTGAAAGTTGTGCAAACGGTCGATGTTCGCGACATCGATCGCGCTGAGAACAATCATGCGGTCGTGCTCGAGGTGCAAGCAACTGCGCTTGGGGTCGTTCCAGAACTTGAGGCGCTCCTTCCCGACTTTCGCACAGCGCTCTCTGGATACGAGGTCGCCGAGAAGGCAATCGAAGTGCGCCCAACAACAATCGTCGCCGACGACGCGAATGCCTCAGCGAGTGCCAGGTATCGATCGATGACTGCCTCTCCACCGCAGGATTACATCGAAGCGGATGCTGCAGGAAACTATCGCCTTCCAAGCGAACGCTCTTGGCTCATCACGTACACCCCCGCTTCGGGTGCGGTCGGAAGTTCGTTTGTCTTTCCGACTCTCAGCGCGAAGTTGCCAGGGAGTGTGATCTCGCGGCAATTCTCAGACATGGATATCGAAACAGTGACGGCTGCGTCCGTGCCGATTCGCGTGAGCACGACTGCGAGGGTGACCGCCATCGTTGTCTCGAGCGTCATCGCGATTCTTGCGGCGTTCGGTTTCGTCGCAGTGCGCAAACGAAAGCGCGGCACATCGCTCGCAACAGATCCGCTTCCGACGCGCGTCACACCCCTGAGCGTGATTACGACACTTCGCCGCATCGAATCGGAACGCGCAGCATCGCTGACCGCCGCCGACCACGCCTCACTCATCGCTGAGATCGCTGGGCTCGAACTGACCTACTTCGGGCGCGCGGCCGATGGCGCTGCGCTCAATGGTGAAGCGCACGTCCAATTGAGTGGCGCACTCGAACGCTGGGCGCACGCGAAGCCTTGACCGCGCTCAGTCAGCGCACGATCCCCAATTCGTGAGCAACATCGCGAGGTCGGGTCCACTTGTGACGCCGTCGTTGTTGAGGTCAGCGACGCTAGCAACTCCCCAGAACGAGAGCATGCTCGCGAGGTCGAGCGCATTGACTTGACCATTCATCGAAATGTCGCCGACGCATCCGCGTAGCGACAAATTCATCTCGGCGAGTTTCGCACGAAGTCGCACGTATGCCTCGGACTGCGCGGGGGTCAGCGGCGGAGCATCAGACGCCAGAAGGTTGAACGATGGATTGTCGATGCCGCGTCCAAAGAGCGCGCCTGCGGCAAAACACTGGGTGAGGTCGAAGAACTCATACTCACTCGCCCCCGCTGCAAGCAAGCATGATGGTTGTTCGCTGTAGACAACCTTCCAGTGCCCATCGGTGATCGCCTGCTGCTGCGCGTAGATGACTGAGAAGTTCGATGGTTGATTCATCTGCTCCCACAGGTCACAGCAATCTGTTGCCTGCACAGTGGGATCACTGTCGGTCGGCCCATACCACACGCCACCTTGGGATGCGCAGAGCGATTCACTTGTAAGGATTGTGTCGGTACAAGTGTTCGAACTACCCGCCGCGATCAGACACGGATAGCAGGTCTGCGTGAGATGTGGCTCGAAGTACTCGGTGTAGTTGTATGCGCGCGCGCTTTCTGCCTGCGGATTCGTGAGGTATCGCAGCATCGGACGACTATCGAGTTTGCGACCTTCTGGAACCGCAGCGCGCACGTTGATGTGCGCCGCCTCGCCGAACAACTCAAAGAGGTCAACAATGTTCACGAGCGCATCAACGTTTCGCCCTGGCGAGATTGTCGGACCGCCAGCGGCGATCAGCGGCACGCACACTCCCGTTTGATAGGCCGTTGCTTTGGCGCGCAGTGGGTTGAATGGCGCGCGCACTGAAGTGAGAAACGATCCGTTGTCACCGACGACAACAATGATCGTGTCGTGGGCGGTCAGTACCAGCGCACCCGCCTGCATCGATGCGAGTCCGGTCGAGAGCAGCACGCGGCGAATCTGCGTATCGAGCGACTGAATCGTCCAGTTTGAGAGCAGGCGCTCCTGCACAGTCGAGTTGCGCACTCCGGCCTGCTCAGAACATGCGTACGGCAGCCCCGCGGGCCAGTGCGTATTGGGCGGAAGACTTGCATCAGGTGGCTGCTGCCACGGGTCGTGGTCACCTGAGAATGAAAGCGTGCACATCCAGCGTGACGCTGGGATCGCGCGCTGTTCATTGATGAACGAAATGGCGAGTTCGGCTTGATCAACATCTGCGTGCACGCGCACTGGTGAAATCTGCGAGGCTTGATTCCCCTCGTTGATTGTGCGGGGCCATGCATACGAACCATTCATCTTCGACCAGTTGATGCGCGCCGCGGCATCCGCGTCACAGGTGAGAATCGGTGTGCCATCCGCTGCCACGAGCGGCATCCCACCTGCTGTGAGGCAATCGATCGCGTCGACTCCAGTCATGCAATCGCCATCTGGAAAGGCGCACGCGCAGATCGCTGGCGCATTGTTCGCGACTGGTACTCCGCATGAATAGAGCACTTCGTCAGACTTCACTTGTCCCGCGATCGTCGGGTCGATGTATGGCGGGGCGCCGAGCAGCGTGCCGTTGAAGCGCGTGAAACCAACGGACGACGGGGCGAGCAATCCCGCAGGATTGTTGTCTTCTTGTGCCAAGTGAAACTTCCCAAAGAGCGCGCTCTCGTATCCGACCTGCGAGAGCAGTCGCGGAGTCGTCGCCTCAAAGGGCGAGCACTGCGACTGAGGCAGCGTGGGATCAGTCATCGGCGATCCAACACCCGTTCTGCCTGGAAACCGTCCAGTGAAAAAGCAGACGCGACTCGGAGAGCACTCAGGCATCGACCAGCAGTTCGTGAAGTTCACACCCTGCGCCGCAATCGCGTTGATGGTTGGCGTGGGTGCAAGTCCAGCTCCTGCTGGATTCGAGAGCACAAGTTGATCTGCGCCAACGTCGTCGAGAATGATGAACAAAATGTTCGACTCACCCTCAGCAAGGCACATCGAAGCAGAGGAGAGCGCGAGCGCGAACGCAACAGTGTGAGAGAACAGCATCGCTCGCAATATGCGATGGGAATCGAAATGGGCAAGTTCAGGCTCTCACTTTTGAGAGAACCCGGATCCCTCCGTGCCAATAATGATGAGACACTTCCCTACGCTCCAGACACTCTGGG
>CAYHFW010000049.1:0-4774 GCA_964355975.1 uncultured Singulisphaera sp.
AAGGCTCGAACGAGTGACTCGCGGACACGCGTTTATCTCGTTCGATCATCCAACCAAAGGCACACATGAAAAAGGCAACCGTCGAAGAGACCCAAAAGTCTCTTCAAAATCTCGCAGACCAAGTCGGAGCAAAGCGATACGAAGTCGCAAAGGCTCTCATCTTGGAGGATCTCATCATCGTTGACGCTGAGGGCAACCCAGTTGACCCCGCGTCGATCAATTACGAAGTCACACTTAGCGCAGGCGCACCGATGGAAGCATCGGCAGACACAGACGAGGCTCCCGAAAAGAGTCTCGCAGTCGAAGTCGCCAAAGCCGTTCGCGAAGAAATCGCAATCGCTCGCACAGAGTCAACCCCAACACGAAAGGCAGTCACCGTGACCGCACCCAAAATGTTCTCACGTCTCAAGAGTTTCAAGTCTGCGGACGAGGCATACCGCTTCGGTTCGTGGGCGCACGCATCGCTCGGAAACAAGAAGTCGGCACAATGGTGCAGCGACAACGGCATCGTCATCAAGGCAAACAATGAAGGATCGTCCTCAGCGGGCGGCTTCCTTGTGCCAGAAGAGTTCTCGAACACGCTCATCACGTTGCGCGAACAATTCGGAGTCATTCGTCAGCACGCGCGCATTTTTCCGATGACCTCGGACATTCTGCGCATCCCACGACGCGCGACGAATCTCACCGCATATTTTGTCGGCGAAGCAGCGGCAGGAACTCAGAGCGACGAAACCTTCCAGCAGATCAACCTCGTCGCAAAGAAGAGCATGGTTCTCAACAAGGTCTCGAGCGAACTGAACGAGGACTCGATGATCTCATGGGCGGACGACCTCGCATCCGAAATGAGTTACGCGCAGGCGTCGCTCGAAGATGGTTGCGCGTTCCTTGGAGACGGCACAAGCACCTACGGCGGTATGTTGGGTCTCGCGTCTGCGGTCGGTTCGGCAGGAACTCACACTCCTAGCGCAGGCTCATCAACTTTTGCATTGATCACTCTCGCAAACATTTCGGCAGCATTTGCACTTCTGCCGCAGTACGCGGACAACCCAAACACGAAAATCTTCTGCTCCAAAGCAGCGTGGAATGGTGTGTTCCTGCGACTTGCTGCTGTTGCCGCTGGCAACACGCAATCGGATCTTCTCTCGGGCGATAAGAAGTTGTCGTTCTTGGGTTACCCCGTTGTGATTTGTCAAAAAATGAACGCAACATCGAGCGCAAGCAAAATTGTTGCGCACATGGGCGACATGAGTCAAGCGGCGTACCTCGGATCACGTCGGGATATGAACGTGGAGTTCTCAAATTCTGCGCTCAATTCCTTCGAGCAGGATCAGTTGGTGTATCGCGCAACGACTCGCTGGGACTTCGTCGCAGCAAACGTCGGCGATACATCGGTTGCAGGTTCGATCGTCACACTTACGACAAGCGCGTCCTAAGCGCACACAAAGAAAGGAAACAGAAAAATGAATCTTCAAGGAAACAAGTTTTTTCAGATTATTTCACCTCAGTCGGTCGCATCAAGTGCGACCGTGACATCAAATGCGTTCGACACAGTCGGGTTTGACGAACTTCAGATTATGATTACTCGTGAAACGCATGCAACGGGCGTTCTTTCTGCACTCACATTGCAGCAGAGCGACACCACCGACGCGACAAACTTCGCGAACGTCACGGGCTATGTTGCAGGGACGGATTTCACACTCGCATCAATCGCTCCAGGAACGAACACCGCGACGGCAACACCTGCCGTTTTCAACTTCGACCTTCGCGGGAAGAAGCGGTACTTCCGAATCAACGCGACGCCATCGGTCGCAGCGGGATACATCAGCGCAACGGCGCAACTCTCGCGTGCATCAGTGACACCGATCACAGCAGCAAACGCTGGCGTGACGGTTCTCGTGAACCCTTCGTAAGGTTCTGATTTCGCCAACACCAGGCGCGGCAAGTGGAGCAATCCTCTTGCCGCGCTTTCTTGTTTCCTTGTTGAATCTGCGTGGTAGGTTGCGCCGATGAAGATTGACCTCGGCAGCGGCGCAATTCGGATCGACGGATACACGCCAATCGATTGGAGTCTTGGCAACGACGTTTGCGAACTCCCGTTTGCAGACAACTCGCTCGACGAGATTCGCGCGTCGCACGTCCTCGAACACGTTGAACGATCGCGCGTCGTCGAAGTGACTCGGCACTGGGTCGACAAGTTGCGACCAGGTGGCATTCTGCGCATCGCCGTACCAGACTTCGACGAGATTATGCGGCTCGGCGAGCAGGACGCGACCGAGAACGACCCGACCAAGTCGTTTGACTGGGAGGGCTACATCATGGGCGGTCAGATCGACGACTTCGATCACCACCACACGATTTGGAACCGCCCAAAACTTGAAAAACTCTTCGCGACGCTCGGGCTCGTGGACTGCAAGCCGTGGAAAAACTCCGTACCCATCGACTGTTCCGACTTGCCAGTCTCGCTCAACCTCGCTGCGCGCAAGCCGATGGCTCCTGAGATCGTCATCGTGCCGCCGAAGTACACCGATATGCGCGCGTGCATGACGATGCCGCGCTTGACGTGGACCGACAATATGCTTTGCGTTCTGGGCGTCTGCAAGAAACTCGACATCGACCTCACCAAGACCTCGGGCGTGTTCTACGGACAATGTATGCAGCGCGCGTTGAATGAAATAATCCAGATTCCCAATATCAAGTGGATTCTGACGATCGACTATGACTCGATCATGGAATGGCAAGACGTGGTACGCCTTCGCGAGATCGCTGAGCGAAACAACCTCGACGCAATCGCGCCGCTGCAATGCGGGCGCGAGCGGCAAAGTCCGCTGCTCGTTGCGTGCGACGAGAACTACGCGCAAGTGCGGCTCACACAGCGCGATCTCGACGCCGAGTTCATTCGCGTCTCGTCGATGCACTTTGGTTGCACGCTTCTCAACGTCGAAAAACTCAAGACGCTGCCGAAGCCGTGGTTTGCATCGACGCCCGACAAGGACGGCGAGTGGGGCGACGCCAAGATCGACGACGACGTGCATTTCTGGAAGCAGTGCCAGGGGCAAAAGTGGAAACTTGGCGTTGCTCCGAGCGTCTCGATCGGTCACATCGAGACAATCGTCTCGTGGGCGAGTCACAAACTGACGCCGCTCTATCAGCCGCTGTTCACGTACCTTCGCTCGGGCAAGCCGTGGTACGTGCGCGCACGCGAGACGTGGCGGCACACGCCTGACTCGACGCCCGATCCTCGCAATCTCAACGAAGGTGCATAGGATCACAGCATGGCAGTCGGAACCTATGCACTAGCGACGCGCGACGCGCTCAAGACCTACCTCGGCGTGACGACTTCGACCGACGACACGCTCATGGATTCGTGCATCGACCGCGCAACCGCGCAGATTGAACGATATCTCGGGCGGAACATTCGCTCGAGGACGTGGAACGAGTGGCACTACCTCTTCTATGATCGAGTTCTGCGCGTCAAGCAGTCGCCCGTCTCGTCGATCGTCGGAGTTTTCGGCGGCTGGGAACACGCGCTCACGATTCAATCAACGACCACGACCGACATTCAGGTCAGCGCGTCGATCAATACGGAGGCGATCGGCAGCGGCAATCCAGGCGAGGAGGTTCCGTCGATGATTCTGACGCGCATGGCGGTCGGCGGAACGGTCACAACGACGACGCTTTCCTTCGCGACCTACACCGATTGCGCCGATCTCGTCACGGCAATCAGCGCGACGAGCGGGTTCAGCGCGACGCTTGCGCGCGATATGCCGACGCTCAACCTCCGACCGATGGTCGGCGACTGCCTCATCTCATCGCTCTACATCGACGGCGCACGAACGCCTATCGAGACGGCAATCGACTCCGCAAACGGTCTGCTCCGACTCGAAGAGGGCAGTTCGCTCTCGCAAAGTTTGCTTGTGCGCTACGTTGCTGGCTACGCGACGACGCCCGCAGACATTGAGCAAGCGTGCCTTCACGTTTCGGCGCGGATTTTTCTTGCACGCAAGGCGGATACATCGGTCACGAGCGAGAGTCTCGGCGATTATTCCTACTCGCGCGCCGCGCCTGACGCGGATCGAACACTTCTCGCAATGTTGCTCGCGGACTGGCGCGAGATTCGATGAGCGTTGACGGGCTTATCGCTGCTCGCGGCGTCGGCGCATCGACGACGCGACCCGCACTCACGCAGGACGCGGGCGGATCGGTCGTCATGACCTATGCGTCGAGCATCGCATCGCTGCGAGCGTTCGTTCAGCGCGCATCGCCGAGCGAAACGGTCGTCAATGGCGCGCGCAGAATGGTCACCTCGACGATCGGCTACATCCTCGCGGGTCAAGACGTGCTTGCAAAGGATCGCTTGTCGGTCGGAAGCGAGACGTGGGAAGTGACGGGCGTCCGCACTCCCGACGAGCGCACGAGCGAGCAGTCGCTTGCCTACACGATCCTTTCATTGACGCTGACAACGGGGCAACCATGAGCGCAACGTACACATTCAACGCGCAAGAAATCTACGACATTCACTACGTCGCAATCTATCGCGGGCTCAAGAGATTCATCGTCATTATTCAAAACGATTTGCGCGACAAACTCTCACAAGAGGGAACGGGTCGACAGTACGTCATCAACAAAAGCGGGACGGTCCACACGGCATCGGCTCCAGGCGAGCCGCCAGCGGTGAACACGGGTCTTCTTCGCAACTCCGTTGCAACCGCGCCTGTGGTTGAAAAAACCTCGCGCGACGAAATCGAAATGCGGCTCACAGATTTTGCGCCGTACG
>CAYHFW010000049.1:4874-6583 GCA_964355975.1 uncultured Singulisphaera sp.
ACGCGATGAAGCGCGCGACACTCAAGAAAACGAAAAAGGTATGAGCCAACAAAGCGTCCTCACGGCGATCTTCGAGAAAATCAATCCAGCAGTCTCAGTTGGGACAGTCTTCAAGACTGCGTTCGGCGGGACGGACTCGGTGCGCGGGCGGATTTTTCAATCGCAAGCATCGCAAGACACAGTTCTTCCGCTCTGCATCTTTGACGTGACGACCGAAGAGACGACGGCGTACCTCGACCAACAGACGGTCAGTATGCACGACATGACGCTTGTCGTCGTCATCTACGTTCGCGTGGTTGACGGCGTCGCCGTTGGCATGACGTCCGAAAATATGCTCTTCGATCTACTGCACATGGCGACAATTACAACCACAGACACCGACATCGCGACGATCCGTTCGATCTGCACTTCGCGCGGCGTGCCTACGATTCTCTCGGACGCTGTGTCCATCACGACTTCGTATCGGGTTCTCGTCTCGAAACAATCCTAAGGAGCAAGCACAATGGCAACGCCACTCATCGGCACTGGGGGATCGGTTACGTTCACTTCATTCGGCGGCGTCATCGTCAAAACATGGGACGCGACGGTCACGCGCACTATCATTGACGTCACAGGCTTTGGCAACTTCGCCCGCCATCGTCTGCACGGGATGCTCGACATTACGGGTAGTGTGAGTGGAACGCTCGACGGCGCAGCAACACCATTCACGTGGATTACTACCACGAGTGCAACGCTCACGCTGCAAGCAGACTCAGGAAATAGCATTCAATTTCCCGCGCTTGTCGAAAGCGTCAATCAGTCACTCGCCGTTGATGGTGGCGCAGACGTTTCCTACAACTTTTCGCTTGCTGCAGGAACGACGACGGCATCATCCTTCGTGTTTTCAAACATCTGCACGGCAACGTGGACATCGTGAGTATGGACATCGGGCGCGCGATTGACGCAACAACTGGCGTTGTCACGACCGAAAACGACTGGCGATGTGAGTTCACGCACGGCGGTATTCGCAAAGGGTGCTGGGTGCAAGGCAGCGCGGATCGCTCGGTCGTTGTCACAAGCGCGATGGGACATTTTTCGATTTTCAATCGCGCCTTGCTTTCTGCGATCATTATCCGACGACGAAAGGAAATCGTTTCATGCAGGATCGACCCGAAAAAACTAAGAACCCGCGTCTGGTGAGTGTTGGTCGGCACTTGCTGCCGTGCTTGACACCAAATGACTTCATCGAATTTGGCGAGCGTCGATGGCACTCGCTCCACACGCGCGCTCAAGAGATGCTCGAGGACGCGCGCGCCGAGAGTGCGCAGCGCGTGGCAGTACTCGAGGAGATTTACAAGAAGCGCGATCGCACCGCGAGCCTTGCGGTCGAGTTTGCGGCGACGCTCGACGGCGCGGTCGAGGTTCTGCGCTTCGCGCTCGCTCGCGCCAAGATCACCGACGACGCGGTGATCGAATCGCTCGACCCAGAGGTCGTCATCGCTTGCGCGCTCGGGCTGGTCGGCATTGATCTCACGGAGAAGATCGACCCAAAATGAGCAAGCCAACGGGAGACATTGACTTCTTCGCGTTGGCAGCGTTCGTCGCGAAACACGCGCCTGGCGTTGGCGATCCGATGGCAATGCCGATTGATCGGATGCTCGCCGTCGCGCACTCGACGAGCGAACTCTTGGTCCGCGAATTTACGGCGCGTGGAGGGTCGCGGTAATGGC
>CAYHFW010000049.1:6683-8649 GCA_964355975.1 uncultured Singulisphaera sp.
GTCAAGGCGGGCGAATCAGGCGCGGATATCGGCATGGCATTCGCGCGCGGCGCGGTCGAAGGCGCGAAGTCGATCCCGATCATCGGATCATTCGTTGAACTCATCGACCACGCGATCAATGGAGCGGAAAAAGCACTTGAGGCTGGCATCGAGCGCGCGCGACTGACGACCGTTGCGCAAGTCGACAAGAGCGCGGCACTTGTTGACGCTCGAAGTGCCGCAGCGGCTGGGCTCAGTCGATTCGCAACGGTCGAAGCGGGTCCAGAACTCACGGGCACTTTAGCGGCAAAGCGTGCGCAAGATGAGGCACTTGAAAAACTCAGAGCGCACAGCGAAGCAGTCAAGTCGGTCAATGACGCTGCGCTTCGCGACGCGGAAGCGTCAATCACTGCAAGCAATGCTTCGATCGCAAGCGCAACGGCGCGGTACAACGCGGTTGAACTCAAAAGAAAAGAGGACGTTGCAAAGGGCATTGCAAACATCAACCAGAAATATGCGGACTCAGAAAAAAAGCGAATTGATCAGGAGAACATAAAGCAAGAAGAAGAAGAAAAAAAGATTCAAAACAAGAAACTTGCAGAACAAGACAAGGAAATTGCAGAATACGAAAAAGCCTTGAAGCAAGAAGCCGATCTTCAAGAAAAGCGACTCGCCGAAGTTGAAAAAGCCGCGAAAAAAGAAGCAGACATCCAAGCAAAAGCGCTCAAGGCGCAGCAGGATCTTGAAGTGCGCGGGATGGAAACTCGTCTTGAAGCATTGCAGCAAAGCGCGGAGCCTTCGCGTGCGGATCGACTCGGCGAACTCGCAGACAAGGCGGCGAACCCGCTTATTCAAAGTGGGCAGACCGCGCTCGGTCAATTCAAGTTTGCGGGCGGCAGTGGCAACGAAGTCATGCAAAACGCCGAACAGCAACTTGGGAGACTCGAAGCGATCGAAGGACTCCAACGCGAGATGCGCGACTACCAGCGACGCATCGCAGACGGGATCGCGGCGTAATGGCAACGACGATCGAACTCAAAGAGAGCCGCACGTACAACGCAAACTCGGGCGTCGCAAACGCCGAGCGCGTGTTCCTTGTCGACGACGTCGAAGATGAGGCAGCGATCATCGCGCTCATGGACGGGACAAACCTTCCCGCTGCAGATGAACTCTATCCCGCATCGTCGCTTCTGCCGAGCGATCTTTATTTCTACGATTTCTCGATTGCAAAGATGCCAGAAAACGCGCGATGTTGGCGCGTTGTAGCGCGTTACAAGCCGCGCGAAGAGGGAACAACCGTCACGACCGACCTTCGACCGAACGAAGTCGGCTATCGCACGGTGAGCGGATCGCTTCGCTCGACGTTCCAAGATTTGTGGCGCGACAACTCAAGCACAGCCATCACCTATCCGACAAATTACATTCCTGGGCTCACGACCGATATTGGCGGAACGAAGATCGACTTTGTCGGTCGTCCGCTTTCGACTCAGATTTTCCAACAGACGCTCACGATCGACATCACCGACGGCGAGATTCCAAACATGGGAGACAGTGGAATTGCATTGAAAATTGGTACGCGCAACGACTCAATCTTTCTTGGCGCAGCACTCGGGCAGGTCGTGTTTATGGGTTGCAACTTTACGCGCGTGCCTGACGTGCATCGGTTCTCAATTTCGTACGAATTTCTTTTCGACTCGCAAGGTCATTTGATTCAGTACCCACTTCTCGATTCAGCAGGGCGACCTGTTCTTGACACAACGCAAAACGCGCAGCAGGTCATGTTCCGTCAACCGTTCCCGCTCTTGTCGAACTTCATGACCCTTTCGCAATACTTCTCAGGACTCTAACTATGGCAGATGAAATAACTATCAACGTCACGATCGACATCAAGAAGGGCAACTTCAAGTCGTCGTTTCGTCCTGGCACGATCACGCCCGACTTCGCAGGGACGTACGTCACCGATCAAGTTCAGAACATCAACACAAGC
>CAYHFW010000049.1:8749-12567 GCA_964355975.1 uncultured Singulisphaera sp.
GACGCGGTCGAAAAGGTCAACGGTCTTGCTCCACCGAAGAAGACATTTGAGCGCGGCGTTCTAACAACGATCGTTGCTCGAATCGACGGACTGATGGCGGGCATGACGCAAGGAGCGTTGCAAACTGGAACTGTCGTCAGCGGCGGCGAAGCGATCAAGACGTACCTCTACGATTTTACGGAGGTTTCTTTTTCGATCGGCGACGGTGGTGCGCCAGACACGCTCGCCGCAACGAAGATCAATACCGCAGGCATAGCAGGCGAGACTCAGTACACGCTTGCGAGCGGAACGGTCACGCAAAAAATCTGCGCAGTGGACTTTGCGCTTGCGCAACGGTTTGATGTTGGCGACATTGTGACACTGACGAGCATCTCAGAGCGCGCGGGCGGCGCGGTCAACGGCGCATTGCTCATTCGCTACATGGCGATCGTGAGCGAGCCGAAAAGTTCGGCGTCGTTTCTTGCGCGGCTCACGAGTGGTCATGCAACGATTGCGGGACTCTATGCATGGACAGGAGTCAGCGTTCAAGGCAGCGGCTCGCTTCTTGGAAAGTCACTTGCAGTAAACCTTTTTGAACTCAATGCGGTTCGATCGAGTGAAAACTACGCGAATGTTTTGACGTTGAATGGAACCTCTTACGCGGGTTCCAGTAATTGGGGGCATGGGCAGGACACGACCGCGATTAGCAAACTACCGTTGCCAACTGGCTCGGCTGGCACAGGTACGATCGTGCAAATGAATCGTGGCACAATCAGCGCAACATTGACGACGACTACGGCTGGCTCATTTGTCATCGGCATCGTGTACAAAATCATTACAGTCGGCTCGACAAACTTCACGCTGATCGGCGCGAGCGCAAATACGGTTGGGATTTCCTTTACCGCGACAGGCATAGGGACAGGCACAGGAACAGCTGGCTTCTACGGGGCGCACTACTGGTTCTATTCAGTTGCGCCAGTGACTTGTGTATGAGCGTGGTTGCGGGCGGTTGTTGTTGCGGCGAGGCTGAACCAACCTACATGGCGTTTGCGTGTTTTCCGAATCGATCTCGATCGGTCATATACTCAGGCGCGAATGAAACAACAGTTTTCAACGGTACGCTTATCGACTCAACAAACCCGCCCGCTGGCACGGCGGCGATTGTTTGGATGGTTGGCGCAGGCGGTGGATCGCGCTCGAGTGACGTGATCGGCGGCGCGGGCTGCATAGTCGAAAAGATCACAACTTTACCGTCATCATCAACCGTCAAGGTTGGCGGCGGCGGACACGGCGCGGATTCGATTGCCACAGCCTCGACCGTATTCGGCGGCGGGGCAAAGGGCGCGACTACCACAGTTGGGTCGATTGGAAAATCCTACGGCGGCGGAGCGACAGGGTGGACGGGCGCGGGCGGCATTATCGCGGGCGGCGGTGGCGGCTCAGGATCACCAGAGTTTTTTGCGTCCTACGGTTCAGCGGCAAACGGAGGTGATGCGGGCGTAGCCGCCGCTCAGAATGCCTGTGGGCTCACAGGTTGCGGCGCGGCTGGAGGCGGCGCAACTGGCACGTGTTCCACAGGGACGGCAGGCGCGGGATCTGCGGGCGCGGTACAGGTCGATCCTCCATCGGGCGGAGGAGCGGGTGGAGGCGGAGGCGGAGGCGGACTCAATGGCGGAGGCGGCGGAACAAACACCGCATCGCCAGCGACGAATGGCGGAGGCGGAGGCGCAGGCGGAAACTCATGCGGCTACACGCTTGCAAGCGCGCAGGCTGGCGACAACGGATTAGCGCAATCGAACCCGATCACGTCATCGCATGGTGACGGAGGAATCGCAACGCAGGGAGACAATGGACTCTGGTCGATCTATTGGCGCAAGTGTTCTGATTGCCCGTGTCCTGAGGCATCAAGTGGTTTGCCTCCATTCTTGTACATCTGCTTGACTGAAACGCAACTGCTCGCAATCGTTGCGGCGGCAAGTCCATGCACGTATGACGGGTTCGGCGACTACTGGATCACGTTCCGCTATCTCAACTATCCGTACACAATCAACGTCAACCCGTTTGGCGGCTCTTACGGGATTCCGTCCGATCGAAAATGCACTCGCACCGTTCTAACGGTTGACATTGACACAACAAACTCGCGCTATGTGTCCTCGGTCGATGATTGCTGCGACATTACATCGGCGAGCCTGTACACCGAACTTTGTACCTCGGCGTGTGTGGATACTTGTCCCGACACGATCTACTTGTGTGGCGATTACATGGAGTCAATAGGCGTGCCGATGTGCCGCGATCCATCGAAGACTTACATCATCGAGTACGCAGGGTGCATCTTTATTCTCGGTGCGAGCGGAACAAATGTGCAGTGTGACGCGTCTGAATACTCGCCCATGAACGTGGGTGCGTACGGCGGAGAGTTTGAAGAAGAACCCGTCACGTACATTTACACGGTAGGTCCATACTTGTTCAGCGGCGGTTTCTTTTGTTGCGCTGGAACGACCTTCGACGTTGCAACGAACTGGAGCGGAGTTCAGCCCGTAGCGAACGGGTTCGGGAATTGCCCCGATGAGCATGGAGGAACGCCGTACGCCTATCCGCTTTGCTCGCTCACTGGACACAACGCATCAGGCACATTCACTCTGGTGTGCGTGAACGCAGGCGATTTCTATTTCACAAATACCCATGTGTGTTATCCCGCTTCCGATCCTTGTGATTGCAGTTCCTGGCCGTGCGGCGTCGACAACAATTCAACCGACCCGCTCGGCGGCGGGTGTAATGCGGTGGTTGATCCTTGCTCATCGCCAAAATCGGATCTGGCGACAAACTTCACCGTAGTTCAGGCAGCGTTTCCAGGCGACACGCTGACTACTTGTATGCGACTCGTGCGCTCAACCGCAACAATCGACCCATCGTGGGCGAGTGTTGACACGGTCACAGGAACGATCTACATCGACGATTGTGTATTCACGGGTGCAGGGACTGGTACTCAATTCGCCAAAAAAATCAATGACGCGCTCGAGGGTTGCATTGTCGCAACGGGCAGCGATTACTGGCTCGGTGATCGTTGCTGCACGGCTGATACGACATCTTGTAACGAGTGTCGCGGCGGTTCAGATAATTGGGAACTGTTCTCGATTTCCTCGACCGCTGCCGTTTTCAAAGCGACCTATAGCCAGTGGTTTCAGGCACAGGTAAGCGTGACGTACACCGAACGCTCATGCTCGTTCTGTTTTTACGAAGACGATATGTGGCAAACCACTTGCCTATGTTGCGGTGGTGATGGTTATGTGTGCAGCGCGTTTCTTGTTTCACAGTCGGTTGCGGAAAAGTACGGCGTGAGTTCATACGGCGCGGCAATGAACCCGCTGACGGTTGTGTCAGAGAGTTGCTCGCATGAGCGCGATCCGATCGGTGAGCAGGGCGGCGGCGTGCCTGTGATATCGTGAGCAGATGAACGCATACGTCACGATCCACGGAGTCCGCATCCCGCGCACCGATTGCATTTCGTGGCACATTGAAGCCTCAACCCCAAAATGCCGCAGGGGACTCGATCTCGCTGGTTGTGATTCGTGCGAGATGAAAGTAGCGGTTCCAAATTACGCAGACAAAATCAAGGGCTACGTCAAAGCGGCGGCGAGCAAGGTCATTCTCGGCTCATTGGATGACGCGCAATACGAGGCGCGCGTGGCGGCGTGCAGGGGCTGCAAGGAGTTTCAACCCGTGGAGGGTGCATTGGTCGGCTTTTGCGGCGCGTGCGGCTGTGGCACAAAGCCAAGCGCGGAACTCAGCCGCAAGGCTCGAATGCCGATGGCATCTTGTCCGCGCAAAGTGTGGGCGGC
>CAYHFW010000050.1:0-12305 GCA_964355975.1 uncultured Singulisphaera sp.
TGACACGGGCCCTCGATAGAGGTCCACCCGCTTATGAGAAACTAACCAGGCCCAACGGGCCGAAAGGAGTTTCGCATGAAGCGTGTTTCAAACAGGAAACGTCACCGTCCGGAAGAAATCGTGTCGAAGTTGCGCGAGGCCGACGAGGCCGTCGCGCAGGGACAGACATCGGAGGATGTCGCCAAGAAACTCGGTGTCTCACTGGCGACCTTGCAAAGATGGAGAACCGAGTACGGATCGTCTGACCGCGATGCGGTGAAGCGTCTGAAGGAACTTGAACGAGAGAACGGAAGACTCAAGCGACTGGTGGCTGATCAAGCCCTCGACATCCAGATCCTGAAGGAGGTGGCCAAGGGGGAATTCTGAGCCCGGCGCTACGGCGTCGGGCAACGCAGCACATCATGGAATTCTTTGGAATCTCGCAGCGTCGAGCGTGTCGTGCCATCGGTCAGCATCGCAGCGTGCAACGGCGACGCTTGGTTGAGAATCACTATCGCACTCGACTCGCCGCACGATTGCATGCATTATCGCGAATTCATCCGCGACGAGGCTGGCGACATATGCAGGATTTGCTCGGTCGAGAAGGGTGGCGCGTAAATCACAAGGCGATTCGACACGTCTGGCGAGAGGAAGGGCTTCGAGTGCCGCAACACCGCAGAAAACGGCGCAGAACTGGAGATTCGACGTCTGGCATCACGCGAATGCAGTGCGCACGCAAGAACGATGTGTGGAGCATGGACTTCATCTTTGACCGGACAGTGGATGGGCGACAAGTGAAGATTTTCGCCATCATCGACGAATACACGCGCGAGTGTCTGTCGCTGAATGTCTCGAGACACTTCCAAGCGTGCGATGTCGTGGTCGTGCTGGACGAGCTGCTCGCTCGTCGCGGCGCGCCCGCCCATCTGCGCAGCGACAACGGTCCGGAGTTCGTAGCGCGAGCGGTTTCGAATTGGTGCAAGGAGTGCAAGACAGTTGCACTCTTCATCGAGCCAGGCGCGCCGTGGCAGAACGCCTTCGTCGAAAGTTTCAATTCAAGGATTCGCGATGAGTTGTTGTCGAGCGAAGTATTCGAGTCGCTCGCTGAAGCGACGTATCTCGTCGGACGTTGGCGCGACGACTACAACCGCCAGAGACCGCAGCGTGCGCTGGGTCAACGAACGCCCGCGGAGTTCGCCGCAGCCTGCGACGAGGCGGCTTCGTTTCGGCTCGCTTCGCTCGCCTCCACAGCGCCACCTCGTGAAATGAAAGGACCGACTAGCATCGAGCAGTACTCATAAAGGGCGGACCTTTTGTAGGGTCCCGGTCAGCGCCAGCGATGCGACGGACTCACATCATTGCTGAATCTCCGTCGATCATCGCCGCGATGCAATCCTGCGACCGAAGCGAGGTCACTGCACTCGCCAATCGATTGATTCGCGATACCACCGAGGTTGATGTCATCGCGGTGTTCGACTCGAAAGGTGATTTGTGCGCGTTCAATTCTGTCGACAGTTTCGGAAAGCCCTACCCGCCTGAGGGAGTCGAGAGCCTCTTTCAACGACGCTTCGATGACCGTCCCATCATCGCGTCGTGCTTGCGAGACATGCGGGCTGCACCCGCGCTCGAGTTTCAACAGAACTGCGACTTCACTCCAGCACTCAATCAGAGTGTCGGGCTCTCTGTTGCATACTCCGTGCCCGTCATCGATCCACAGACAGGAAAGAAACTCGGAGTCATCAGCGTTCGAATGTGGTTTGAGCGTTTGCTCCAAGTGCTTCCGACCGAGAACTCGAATACCCAGATCGTGTTCGTGTCAGACAAGGGTGTGCCGTTCGAAGAACCGCGCCCCGCCGGAGTTGCGCCATTCCCGATTCCAGCGAAAAGCGTCGAGCAAATGCTCGAATTCCTGCATGCTGAGAACGCAGATCAAGGGCTGTTCTCGCTGAATCAGTATGTCATCGATCTCGCGCCTGCGACCGAGGGGGCGACGATTCAAGGCGGCGGAATCTATGTGCTTGCTGTGGCCGACTCGCAGTGGATGACCCAACAGGCCCGATGGGAGCGCACAAGGCTCGGGCTTGCAGTGATGGTTGCGGCGCTCCTGTTGCTCGCCAGTTTGGCCGTTGGATGGCTCGTTCAGCAACGGCGCATGAACAAGGAACTCTCGGCAGCCCAAGCCGCATCCGATGCTGCCAATCAAGCGAAGTCTGGTTTTCTTGCTGCGATGAGCCACGAGATTCGAACGCCAATGAACGGCGTCGTCGGCATGGTTGACCTGCTCATGCAGACAAGCCTTCAAACGAGTCAGATGGAAATTGCTAAAGCAATTCGAGAGTCCGCGGGATCGTTGCTTTCAATTGTGAGTGAGATTCTTGACTTTTCAAAGATCGAGGCAGGAAAGTTCGAGATCACGATGGGCCCTGTCTCGATCGAAGAGACTGTCGCGGGGACTTGCACACTGCTTGATGCACTCGTCGTCAAGAAGGGGGTGCATCTGCATTACTTCGTCGATCCAATGATTCCGGGCATCGTGCATTCAGATGGTGTTCGACTCAGGCAGATTCTCGTCAACCTTGTCAATAACGCAGTCAAATTTTCAAGCGGATTGGATCGACCTGGGCGCGTCACGGTTCGCGCAACACTCGCACGCGAGGATGCTGACCGCGTCTGGATCGACTTTGCGATCCAAGACAACGGCATCGGGATGGATGATGCGGTCCGCGCTGGGCTGTTTCAAGCATTTTCGCAGGGCGCGACGGGGACAACTCGTCGCTACGGCGGAACTGGACTCGGGCTGGCGATCTCGCAGCGCCTCGCGAGTTTGATGGGAGCGAAGATTGGCGTGCAATCCACACTCAACATGGGATCGACATTCGCGCTTCAGCTCCCATGCGGCAAACTCTCTCAGCCTGCCGCCGAGCCGTCGTTGGTCGAAGGACTCACCGTTCTGGTGCTGTCAACATCGAAGGAGCGAAGGGACGACTCCGAACGGCATCTGCGCCGCGCGGGCGCGACTGTGCTGTCCGCCGAGAATCCCTCCACTCCGTTGAATGGCGATGTCTGCGTGTGGATGGTCGAATCTGAGGATGGATATTCACTCGAGACGATTCGCGACGCCATCCGCGCGCACGCGCGCGCCCATGGAGACACCAAGACGAAGTTCTTGGTGAAGACTTACGGACTCACTCGCACTCCTCCGTACCGAGCGAAAGAATTCCTGCAGTACGACGGCAACCTGACAACGCGCGCCGCGTTCCTTCGAGCCATCGCCGTGCTCGCTGGGCGCGCCGAACCCACCAATCGAGAACTTGGCGACTTGGGAGCAGTCCAACTCGCGGAGGGTCGCGTGCGGGCCGAAGCGATCCAGCAGGACCGACTGATTCTCGTCGCCGAAGACAACGAGATCAATCAAGATGTGATCCGAAGACAACTGACCATTTTGGGGTACGCCTTCGAGATTGTCAGTGATGGCCAGGCTGCGCTCGAGCGCTGGGCGACCGGCGAGTTCTCTGTGGTGATTACTGACATTCACATGCCCAAAATGGACGGGCACCAACTCGCAGCCGCAATTCGCCGCGAGGAAGCCCTTTCGGGTCGGCGCCGAACCCTGATCATCGCCCTGACAGCCAATGCCATCAAGGGCGTCGATCAACAATGCATCGATTCGGGAATGGACCAGTGCCTTTGCAAACCAGTCCTTCTGGTCGATTTGAAGGAACAATTGCAACACTGGATTCCAAACATCGCTGAGGTCGCCCCGTAGAGCGCTCGGGCAAGCCGATTTGCGATCGCAAAAAGTCAGATATCAAATTTTTTCGTTTGATGTATTGAATTGCTCGTCGCATGCTCTTTTAGAACGGAAATGAGTGTCGTCCAAGTTATCCCGACCAAACTCGCCATGCCGCGCGTCCCCCGCGTGATGGTGATCGATGACGACGGGTTCATCCTCGAGTTGGTGAAGTTCATCTTGGTTGACCTTGGTTTCGCCGTCCCAATCTGCTTCGAAAGCGCGCGGGATGCACTGGCATCATTCGACGCATCTGATTCGTCCGACCCAGCCGAGCAGAGCACGTCACTTCCCGACATCATCCTGCTCGACCTCAACATGCCCGGCATGGATGGCATCGAGGTTGTGCGCAAGCTCGGAGAGCGCAAGTTTCAGGGAAGCATCGCGTTCCTCAGCGCCGAGGATGACGCGCTGCTACGCACCGCCGAACAACTCGCGCGCGCGCACCACTTGTTGTTGCTGCCAGCAATCCCAAAGCCATTCAATCGCGGGGCGCTGCGCGCAGCGATCTGCGCTCACCAAGACGCTGCGCGACTGAGCGACGCTCAGCGATCGCACGACCTTCACATGAGTTTCTCTGCAGAGGAAATCATGTTTGGAATCAGCGACGGACAGTTCGTGAACCACTACCAGCCCAAGGTGGACGTCCGCACAGGCGCGGTGGTTGGCGTTGAGGCGCTCGTGCGTTGGAATCACCCAATCGAAGGGCTCCTCTATCCAGATCAATTCATTTCAATTGCAGAGCGCGTTGGCTGTATCCGCGCACTGACCCGCGAAGTGATCTGCAACAGTTTGGTCCAAGCGAGGAAGTGGCATGACGCGGGACTGAAGTTGAGTGTCTCGATCAACCTGACGATGGACGACCTTGCATCGGTTGGCTTTGCAGACTTCGTCATCGCGCAGGCAAAGAGTGCTGGGGTGCACGCCGAATCGATCGTGCTCGAAGTCGCAGAGAGCCAGTTGATCCCAAACATCTTGACGGTGCTTGAAGTTCTCGCGCGTCTGCGCGTGCACCACTTCGGAGTCTCGATCGATGACTTTGGCACTGGCAATTCATCGCTCGTGCAGTTGCGAGATCTTCCATTCAACGAACTCAAGATCGATCGGTCATTCACATCGAATGTCAGCTCGAACCCACGGCTTGGTGCGCTTGTGCGCTCGGGAGTGCAGCTGGGAAATGCACTTGGGATCGCAACAGTCGCCGAAGGAATCGAAAGTGCCGAAGACCTCGAGTATGTTCGCTCGGTCGGATGCGGCGTTTCTCAAGGGTATTTCATCGCTCGCCCAATGCCCGCGCCTTCGATCTTGCATTGGCTTGGTACCTGGCAGACGAGGCTCGCCAACGAGCCAGCATTGACGGCCGCGGCATAGGTCAACCAATCCGACGCAAACCCGATCGGTCGCAGAGAAGCCGAATCAGGTGCGCGACTGAAGAAACAAGTCGACAAGAGTCCATTCTGCAAGCAGCGCGGCAACACCGATCGATACTTGCTCGCGGTTGTTTGACTTGCCCGCAGCTTCGATCGTCGCGCAAATCTCACCCAGTTGTTTTGCTCCAACGCTCAGCGCCGATGACTTCAGTTTGTGCCCAAGTGCTCCGGCCTCCGAGAGCCGTTGATGGTGAGCAGCGACTTCGATCTCCCCGACGATGACGCCGCCTCGCACTCTGAATTCGCCAAGCAGCGCAGTGACGCGCGTCGGGTCCTCTCCAACTTGCCCCACAAGCACGCGTACATCGACTGGGCAACTCTGGTTCTGCGCAACACTCGTGGTGGCTCGGCTCTGAGCTGACCCAGCACTGTGAGTCCACTTTTCAAGAATGCATTTGAGATCGGCGAGGACCACTGGTTTCGAAATGTAGTCGTCCATTCCAACGGCCTTGCAATTGTCTGCCTCGCCCTTGAGAGCATTTGCCGTCAATGCAATGATGGGGGTACGGCGTCTCCCCGTCGACCCCTCGGCAGCGCGAATCGCTTGCGCAAGTTGGTATCCATCCATCTCGGGCATATGAATATCCGTCACCACCAGCGAATAGTCGCCCTTCTGCCAGCGCTCGAACGCATGCTTGCCAGTCCCAACGAGGTCGATCGCATAGCCAAGCAATGCCATCTGCCTGCGGATGACTTCCTGATTGATCTCGTTGTCCTCTGCGACCAAGACGAGCCCTTCGCACCCAAGCGGAACGCTCTGGGAGCGTTGAGTTGTTGAGCTGACCTGAGTTGAAGTGTGCGGCGTCAGACCTGCGCCGCTCTCATCGATTCGCCCTGTCAGAAGCGCAACCGCATTCACGACACTCTCTCGTGTCAGAAGGTCACCGCTGACTTGGAGGAACTCTGGAGAGATGTAGCGCGGGGTTCTCCCGGTTCCGCGCATAATCACCAAGAACCGCTTGCCTGCGCTGAGGTAATCGCCAGCGAGAGCTCGAATCCTGTCTCGCGCCATCTCGAGCGTGATGGACTCATCGAAGTCGATGATCCAGCAGCAGAGGTCGACGTTGTGATTTCCGACAGCATTCGCTTCGGAAGTGACCGTCGCTCCTGCGCTGCGCAAATAGCTCGCAACGCCATGCGCGAGTTCGGTGTCGACTCCAATGACTTTGCAGGTCACATTTTCAAGCATGAGGGGCGGTGCGGCGGCTGACTGTTCGACTCGCGAGAAGGGCAGTCGGGCAGTGAATGTCGATCCCGACCCAAGAACGCTTTCAAACCGGATGCTGCCCCCCATCAACTCGACGATCTGCTTGCTGATGGTCAAGCCCAAACCAGTCCCGCCGTAGCGTTTGGTGGTGTGAAACTCTGCCTGTCGGAAGGGTTCGAAGAGTCGCTCTTGCACACCTTCGTCCATTCCAATGCCATTGTCTCTGACTGAGATCTCGACCCACCACCGATTGGGTAACTCTTCGGTGAGCTCACATCGCACCCAGATTCGACCGTGGCGTTCTGTTCCGCTCGTAAACTTGAGCGCATTCCCGAGCAGGTTGACGAGCACCTGCTGGATTCGCAGTGGGTCACCTTCGACCATCCTGGGAATTCTCGGATCGATGAACATCGTCAGGTCATGCCCCTTCTTCGAGGCGATGCTCTCGAGCATCAGGCATGAGCCTTCTACGACTCGTTCGAGGCTCATCGGCTCGCTGGACAACTCGAGTTTTCCTGCCTCGACCTTTGAAAAATCGAGAATCTCGTTGATGATCGCCAGAAGCGAAAACGCGGAAATCCGAATGGTCTTTGCCATCTCCATCTGGTTCACCTTCAGGCTCGTCTGCATGAGCACATCCACCATTCCGATGACACCGTTCATCGGGGTGCGAATCTCGTGGCTCATCGCGGCCAAGAAGTTCGATTTCGTCTGACTGGCAGCCACGGCTGCGCCTGTCCGTTCGCGCTCGAGCTGAAGTTCAAGTGCCACCGTCGCGTTTCGAAGGGTGCGCTGTCGGGTGGTGAGAACGACCAGCACGATGAGAAGTGCGTCGGCACCAAGAAGTCCACTGAGTGCGACGGCCGGCACGCCCGTGGCATGAAGCATGGCAAATGCTGGGCTTGGTGTGATGACCACTTCGATTGCTTGGGCGAACGCGTCGTTGCCACCGACGCCCGGCGTCGCCTCGATGTTTCGTCGAAATGTCGTCGCCGAATCGAGGTGGGCGAGAGTGAATCCGTGCGCCGCCGCCCGCGAATGATGAGAGCAAAGCACTGGCTGTTCAACAGGCGCTGGGCTCGCGTTGCCAGACTTTGGGCCGTCGCCCGCACCCACATAGCGAAGTTCGACATTTAACCCGACAGGATCTCCGCCACGCGAACCCACGACCCCATCGAGAAGGTCCTTTGGACGAAGGACTGCGAGCAGAAAGCCCTCGAGGTTTTCGCGGCGCTCCGCCACCGTTCCGCGGGGAGCTCCGTTTCGGTAGTGCGGTAACAGCGCCAACAATCCGACCGCGTTCCCAGTCTCTTGCACAAGAACGATCGGTCGCGTCACCGCCAGCAAGCCTGAGTCACGGCCTGTGACGATCGCGTCAAGTCTCGATGGATTGGAAGCAAGGTCAAATCCGACGGCGCGCTCGTTCCCCTTCAGCGGGCTGACGAAGGTCACAGGAAAGTACTCGTCGCGGGGCGCCGCCGCGACGAGTTCGCGCGACTCACGAATGGCGAAGCCAGGCGCGCCGTCTTTGATCGTTGCCGCCTCGAACTTTTCGCGCTCGCCGTGAGGTACGCGCGCAATCCACTCATATGCGAGCACCCCAGGAGCGGGAACGAGCCCGCTGACGAACGCCTCAAATTCACCGCGGTCGACAGCGGTGCTCGCGGCATACAACTGTCTCGTCGCCATGAGCCTAGAAAGCACTTCCTTAAAACGGTTCGAAATGCGATCGACATCGCGCTGCGCAATCAGCGCAAACTCTTCTGCGAGGTGCTCTTGCTCTTTGTGGTCGACATACCAATACACGCCCGCAGAGGCGGCGACTCCAGCGCAGATCACAAGGGTTGGCCACAGGTATTCTCTCTTGATGGACAATCTGCGCTCCTTCGGACGAGAGAATAACGAATCGAGCGTTGCAGGCGCATCGATTCGGCGAATGTCGAATGCAAAATCAACGGTCCACTGCGGCACCGATCTAGCAAATTGCGAAACTCTCGAGAGCGGCTGTCTGCTCGAACGCAGCAGGCGCGATTACTTCTTCGCGCCGTCCGGCGCATCGTCATCGCCATCGTCGTCGCCATCGTCGTCGATTTCGCCGTCAGAGCCAATCTTGAAGGTTTGAACTTCGCCATCGCGGTCAATCACGATCGTTCCTGAAAACTGTGGGTCGCCTTGAAGCATCGGGAATCCTGGAATGCAGTTGGGTCCGTTTGGTTTGCCTGGCCCACCAGGACCGCCGAACGCACCGAGCGGGCAACAGTCGCTCGCAGGAGGGGCGCACATCGGTGCGCCTGGTCCGCGAGGGCCGCCTTGGTTGGGACCACATTGCATTCCTGAGGGCCCACAGTTTGACTGACCACTGCCGCACTTGCGCGCAGAGCAGCGTCCGATGAGAAAGCCGCCCGCGAATGCGAAGGCCGCAACAATCACAATGGTGATCAGTGTGAGCCAGCATCGTTGCTTGTTGGCTCGGCACTCGAGCTTTTCGATGTGCGACATCAGGTGCGCGTGGTCGGACGAAGAAGAACTACAGCAGGTTGGTGTTGGATCGCTCATCGCCCAAGCGTACCGCTATTCACGCGATTTTACGCATGCAGCTCAGTCGGAAAACTGCGCTCGTTCTTCGCGATTGCACACACAGGAAGCGCCCATGCCACGATTCAAAGTCAACGGCAACTTTGTCGGCGCGGCAGCGCTTTGTTTTCTCGGTGCAAACTTGATCTGCGCGGGGACCGTGATGCGTGTGGATTTACAAGCGGTTGATCCGCCAACCGCGCCGTTGTCGCCGAGCACACCCCAAGAGGGCGATCCAAAGTTCACCCGTCAGTGCGTCGAACGCATTGCGCCGCCGGCTGTCACGATTCGCCGCAGTTTGTGTCCCCGCGACGCAAACACGGACAATATCGATGTGAAAATCTTCGCCCACATCGTTGAAGTCTCGGCATGTTTGGCTCTGTGCACGCCTGCATTCGCGCATGACGAGCACACGCATGATCACGCGCACGCCCACCATGCCGAGGATGTTCGACGCGACATCCCGCCGGTGTTGCCTCCAGTATTGCCAATGGTCGCGTGTGCACCGCCTCCGGGCAGCGGGGCCTTGATGGTGCGGTCGTTCGCGCCTTTCCGTCCCGACGTGCGTTTCTACTGGGATGCCACAAAGTTCTATGTCGAGTCTGACTCGATGCCGAATTCAACAACGATGCCCAACATCATGGTTGGAATCACCTCGTGGCAACAGCAGATTCCTGTGCCGACGGCGTACTTCGCTGCGATCACGAATCCTGAGACAAACACTGGTTCGCTCGGCTACGGCAAGCCAAACGTCTGGTCGATTCCGATGTTGCCCGTCGCTGCCGCAGCGCCGCTTTCACTTTCAGGCGGAAATTTTCAACGCGGCGCAGTTGCGCTTGCGGCGAATGGCATTCCGATTTTCAATCCACGCAACAACACAGGACAGTTTTCATATTCGATCGGAGAACTTGACATCTACGGCGGCCACTGCGGTCGCGGCGATGACTATCACTATCACATCGCGCCTGTGCATTTGCAGTCGATTCTCGGAGTCGACAAGCCCATCGCGTGGGCGCTCGATGGCTATCCCATCTATGGATACACCGAACCAGATGGCACCCCGCGATTGCCACTCGATGCAGACGGTGGGCATACGCATGGAATCTGGGGCTACCACTATCACGCCATCGGAAGCCAAGCGACGGGACCTCAGAACCCATTCTTGATGAATGCGTTTCACGGCACGGTGGTCAATTTCGGTGGACAAGTTGACCCGCAGCCCAGCGCGCTGACGTTTGCGCCAGCGGGGGTGCCACTCGCGGGTGCGAGCATCATCGCGAGCACGCGTCCCAATCGAGATGCGTTCTCGATGACCTATCGCATCGGCGCGGTCAGTTACAACGTCAACTACCAGATCAACCGAACCACGCGCACCATCACTGAACATTGGGAGGGTCCATCGGGCACGACGAATCCAAGCTATGTGAACGCCTCGCGCTTTTATCCCTATCAACTCGCGGCGCCGAGCATGAATGATGTTCCAGACACGGGGCAGACGACGGGCGCAACGAGTGTCTTCGGCGAGGATGCTGATTACACGCTGAACGCGCCATCGTTCACTGACAATGGCGATGGCACAATCACTGACAACATCACAGGATTGATGTGGCAGAAAACAGATAGTGGCGAGATGACGTGGGACACAGCGGTATCGACCGCGCTCTCGCTGACCGTCGGTGGTCAAACGGGTTGGCGCTTGCCAACGCCGGCTGAAGCGTTGAGCATTCTGAATCATGGTCGCAATCCCGCACTCGATTCTGCCTACTTCGTGAACAACGCGAGTGGTACCCCGCAATATTTCTGGACCAACGACTTCTACGGCAACGACACGACGCGCGTGTGGGCCACGAATACTGGAGGTGGACTCGGGCCGCACTCGAAGTCGCAGACGATCAGCGCAGGCGGAACCAGCCGATTTCATGCACGATTTGTGCGTGGTACCTCACCGACGTTGGCTCACAACTATTACAACAACCTCGATGGAACCATCACAGACATCGACAACAGTCTGATGTGGACACAGGCGCCATCCGCCTCGATGAATTGGATCGCTGCGGTGACTGCCACGCAAGCGCTGACGACGGCGGGGTATTCCGACTGGCGACTCCCAACGGTCAAAGAGTTGCAATCGCTCGTTGACATCTCGCTCGCAACAGCGACGACGACGGCAACGGCAAAGAGTGCGCTCAATCGCACGCTCTTTCCTGGCGTGACGCCGAAGGCCTGTTGGTCTTCGACGGTGCTGAGCGGACCAGCGCCGACGTCAGCATGGCTCGTCGAGTTTGGCGTGAATCCAACGGTGCCTGCGGCGAGCGGACCAGCGCGCAACTTTCAAGGAATCGTGAGCTACGAATTGCAGACGTCGCTCTATCCGTTCGTTGCGGTGAGATCAACAACGGGGGGTCCATGCGGATGCATCGCTGATCTCAACTCCGATGGCTCTGTCGATGGCAGCGACCTCGCCATCATGATGGGAACGTGGGGAGCAGCATCAGCTGGCGAAGATGCAGATATTGATGCCTCAGGAGTTGTCGACGGTGGTGACCTTTCGGCGCTGCTCAGTGCATGGGGTGCGTGCACTCAGTGAGTGCGGCGGGTCACTGCGCCGATCCCTTCAACAGGTGATTTCAGTGCCCGATTCGGTCACAAAAATCACCTGTTGGGGGTGCGGTATTCAGACTCAGACCCCACACGATCGCACAGCACGCAAGAGTCGTTGCATAGAACGGTCGCATGCGAGGGCGGTGGGGCGCCAGTTCGCTGAGAGGTCGAACTGCAATCCATGGATCGACTTCGCACGTCCTATGAGACTCTTGCGCCCTACCTCCACGGACCACCCGCGGTCCAGCGGGCTCCTTGGACGCCGAGAGTGTCAATCAGAACAGGCCCCAGAAACTCGCGCACCTCGCGCACCACCTCCTGTAGCGAAGGTGCACTGCTCGGTGCCCCGATCCTCTTGATAAATCCTTCCCACTGCCTCTGCTTTGACCCGTCTGCACCGAACGCCTCGGTCAGCCCGATCGGCATGTCCGCTGGCATGGACGTGTCCCGTCGCGCAAGGGTCGCTTGTATCGCGGAGCGCAGCAGCTCTGCATTAAATGTCATCGTCTTGCCGAGGGTCCAGAGGTCGAAGTAGTCCTTCATGCGGCTGTTCACCATTCCTCGCTCAAGCATGGCGTGAAGCTTCTCTGCCACCACGGTTTCGGGTGGATATGTCTGCACGACTGGCGCGGGCAGATCGAGGATCGGCTTGATCGTCAGCATTCGCGACCTCGGCGTCACGGCGTCGCCGAACCCGATATCAATCTGACTGGTGATGTGCGCC
>CAYHFW010000051.1:0-12004 GCA_964355975.1 uncultured Singulisphaera sp.
TCGACTCTGGAAAGAGCCAGTCGTAACAGATCGCGCAACCGATGTTGCCGATCTCAGTCAGCGCAACCGGAAACATCGTCGCGGGGTCTGCGCCGACATCGTGAGGCGATGCGTGCACTTCCCACGGAATCCATGGATTCACCTTTCGGTAGATGCTGCGCACTCCACCGGGACCGCACAACACAGTCGTGTTGTAAACGATGTCATCACGATCGGCGGGCGCCTCGATGAAAGTGCCAGTCTGAATGAACACGCCAAGTTTCTGACAGACTTTCAGGTACTGGTCGATGTACTCGTTGGGCACAGGCACTGCGAGGTGCTTGCGGAGTTCAGCGACCGTCAGATAGACAGGCGCAGCGTGGGCGAACTCTGGAAACGCGAAGAGTCTGACATCGAAGAATGGTTCGTAGCCCGCAACGGTCTGTTCGACCATCGCACACATTCGGTCGACGCGCGCCCCGATTTCGCTGCGGTCACGCGGACAATCAAACGCGGTCTGAATCGCGGCGGCGTGATATCTCATGCTGGTGCCTAGTGCGGAATCTCTTTGACCGCGTTGCGATTCCAAGAGGGAACGCGCACAACGACCGGCCCATTCCCCTTGATCTCGCACTGGCATGCCAACCGGCTGTTGCGTTGAATTCCGGGAGCTTCTTCGACGCGGTCCTCTTCTGCTTCTGTGGGCTCGGTCAGTTGGTCCATCCCCTGTTCAACATAAATGTGGCAGGTCGAGCAGGCGCAGACTCCACCGCATGCATGCTCAATGTTGATGCCATGGTCGATCGCCACCTCGAGCAATGATTCGCCCGAACCCCCCATGAGTTCCCACCGCTCACGGTCAGTCGCAGTCAATCCCGCTGGGTCTTCGAGTTGAAAGGTCACAGGCACAATCGGTGGGCCGTGTTCATGTCCATCGCGTTTGAGATGCATCAGCCAAGTGTATGGAGTTGCGCTCTG
Organism: uncultured Singulisphaera sp.; assembly: GCA_964355975.1. Lineage (GTDB taxonomy): Bacteria > Planctomycetota > Phycisphaerae > Phycisphaerales > SM1A02 > F1-60-MAGs104. The sequence continues at coordinate 958 of CAYHFW010000051.1, forward strand.
ATGGATAAGGTGACGGGCAGACGCGGTCGCAACTGCGATCACATCTGCCCGTCACTCGAGGCGAGGGAGAACTCGATCAATGACTCTGCCGATTAGGGCAACAAGTGGATCGCGTTGATGTTTGCGCTCGTTGGGATTCCTCGCGCAGTCGCAACAAAGTATGAGGCGAACGAGCCAGCGGTGTTCGTTCCAGTCGTGGTCGGCGTGAAGTTGAATGCGTCCTCGTCGAGACCTGTGACGCCAGTGACGCTGAACCCACCCACGGTCGAGAACGTCGAGACGCCAGCCGATGAGATTGCAAACGCATCGACATCCTCTGACGAGTTCGTCGAGAGCCCGACATCCGATCCGTCAAAGTAGTAAGCCCACGTTCCGCTCGTAGCCGACCCCAAAGCCGTCGGTGTAAAACCGATGACGTCCTCGTCTGCGAGGCCAGTCAGACCCGTGACTGAGGGATCGCCCAACGTCGAGATCCCGATTGCGCCGCTCGGAAGAATTGCGATCGCATCGACATCTTCATTGTTCGTGGTGAGCCCCACGTCCGAGCCGTCGAAGTAAAAGGACCACGTTCCAGCTGTCGTTGCGCCAAGCGAAGTCGGCGTGAACTTGATGATGTCCGAGTCATCGACCGCCGTGCCGCTTGGTCCGCCGGTGATGCCGGCAACCGTCGAATCACTATCGATCGAGATGAGCAACTCTCCGCTCGGCAACATCGCGAATGCGTCGATTGCAACCGCAGTCAAGCCCACATCAGAACCATCAAAGTAGAGGCTCCACGTGCTCGTCGCTCCGTCATATTGCGCGATGTCTTCGTCGGCGACCGCGCCCGCTGCGCCGAGGGTTGGCGTTCCAAGAACCGCAACGAGAACCTTGCCCGTGATCGTTCCGCCACCACCGCCACCACCGCCGCCAGTCGTGTTTGTGAGCGCGCGATGCAGGTTGATTCGTCCCTTGCCGAGCGAACCGACATACGTTGGGTTCAGCGCATCGATGTTCTCACCGGTCGAAACGAGCCGGGTGAAGAGTTGCGCCGCAGTCAAGGTCGGTGCGTGGCTCCACAGATTCGCAGCCACACCTGCGACGAGCGGAGTCGCCATCGAGGTGCCGCTGAGCGCCGCGACATAATCAGTATCAGGCGATGCGTGGTTGTGATAGGTCGAGTAGATCGTGACGCCTGGCGCCGAGATATCGACCCACGATCCATAACTCGAGAACGACGCTTTCTTGTCCGACTGATCTGTGGCCGCAACCGAGTAGATATCGGTTCGCGAGCACATGTAGTCAGCCGTCGTAGTGTTTGCGTTGCCTGCAGCCTTCAGGATGAGCCCACCAGCGGCGATGAAGTAGTTGCACGCGACATCTAATCCACCAGAATTCGAGGACCCCCACGAGCAGGTTGCAATTCGTGCGCCGTTGTTGGCCGCATAGTTCAGTGCGCTCGCTGCGTAATCCATTCTGACATAGCCGACCTCACTCGCCCCGCTCGCGGCACTGTGACCGATTCGCAGGCACATGACGCGTGCGCCATCGCCTGTTGCAGTCTGCACGCCACTTCCGAATCCACCGGCGGGGCTTGCGACCCCGAACCCGTTGTTGTTCAGTGCCGCGACAATTCCAGCGCAGTGCGTTCCGTGACCGTTGAAGTCGCGTGGGTCGTTGTCTGCACCTGTGCAGTCTTCGCCCGACCAGCATGTTGCGATCGCTGCCGAGACGAAGTCGTACCCGACCCAATCATCGACGAATCCGTTGCCGTCATCATCATTTCCAGCGAGCCCATTCTTTTCGGCTGCATTGATCCAGATGTTGCCACCGATGGCCGTCGTGTTCGTGCTCGACGCGGCCGATCCTCCGAGGTCCTTGTGGTAGTAGCGAACTCCAGTGTCGATCACAGCGACGATCTTCGATGGATCGCCGTTCTGGATATCAAAGCCTTCGGGCGCGTCAATGTCTTTGTCGCTCGTCTGCTGAAGATGCCACTGCGAAGCAAAACTTGAATCGTTGGGGGTTCCATAGATCGGGTGGATTCCGATCGGCTGCACTTGGCGAACGAGTGGATTCGCTCGGAAGTCTGCCATCGCAGCCTCGAGCGTCGTCACGGTGAGGTCGATCATCACGACCGTGTAACCGCTGAGATCTGGCAGCGCGCGTGCATCAAGTTCTTTCGGTGGTCGAGATTGAAACTGCTTGCGAATGAACTTCACTCCGTGCCGCTCGCAAACGAGGTCGAGCGAGTCGATCCCGACGCGCCCCTCGCCACCAAATCCCATCGCTTCAAGCGTGTCGGTTGCGTCAACGCCGAACTCGACGATGAACTCGTCCGCGACGATCCATTCTGCTTGCCCGAGTTCGAAGAGAGCCGCATTGGCAGGCGCCGCCCCCGACGCAATGAGGTAGGCGTCGTTGGGCTTTGGATCGACCCGCTGTGCAAGAGCATCCTGCGCGAAGGCGGATGCGGCGACGACGGTGGCGATCACGAGTGCGCTTGAATCTTTCATCTATAACCTCCGATGGAGTACAAACCTGGACTACTTTCGAACTACCCCGACGATCGGGAAGCCCGAACAACCACTTGAACTTATCAATATGAGTCAGGGCGAGGGTAAAAAATACATCGCCAGATGCCCTTCGTAGAAATTCTGACCTTTTAGTGGTCTTTGGTGGCGACCGGGTCGTGATTGGCTCGCAATGGCCCGCAACCCCCACTGAACGCCGATCCAGAGCAATCTCCCCGTAGAATTCAGGATTCATGAGACCCGACCCACTTGCTCTGACGAGTCTTGAATTCGTCGCCGCCGCCGTGGCAGAGGGTCGCTCGAAATTCGAAGCGCTCGGCGCCTACCGCCGCCTGCACCGAACCGGAGAGTGGGCAGAGTGGATGGCACCACCCCCCGCCGCGCCAATCAAGCAACACATCGACGAACGCACGATGAAATTCTTGTTGTGCGTTGGCGCAGAGCTCGAAACAGAGAGCGTGATCATCCCGATGCCCCACCGCGGAGGCAGGTTCAGTCGCACACTTTGCGTGAGCAGCCAAGTCGGGTGCGCGATGGGATGCACCTTCTGCGAGACGGGGCAAATGGGGTTGATGCGCAGCCTCACTGTGCGCGAGATTGTGCAGCAACTGCACGTCGCACGCTTTGGTGTGCAGCACCCGTTCGAAGACGAGAGTCGCACACCATCCGGTGGATTCGACATCGCAAACATCGTCTTTATGGGAATGGGTGAACCGATGGACAACCTCGATTCGGTCTTGCAGGCGATCCGAATCTTCTGCGACATGAACGGACCAGCGATCGGATGCTCACGCGTCACTGTGAGCACAGTTGGGCGCACTGCAGGCATTCGCGCGCTCGGCGAGTTCATTCAGACTGCAGGATTGCGACGCGTCGGACTTGCGATCAGTCTGAATGCGCCCAATGATGAGATTCGAAGTCAGATCATGCCGATCAATCGCGCCGAACCGATGGCGGTGCTGCGCAAGGCGATGACGGACTTTCCAAAGCGGCCCACATCGGCTCTCTGCGCTGAATATGTGCTGATTCCTGGGGTCAACGATCGGCTCGAGCACGCCGATGAGGTCTGCGCATTTCTCAAAGGCATTCGCTGCTCACTCAACGTGATCCCATACAACCCACGGCGAAACAGTCCTTGGCCCGCTCCCGACGAGGCCGCGGTCGACGCGTGGGTTGCACGCGCGATTGCGAATGGGCAGTTCACGAAACGACGACGAACGAAGGGACGCACTGCGATGGCCGCGTGCGGTCAACTCGGAAATGAGCGGGTGCGCCAGCGAAAGTTTGTCGACGTTGCGGTTGGTGGGGCTGCCCCCCCATCCCCCCACGCCGACTAAACCAACAGCGTCGCGGGGTTCTCGATGTTGTGCTTCACAGACTGCAAGTACTCCGACGCCATCGCGCCATCGATCACGCGGTGATCGAGGCTGAGCGTCGCCTGCATTTCGTGACCAACAACCAACTGATGGTTGCGAACGACTGGTTGTTCGACCGCTGCTCCGCAGGCAAGAATCGCGCTGTTGGGCGGATTGATAATCGCCGTGAAGTGTTCGACTCCAAACATGCCGAGATTCGAGATGGTGAATGTCGCGCCTGCCATGTCTTCTGGGCCGAGCCCCCGCGTGCGCGCCTTCTCAGCAAGCGTGCGTGTTTCTGCTGAAATCTCGCGCAATCCCTTGCGCTGCGCCTCGCGCAAGACTGCGACGACGAGCCCGCCGCCGCGCTCGGCCGGAAGTGAGATTGCCACGCCGATGTTGACATCACCGTGCAAGATGATCCGGTCGCCACCCCACGAAGCATTAAAGAATGGATGCGCTGCCATCGAGAGCGCGCAAGCACGCACGATGAAGTCGTTCACACTCAGTTTGACAGACTGCGGCGCGAGTTGCACATTCAGCATCGCACGCAGTTCAAGAAGTGGATCCATATTGAATCGCATCGAGACTTGGTAGTGCGGAATCGTTGACTTGCTCTCAACGAGTCGTCGCGCGATCGCTTGACGCATTCCCGAGAGCATCACCTCTGAGCCGCCAGCACCGATTGGCACGACCGCTCCCGCTGAGGCCCGCCCAGATTGTGCGACGTGCACGAGATCAGCCGCGCGCGCACCCCCCGCCTTCAACCGCGCCGCCTCGGCGAGCACATCTTGCTTCACGACGCGCCCGCTCGGTCCACTGCCGCGGATCGATGCGACAGAAATGCCAAGTTCATCTGCGATTCTGCGTGCGAGTGGCGAGACGCGTTGGCGCGATGCAGACTCGGCTGAATCGGCAAACTCAGCACATTTGGCTGGCGCAACCGAATCATTCCCAGCACTCTTTGCAGCAGTTGGCGCCGCTGCGCGCACTGCCGCCGCTGGCGCATCCACGGGTGCTGCGATGGCTGCGTCGCCGGGCGTGGCGCTCTCGCCTTCGACAGCGATCAGCGCGATGGGCGTTCCGACGGGAACCATCTTTCCCGCTTCAACCATGATGCGCACGATGACGCCATCGTCGTAGACGGGCATTTCCATCGTCGCCTTGTCAGTCTCGACATCTGCAACAACATCTCCCGATGAGACTGCGTCGCCTTCTTTCACATTCCAACGAACGATCGTCCCTGCTTCCATCGTGTCAGAAAGTCTGGGCATCGTCACTTGCACTGGCATCGTTTCATTTCTTTCAGCGCGCAATGTGCGCGACTTCGGTATGCCTTCGTCAGGCCTTATAGAGACACGCGCGCACAGCCTCGCAAATGCGCCGTGCGTTTGGAAGATATTCCTGTTCGAGATCGTACGCATACGGCGCAGGAACATCCGCCGTGTGCACGCGATGCACATAGTTGTCGAGATCGTCGAAACATTCACGGTGCACGAGCGCCGCGACCTCCGAACCAGGCGAGCCGAAACTCCACGACTGATCGACCACGATGCATGCGCCCGTGCGCTTCACGCTGCGAACGATCGCTCCAGCATCGAGTGGACGAATCGTGCGCATGTCGAGAATCTCGCACGAAACACCCTCTTTTTCGAGGGCTTCGGCTGCCTCGAGACAGAGGTGCACGGGTCGACCAAATGACACAATCGTGCAGTCGGTTCCGGCTCGTGCTGTGCGTGCTTGTCCAAACGGAATGAGGTATTCCTCTTCGGGCACTTCGCCTTTCATCGAGAGAAGCCGTTCGCTCTCGAGAAAGAAGACAGGATCATCATCGCGAATCGCCGTCTTCATCAGTCCCTTCGCGTCGTATGGGTTCGATGGGATCACCATCTTCATCCCTGGAACATTTGAGAAGAGCCCTTCGACTGCCCATGAGTGAGTTGAGCCGAGTTGGCCACCGGCGCCGTTGTTGCCGCGGAAGACGATCGGGCATCCAAACTGACCACCCGACATATAGAGCATCTTGGGCGCGTTGTTGAGAATCGGATCTGCAGCAACGAGACTGAACGACCAGGACATGAACTCGACGATGGGTCGCAACCCCATCATTGCCGATCCAATGGCCATGCCAGCAAAGCCACACTCGCTGATGGGAGTGTCGATGACGCGGCGCGGTCCAAACTCTTCGAGCATTCCCTTGCTGACCTTGTAGGCACCGTTGTACTGCGCGACTTCTTCGCCGAGCAGATAGACGCGCTTGTCGCGGCGCATTTCTTCGCTCATCGCCTCGCGTACTGCGTCACGAAACTCGATTTCACGCATCGTCGCCGTGGTCATAGCAACTCCGACTTGGGATCAATCGCCGTGAAAGCCGCAGGATTCTCTTTGCCGCCGAGCATTGTTGGATCACTCGACCCCGTATATGGGCCCCACCGTTCGCGGTAGACATCTCGGTACAAATCACTCACAGGCGCATGCGGGGATTGCTCAGCCCACTCGACCGACTCGCGCACTTGCACGCGCACATCGCGTTGCAGCGTCTTGTATTGCTCTTCGCTGAACGCACCGCGCGACTCGAGATGTGCCTTGAGCCGGCCGATCGGATCGTCGGCCTCGTAGCGCTCTTCTTCTTCGCGCGTTCGATACTTGCGTGGATCGGACATCGAGTGACCCTTGTATCGATAGCAGCGCATGTCGACGAACGCTGGACGCGACGTCGCGCGCACGCGGTCGGCGAGCTCTTTCATCGCGAAGTATGTGTCGAGCACATCCATGCCGTTCATGACAACGCCTTCGAAGCCGTATGCAGCGGCCTTCGCTGAGATGTCGTGCCCCATCGTGGTGCCGCGTGAGATAGCCGTTCCCATCGAGTAGCCGTTGTTTTCGCAGATGATGATTGCAGGCAAGTCGAAGAGGCCGGCGAGATTCATGGCTTCATGCACTGAACCTTGGTTGAGTGCGCCATCGCCGAGGAATGCCAAGGTCACCCGCTTCGACTTTCCACCGTTGATGACTTCATCTTCGTACTTCGTCGCGAAGGCGAGTCCCACACCAAGAGGAATCTGCGCGCCGACGATGCCGTGCCCGCCAAACAAATTGTTCGCGCGGTCGAACATGTGCATCGAGCCGCCCTTGCCTTTGGCGCAGCCTCCAACGCGTCCGAACATCTCTGCCATGCAGTGGCGAGGATCCATCCCGCGCGCGAGTGCGTGGCCGTGATCGCGGTATGCAGTGACCACGGGATCGGCCGCTTCGATCGCTGCAATCGTCCCGACCGCAACGGCCTCTTGACCGATGTAGACGTGGCAGAATCCACCGATCTTCTTGTCCTGGTAGGCCTGCATGCAGCGCAGTTCAAACTCGCGGATGAGCATCATCTCGCGCAGCCACTTCAATGCCGTTGCCGCGGCAATGTCGCCGCGCGGTGGGGTGGGTGCGAGAGTAGTCGTGGGTGGAAATGCAGACATCGGGCAACAGCGGTGAGCGCCTAGTTATAGGGGTTGCGACCGTTTGGGGCAACCACCTCGCTCGCGCAGTGATTGCCGTTATTGCGGAGAGACCTTCGATGGTTCTTTCGAGTTCAACTGCGCCAAGTACCGCGTCTCAAGTTCGCCCGAGATCTTTGCTTCGAGAATCATCACCGCCATTTCAAGTTGCGGATCGATTCCAGTTGCAAGAAGGTCTTGCACTTGCGGACGCAAGTCGACCGTCATCATGTTGCGATCGCCTTCGTCGATCAAGTCAGCAGCGATGCGCATCTCTGCGCTCTTCTCAGCTTGTGGCGGCGTGATCTTGACGACGAGGTCGGGGTTGACTCCCCAGTCGTCGCTTGTTGCACGACGATGTACGAGCCGTCCCTTCGTCTGCCCTTCGACATCGGCGGATGGCAAAACGTAGTACTGCGTTGTGACCTTGACCGCCCCCTCATTCACGCCATCTTCGATGGGCTGCACGGTCTGAACGCTGCCCTTTCCAAAGCTGCGTTCGCCCAGGATGACAGCCGCCCCGTGGGTCTGCAAGCTTCCGCTCACGATTTCACTTGCGCTCGCACTGCCGTTGTTCACGAGCACAACGAGCGGCAAATTCGCAAGCGCCGCGCGCGCGCGCTCTGCTGAAAAACTGCCGGTGCGATTGCCTTCGCGGTCTTGCACAGAGACGACCTCGCCCTGCGGAACAAAGAGATTGACGAACGAGACCGCGCTCTTGAGAAGTCCACCAGGATTGCCACGCAGATCAAGCACGAGCCCATTGAGCGTGCGCTCGCGCTTCATTTGTCGAATCGCATCCATGAAATCGTCGAGCGAGTCTTCGTTGAACGAGGTCAGCCGCACGTAGCCGATCCCAACTGAAGGATCGACCCACCAATCCCATGATGGCTTGCCGCGCGCGTCGAGTTCTTTCTTCCACCAACCATTGACCGACCGCATCTTGATGCTCGCGCGCTTGAGCGGAAAGTCCATCGGCTCGTCGACACCTTCACGACCGATTGTGAGTTTCACAACCTTTCCAACAGGGCCAGTGATATTGCTCACCGCACGGTTGGTTGCCCATCCCACAGTCGACTGATCGTCAACGGCAAGAATTTTGTCGCCTGGGCGGATGCCCGCGCGCGATGCGGGTGATCCCTCGAGTGGATTGACGATCAGCAACTCGCGCTTGTCATTGTGACGAAGCAGAATTCCGACGCCCACGAAATTTCCCTCGATGCTCTGGCGAAAACGACGCAATTCGTCGGGCCAAATGATCTGCGAGTAGTCGTCTTCATATTCCTTTGAGAGTTGTGTGGTCGCTCCTTCGCCAAACTCGCGCAGGATGACCTCGTTTGGAATCCCAACGGTTTGCTCGTTGACGGCAAGCACTTCAGCGATGGTCGATTGATAATCAGCGGCTCCGAGTTTTCGACCAGTGACTGCCGCGATTTCTTTCTGCCGTCCCTCGACGACACTGCGCAGCGCTTGCACCTTCGCAGCGTCGGCGAGACCTGGAAAGTTCTCGACGAGTTGCGGAGTGGTCAGCAGCGACTCAACGCTCGACAGCCCACCTTGCAACAGCGGCTTCCAACCGGCGTTCGTGACATGCTCACTCGCCGCCTGTCGCAGCCCAAGCATGACGAGGCGCGGCGTGATTCCAGCGATGCGTTCCTTCCATTCGTCAGCGAAGAGTTCGTTGTATTCGGCCAGCTCAGTGTCGGCTTCGTCGAGCGGCTTGCCCTCAGCTTTGGCGAGTTTCTCGAGTCGCGCGCGTGCGAGTTTGCGCAGTCGATAGAGCTCACGTGGTGCGAACTCGGCAACCAAGAGCACGCGGCGATTCAAGAGATCGAGTTGCGTATCAAGGGCCTTGTATTGGTCTTTGTCAGCGCCGTCATAGAGCGCCTTCTGACGAAAGAGAATTTCCTGCTCGAGCAGCAGATCGCCATCAACGGCAGCGGCTGCGGTCGCCGCCTTCGCTGCCGCTTCGACTTCGTGGCCACGATCCGATTCGAGCCACGCCTTCCACTCATGTGATGGAAGCAAGAATTTGATGTTGACTGCATGCAACATTGCAGTGTTGATGTCGCCCGCGGCAAGTGCAACTGCTAGATCGGCTGTGCGCTTTGTGAGTTCTGTTTGCCGCGCACTCTCAGATTCAATCTCATGCAGGCGTCGGCGCTCGACCGAACCGCGCACTGCCGCTGCGGCCTCGCTCTGACCTGCTGGCATCGCCTCGAGAAGCGAATTCACACGCGCGAGGTCGTCCGCCTTTGCTGCCTCCCAAACATCACGACTCCACCCGGCCAAAGGCGTCTTGTCGGCATCGCGCGCTGCCGGTGCGGCGACGTCGTCCGCGCGAGGTGCAATTGCGAATGTCGCGCTCGCAGACATCAAGGTGATCGAACAGAGACTCACAACGAGGATGCGGGCAACCCGATTCGATGGTGACATGTCAGCCTTCCTTTGCCTGTGAAATCCGCCAGACACAACACGCGCAGTGTCCGAGCCGTACTTATAGTCGGATACTGCAGCCCAAGTTCACAAGGAACTTTCATAGAATCTGATTCTGTTGGTCTGATTTGCGCCAACCCCACCCGAGATGCCTGCGCCGCTCCTGCATAATCAACCGCGCCCCTGCCCCGGCTGCTCGTTCGATCTCCGGGCGACCAGAGGCAATATCTGCCCAGAATGCGGGGCGAGTTTTGGCGAGACGGTTGCGATCCTCTCAGATTCGAGCGATCGGGAGGCGATTACTGCACTCGCCGATGGCTTTACGGCACTCCGCACGAGCGTGCTCTTCTCGCTGCTGATTTGGCTCGGTTGCGTCGCTGTACCAATGATGGGCGGAGTGGCGTGGGTCTTTCTGATGCTCGCCACAGGATGGCGCGCGATCGGCAACCACCGCCTCGCGCAAGTTCGGTTTTTCGATCAGCTCGAACTGCCTGGTCACCTGCGCGCGTTCGCGCCACTTGTTCATGCTGAACTTGCCATTGGATGCGCAGTGACGTTCCTCACGTTCGCGAGTTCGATGAGCAACTTTCCGACAGTTGCCGTCTTGCTTCTGGCCCTTGGGCAGGTGGCGTGGCTCGGTCTCATCAGCGTGAACAACTTTCTGACACTGCAGATCGCGCGGGCGGTTGGAACGAAATGCGGCCGCGAGCCAACGACTCAGCTGATTCGCTTCGCGCCATTTGTCATCTTCGGCGCGCCAGCCCTCTTTCTTCCGTTCTTGGTTCTTCGACTTCTCAATGGACTCTTGGCGAATCCCATTCCCGATGAGATTCAATCGGGCACAGGTCTCATCATGGCCGTTGGATGCATCGCTGGGTGCGCGAGTGTGCTGCTCATTCAAGTTGAGGTCACCAGCGCGTGCGAGGCAGTGAACGAATCGCGCAAGGCAAAGCCGCGCATTCAACCGGGCCATCCGCAGCGGCGACGAAGTGTGCCGCGCGATGAGCCGCCAACCCCCGGCGATGGGGATGTCATTCCCTTCGCCGATGAACCAACTCAGAAGCGAAAGCCAAACCCCCCGACACGCTGATGGTGGATTGCTGCTTGGCGTCGCGCGGTTGCGTAGAGCGGCGCAATCTTCGCTCGCGCGAGTTCCCGCGAGTCGATCCAACAACGTGACCTCCGCAGGTCAACGACCCTGGGCTCAAACATGCTGCGCCTCGCCTACGAAGACTCCGGCTCGGCTTGCAAACTCGCC
>CAYHFW010000052.1:0-11728 GCA_964355975.1 uncultured Singulisphaera sp.
AGCCAACAACGGTGACCTCCGCAGGTCAACGACCCTGGACTCAAACATGCTGCGCAGTTCGGCGAGGGCTGTTTGAGCGCCGAGTGAAGCATTCCGCCGCGCTCACGTTGGATTGGGCGAGCAGTGCTCTCGCTGAATTCATTGCGTGACTTTTCAGCAGCCTGTTCACAGGTTGTCGCGCGCGCATCCCCTACTATCGCCTTGTGAGTTCGATGTACCAAGTCGGGTTGGGATTACGCAGCCTTGCGATCAAGAGCGCTGTGTTCGTGCTGCTCGCAGGTCTCTTCGCGTGGGTCATCGGCGGATCGATTTTTCCTGGATCACAGGTTGTCAACCTGCCGAGTTTTGAGTGGCAGGGCGAGAGATGGCACGCGCGAGTCACTGGCAACGGGCGGTCGCCAGCGCCGGCCGAGTGGCGTCTCGTGCGTGTCACTGCCGATGAGAGCGAGCGCATCGAGACCTTTGGATTGACTGGAAATTGGCGGGCAATGTATGGGCCGCGCCTCTCGAACGAAGGGGTCGCGCTCGGAGTCGAAGTGCAGCAGGATGAACTCACAACATGGTGGCTCGTCACAATCGGCGCACAAGGCGCGACCGTGACTCGGCAGATTGGCACGTTGCAAGAACTCTTCGCCGCACTCGGCGGCCCAAACTCATAGCGCGGATTGCGCGCCAAGCGCTGCGCGCAACTGCTCTTCATTCCAAATCGTCACGCCGAGTTCCTGCGCGCGCTGCAACTTTGATCCAGCGGCCTCACCCGCGATGAGGATGTTCGTCTTTGCAGAGACGCTGCCGGTCACCTTGCATCCGCGCTGCTCGAGAAGTTCGGTCAAAGCGCGCCGCTCGAATGTTGCGAACGTCCCTGTGATGACGACGATCTTTGATCGCAGTGGATCATCCCCAACATTCTCGACGCTGCCATCGTGTGCATCTTGCAACTTGAATTCGCGGCTCGTGAAGTCAACCCCTGCAGAGGCAAGCTTTGAAAGTGTCTCGCGCAGTGTGGGCGTCGCGAGATCATGTGCGATGCTCTGCGCGGTGATCTTTCCGAAATCAGGAAGCGCCTCGAGCTCAGCGGGAGTCGCCGCCATGAGCGACGCGATATCTGCGAAGTTGCGTGCAAGAGTCTTCGCTGCACTGCTTCCAAGATGACGAATTCCAAGCGCAGCGAGCACACGTGCGAGTCCGCGAGAGCGCGCTTGATCTGCACTCTCGATGATCGCATCGGCAGTCTTCTCTCCCAATCGCCGCAGAGAGGTCTTGCCTGACTTCAACGCTGCCTCGCTCTCGAGATTCGCCATCCCATCGCGGGGAAGACAAAACAAGTCGGCGAACTGCGTGACCATCTTTGCATCGACGAGTTGGTCGATCAAGCGTTCGCCCAGTCCATCAATGTTCATCTGATCGCGACCGACGAACCACTTGAGCCGCTCCCGAAACTGACCAGGACAGGTCGCGCTCGTGCAGTACAACTTTGGACCCTCCTGCACGACCTCGCCACCACAGGATGGGCAGGCTGTCGGAGCTTCGATGGGCTGTTCATTTCCGGCGCGCTTTGCGAGCACTGGGCCGATGACTTGTGGAATGACCTCACCTGCCTTCTCAACCCAGACGTGATCACCGATGCGAATGTCCTTACGCGTGATCTCTTCAAAGTTGTGAAGCGTTGCGTGCGCGACCGTCGAGCCCGAAATGACAACGGGCTCCATCGTTGCGCGCGGCGTGAGCGTTCCGCCCTTGCCGACCTGCCACTCGACCTTGACCAACACCGTTTGTGCGCGCTCGGGCGGATATTTGAATGCGACGATCCAACGTGGGCTCTTGCCCGTCGCGCCGAGTTGCTCTTGTTGCGCGAAGTCGTTCACGCGCACGACCATCCCGTCGACTCCAAATGGCAGCGTGGTGCGCGTGTGCGCAAAGCCCTCGATGGCCGCCACCGTTGCGTCGGCCGTCGTGCACAACTGCGCAAGTCGATTGACTGGAATGCCCCATCCGCGAAGTGCTGCGAGAAAATCCCAGTGGGTTGTCACGCTCGACTGTTCACTCCACGCGCCGCGACTGTGCGCGATGAATGCGAGTCGGCGTGAAGCTGCGACCGACGGGTCGAGACTCTTGAGAGTTCCAGCAGTCGCATTGCGCGCATTGGCGAGGAGCGGTTCGTTGCGCTCGGCGCGCGCTGCATTGATGCGATCGAACTCTGCGTTGGGCATGTAGATCTCGCCGCGCACTTCGAGCAGATCGGGCACGCCCAACTCCCCGCTCTTTGCCACATGCAGGCGCAGCGGAATCGCCCGCATTGCCCGCACATTGACGGTGACATCATCGCCGACCGCGCCATCTCCGCGGGTCACCGCGCGCGCGAGTTTGCCCTGTTCGTAGCGCAGGCTGACGGCGACTCCGTCGATCTTTGGATCGGCGACAAGCACGAGTGGATGCCCGCTCGACTTTTCGCACCGGCGATACCACGCGAGAAATCCCTCGATGTCGTACGTGTTGTCGATCGACTGCATCGCGATTGTGTGCGCGACCTGCTCGAATCCTTCGATCGGTTGTCCGCCGATGCGCTGGGTTGGGCTCGTCGCATCTGCGAACTCTGGAAACTGCCGCTCGATGTCAGCAAGTTCAGCGAGGAGTCGGTCGTATTCGGTATCCGCCATCAACGGTTGCGCGTCGACGTAGTAGGCGGTGTTCGCGCGGTCGAGTAGGTCGCGCAATTCTGAGATCTTCGACTGCGTGGGTCGCTCCATCAGAGGACATCACCGACGCGCGAGTCGCCGCGCCTTGATCATCGCTTTGGGCGCGCAGTGAAAGGTCGCATCGCAGCGGCCGACACGCTTCTCTTTCGTGGCGCCAAGCACCTGAACGAGTTGAAGAATCTCGAGGTCGATATCGATATTGAACTCGCCCCCCGCGGCAATCTTGAGTTCGATGTCTTGCGCGCACTTCACGTTGTAGATCGCGGGACCCACACACGGGCGCAAAAAGTTGTAACTCAGCTTCTTGCAGACAACGATGTAGTCGCCGCCGCAGCGCGCGAAGAGGTACATGCCACCTGCGACTTCGCTGTTGGCGAGCAGCGCAGCACCCGCCATCGCGTTGTACCAATTGCGATTGATCCGACGAAAGGGAAGGATCGCAACAAAGCGATCGGTGCCGAGGTTTTTCATCGAGATTCCCGAGCGAAATGCGTAGGGCAACCAGATCAACGAACAGAGACGATGCCAAAAATTGTTGCGCGTCGAGAGGCGTGAGATGTACGCCTCGGCACGCTCGGCAAGCGTCAATTTCTGTTGGTCGGTCTTGATCGTTGTCACTGAAAAACCTGAATTCGCGATGATAGCATCCGACATTTTGAGACTTTCCCATGTTGAAACAAGGTGTCTGCGCGGTCTGTTCATGGAGCCTTCGCCCCACCGATGTGCAAGAACTCGCGCGGCGCATCCGTGCGCTTGACATCGAGGCGGTGCAACTCGCCCTCGTTCCCTGCCTGAGCGATGCGCGCTGGCGAAGCGCGGTCGACTTTCTGCGCGGCGAAGGGATTGAGGTCATCAGCGGCATGCTCGCGATGGCCGGCGAGGATTACACAACGCTCGAATCAATTGCTCGCACTGGCGGCGTGCGCAGCGACGCGCACTGGGGAGAAAACCTCGACCGCGCGCTGCGGGTTGCTGACCTTGCCGAGCGGTACGCGATTGAACTTGTCACGTTGCACGGGGGATTTCTTCCCCATGACAGCGGCGATCCGGTGCGGTCGATGATGCTCGATCGGCTGCGCACTCTTGCTGACATCTTTGCGCAGCGCGGAGTCTCGATCGCGCTCGAAACAGGACAAGAGAGTGCGTCGACTCTCGCGCTTGCCCTGCGTGAACTCGATCGTCCTTCGGTCGGCGTGAACTTTGACCCAGCAAACATGATTCTCTATGGGATGGGCGATCCAGTCGAGGCAGTCGAGACGCTCACCCCATGGCTGCGGCAGGTGCACATCAAGGACGCAGTTGCGACGAAGTGCGCGGGAACATGGGGAACTGAACTTCCAGTCGGTCAGGGAAGCGTGCAGTGGCAGCCGTTTCTTGCGCGGGTGCAGCGCGCGTGTACGCCAGCGCGTCCAATCAATCTGGTCATCGAGCGCGAGTCGGGCAAGTGCCGCGACGAAGACATTCTTGCTGCGCGCGATCTCGTTCGGCGCCATCTCTGCACTATCGTGTAGCCATGCCAACGTATCTGTACTGCGTCGTCCATCAAGATGGAAGTGATGGCGAGCACTTCGAGGTCTTTCAACCGATGGCTGAAGCGGCGCTGACCACGCATCCTGAGAGCGGGCTGCCTGTCCGCAGAGTTCCGGTCGTTGCGCAAGTGCAGTTTGGAAGCGATGGCAAGCGACTCTCAAACTCGAATCTCGACCGACTTGGATTCACAAAGTACGAGCGTGCGGGCAACGGCGTTTGGGAAAAGAAAGCCGGCAAGGGTCCACCCACCATTCAGCGCGACGACGACTAGACATGATGACACCAGCCTGGTTGAGGACAATCGGATGGGGGCTCTTCTGCTCCGCCAGTTGGACGTGGTGCATCGGCATGTTTCTGCCGTTCATCATGCTGAAACAATTCGGCTGGCCTGGGTTTCTGGCATTCTTTATCCCAAACGTGTTGGGGTGCGCACTCTTTGGATATGTGCTGAATCGTGCGAGCGCCGCGCGACTTCGAACACGCTGCGCAGCACTCTGCACATGGTTCTCGCTCGCGACACTCTTCTATCAAGCATTCTTCTCAGGATGGATGCTGCCCCCCATCGTCGCGATCGCCGTCATCGTCGGAGGGCTCGCCGCCGCGCGATTCTTGGGCGATTCTGGATGGCAGCGGTTCGCGTTTGCCGTGACGATCGTGTCGGCGTGTGCGGTCGATTGGATTCGCTTGCCGTCGCTTCTTGAATTGCCCGCCACAGGAAACCTTCCCGCGCAATCACTGCCACCACTCGTGATCGCGATCGCACTCGGATTTCTTGCGTGCCCTTACCTCGACCTCACATTCCACCGCGCACTCGAGCGCTCACCGAGCCGCCACGCGTTCTTCGTCTTCGGCGTCGCGTTCGCTGTGACTTTGCTCGGGGTCGCAACGTTCTTCGATGTCACGACGATCGGCCCGCGACTTGGCAGCGCGCTCACAATGCTGTGGGCAATCCAATTGCTCTTCACGATCGGCGCGCATGGCCGCGAAGGATTCACAGATGCGCGCCCACTCAGCCGACGAGTGCTCGTCGTCTGGGTCTTGCTCGTTGGGCTTGCACTTGGATGGCTGACCAGACTTTCTCCAGTCGCGTGGTGGGGAACAGGCGAAGAGACCTACCTGCGAATTCTTGTGCTTTATGGACTTGTTTTCCCGTATTTTCTGCTGCTTCGATTGCGCGGCGTGCCGACATGGCTCTGCGTGGGAGTGGTCGTTGCAAGTCTTCCATTCTTTGAACTCGGATTCATGCAGAATCGAACGGGGGCACTTTTCATTCCACTCGTATTGCTTTTGGTCCCGTGGATGACATCTTTGGTCAATGGAAGGTGGAAAGACCGCCTGCCCACATGACCAACTATTCAACAACACCACTGGGAAAAGCGAACTGGAACTCACAGACCGCGCGTCACTTGCTCAACCGAGCGGGATTCGGTGGAACGCCAGTGCAAATCGAAGCGGTGCGTGCGATGGGGTTGGATGGCGCGGTCGACTACCTGCTCGACTCGGATACCTCGCCCGGCGAGTCGATCAGTGAGAGTGCGTTTGATAGGACGATTCGAACGCCGCTGACCGACGAAGAGCGCGCGACGTTGCGACAGGCGCGGCAATCCAATTCTGAAACAGTGCGCGAGCAGTTTCAGAAAGTGAAGAATCAACAGGATGGTCTCGATCGCGCACAGATGCAAGAGATTCAGAAGTGGTGGCTTCGCCGGTTGATTCAAACCGGCCGCCCGCTTGAAGAGAAACTCACTCTCTTCTGGCACGGGCACTTCGCCACTGGCTACCGGACGATCGAAGATAGTTATCACATGTTTCAGCAGAATCAGCTCTTTCGCAAGTACGCGAGCGGAAACTTTGCCGACTTGGTCATGCGCATCTTGCGCAATCCCGCGATGCTGAAATACCTCGACAATGATGAGAGTCGCCGTGGGCGTCCCAACGAAAATCTCGCACGCGAGCTGATGGAACTCTTCGTGCTCGGAGAGGGGCATGGCTACACAGAGAACGACATTAAAGAGGGTGCGCGCGCGCTCACTGGATTCACCTTCGACGACGATGCGTTTCGATTCGACGCTGGCAACCACGATGGCGAGAGCAAGACGATTCTCGGTCAGACTGGCGACTGGGATGGCGACGACTTCGCGCGAATCATTCTCTCGCGGCGCGAAACATCTGAGTTTCTCTGTGGCAAGCTCTACCGTTTCTTCGTCAACGACGCTCCAGGAATGCCCGACACAAAGTGCAAGGCATTTTCGAACGCGCTTGCGGCTGAACTTCGCAAGCAACAGTACGAGATGAAACCCGTCCTGCGCATGCTGTTTCGAAGCCAACACTTCTATGACGCCGCCAATCGTGGCGCAACAATCAAGAGTCCAACGCAACTCATCGTGCAGACGATTCGCGAACTCGGAACGCCGCCACGCGAACTCGGATCGCTCAACAGTGCAGGCGACCTGATGGGACAGAGCCTCTTCATGCCACCGAGCGTCAAGGGATGGGATGGCGGGCAGGCATGGATCAACACGAGCACCTATTTCGTGCGGCAGAATCTTGCGGTCTATCTCATCACGGGATTGCGTCCCGATGCATTTGACTGGGATGCCGATCTTGCAAAGTGGGACACCACTGCGCTTGAAGCAGCGATCGCGCGCGGCACTGAAGGCGACGCGTCCAAAGAAGCTGATGCGCTGCTTGATCTTGTTCTGTGTGCCCCAGCGACTGCGGCGCGACGCGCGCAGTTTCAAACCTATGTCACTGGACTGAAGGGGCCCCTCACGGGCGCTCGACTCGTCTCTGCGCTTTGCCTCATCACCGCGATGCCCGAGTATCAACTCTGCTAATCACTGGAGCCCCGATGCAATCCAACACCCCACTCACGCGCCGAATCTTCTTGCAACAGGGAATCACGCTTGCGTCGCTGGTCGCAACTGTGCCGTGGTTTCTTGAGAAGTCTGCGCTTGGCATGCTGCCCGCCGACCTGCGAGTCACGAGTCAAGCAGGCGTGCCAGAAGATCGCATCCTTGTTGTTGTGCAACTCGGTGGAGGAAATGACGGCCTCAATACGGTGATCCCGTACGGCTCGGATGACTATTACAGGTTGCGCCCGCAACTTGCGATTGCCGCACCGAATGCGAACAACGGCGCACTGCAACTCGACAGCAAGATTGGCATCGGTCTGCATCCGAATCTCACCGGGTTCAAGGAACTCATGGACAGCGGCCGCATGGCGATTGTGCAAGGAGTCGGCTATCCAAATCCGAATCGATCGCACTTTGCGTCGATGGACATCTGGCACACTGGCAAATCACAGGGCCGAGGCAATGGATGGATCGGCCGATACGTCGACAACGCTTGCAATGGTTCGCCCCAAGCAGATGCAGAGATCGCAATCGGGCGCACTGCTCCCCTTGCGATGTTCGGTGAGTTGCACAAGCCAGTTGCGTTCGAGAATGCACGACTCTTTCAGTGGACCGGAAAGGAACTTCCAGGTTCGCTTGAAGCGCCCTACGAGGCGATGAACCGAGCGGGCGCGCTTGACGGAGTCGCCGCAGGATCGCAAGCAGCCTTCCTCATGCGCACCGCGCTCGATGCACAACTCTCGAGCGATCGAATTCGCGCCGCGATGGACAAGACGCCACTCGTCTCCTATCCAAACTCGCAATTGGCCACGCAAATGAAGTCGATCGGCGCGATGATTCGAGATCAAATGAAGACCCGCGTCTACTACGCGTCGATCGCGGGCTTCGACACACACGGAGGACAGGCTGGAGCGCACGGCAATCTCATGCGACAAGTCGGCGATGCGCTGCTGGCGTTTCAGAATGATCTCAAGGCGCAAGGCAATGACACGCGCGTCGTGACAGTTGTGTTCAGCGAGTTTGGTCGGCGCGTCAACCAGAATGCGTCGGGCGGAACGGACCACGGAACCGCGGCGCCGATGTTCTTGATGGGCGCGGGCGTGAACGGCGGAGTGCACGGAACACACCCTTCGCTGACCGACCTCGATCAGGGCGATCTCAAGTTCACATGCGACTTTCGTTCGGTCTACGCCACAGTGCTCGAACAGTGGATGGGCGCACCATCAAAGAAGATTCTTGGCGCGACTTACCCAACACTCAAACTGCTCCGCGGCTAGTGGAGCGACAGCGCAGTCACCGCTCCGAGAGATCGAACGCTTGATCGTCGCCATCATGCCCCATGACCTCGATGGGAATCCCATCAGGAAGCGCGTCGAGAAAGAGCCTTCCATAGCCCTTGTTGGCGATGCGTGAGTCGAGCACGACGACGCGTCCAGTGTCGTTGGCACTGCGAACGAGTCGACCGAATCCCTGCCGAAATCGCATGATTGCACGAGGAAGCGAATCTTCAAAGAATGGTTTTCCACCGCGTGCTTCGATCGCTTCGTGGCGCGCTTGCACGAGCGGAGCATCCGGCACTTCGAACGGCAGGCGCGTGATGATGACGTTGCGCAAAGCGCGACCTCGCACATCAATCCCCTGCCAGAAACTTGCGACCCCAAAGAGCACGCTGCGCTCGGATTCACGAAATCGCTTCAGTAGCAGCGCGTTGGGAGTGCCCGCTCCTTGCGCGTGCACCGGAAACTCGCGCTCTGTGAGTTCTGGCATCGTCGCTTCGACAAGCGCTTGAAGTGATTTGAAACTTGTGCACAGCACGAATGCGCCACCGTCGGTCGCGACGATGTGGTGCATGACGCGCTCGGCGAGGCAGGCGGTGTATTCGGGTGCGCGTGGATCGGGCACCTGCGGTTCGACGTACACACGAACTTGGCGGGCGTAATCGAATGGACTTCCGAGCACAAGCACCTGCGCGTCGGACATTCCGAGCGTTGCCGCTGTGTGTGCGCAATCGCCGCGGCTCGCTGCAAGCGTTCCCGATGTCAAGACGACTGAGACATCTTGACTGAAGAGGTGCTGCGCGAGCAATGGCCCGACTTCGATCGCGGCGCTTGCGATCGTGACCTCGGGACGCGACGCGCCTCGACCGCGCCTGCGCTGTGAAGAGCTCATCCAGTAGACGCATCCTGGCATCGACTGTGAGAGAAGCGCGGCGCACGAAGAGGCGAGCGAACTTGCGCGCTGCTGATAGCTGTTGATTTCGAATCCATCTGCTTCATCGGCTGCCCGCTCGCGCACGAGTTGCAAGAGCGTCGCGAGTGCGCGCAGTGGTTCGCTCAGAGAATCTGCGACGACATCCTTCTGGCGAATTCGAAAGTCACCCTCGGCCCCCCGCGCCTCGCGCCAACGCCAGAGGTCGCTGAAGAAACCATCCGCAGCGGTTCGGCAGACTTCGACTTGCTTGACCGCCGACTCGAGCGTGCCGTCTCCGCCTTCTTGCATCGGAGCGTCGTTGAGAGCACCGCGCTGATTCGCGGGATTCCACAATGAACGCAACAAGAAATTGACTGCGCCTTCACTGAGGCGTGCGCCGAAGTGATCGGCCGCAACTTCTTCGAGTCCATGGGCTTCGTCGAGAATGACGTGGTGATATGGAGGAAGAAACCCACGACCTCCGCCCGCGCGCATCGCGAGGTCGCTGAAGAAGAGCGCATGATTGCAGATGAGAAGATCGCCGTTTTCCATCCTGCGCCGCGCGGCTTGGTAAAAGCACTTGTCGTAGGTTGGGCACTTGCGCCCCATGCAGTTTCCCGCATCCGATTGCACGTGCTCCCAGATTGCATGGGATGGCATCACTGCGAGCGAGTGTTTGGTTCCATCGCGCGTCTCGTATGCCCAATCTTCGAGTCCCGCGAGCGCATGCCGTTCTTCTTCATCGCCGAAGAGGCGCTCTTGCCGGGCGCTTGCGAGTTTGAGTCGGCGCAACGACACATAATTGCCTCTGCCCTTTACGAGAACTGTGCTGAATTCCTCTGGAATCACTGCGTTGAGCAGCGGAATGTCTTTCTCGACCAACTGTTCTTGCAAGGCGATTGTGTTGGTGCAGATGATGACGCGTTCGCGGTGCTCGACGATGCGGCGAATCGCTGGCAAGAGGTAGGCGAAACTTTTGCCGACTCCAGTGCCAGCTTCGACCATCAACCGACCTTTGCGATCAAGGCACGCATCGATCGCTGACGCCATCTCAATCTGCTGAGGTCGCGTTTCAAATCCAGTGAGCCGCTTGGCAACTGGTCCAGTGTCTGAGAGAAAAAGTGCGGCGTCGAGCGCCATCCTCGCAGTCTAATCACCACAGTGCAGCGGATGCTTCGGCTGCGCGAGTTCCCGAGTCGAGCAATCCTGCGCAGCTCGGCGAGGGCTGTTTGAGCGCCGAGTGAAGCATTCCGCCGCGATCACACTGGATTGATTCCGCCGCGCTCACACTGACTGCCGACTGCTAGCCTCGCAACGATGCAATCCGACTGCTTCGTTCGATCGCTCCCGCGGGTATGGCTGCCAGTGTTCTGCATCGCGCTCCTCTGCGGTTGCGCCACTCCAAAGCGCTCGCCTGCGCAGCAGATCGCTGACGCGCCCGCCTGCGAATCGCTGCTCTGCTTCGATGGAGCGACACGCGAGCAAATCACATGGTTTGAGGTGCTGCTTCGCGTGGGGCGATCCAATGCGATCTTTGTCGGAGAAACACATGATGACGCGAGTGGCCACCGCGTTGAGCAGGCGCTCGTCGTTGCCTTCTTGCTCGCGCATCCACACGGGGCACTCAGTTTCGAGATGCTCGAACGCGACGAACAAGGCAAGGTCGACGCATTTCTCAAGGGTGAACTGACCCGCGATGCATTCATTGACGAGACGGGATCGCGCAACTGGGCAGAGAAAGACTCGTGGCTGCCGTGGTACCAGCCGATGATCGACGCGGCGCGCACCGCGGGAACTCCGGTGGTCGCTGCGAACGCTCCACGCAAATATGTCTCGCAGGCGCTGCGCGATGGGTACGAACCGCTGCTTGCCCTGCCTGCTGAGGAGCGCGCCTGTTTCGAAATCGATCCGAACATCACGCGCGATGGAGACTGGGAGCGACTCAAGAAATTGATGGTTGAACTGCACGAAGAGCGCGCTGCGAAAAACAACATCGAAGTCGTGCTGCCCACCGACGATGAGGTCGACCGAGTCCACAGGTCGCAGCGTTTATGGGATCGCACGATGGGCACAAGCGCTGCGCTCGCATTCATGCGCGATGGATCAGTTCTGCACTGCGCAGGCGGATTTCATCTTGAAGAACAACTCGGAACTGTCGCGCAGTTCAAGTTGCGCTGCCCCGATGCCAAGACGCTCGTGATCAGTCTGCAACCCACCGCAGAATCCGTCGTCGAGAGTGACGAGATTCACAAGGCAGATATCGTGATTCACACACGCGTTGCGCCGACTCGGTGATCGCCCTCCACCGCATGTGCTGAGAATGCGGCGCTGGGCGTGACTTTGCTCTCGCTCGCGGTTCGCTTGCGTACCCGCGCTGCCTTGCTGTATTGGCGTCCTTCGCTTGCGTGCCAGCGGCGGAATCTTCGCTCGCGCGAGTTCCCGAGCCGAGCAAGTCTG
>CAYHFW010000053.1:0-11341 GCA_964355975.1 uncultured Singulisphaera sp.
CAGTACATCGATGAAATGCTCAACAGCAAGTATGCGCAACACTTCTGGACTCCATCCGAGCGAGCATCGATGCGCAACAAATGGTGCGGTGGTTTCGATACTCTGCGGCGCTCGTGACTGCGTCCACCAATCCTCGTGTTCTGAGACTGCGCCGTGATATGCGCATGCTGCAATCGGATGGCGCCGCCGCCGCGCTGACGCTTGGTCTCGCCGAGGCGTACTTCGTCGCGTTTGCTCTCGCCGCGGGACTCTCGCAAGTCGAAGCGGGGCTCATCGCAACCGTTCCAGTGCTCGCCGGCGCACTCATGCACGCAATCACCCCATGGGGAGTTCGGTACGCCAAGAGCCTGCGACGGTGGGTCTCGATCTTCGCGGCCCTGCAAGCGCTGTCGTTGTTTGCGCTCGCCTGCTGTGCGTTGACTGGCACCGCCTCTGCGCCGCTGGTCTATCTGCTCGTGAGTCTCTACTGGGGGGCGGGATTCTGCACCGCGCCGCCGTGGCAGACATGGGTGCCAACGCTGATTCCACGAATGATCTCGACGCATTTCTGGACAAGCCGCAATCGCACGGTGCAGGCACTGCTTGGCGTTGGACTCTTGGGCGGCCTCATCTTGGAGTGGGGACGGCAGACCGAACATGTCTTGCTCGCGTTCGCAGTCGTCTTTTCTCTCGCAGGCGCCGCGCGCGCGGCATCGGCGTGGTTTCTCACGCGCCACAGCGAGCCCAAGCCAGAACTCGCCGCTGCAACCGAACCGCCATCGTTTGGCGTTTTACGCCGCGACCTCTTGCGAGATCAATCAGTGCGCACGCTGCTTGTCTACATGCTTGCAGTTGTGCTCGCGACGAATGTCTCTGCGGCGTTCATCACTCCGTACATGTTGAACGAGTTGCACTTCAGTTACACGCAACTGATGTGCGCGTTTGCCGTGACCTTCGCAGCGAAAGTGCTCGCACTCCCAGGAGTCGGCAGACTCGCGAAGCGATATGGACCAGGCGTGCCACTCTGGCTCGGCGCGATCGGCATCATTCCAACTGCAACACTTTTTCTTGTGTCAGATAGTTTTTGGTGGATCCTCTGTCTGCAGTTCGCAGTCGGCATGGCATGGGCGTGCTGGGAAACTGCGACATTTCTGCTTGTTTTTGATGTCGTTCCAAGCGAGCGCCGCACAAGTGTGATGACCGTTTACAACATCGTGCAAAGCACAGCTGTCGTCAGTGGATCGCTGATCGGCGCGGCGATTCTTGGCAACATGGATGTCGGACGGCAGGGGTACGCGATGGTCTTTGTTGCGACGGGCACGATGCGTTTGATGACGCTCTTCTTGCTCGCAGGAATCGAGCCGCGCCGATTCAAACTGCGACAGACATTCGATCTCTACTTGCAAACTCTTGGAATCGGCTTCGGTGATGGCGCGATTGACATCCCGCAGTTTGCTGAGTCGTCGAAGCAGACAGCCTCGCAGGCCAAGCCTGACCAAGAGAGTTGAGTGGGCGACCGCCTTCGAGCCGTGATGCGATAGAGTCTCATTCATGAAGGACGCTCGAGGAACTCCACGCGGCGGTGCCCGCATCAATGCTGAGTCACTCGCGCTTGCGGCAGCGAACAAGGCGATGGCGAATCGTCAGCCGCACGAGGTCTACCGACTGCTCGACCCGTGGCTGCAGCGACCGAGCGCAAGCCTTGAGGTGCTGATGCTCGCCGCGCACGCACAGAACGCGATCGGCGCACGGACGGTCGCACTCGCAACGCTCGAACGTGCACTGCGCGCAGGTGCAGGAATCGAAGCCCATTACTTGCGAGGCATCTGCTTGCGAGGCATTGGAAAGACAGACGAAGCGTGTGAAGCACTGCGCAAATGTCTGGGCGATCCACGTCGCGGCGGGGATGCACTGGGCGTGATGGCGATGGCACTCGAAGAGGCGGGGCGCTGCGACGAGGCGCAAGAGCTGATCGCGCCGTTCGTTCAAGCGGCAGAGCAAGGCGGCACGCTTCGACCAGAGATCGCACACACATGGGCGCGCATTTTGGTGCAGAAGAATCGTTTCGAAGAGGCAGACAAGCAGATCGGCAAGACGCTCGCCGAACTCACAACAACGATGCCCGAGATGCGCCGGTCGCTCTGGTACTTGCGGGCAAAGGCCTATGACCGATCGAAGCGTTACGACGAGGCGATGGCCGCTGCTTCGAAGGCAAACATAATCGGTGAGGTCGATTTCGACCCCAGCCTCTACAGCAAGCAACTCGCATCGCTCACGAACTACTGGACCCGTGAGCGCATGTCGCGTTTTCCAAAGAGTCAATGCACGAGTGCGATCCCAGTCTTTGTCGCAGGCATGCCGCGCAGTGGCACGAGTCTCATCGATCAGATCATCGATGCGCATCCGCACGCCGCTGGAGTTGGCGAGTTGAACTCGATTGACAAGTTTGCCAAGCAGCTCGAAGTATCGGCGCGTCCAGGGGTCGAGCCACCAGAGTGCTTCGGCGAGATGCAAGATGCGCACTGGACGCGCAAGGCCGAGGAGTACGTTGAGCAGATCACCGCGCAAGCGCCACATGCGCAGCGCATCGTGAACAAGGCACTCGGCAACAATCGACTGCTTGGACTCATCGCGCGCCTCTTTCCACAAACGCGCATCATTCATGTGTTGCGCGATCCGCGCGATGTTGCGATCTCTTGCTGCATGGGCGGGTTCAACAACAAACTCTTTCCATGGTCAACCCGCATGCAGTGGATCGCACAAGCATGGCAGGGCTCGCGCGAGATGATGAACCATTGGAAGGGGGCACTCGATGTGCCGATTCTCGAAGTCTCTTACGAACGTCTCGTGCAGTACCCAGAGAGTGAGTTTCCACGAATCATCTCGTTTCTCGGGCTCGAGTGGGACGAAGCCTGCACGCGCTTTCACGAATCGAAGCGCACGGTGCGAACACTGAGTTACGACCAAGTGAACCGACCGCTCTACACATCGAGTGTCTCGCGCCATCTGAATTATGCCAAGGCACTCGAGGGGATCGACTGGCCACGCTATGACCCCAACGAGTGTGTCTGACCAATCTGCCGATACGATCACGATCGATGTCAGATCTCTCACAACTGCTCGCGAACAATCGAGCCTGGGCTACGCGCGTCGAGCGCGAACACAAGGGCTTCTTCGCAAGCCTGACCGCTCAACAGCAACCAAAATATCTCTGGATCGGCTGTTCTGACAGTCGGGTGCCAGCCAATGAAATCATTGGGCTGCTTCCTGGAGAAGTCTTTGTGCATCGCAACGTCGCAAACCTTGTGGTGCACAGCGATCTCAATTGTCTCTCGGTGATCGACTTCGCGGTCAATGAACTCAAGATCCAAGACATCATCGTCTGCGGTCATTACGGTTGTGGTGGAGTGACCGCAGCACTTGCCCCCAGCACGGGACGAATCTTTGATCACTGGATTCGCCATGTGCGCGATATCGCGAAGTTCTATCGCGACGAAATCGAAAGCGAACCGACAGCAGTGGGGCAGTCGCGACGACTCTGCGAGCTCAACGTCGCGGTGCAAGTCGTGCATGTGCGCGAGTCTCCAATCTTGCAAGAGCCGCGCGCGCGCGGCGTCACCGTGCACGGATGGATCTACGACCTTGCCGACGGATTGCTGCGCGACCTCTCTCCGATGATCGACTCGGTGCGCGCACTCGAGCCCAACGCAAGCGTGCGGTAGGCGCCAACGCTTGACTGCGCAGGGTTTACTCGTGCGTCACAGGGCGCACAACAACTCGTTCGCCGTGCAAGAGCGCGGGACAACTCTTGGCGAGCGCAACGGCCTCATCCAGACTCGACACACGCACCACGAAGATTCCTGTCAGCACATCTTTGGTTGGGGTGATCTCCTCCACCGACCCAGTCGCGCCGCTTCCGCGAAGCAGCACATGCTTGGCTCCACAGGGCGCGCCGTACTTGAAGATGCCTCGCGTCTGCAGGTCACCCATCCAAGCCATGTAGAGCGCCATCAACTCATCTTGCCGTTCCTTGGGCATGCGCGCCCATGCGTTGTCATCCTCGTACATCAGGATCATGAAGTCACTCTGTGGTGGCGTCTGCGTCATTGGTTTCTCCGTAGGTTGTTGTTTCGTCGGCTCCGCAGGTGGCACTCTGCGTGTCAGGCGAAAGACGGCGTGGGGAGTGTCCTTGCCGTTTTCTGATGCTCCCCAGTCGACACTCATGTGATTCGCATCGACGAATGTGTACGCCACAGAGTTCATGTGCGACGCATTTCTGTCTGGCAGGTTCGTCGCGTCGATCATCTTGAACGCGATTGTTCCATCGGCTAACCGCGTTCCCTGCATTCGTGGCTGATTGCCCGATGCGCAGTAATGGGTGCAGAGCAGTCGCGCTCCATCCATGCAATAGACCGTGATCATCTCGTGAGAGGTTCCTGCAAAGAGCGTCTCCGTCACGACGCTCCCAGCCGCGATCAAACGGTAGTCGACGACCGAATCGAACTTGCCGTCTTCGTCGAGATCTGCATCCCATGTGCCTGCGAGTTGCTTGAACGACTCAAACAGCGACGCATCCTGCGCAACTGCGGGCGCGGCCACCATGAGTTGAAACAGAACAAAAAATAACCCAAGAGTGAAAAAGCGTTTCATCATGTGCTCCTTGTTGCAATGATTTCCATCACCATCGGCGTGAGAAAGACCGAGACGCCATCCTGTTGCGCTTCATCGAGCGCACGCAGCACCTGCGTGCACCATTCGTGATCTGCAAATCCGAGTTCAACCAGTCTCGGAGCGTAGGTGCGCACAAATCCTGCTGGCCACTGCCAGAGCGGCTCATGCGCACGCGCACCGCGAGCGATCGGGCGAACGTGTTGAACTTCAAACCCGCACCTGTCGAGCGCGGTCAGCAATATGCCCGAGATGTCGGGCTCACCACCTGCAGCGCGAAAACTCTTCGACGCGAGCGCAGTGAATGAGTCAATCTCAGCTCGCCGAGGCACCATGCTGAGCGTTTCGTATCGACAGTATTCGTGCAGCACCAATGTGCCCCCCGGGCGAAGTGCATCTGCGATTCGTTGCACGAGCAGCACAGGGTCTGGCACAAACATCGCCACCCATCTGCACCACGCGGCATCGTGAAGTCCGCGCGGGCAGGGGATCGCTTCGTTCATCAAGTCAACCTCGTGAATGCTGACGACAGCGCCCTGGTGTGCGAATCGTGCGCGAAGCGCATCGAGGTACGCGGCCGCTCGATCGACCGCTGTGATTGATCCCGTTGCTCCCACAATCATCAACAGATCATCGGTCGCAAATCCAGGTCCCGCGCCAACATCGACGATGTTCATTCCCGCGCGAAACCCCGCTCGAAGCCACCCATCGAGCGCTAAATCTCGCCAGAGCGCATGTTGCGTTCCGAGCCGCTCCAGCTCGACATTGTGCGATCCCAACACATACTGACCTGCGCTCGGCTTGGATGACCTACTCACGCTGTCAGATTACTCCGTGCGCACTGTCCCCAACTCCACGCGCCGACCAACACTCGCGAGGATCACCCAATGCAAGAATCAACACAAAGTCTTCGTCAAAGTGCGCGCTTCGCTACTCGAATCGCTACCGCAACATTCAGCGTGATGGTGCTCAGCGCGACGCTGCACGCGCAATCGTCGTTCGTCAACTTCGAATCTCCGCAGTCCCATCCGATCGATATCACGCCAGACGGCACTCGGTTGCTCGTCGTGAATACGGCCGATGGGCAGCTTGACCAATTCGACATCGTCAAGGGTCAACTCATTCGACGCGCATCGATCGCCGTCGGAGTCGACCCCGTTTCGGTGCGCGTGCGATCGAATTCGCAAGCGTGGGTGGTCAATCAGATCTCCGACTCTGTCAGCGTGATCGACCTCGCATCCTCACGCGTTGTTCGAACGATTACGGTTGGTGATGAGCCAGCCGACGTCGTCTTCTCGACGACGCCATCCCGTGCGTTCGTCTCACTTGCAGCATCATCGAAACTCGTCAGTTTCGACCCAGACGCGGCGACTCCAACTCTCACCACAACAGCAATCGTTGGCGCACAACCGCGCGCCCTCGCAACGAGTCCCGACGGCTCGAAGATTTACCTCGCGGTCTTTGAGTCAGGCAACAAGACTGTTGTCATTCCACGCACGACCGTCAATCTCGCATCGAGCCCATACGCCGGAGCGAATCCGCCACCAAACAGTGGCACCTCGTTCGACCCTCCGCGCACCGTTGGTCAACCAGTGCCTCCGCGCGTTGCGCACCTCGTTCGCAAGAACGCAGCGAGTCAGTGGATGGATGACAACGCTCGCAATTGGACGAGCCTTGTCACTTGGGATGTTGTTGACAATGACATCGCTGTCATCGACGCGGCAACGCTCGCAACGACCTATGTCACTGGGCTGATGAACACGGTCGCAAGTGTTGGCGTGGCACCCAACGGCACGATTCTTGCGGTCGGCATCGAGCCAACCAACGAAATCCGTTTCGAGCCCAAGCTCGATGGCAAGTTCGCACGCATGCGCGGCGCATTGATTGCGTCTGGCGGCTCAGGCACGCCAACTCTCTTCGACCTCAACCCGCATCTCAATTACGCAACGTCAACGATTCCAGAGATGGAGCGATTCCAGTCGGTCGGCGACCCACGCGGCGTTGCGTGGCTACCCGATGGAAGCGCCGCGTTCGTTGCTGCACTCGGATCGAATGCGATCATCAAAGTCTCCTCCTCAGGCGCGCGTCTCGCAAAGATCGACGTGGGCGAGGGCCCCAGCGGACTCGTCACGTCTCCATCAGGCGCATTCGTCTATGTGCTCAATCGATTTGACGCATCGGTGAGTTCAATCAACACGGCGTCGCTGGTCGAAACTGCACGGGTCCCACTGCACGATGCAACTCCCGCCATTGCGAAGGCTGGACGCAAGTTCATCTACGACACGCATCTCACCTCGGGGCTTGGTCACGTTTCGTGCGCAACATGCCACATCGACGGGCGCAGCGATCGCCTCGGATGGGACCTCGGAAGTCCAGCCGGCGCAGTCGAGTTGTTCGACGAAACATGCCAAGTTCCTGGATGCATCAGTTGGCATCCGATGAAGGGGCCGATGACCACCCAAACACTCATGGGAATCATCGGCACCGAGCCGTTTCACTGGCGCGGCGAAAAAGATGACATCACAGAGTTCAATGCGGCCTTCACGCACTTGCAAGGGCGCGATGCAGAGCTCACGCCAGCCGAGATGGAATCGATGCGTCAGTACATCGCATCGCTCACATTCGGACCCAATCCAAATCGCAATCTCGAGAACACTCTCAAGACATCGCTTCCAATCATTGGCGGAGTCGTCACCGGCCTCGGCGGCACTGGCAATCCATCGGCAGGGCAGAACATTTTCAATAACGCACAGATTTTTGGAGCACCTCCAGGGCTCACCTGCGCGAACTGCCACTCGGGAATCACTGGCACCAATGGCATCGTCGACATTCCACCTCCAGGTGGCGAACCACAGAATCGCAAGAACGCACCGCTGCGTGACATCTGGCGCAAGACTGGTGCAACCCGCGCATCGACGACGGCACTTCGAGGCTTCGGCTTCGATCACAATGGTGCGACTTCGACTCTGCAAGACTTGCTCTCAGTTGGGTTCGCTTTCCCTGGTGGTGCAACGGGCGCGCAGCAACGCCGCGACGTCGAAGCGTTCTGCCTCTCGTTCGGCACAGAAACTCCAGCAGGAGTCGGTGCGCAGGCATTCGCCAACGGTGTCAACAACGAGACCACGCGCGTCAATCAACTCATCACGATCGCCAACGGCCCAACCGCTGCGCTCATTGTGAAGGGATCGATCAGCGGCATCGCGCGCGGATACGTCTATCAATCAGGGGCATTCAAGAGCGACCGCGCGGGCGAAGCAGCACTGACACCAACCGCGCTTCTCGCGCTCGCAGCGACTGGCAGCGAACTCACCTACACGCTCGTTCCTGTTGGATCGCAATCGCGCCTCGGCATTGACCGCGACCTAGACTCGTTCTTCGACGCAGACGAAGTTGCCGCTGGCAGCGATCCCGCCGACGCTTCGAGCACCCCTTCGGTGTGCGTAGGCGACGTCGCGCCACTCGGCGGCGATGGATTCGTCAACGGACTCGACATGGCGGTCGTGCTCACTGCATGGGGAACTTCAAGCGTGGGCGATCTCAACCGCGACGGAACAACCAACGCCGCAGATCTCGCAGTGCTGCTCAGCGCGTGGGGAGCGTGCGCTCCGTAACGCGCGCGCGCAGATTGCGTGCACGGCTGATCACGAACCAAGCGATGGGGATGATTCCCCCGACGACGAAGATCGATCCGCCGATGGCACGAAGCCAAGTCGCCGTCTGGAAGAAATCTCCGTCGATCAGTTCTTGCGCCCGTGCGTGCCAGAGTCCATGCTCGAGTGCATCAGCGAGTTGATAGAGACCCGCTGGCAAGAGATCGAGCAGCACCATCAGCATGAGCCCGATGTTGATCGACCAAAACGAAATGCGTATCAGCCGCTCATTCCACCGCTCGGGGTCGACGAGAAATCGCGAGCAAAACAGCACTGCGGCGATCGCGAGATTGCCATAGACCCCCATCAGAGCAGCATGCCCATGATTGACCGTGAGGTAGGTGCCGTGCTCGAAGTAGTTGACGATCGGCAGATTGATGATGAAGCCGAAGACTCCCGCACCGAGGAAGTTCCAAAAATTCACTGCGAGCAAGAACAGAAATGAATCACTCAGCACGAACGCGCCCGCACGACCGCTGTCTTCGCCGCTTCGCACCGTGAGCCGGCGGTATCGCCACGCCTCGAGTGCAAGCAGAAGCAGCGGCACGACCTGCAGCGTCGAGAACACGCTGCCCAGCGCAATCGCCGCGACCGGCTTCGCATTCCAGTAGAAGTTATGCGAGATTCCGAGAATCCCAGAGCCCAAGAAGAGCAATGTCGCGAGAAACACCACACGCGATCCCGCCTGCAACGACACCAGTCCCATCAGAAACATCATGTAGGCGACGATCACTGTGGTGAACACTTCGAAGAACGCTTCGACCCACATGTGAACGACGCACCACCGCCAGAAATCGGCGATGACAAAGTTGGTCGTTGGTGATGCGACGAAACTTGAGAGGTACAGGATCGAAATCGACACGACCGAGTAGAGCAGCCACGCTGGCAGAGACCACCAATCCCGCCCAGCCAAGAGCGGCGCCGTCGCGCGCAGAGTGATCACTGACCAGAGCACGAATCCGACGAGAAGTGCGATCTGCCAGACGCGCCCAAACTCGACAAACTCCCACCCTTGATGGCCGAACCAGCGCCACCACTCGCCGAGCATTCCCATCGGTCCCATGTAGATCCCGACAATCGAACCGGCCACGAGAGTCGCGAGCGCGCCAAAGAGAATCCGCGCAAGCACTGCCTGTCCACGCGGCTCATGTCCGCTCATCAGGGGCAGTACGAAGAGCGATGCGCCGATCCAGCACGAGGCGATCCAGAACAGCGAGAGTTGCACATGCCAACTGCGCACGATCGTGATGGGCAGCGTCACATCTGCCTGCCAGCCGAAACAGTTGACCACTCCCACGAAATCGTGGACTGTGAAAATACCAGCCAAAACTTGAAGAACCATCACAATGGCCGCGAGCGCGAAGAATGGATACGCCATGCGCTGCGATGCGCTTGCATTGAACGAGGCCAATGTCAACGCCGACGCGAGCGGCTTCAACTCGCCGGTTGCGTCGATTGATGCAATGTCGCTGTAGCGACCGTAGAGATAGAGCACCCAGCCCAGTCCGAGCATGAATCCAAGCGCGCCGATCACGCTCCAGAACAAGACAGATCCAGAGGGATGGTTGCCCGCGAGGGGGTCGTAGGGCCAATTGTGTGTGTACGAGTGAGTTGTCCCTGGACGCTCTGCAACGCAGACCCATCCGCCCCAGAAGAAAAAGTCTGCAAGGTCGTTGAGCACGGCGCCATCGGCGACGAGCCCCCGTGGTGTGAGACTTTCGGAACCTGTGCCGTTCAACAGTTCTGCGACGTGCTTGCGATACTCAGGAATCGCAGCGACAACGGCAGGGGGCAGGGTCACACAATTGCACTCCTCGTCGTAGGTGTTCCTTCGCAGGTCGCGCCGCATCGCGCTCTCAGCCGCATCGGCCGAACCTCCTTCGTGCGACGCCACCAAGAGCGCCATCGTGTGCAGCGCGTCTGCCGTGAAGTCTGGGCCGCGCATCGCGCCATCGCCAAACATGCTGCCATATTCCATCAGCGCGAGCCGCTGAAAATCAACTTGTCCTCGCAGGATCGACGAAGCCTCGATGACTGGCGTGCCCGCCTCGTCGACAAACTGCGCAATCGGTGGTGCATGCCGGTAAGTCCCGACCCCAATCACTAGGACGCCGGCGAATCCCGTAGCCAAAACCAAGAACATGATCTTCCACCAATGTCGTGGGTGCATGAAGGCTCCTCGAATAGCAGTTGACGAAATAGAGAGAGAAAACTCTGCTTATCCTAGCGAGCGTTGCCCGCTCGCCCGCGAGGTGGGACACGCTTTGCTTATGGCGCCCAGCCGCTGAGCACTGTCGTCATGTCGACACCGTCGACGACTCCGTCACCATTGATGTCGGCAGGGCCAGAGTTTGGACCCCAAGCCGAGAAGAGTGTTGTGAGGTCGGCGCCATTCACCGCTCCGTCATGATTGAGATCGGCTGGTGCGAACTGCGCCTCACCATGCTGTCCAAGTCCGTCAAACTCTGGCCCGAGGTGGCTCGTTCCGTTTCGCTTGCAGACATACAAATCAGAAACGCGAGCCCCCGCCAGTCGTGCAGATGTCAAGCACATTCCGTCCGCGATCGAGGTATCGGTGACAGCCATCGCGAGCACCATCATGAACCCCGAAGAGTCGTTGCGGATGTACTTCACGACCCCGCGCCCTGCCTCACTGCTGATGGTTGCCAAGTCGATGTCGCCATCTCCGTCGGGGTCAACTGCAACGAGGTCGAGCATCGTCGATCCAGCATCCATTGGAGTGCTCGACACGAACCCTCCAGGCAGTTGTTCGCCCGCGTTGCGAAACACTTGCAGCGACGCGCGCACGGTGATCGGCAGATTGGCTGGCGGAGGCGTGTGCCCAACGACAACCGACTGTGGTTGCGAATTGGCGACCACGACATCGGGGAATGCGTCTTCATCGATCGGCTTGGCGACCACGCGAACTGGAATCCCAGCGACATCTTGTGTCTCGACAATTGGATTGCCGCCGCCGATGGCCGTTTGAACAGAATGCAGTAACCCCAAACTTTCGTTCGTTTCGACCGAGTCGCGCTGGCAAC
>CAYHFW010000054.1:0-11144 GCA_964355975.1 uncultured Singulisphaera sp.
TAGCTCAGTTGGTAGAGCACCGCATTGAAAATGCGGGTGTCCCCGGTTCAAGTCCGGGAGTTGCCATTCCTCGCGTGAACTTTCCGCACGGTCTGCACATCCATGCCATCGATCGGATACTGCGCTTCGAGCGCACCCGCGAGTTCATTCGAGTCAACCACAACGAAGAGCGCTGGAATTCCAAGCACCATCGTCGCAAATCTCGATGCGCGCGCGAGCTGGCCAGGTGTTGTCGCCGCCACAAGCGTGCCGTGATCGAGTCGCAGCGGAACGATTCGAAACTGCCACGCTTGACGGGCGCTCACAAGCGCGAGTGCAGCAGGATGCGAGCGAACGAAATCTGCATCGAACGAAGCAGAAAGCGCGCGATATTGATCGACCCACGCGCCTTCGACAAATTCTGGGTCAATCCCGAACATCTCCTCGCACAAGACTCCAAAGGGACGACCAACATCGCGTTGCCGTTCCAAGACGGCATCGACTTCGGATTGCGTCAGGAGTCCCTGCGCGACCAAGAGCTCGCCGAGTCTGGGCACACGTGGATTGATTGTTGGTGCGTTCATGGTTGACGATTGCTTCACGCCCACTCATCGGACGAGCAGGCGCGGCACTTTTGCGCACTTGAGAACTTTGCCAAGAATTGCGTCCAACGCGAAAGAATGCGCATTTCACTCGCAGGGGGTGCAATGAAACACTCCCCTGCAACGCGTTTGCGCGAGGCCTTTCGGTGGCTCGAGAGCCCCGCCGCGATCGAGATGGGATCGGCTGCGAGAAGATTGCGCCGTGCTTCTCGAGATGCGCGCTTGCAGACATCACTCTTGCGCGAAATCTTGCTCGCGAAGCAACTCGCGGCGCGAGGGTTCGCCGTGCGCAGTGAAGTTGCGACCGCTTCTGGAAAATCGTGTGACATCGTTGCGAAGCGTGGCGCGCTGCTCTTGCACCTGCATGTCAAGAGTCTCGAAGCAGATGATGCGCTGATCGCGCCGCGATCTCCTCGAATTCCGCGCGCGCTGCGAAATCTCGAGCAAGTCGCGCGACGCCTCTTGATCGAGGTTGAGTGGACTCCGGGTCTCAGCAGTGCTGCACTCGAGAGCACCGCAGATGCGATGCGAACGTTTTTGCTGCGCGCGTCTGTTGGAGATGAGTGCGTGGTGCGAAGTAGTCGGGGCAATGTGCGTGGACGTTGCAGGGTGCGGTCGCCGCGCGATCGTGTGGGCGTCGCTCTCGCGCGCGGCATCGCCGACGATCACACGGTCGCCGTTGGACGAGTGGCGCGCCTCTTGCGAAAGGCGCGCGCACAATTTCTCAGCGGCGGAGAAAATGTCGTTGTGCTCTTTGGTCCAAAGTCATCGCAGTGGCTGTTCGAGGAAGCACTTCTCGGAACTCCGGTTGAGCGATGGGATGCCCTGCCCCGCCGCGGCGAACGCGTTGCGATGGGGCGGGCCGATGATGGGTTTTGGCGCGCGGGCAGCCGAGATCATTCACGCATCGCAGTCTGGCGTTCGCTCGAGTCGTTTCGAGATGATTCAGTCGTGTGGATTCGTCCTGGAGTTTCGCCTGCGGCACGCACGGCATGCGAGGAACTCTTCAGCAGCGTCCGAACGACCACACACTGAAGCGCGGCGGCGATCTGACAGGCGTCACATGCCGTCGCCGACGAGACGCTCGTGCAGGGGAATGCGCGGTTCTTTGCGTTCGACTGGCGGTGGCCAGAGTGACTTCAGAGCCTCGTGCACTGGCAAGTCATTCACGGTGAAGCGGCTCCCCATCGCGACGAGTTGTTCAACATGGCGCCGCGACACCTGTGCTGTGAGAATCGAGTGGTGCTCGTCATAGTCGCGGGCAACGACGGTTGCGCGTGACTCGAGATAGTCGACTGCACGCCCATCGCGCAAGGGAATGCGCAACACAACAGAGCGCACCTCTCCAAGCATCGACTCGAGCACGCGCGCACGAAGCGCCTCGAACCCCTCTCCTGTAGCTGCCGAGATTGCGATGGCAGATGGCTCGCGCTCGATCCACTGCGCCAGTGACATTGGCGCATCACTTCCAGCCTTTGGCGCGGCGGCAAGTTTGTCAATCTTGTTCAGCACGACAACGCGAGGCTGGGTGTCGGCACCGATCCCGTCGAGCACTTCACGCACGGTCGCGAGCTGTGCCTGCGAGCGAATGTCCGCGGCATCGACGACAAGCAAGAGCAAGTGTGAGTGCACAGTCTCTTCGAGCGTTGCGCGAAAACTTGCAACGAGATGATGCGGAAGACGCTGAATGAATCCAACGGTGTCTGAGAGCAGCACGGCGTTGGCGCCTCCGACCGTCCACGATTCAGTGCGTGTTTGCAGCGTTGCAAAGAGCTGATCATTGGCAAACGCCCCGCCGCGAGTGAGGGCATTGAAGAGCGTGCTCTTGCCCGCATTGGTGTATCCAACGATGCCAACCGTGAAGTGTTCAGCACAGCGCGCTTGCACTTCGCGACTCTTGCGCACCTGCACCTCAGACAGCTCGCGCTTGAGCGCAACAATTCGCCGCGAGACCAACCGCCGATCGATTTCAAGTTGCTGTTCACCAGGACCGCGCGTTCCAACGCCCATGGGTGATCCACCAGTGACCTGTCCCAAGTGCGACCACATCGCCCGCAGTCGTGGCGCGGTGTACTCGAGCTGTGCAATCTCGACTTGCAATTGCGCCGCACGGGTTGTCGCGCGATTCGCGAAAATGTCCAGGATCAATTCGCTGCGGTCGAGCACCTTGCACGAGAGTTGTTTCTCAATGTTTCGCAGTTGACTCGGACTCAGATCGTGGTCAAAGATCACGACCCCGACGCGCAGTTCCTTCACCGCCGCTTCGAGTTCGAGAATTTTTCCCTTGCCGAAACAGGTGCGACCATCCATTCCGTGGCGATACTGAATCATTTGGCCAACCGGCTCGACGCCGGCGGTCTCTGCAAGCGCGCGCAATTCGCTGAGCGGGTCGTGACTGCTCGCAGACTCCTCGTCTGAGTTGAGAATCACCGCAGCGAGCAATGCGCGCTCGGACTGGATCGATCCATCTCGTAAGCCTGTCTCCATCGTCGCGCGAGTCTACGCACGTGCGTCGATACGCTGCAGCAATGGCAGCGCGTGTGATCTTGGGAATCGAAAGCAGTTGCGACGAAACTTCTGCCGCGTTGGTGCGCGTCGATGGCGATGCGCTCACAGTGCTCGCCTGCAACACAGCATCGCAGGACGAATTGCACGCTGAGTACCGCGGAGTTGTTCCAGAGATCGCAAGTCGTGCGCACCTTGACCGCATCATTCCGGTCATTCGCAGCGCCTGCGCAGAGGCAGGCATTTCGTTGCAGCACGTGGATGGCATCGCGGCGGGTCATCGACCTGGCCTCATTGGATCGCTGCTCGTTGGGGTCAGTGCTGCCAAGGCACTCGCGTGGGGAGCGAACATCCCATTCGTCGGCGTCGACCATGTGCACGCGCATCTCGTCGCGGGATTACTCGATCGCCCTGCAATTCAGTGGCCGGCGATCGGACTCGTCGCATCGGGAGGGCACACGAGCCTCTTTCGCATGGAATCACCGCTTGAACTCACTTTGATTGGCGCGACGATCGACGATGCCGCCGGCGAAGCCTTCGATAAGGGGGCGGCACTGTTGCACATCGGCTATCCAGGCGGTGCGCGACTCGATGAACTTGCTGAGTCAGGTGACGCCGCCCGCATTCCCCTGCCGATTACCCGTTTGAGCGCGCTCGATTTCTCGTTCAGCGGAATCAAGACTGCGCTCGCGCTCGCTGCAAAGAATCCAGAGCATGCTGGAGCAGTCTCTGATCTTGCTGCCTCATTTCGGCGCGTCGTCATTGCGCAGATCATGCGCAACCTCGCGCGTGCGCTCGACCAGCATCCTGCGGCAACGATTCTCATCGGCGGAGGTGTCGCTGCGAATCGATTGCTCCGCAGAGAAGCCGAAGCTCTCAGCGTCGATCGTGGCGTCGCGTTGTGCATCGCAGAGCACAGATGGTGTACCGACAATGCGGCGATGATTGCGGGCACGGGCGCGCTGCGAATGGCCGCTGGAGAGTCGGATGATTGGGATCTCACTGCGCAGCCACTTTCGGCAGTCGCGCGCGGACGACGAGGTCCTCAAGAGCGCGGCTCATGAGCGGTGATTATTCGTTTGTTGATCCTCGTTCGATCCTGTTTCAAGGCGAACACCCCGCGCGTCTCGATGATGTTGCACTGTTGCGTGGCTGCACGACAACGACTGGCCGCGTCTCGGGGCCTGGAGGTCAGCACCGCAATCGCGTCGAGACGGCGGTCTTCATGACCCACACAGCCACTGGAGTCTCAACGCAAGGCACTGAGCGGCGCAGCCAATGTGAAAACCGTGCGGCTGCGATCAAGCGATTGCGCCTCTGCCTCGCGGTGCAGGTGCGGGTGTTGCCATCCCATCCATTCGTGCCGAGCGCTCTCTGGTGCTCGCGACGAAGGGAGCGCCGACTCGTGATTTCGGTCGATCACGCCGACTATCCAGTGCTTCTCGCTGAGGCGCTCGACCTCGTGACCGCGATGCGCTTCGATGTTGGCAGTGCTGCTGAGCAATTCGAAGTCTCTACGAGCCAACTCGTGCGGTTGATTCGCATGGACAAAGCAGCGAGCGTGAGATTCAACGAAGGGCGCAAGAGCGTTGGGCTGCGCCCATTGAGTGGATGAGATCTGCGCTACCGTAGGGCGATGATCGATTGCTCCCAACTGAAATCGCTCATCGCGCGCGAACTTCCATCGCTCGTCGAACTGCGGCGCGATTTGCATGCGCATCCTGAACTCGGACTCGAAGAGCATCGCACCTCACAAGTGATTCAGCGGGAGTTGTCGCAAGCAGGAGTCGCATTCGTTGCGCAGGTCGGCGGCGGCACTGGAGTCATCGGTCACATCGCAGGCAACGCTGAGAAGTCGATCGCGCTGCGAGCAGACATCGATGCCTTGCCGATTACCGAGGCGACGGGGCGTCCCTACGCATCGACCACCCCTGGCGTAATGCACGCATGTGGTCACGATGGACACACGACGATTCTCATCGGTGCGGCTCGGGTGCTTGCGCAACTCGCATCAACGCGCAGTCTTCCCAATCCAGTGACATTTGTCTTTCAGCCCGCCGAAGAAAACCTCGGAGGCGCCTCGCGCATGATCGCCGATGGTTGCCTCACAGGTCGCATCGGACCGCCCGTGCGTGCGATTTACGGGTTGCACGCGTGGCCCTGGCTGCCACTGCACACAGTCGGAGTTCGCGTCGGACCGATTCTCGCTTCAACTGATTCGTTCACAGTGCGCGTGCATGGCAGAGGATCGCACGCAGCGTGGCCCCACCTTGCTCACGATCCTGTCATTGCGATGAGTGCGATCGTGACAGCGCTTCAGACAATCGTGAGTCGACGGGTTGATCCAGCGCACGCGGTTGTTGTGTCGATCTGCACCCTCCGTGCAGGCCACGCATTCAATGTGATCGCAGAGGATGGCATCATGCAGGGCACACTGCGCACGCTTGATCCAGTGGATCGCGCCAACGCGATCGAGTTGCTTCACCACATGGTGGACCACGGCGCGCGCATGCACGGCTGCACCGCGAAGGTCGAATTCAAACCTGGGTGCCCCGCCACCGTGAACGACCTCGTGGCAACCGATCATGTCCGCACCGCTGTTCGAGCGATCTCTGGAACAGCGCTCGCGGAAATGCCTGCCGCATTCATGGGAGGAGAAGACTTTGCTTCCTACGGCGCACATGTGCCTGCAAGTTTTTTTCTGCTCGGCATCCAAGCGAACGATGCACCCGCACTGCCGCCCTTGCACCATCCGACCTTCGATTTCAATGACGATGCGCTCAGCGATGGAATCGAATCAATGTGCCGCATCGCGCTCTCATAGTGCGATGCGACCCAACGCACGTGCAACATTCTGCTTTTCTGTTGTTTCGCCAAGACTCGACCGATAGGCTTGGTGTATGCGATCTCACTCCTGCTGCTGTGCTTTCGCAACTCTCGCGATGAGCTCGACTCTTTTTGCCGCCGATGGGCAACGCGTTGATCAAGGTGCAGTCGCCCCTCAGGCAGCAACTGCGCGGGTTGTGACGGTCGCGTCGCCGCTCGTTCGCAGCGCAAGCCAATCAGAGATCGCCCAACACCTTCGCGACTCGGTGAGTGCGATTGAAGTTGATGGCATGCTGTGGAACGCGCTTGCACTCCACGACGATGTGCTCGTGCGTGATGTTCCAATCGGTCCATCGCGTAGCGAGACATTTGTTCTGCACCGAGTCGATCCATTCGCACACGCGCCACGCTGCGTTGCCGCACATCTCAACGATGACGGAAGTGTGACTGAGCGTCCCATCGCCCTCCCATCGATCGACTGTTACGTTGGATCACTCGTCAATCATCCAGAGTCGCGGGTGTTGCTCTCGCGCGGCGAAGGATTTCTTGCGGGCTATGTGCAGTGCGATGGGCAGACGTCCGTCATTTCAAGCGGGCGTTTTGGCGCAGCGGGTCCCATCGTTTCGTACGTGATGGACGAACTGCCCCCAGGAACATTTGCACCAGTCGCATGGAGTTGTGAGGCATTGCTTCCTCCCAACAACGGTGGCGGCGATCATGAGGGTGGCCTCGCGGGTAACCAGCCCTGCCGGCAGTCGCGCATCGCCGTCGATACGGACGTCGAGTTTCTTGCGCTGTTTGGCAACAACCAGAATGCGGCGCTTGGCTACGTCGGCACGCTCTTCGCAGCACTCAGCGATATCTACTCTCGCGACACGAATTTTCGCCCCTCGGCGTGCTACATCCGCCTCTGGCCCGATGGGATCGATCCGTGGACTGCAACGAGCACATCGGCGCAACTCACTGAGTTTCAAAGTCATTGGGAATCGACCGTGCCATTCATGAACCGCAATTCTGTTGCAATGCTCTCAGGTCGTGGCCTTGGAGGCGGAATCGCTTGGCTCAACTCAGGATGCGGCATGTACGCATATTCAGTGAGCGCAAATCTCGGCGGATCATTCCCATATCCGCTCGTCGACAACAGCGGCGCAAACTGGGACATCATGGTGTTCGCGCATGAACTCGGCCACAACTACGGTGCGCCCCACACACATAACTATTCCCCCCCCGCCGATGGTTGCGGGTCGAGTCCGCAAGATTGCGCCGCAGCAACAGCAGATCTCGGAACAATCATGAGCTACTGCCACACCTGCGCAGGCGGCATGGCGAACATCAATCTTCGGTTTCATGCGCTGAGCGTCGGGAGTATCAGCAACTACCTCGCAGCCGCGACGTGCGGCTTCTCGAGCGAAGCGCAACCACCCGTTGCGGTACCTGACCGCGTGATCGCAATGAGCGGCGCAACCGTTGACCTCGACGTACTCGAGAACGACCTGCGCTTCAATTGCGAAGCGATGACGCTTCAGAGCGTCACTCAACCTGTGCAAGGAGGCTCTGTCACCGTCGTACCAGGGGCGGGTCCCCAAGGGCGCGCAATTGCTCGATTGTCGCCACCAGGTGGCTCGGCTCAAACGATTTCATTCACGTATCTCATCACTGATGCGAGCGGAGACTTCGCCACCGCGCAAGTCGACGTCGACCTCGTTCAACTTCGCGCACCAGAGAATCCCACAGGCGATAGTGCAGGGATCGCAGCGGCCTACTACGCGACGGCGGCGCTGACGGTGCTTCCAGACTTCACGACACTCACGCCGTACATGTCCAACACGGCGACCCAACTCAATTTTGATAGCACCGGCGGAAACTTTGCGTCCAGCGGACGCGCAGACGATGTCGGCGCACTCTTCACTGGTTGGATTTCTATTCCCACCTCGGGAACCTGGACCTTCTACACCAATTCCGATGATGGATCGCGCCTCCTGATCGGCGACACGGTCGTTGTGCTCAACGACGGACTTCACGGGATGGTCGAAAAGAGCGGCACAATTGCTCTCGCGAGCGGAAAGCACGCGATCCGCACTGAATTCTTCGAACGCGGTGGTGGCGCGGGACTCATCGTTTCGTGGTCGGGTCCTGGAGTTTCGAAGTCGACTATCCCAACATCTGCATGGACCAAAGGTGGGGTCGTGAACCGCGCCGACATCAATCGTGACGGCAGCGTCAATAGCGCAGACCTCGCATCGCTGCTCTCGATGTGGAATTCAGGATCGCCCGAAGGCGACATCAATCAAGATGGCGTCATCAACGCGGGTGATCTGGGCGAACTGTTGAGCCGCTGGACTCCGTGACGCTGACTTAGCTTGCGAGCACTGCGCTCTTGGTTTCGATCTTGGCAATGAGTTCGATCCAACTCTTGTTGAACGAATCGCGTCCTTCGATCTGCAATTCTGCAGCGCAACTCTTGAGGTCGATGCCTGCCTTCGCCACCGCATCAAGTGTCGTGCGCCATGAAACATCGCTCGGCGCGAGAACCGACCCGATCGCTGTGGCCTTGCTCAGTGCGATGAGAGTCTCCTCGGGCATAGTGTTCACAGTGCGCGGTGAGGCGAGGCCTTCGACGTAAAGCGTCGGCGAGAGCGCTGGATCCTTCGTGCTTGTGCTCGCATACAAGAGTCGTTGTGGTCGAGCGCCCTTGGCTTCAAGCGCCAGCCAGCGATCCGAGCAATAAAGCGTGCAATAGGCGTGGTAGCACTCGCGGCTGACGGCGATTCCGACCGTGTTCTTCAACTCGACAGGCAACTTCGGCGCGGTCGTGCGATCCCACCGAGAGACGAAGAGGCTTGCGACGCTCGAGACTGCGCCGAGTGAGAGTCCAGCAGCAGC
This sequence comes from uncultured Singulisphaera sp., assembly GCA_964355975.1. GTDB lineage: Bacteria > Planctomycetota > Phycisphaerae > Phycisphaerales > SM1A02 > F1-60-MAGs104. The sequence goes on from CAYHFW010000054.1 coordinate 8,796, forward strand.
GCGGCGCTCGAGTCCTCGTAGATACGCTTCGGCGGCGGCTTGAAAGTGCGCCTCACAGAAGAGCAGCGTCACATTGATCGATATTCCCGCAGCGATGAGTTCTTCGATCGCTGGAATTCCCTCGGGAGTGCCCGGCACCTTGATGTAGAGGTTCGGTCGATTAGCACGCGCATGCAGATCCTTCGCCTGTGCGATCGTCGCGGCGGTGTCATTGGCAAGGAGCGGTGAGACTTCGAGTGACACCCATCCATCGACTGAACCAGTTCGTTCAGAAATTGCGTGGAAGAGGTCAGCGGCTCGGGTGAGATCTGAGATTGCACACTCAAAGAAAATCTGCTCCGGCTTCATTCCTTTGGCGATCAGCGGTCGAATCTGCGCGTCGTAGTCATTGCTTCCTGTGATCGCTTTCTCAAAGATGGATGGATTCGAAGTGAGTCCGACCACTGACAGTTCACGAATCCACGTCGCCAACTGCCCTGAATCGAGCAGTTTTCGAGTGATGTTGTCAAGCCAAATCGATTGCCCTGTCATTGCCAAGAGTGCAGTTGCGCGCATGTGAATCTCCTTGCGCCAGAGGATAACGACCTGCGAAGCGAGCGCATGCGACTACGCTTGCGAGATGCCCACAACGACGACAACGCGTTCAGCTCAAGATTCGCTCACCACCCTTCCTCAGTGGAAGGCGCTCGAAGCGCATTGCGCGCAAACACGCGCGACACACTTGCGCGAGATGTTCAAGGATGACGCAAACCGCGCGCAGACTTTGAGCGTCGAGGGTCCTAGCGGCATGTTCATGGACTACTCGAAGCAGCGCGTCACGACTACAACAATGCAGTTGCTGCTAGACCTTGTTGAAGTGCGTGGGCTTCGCTCGCGCATCGATGCGATGTTTCAGGGGGTCAAGATCAACACCACCGAAAATCGCGCCGTGCTGCATGTGGCGCTGCGCGCCCCACGCGGCGAACGCATCGTCGTGGACGGCGTCGATGTTGTGCCGGCAGTGCACGATGTGCTCGATGCGATGGGCAAGTTTGCCGATTCGATTCGCAGTGGCGCTTGGAAGGGCCACACTGGAAAGCGCATTCGCAACGTCATCAACATTGGAATCGGCGGCAGCGACCTCGGTCCAGCGATGGCCTATGACGCGCTTCGCGCCTACACGACGCGGGAGATTTCATTTCGATTCGTCTCGAATGTCGACGCGACAGACTTTGCAGAGAAGACGCGCGATTGCGATCCCGCCGAAACACTATTCATCGTCTGTTCGAAGACGTTCACGACGCTCGAAACGATGACGAACGCGAACACTGCACGCGAGTGGTTGCTCAAGGGACTTGGCGCCGACACCGCAGCGGTTGCGAAGCACTTCGTCGCCGTCTCAACGAACGCAGCGAAGGTCTCGGCATTCGGCATCGACACGGCAAACATGTTCGGCTTCTGGGACTGGGTTGGAGGTCGCTACTCGATGGATTCTGCCATCGGACTCTCCACCATGATCGCAGTCGGACCCCTCGGTTTTCAAGAGATGCTCAGTGGATTCCACGAAATGGACGAACACTTTCGCACGACACCATTCGCGAAGAACCTGCCAGTCATCATGGCGCTCGTCGGAATCTGGAACTCAAACTTCTTGGGATCGCAAACTCTCGCCGTGCTCCCCTACGACCAGTACCTCGATCGGTTTAGTTCGTATCTGCAACAACTCGAGATGGAATCCAATGGCAAACATGTTGCGCTGAATGGATCGCGCGTGACATGGGAGACATGCCCTAGCGTTTGGGGTCAACCAGGCACAAATGGGCAACACGCCTTCTATCAAATGATCCATCAGGGCACGCGCCTTGTGCCTTGTGATTTCATTGCGTTCTGTGAACCCCTGAATCCAATTGGAGTGCATCAAGATCTGCTCATTGCAAACGTTTTCGCCCAAGCTGAAGCGCTTGCGTTCGGCAAGACACTCAGCGAAGTCGAAGCAGAGGGATCCGCCGCATCGCTCGCGCCGCACCGGCAGTTCGACGGCAATCGCCCCTCGACGCTGATTCTCTCGCCGCGCTTGACCCCCGCTGCGCTCGGTCGGTTGATTGCGCTCTACGAGCACAAGGTCTTTGTGCAGGGCACAATCTGGGGGATCAATTCTTTCGATCAATGGGGTGTTGAACTCGGCAAGGTGCTTGCACAGCGCATCATTCCTGAACTCTCTGGAAACGCCCCCAAGCCAGCGCACGATTCGAGCACGCAGCAGTTGATTGCGCGCTATCGAAGCGCGCGAGGGCGCTAGCAGGCTGCTGAAACAGTCCTGGCGTCCCGCGAGTTTCGTCAGGCCGCTGTTGCACTCTGCGCGATTCCCTT
>CAYHFW010000055.1:0-10706 GCA_964355975.1 uncultured Singulisphaera sp.
ATTCCGCCGCGCTCACATTTGCTGGATTCCGCCGCGATCACATTTGCTGGCGCGAGCCGCACTGCTGCGCTGTTTCCGCGACCGTTTCAGCAGGCCAGTTACCGGAGGATCCACTGTGTCTGCTCGCAGACAAGTGGGGTCGACGGCTGCGCCTGAGGCTCGCCTGGAACGCGGTAGTCGCGCTTCATCGTCTTGTGCAGGACGACTTCAGCACCACCCTTTGGGTCTGGAACACGCTTGAATTCGCTCGAAATGCCCCGAATGAAAACATGCAGTTCAGTCGCATCGAGCGGCGCCGCCTTCCAAACGACAAATCCCTCTTTGGCGTTCGATTCGCCTTGGTGAATCTCGCCCAGAATCTGATACTGATCTTCAATCAGCGGGTTTGCGATGAGTGCTTGAATGCGCTTCACCACGATCACTGGGATGTCCTTGCCCGAGCGTTGCAGGCGACCATGGTCATCGAGCAACTCCATCTTGGGCGCCCACCAACGATCTTGACCAGTGCGATTGACAGCCTTGTATGTGAAGTACCAGTAACTCTCTGCACTCTCGGGATCGATGTAGAGCCGCAAATCACCAGCGGTGAATTCGATCTGCCACTGTCCCTCTGCTGGTTCGGCTGGCAGCGAGAGTTCAGGCGGCACCGCGATCGGTTCGGATGGAGTTGGCGCGGCGGGCGGCGACTTCGCGGGAGAATCTGTGGCAGATCCCTGTGCCAACGAAAACGCGCTCACACTCGAGATCACGGCGACGCATCCAATAATTGTCCAGCGAAAACTCACCATGCAACTGAGTGTAGCGACCGTTCTGAGTGCTACCCTGCCAGAAATGAACCAGTTCGCGCGTGGTTCGTTCGAAGTCATCACCCCTCCCGCAGCCCTGCGCGCCGATGCAATTGCCACAGTCTTTGGCGGATCGATGCAGCGCGCAGCGCGACACATCGATCACGGGGGACGCAACGGTGGCGAATTGATTTTTGCAGTCGCCGATTCGTGGGGTGGATTCTCAAACGCTGCACTCCTGACCCGCTCTCCTGGGCGAACGGCGATGCTCTATGTCACGCCGCCGCGCGATCCAAGAGACCATGCAAGAGGGGTCGCGCTCGTTGAGAGAGCCATCGCCACTGCAGCGACTCTCGATGTGCGCGTTGTGCAGGCGTTGGTCGAACCTGAACAGGCGGGCACCCTTGCGATGTTCCTCGCGGGTGGCATGCGCTCGATTGGAACCTTGGCCTATCTCGAACGCCCCCGCTCACGCAATCGTGCGAGCGATCCAGTGCCCCCTGTCGGCGTCACGGGTGTCGCAGTTCGCCCGTGGCGACCCACTGAGCGCGAATCCCTCGAGCGAGTGCTCGAAGCGACGTACATCGACTCGCTCGATTGCCCGGGGCTGGCAAAAATTCGGCCCACGCATGAGATTCTCGACGGGCACATCCACACAGGGGTCGTTCACCCAGATGCGTGGATGATCCTTGAAGTGGATGGCGTTGCGTGCGGCGTTTCACTCGCGAGTGAAATCCCCAGCGCGCACTGCATGGAACTCGTCTACTTCGGACTCGCCCCCACGGCGCGCGGTCGCGGGCTCGGCGGCTATCTCTTGGATTGCGCCTGTGCCAACCTGCTGCGGCATGGCGACTTGTCGATGGCCCTCGCCTGCGATGAGCGCAATCTTGCGGCGATGCGCCTCTACAAAACACGGGGATTTTCGCGCCACCTGCGCCGCACCGCACTCATCGCGGTGGCGGGCGCGTGACCTGCGCAGCACTTCTCACCACTTATCCACTCCTCGTGGACAACTCTTGCGCTCGAAGTAAAAAAAGAATCGCGCATCGCCTACCCATCGTGTTCAGCGCGGGTTAGCGATGCGCTCAGAAAAACTTCTTGCACACCATGCCCAAAGGGCTTGATCGTGCTCTACATTTTTCGTGCGCACTTCAGGGACGATCGTGCGAAACGCCCCCTCTCTCCACCCGTTCTACGGCGAGGGCGAAGAGGCGCCCGATCGCGAATGGACTCGTTCGCTCAATCTTGCTCATTCGGGGATCGACCGCCAGCACTGTTGGCGCACGCGATCTCCTTCGTGTCCCTTTCGGGTTGGTTCGGTGTGGCGGTGCTGTTTTGGGAGTTCTGATGATCAAAGATGATTGCAACAGCCTTTCCTCAGCGCAGTGTGCGCACGAACCGCTTGCAACATTTCAGAAAGCCCTCGCCGAACGAATCGGGCAACGAAAATATGAACTCTGGTTTGAGGAGAGTGCGCAGACGCAACTTCTCAACTGTGAGGAAAACAGGAAGTGCGAAACCGAGATTCGACTGACTGCGCCCAGCGCATTTGCTGCTGAGTGGATCGAGCGAAACTTCCGAACTGCGATGTCAGAGATCGGACAGAGTGTGTTGGGAAGACCCGTACGCATCACGATTACCACGACACCCAGCCCAGATTGCCCTGCGGGCGGCGAGCGCGCGACGAGGCTTCCAACGCAGTTTGAAGCGATTTCGAGCCGACCAATCCATCCAGCCTCTGCAGAGCGCGGCGTGCGAATGCTCGCAAGCGGAGAGGTGGCGCCACCTCGCAGCGCACGGCAGGAATCCGAAAGTGGATGGAAGCGCTTCGATGATTTCTTGGTCGGCAATCCAAATCGGCTCGCGTATGAGAGCGCTCGGCAAATGGCAGAGGCGCAGGGCGATCCCATGCGATTGCTCTACCTGCATGGCGCATGCGGCGTTGGCAAGACGCACTTGCTGCAGTCGATTTGTCGGCGATACCGCGAACTCCATCCCAGCGCACGCGTGCGCTATGTCACGGGCGAGCAATTCACGAACGAATACATCGCGGCGATTCGCGAGGGTTTGATTGAAGGATTCCGGCGCCGCACGCGCAAACTTGACCTGCTCGTCATCGACGATGTGCACTTCTTGGGAAACAAGACGGCGACACAATCCGAGTGCCTTCACACAATCGATGCGATCGGATTTCAAGGATCGCGCGTCGTGCTCGCATCCGATGAGCACCCGCGCCAGATCGCCAAGTGCAGTGCAGGACTCGTGAGTCGCTTTCTTTCGGGGATGGTCGTCAAGGTCGACGATCCCGACCGCGAAACGCGTTTGGCGTTGGCGCTTCGATTTGCAAAGCAACGCGCGCTCGATCTTTCTCCCATCGCCCTCGAAACACTTGTTGATCGCTCTGGAACCAGCATTCGCGAGCTCGAAGGGTCGGTCATGACAGTCGCCGCTGTGCATGCGCTCTCTGCGGCAGATTCTGGAAACGGACGAATTCTCGTTGAGCGGGCGCTTGGCAGAGCAACCGCCTCGCACTCCGGACGACCCGTGCGAATCGGCGAGATCGTCCAAGCGGTCTGCACCGTCTTGGGAGTTGAGCGCGAAGACCTGTTGGGCGCGAGCAGACACCGTCGCATTGTGTGCGCCCGGGGGCTGACATCCCACCTTGCACGGGAGATGACCACGCTCTCATTTCCCGAGATCGCACGAGCACTTGGACGATCGAGCCATTCGACGATTCATGCCGCTGCGACACGCTTCGCAGCGATGTTGGAGCGGGGTGAACTCCTCCCAGCGCGCGACGAGAACATGCGCATGACCGATGCCATTGAACGAACGCGCCGCGAGGTGTTTCGCGTCAAGCAGTGAGCGTGAGTTTCATACGATTTCGTTACACTTCGAAACGTGCCACTTCGACAGCAATCACCATTCCGTGTCGAAGTCGTGTCGCGGATGCGTGATCTTTGCTGCGCTCTGCTCTTCGTTTGTTTCATGAGTGAGCCTGCGTCGTCGCAGTACAACCGCACGGACCACTTCGATGGGGCAGTCGCCACACTTCAGCGGTGCGTCTCGCCGTCCCCATCAGGAGAGCACCACACGCTTGTGGTCTCACTTCGTGCACTGAACGATCCTGCGCTTCGCCCATTCTTTGAATCGCTCACGCGCTCATCGAATTGGAGTTCGCGCGTCGATGGAATCTTGGGGCTCGCTGAACTCTCCCAAGCGCGCGATGTCGACCTCGCACTAATCAATCGACTCTCAGCGTCGGAAGATCGATCGACGGCGATCCGCAACGCCATCGGCCTGCGGCTGATCACCCCCGCGAGTATTCGTGAACTGCTCGAGACAACCGACCTCCCAACGCTCGACCGCGTGATCTTGAGCGGAGATCTTCATCGACAAGGCGAGACATTCGACAGCGTGGGCCTTCGTGATGCTTCGATGGATGGATCGGACGAAATCGCCGGACTCGCTTCGGCGCTGCTGTTGCAACGCGGAACGCGCGAACCCTGGGATGCATTCGTCGCGCGAATCGCCACACGAACACCTGATGTGAAGAATGCGGTTGTGCAAGAACTCGCACGCGCCGCGATGCTCTACTCGATGCCTGCGATCGTCGCCCCCCTCATCGCGATCGCCAGAGATGACGTGTACACGGTGCAAACGCGCATGATGATCATTGGATCGGCGCTCGCGCTCGAGCCTGAGACTGGATACCGCGAGTGGCGCAAACTCGTAGCAGCCGAGCGCAACCAAGCGATTCTCATGCGCGCAGGGCTGCAGTTGATAGCCCAGGAAAAACCGATCGAGGCTGGAATGGGCGCGGCCATTCGCAACAACGATCCACTCATCGAGGCGATTGCCGATGCGATCGATGCGAACGGATCGAGCGACCCTGCAGTTCTCGCACAGGCGCTCAAGGCCCTCATCGACGTCGCGAACCGAACAAGCGCTGAGTGGGCAGTTCGCAGAGCGGGCGCGCTGCCCGCGCCGCTTGCTGCCGAGGTCTGGCGACACCTGATTGTTCGATTTCTTGCCGCTCCAGCGAACGCCCCCGCGCTCTCATCTGCCGTGCTGGACTGCGCGAGCAGGCTCGCGATCGCTGATCCGCAGGCGATTGGATCGTTGATCGCCGCTGCGTCCACCGAGGCGCAACTGCAAGAGATTCTGATCCTCTCGCTCTGTAGCGCGGCAACTCCGCAAGCTGCGCAAGTCGCGCAAGCCGTGCGCGGGTCACTCTCACGCCGCGGTGAAGCGCTCGCGATTCTCGCGGTCGCGCGCGGGCTTCCAACGCTCGACCAAGAGACGCTCAAAGCACTGGGAGTTGTCGCCGCTGGTGGCGGCAATCTCGATCCAACGATGCTCGTGCAGGCGGCATGGCTCTTTGCACGCCACAGCAACCGCGCCGATCAAGCGCTTTCACAGATCCATCCAAAATGAAGTACGACATTCCGCTCAGCAAGCCAGACATCACGGCCGAGGATCGCGCGGCGGTGCTCGCCACACTGAACGGCGGTCGTTTGACGATGGGCAGCGCACTGCTCGAGTTCGAAGCGCACCTTGCGTCGGTTGTGCGACGTCCCTTCGCCATCGGCGTCTCGAGTGCCGGCGCCGGGCTCGAGATCTGCTTGCGCGCGCTTGGAATTGGTGTGGGCAGCGAAGTGCTCGTGCCTGCCCTCTCATTCGCATCGAATGTGAATGCCGTGATCGCAGTCGGCGCAACGCCTGTCTTTGTTGATTGTGATCCACGCACACTCAACATGCGCGTGATCGATGCGGAGTGCCGAGTCACACCGAAGACGCGTGCAGTCATCGGTGTGCCTGTGCTTGGAAATCCATCGGGGCTTCCCGAGCTCATCGCATTCTGTTCGCGCCACGAGATTCCGATGATCGAGCATGCATCCGAAGGACTCGGGTCAACGATCGGCAGCGACAACGTTGGAAAATTCGGCAGACTGAGTGTCTTTGGGTTTGGACCAAACCGCCCCATCGCTGCGGGCGAAGGTGGAGCGATCGTCACACACGACGATCGACTCGCTGCGGCCTGCCGCGCACTGCGAAATCAAGGGCGCGTCGACCGACAGAGTTTTCCAGACCAATCACCAGATCTTGGAATGTTGATGGAGTTCTCGGGAATGGGTTATGACGCACGGTTGGCAGAGCCGCTCGCCGCACTCGCGTCGAGCCAGTTGCGCCGACTCGACGAGATACGGGCGCGGCGGATGGAAATCGCCGCTGCGTACACGCGAAATCTTGCTGGACATCGCGATCTGATCTTGCCCAATGTGCTTGAGAACTCGCAAGTTTGCTGGCCGCTCTTCTGGGTGCGACTCTCAGATCGATTCGGCGTCGAAGACCGCGATGCAGTGATCGCAGGGTTGCACCGCCACGATGTTGGTGCGGCGAATCATTATCCCCCAGCGCATTTGCTCGGGCACGTTCGCACACAGTTTGGAACGAAAGTGGGCGATTGTCCCGCTGCAGAATCGATCGGCGATCGCATGGTGACACTTCCGATGTTTACATCGATGAAGATTCCCGAAGTTGCGCTTGTCTGTCAGGCACTCGAGGTCGTGCTCTCGCGCATCGGTCTCGAACGGGCGTAACACGCGACCGAATCACTCGGATCACGCGGACGCATCGAGATCGAATCAGACAAAGCCACCCATGGGACTCGAACCCACGACCTATGCTTTACGAAAGCATTGCTCTACCACGCAAAGTACTGACAACGCAAGCACTTATGATCTGGCTTCCAACGCCCCCACCAGTACTCCCACCAGTTGGGATGGGATGCAGACCAAATTGCCGCCAGTTGACCCCGACCTTGTGGCACTGTTTGAAGCGTGGGCGACGCTGCCAGCGGCGATCAAGGCTGGCATCGTGGCGATGGTGGAGGCGGGAGGGCCAAGGTGAAGTTGGTTGCTAGCATCGATACCAACATGGGGACTCCACAAGACAACACGGCGAGGTTGGTCGCGTCGATGGAAGCGACTGCCCAACACACAAAACGGACTGCCGATGCCGTCGAGAGGATCGCTCGGCACACGGGAAACATCAACCTCCTACTGACCATCTGCGTTGCGCTTGTTTCCTTTGCAGCGATCATCTGGATGTTCAACCAATACTCCTCGAACCGATAACCACTGGTGGGTTGTTTCGAGTCGACGCGTCGCGTCATGGGCGCGCGTTGTTCTATGGATTGATCAGCGCCAGCGGGCAGTCGCTTGGCGGCACTTGCGATCGCGGTGCGTCGCCCCAGTTGGTCAGCAGCCTTGCCAAGTCTTCCGCATCTACGCGTTCGTCGAAGTTGGAGTCGCTCGCGGCGGCGAGGCCTTGGTTGGGGGACGCGATGACAAACCAGTCAGCAAAGCAATAACTCGGGCTGACAGCGCACCCGTCTGTACCAGTGTGACTCAATCGAACACTCCGGCCCTCAACCGTGCCGTCAGACCACGCTCTGAGGACCATCGCATCTCCCGACCCGCTGCCGAGATTTGCTTGCGAAGTAGTCCCATACCACACAATGGTCGGCCCACCCGCCTGCACCATCGGCGCGTTGGCATGTGCAGCCCTGCCGCCACCGTTCATGTTGAGTCCGATCGTGGTGAGTCCTGCACCGATGGCAACGATCCCGATTGCAATTCCTGAGTGCTTCATGTTTGACCCTGCTGTTGAAGTGTCTTGATGCCTGCGCGTCTGGGAGACGCCCTCAAACGCCAACAATGACGCTAACTCAGTGTGGCTCGCGGCCCATGCGCCGCGTGGCGACCGAGGCGCGTCTCACTCTTCGTGCGGCACACCCGTGACCACATTGATGACCATCGCGTTCGTCCCTTGCGCACCAGCGTCGCAGGACTTTCCGAGTAAGCGATCTAGAAGTTCTCGGATCGCCGCAACCTCGCCAGTCTTCGCGCGGCTCACGAGCGCCTTGGCAATATCGTGCATGTCTTTGGTGTTGATCGACGAGAGCAGCGCCTCGCGCAATGCTGCAACACGCTTCGCATGCGGATTGCCGGGTCCGCCTGGATTACCTCGGGCAAACCGACCTCGAGCCGTCCGACCGTTTGGTGACGGAGTCTTCATACCGTTGGGGTTACATCATTCGCGGAGCTGCACGGATACCGCATGCAGCCAAGCGTCCGACTTGCTGCCGACGAAACCTCGTGATCATCCGATGCATCCCCTGCATTGAGAATCGCAATCACTTCGTGGGCGATTTCGGCTGGAGCGCGTCTCGCAAGAACACGGCCTCACGAATCTTGTTGAAGACCATCTCGTAGTACGCAGGGTCCTCATTGGGAGTGTCGTTCGTCTGCCCCCAAGCGGAACAACGGCGCTCGATGAAGTTGATTCGCGCCGTCGCGTGCCCCACTCGAAAGACCTCAATGAAGGCGGTTGCCCTACCCTCGACTGTCTCTCCGCTTGATGTTCGAACAAGCCCGAACTGCCCAACGGCCGCGAGGGAGGTCGGACTCTTCGCCGTCACCAAGCCTGTCTCGAGGTCGCCAGCTTCGATCGTGTAGCCCGTGTCCTGAAAAACTGAAATCGTCGCAGCAAACAAGGTCTTCTTCGATGTCTCAAACTCCTGCGTCTGCATCTGCTGAATTGCGAGCGGATCGAGTTTCGATTGGTAGAGCTTCGCCTTTGGCAAATCGTTTACGTTTAAGCATCCCGTCAGTATGGCGGCAAGCGCCCACCAACCCAACAACAACGGTCGTCTCGTCGGCTCTGTCCTGACTGTCGGATTGTGCACTTGTGTCTGAGTCGGGACTTCTCCCTCCGCCCGATCCGCCGCATCAGGAACACCTACTGGGGCCAAGCGATGAAGGCGAGTACTCATTGAGAGGTCGGAGCCCCGCGCACGGGAGTAGGCACGTGGAGTGCTTTCCTCAGGAATACCGCGTCGCGGATCTTGTTAAAAACTCTCTCGTAGTAGACGGGGTTCTCGTTGGGAGTTTCAGAGTCTGCTCCATTTCCATATGCGGTGGTGAAATTCCTTGACTCTAGGTAACTGAGCCGAAGCCTTGTGTAACCCGCCCGAGACTCCTCGACGAACGCAGTGGCTCTCTCGAAAACGGAGTGGCCGAGACTGGACCTGCGTCCCGTACCCGCGACCGAGTTCGGACTCTTCGCCGTGATGACCCCCGCCTCAAAGTCGCTCGATTCGATGGTGAATCCCGTGTCCTGGAACACCGAAATGGCGGCGGCGTAGAGGATCTTCTTGTTGGTCTCAAATTCTTGGGTCTGCATCTGCTGAATTGCGAGCGGATCGAGTTTGGACTGGTACGGTTTCGCAACTGGATAGCAACCCAGCAACCACTGCGACATCACGACTGCCGCCAGCACCACAACAACACGCGAAGTCGGCATCATGTTCTCTCCTAGAAACTGGTCGCCATGCTTTGGAAGTCAGTGACCTTCTTGTCCGGGCCGAACTTTATCACGAGGGTCATTGATTGCGACGAGGCCGTGACCCCAACTGACTCACTTGACGCTCCGAACACGACGATGTTGAAGTAGGAATTGCTCCCGGCCGCGGACGTCACCGTCGCGTGCCGCCGGTAGGTCCAGACTTCGTTGCCGTCGCCATCGATGGTCGTGATGTTCGGAGCGCCGAACGCCAGGATGACATCGTTCTGTGTGGTTGTGCCCTTCTGCAACTTCAATTGCACCGCACCGTGGGTCAGGTTGTTCTGCGCCACTTGCTGAATTGGCTGGGGCGCAGCTGATTGGCATCCAGCGGCTGCCCCGACGAGTACAACCCAGATGCAAAGTAGAGAGTTCCCCATCATGCCGTGAAAGATACCAGATCGATACCCGCTTCGAATCGGTCTCCACGGAATCAACGCAGGCGCATTCCTCGGACCGCCGGAGTTGGATGGCGCGGTGCGGATTCGGTGGCTTCCTAGGGTTGGATCATGGAAACAAGCAACGATTGCATCGAACACCTGCCACCACCTGATGAAGCAGGCCGCTCGCCGACCCGTAACGGTGCAGGGCAATGGGTCAAGGGCGTCTCCGGCAACCCTGCCGGCAGGACCGCGGCCCCGGATCCATCGTCGTTGAGATTCGTCGCTTGATGCAAGCCGAGTTCGAAGGGCAACCACTCGCCGCAAAAATCGCACTGCGCCTCGTTGAACTCGCTCAGGGCGGCGACATGCGGGCAATCCGCGAACTACTCGACCGGATCGACGGACCCGCCAGCATCGATCTAAGCGCGACTGAGCCTGTGGTGTTCGCACCGATCGTCATCGGGCGGGTTGCCCGTATTGGGGATGCAATCTGACCAGCGCACTGTGCGCCGAAACCCAACCGCTCGCGCGCGCGCGAGGCGTGGGGGAAAGTCGGCGACGGTCAACGCGTCAAGGCTAAAGCACAATTGGATGTATCACGAACGATTCAGACATCGTTACAACGGACTGTCTCGGCGAGCCGTCGAGTCGGTCGAAGCATTCTTTGATGGCTCGCAAGTCGCCGCCTTTGGCAAGGCTGACCAGTTGCGCGGCGATCACGGCGGCGGCATTCTCTCCGCTCCCGTCAGTCTCCTGCATGAGCCGCCGTAGTTCGGTGACGATTGATCCTGAGCCTGCGGGGCGACCTGCTGGGTTCCCGCTGGTTCCCTTCGTCCATCGTCCCCCGTCGTCCCTGTCGCCTGTTTCATCCTGTTGGTTCACGCGCTTTGCTCCTGTCAAACCTTATGCGGCTTGATGGATTTCGTGAGCGTGAGGGTTAGAATCATGCAAAGCCAGCGGGTGTTCGAACGCCCGTAGACCAATGAGCCGTTGAGTAGCGCACCGCTTCTACGGCTTGTTGGTCATTCTGGTGAAAGGTGCGCATATGGATGAACCAATCAAAAATCCGAGATTGGATGCGGCTCTTCGAGCGTTCGAAGCTCAGGGTGCGATTGATCGTGCAAGACTC
>CAYHFW010000056.1:0-10367 GCA_964355975.1 uncultured Singulisphaera sp.
AGCTCGGCGAGGGCTGTTTGAGCGCCGAGTGAAGCATTCCGCCGCGCTCACACTGCCTTGATGTCTTGGTGTCTTGTCGCCCCGCTGTCTCGCGCTTGCGTACCCGCGGCGGAATCTTCGCTCGCGCGAGTTCCCGAGACGAGCAAGTCTGCGCAGCTCGGCGAGGGCTGTTTGAGCGCCGAGTGAAGCATTCCGCCGCGCTCGCGCTGGATTGGTGGATTGGTGGATTGCTGGATTGCTGGATTGCTGGATTGCTGGCTTGCTGGCTTGCTGGCTTGGTCGCCCGAGAGCCTCTTATCCCCAGTTCGAGAGCACGTAGGCAAGGTCGGTCCCATCGACCGCGCCGTCTCCATTCACGTCGCCGTCGGTTGTGCCACCCCAACCACTCAAAAGCGTCGCGAGGTCGACTCCGTCGACCTGACCATCTTGGTTGAGGTCACCGACGATCGCAGGCATGATCCACGCTGCGCAGAATGATGCGGCTGTCGTCGCAGTGCCGATACGTTTGGCTTCGATCACATACTCACCCGCAGCGAGATTTGTGAGATAGATGTGCTCAATGTTGTCGACGGCCGAGCGGCTCGCGACATTTCCGCTGCCGTAGTAGGCCGCCCCCGCTTCACCCACAAGTGATTCGAGTGCGCCTGACGCGTTCACACGGAAGAGTGTGAGGTCGATATCTGCGATCGTTGGGATTGCGATCGGACTCGTGGTCGTTCGATGCCACGTCGCGATGAACGAGAGTTCTGCAATCGGTCGTGTCGAACGAATGCGGTAGTAGCGGGTTGCTCCCGATGGAATGCTCTCGAAATCCCATCCAGCCTGCGGAATGATCGCTGCTGCCGCTGCCGTCGCGGCGCCATTGCGCTCGCCGCCAGTCAAAATGCGGTGGCTTCGATCGATGTTGACGACATCAACGCCATACGTTGAATCAAGCGGCTTCGAAGTCGCACCGCGGATGACTCCGCTCGCTGTTGGATTGTTTGTCCAGCCCGCGCGGTGACGTGCACCCGCGAGAAGAGACGCTTTGATCACCGTCGACTCATCAGCGTTGGGATTCGTCGAAATGCTTGGATGGGTCGCCGCAGTTTGATAGAGCAGCGCAGTGACGGCGCTCACGACCGGCGCCGAGAAACTTGTGTAATCACCTGGCGCAACGATTTCAGGCTTCATCCGTCCCGCACCATCCGCCCCGGTAGGCAGCAGTCCGTGCGAGTGATTGCCAGTGAGGACTCCGACTGAAAGACCGTGGTAGCCCATCGCCATCATTGGATACGTCGCTGAAGTCGCACCGTTGTTCATGCCGACGACGTACAACGTGTCGTCGCGGTTCATCGCGAAGTCGGCACGGCGCAGCACTTCGTTGTCGCCAGCGGTCGGAGTCGAACCCGAAAATCCACCGATCCAACTATGGTTGAAAACTTTCAACCCAGCGGCGGGAGCGACTGGAGCGACCCCAGCCCCAGCTCCGTAGCGAAGATTTGCTGAGAGGTAATTGTTGACCTCCCACAGGTAGATCTGGGTGATTCCCGGGGCAACGCTTAGGGTGTTCGAATAGAAGGACTTGCCGACATACGTCGCGTGGCTGCTCACAATGGGAGTGCCGCTCTGGGCCAAGAACGTCTTGCCTGAAAACTCGCTGAGCGTTTGGTCGGGCCCGTAGGTCAATCCAGCCGCCTCGGGCGCTTCGACCTGTCCGACACCGATACCAGCACCCGTAGGAAGTGCTTGTGCGCTGAGCCTTGCGACGAGTGCGTCGTAACCGATCTCATCTGCCCTCGCAGGAGTCGTCGCCCAGAGACAGAGAACAACACCCGCGCTTGCGTGCATCAACGAACCGATATTGCCTGCCTTCAAAGAGATCCTCACTTCATTACCCTAGCATTGCTCGGCGCAAAGGCAAAAGATGTCACATCAAAAAGAGCGAATTCTCGTCACTGAGCCCATCGTGAGCGCCCCCCTTGCATGGCTTCGCGACCGATATGAAGTGATCGAGGCTGCTTGCACCTCGGAACTTTTTGCAAATTCTGCGGTCAAAGCGACAGCATTGATCGTGCGCACCTATACGCGCGTCGATCGCACACTTCTCGACCGCATGCCCAATCTTCGCGTCGTCGCACGCGCTGGCGTCGGCGTCGACAACATCGACCTCGCTGCGTGCGCGCAGAGAGGAATCCCCGTCGTTCATACACCCGATGCGAACACACAGGCAGTCGTTGAGTATGTCGTCTGCCTTCTCGCAGACGCGCTGCGTCCACGCACACTGCTCGATCATGCCATCTCGCTCGATGGGTGGGAGTCACTGCGCGCAAGCACCGCGCCAGCGCGCCAAATGAGCGAGACAACGCTCGGAATTCTCGGCTTCGGCCGCATTGGGCGGCGCGTCGCGCAGGTTGCAACCTCGATTGGCTTTCGAGTGATCTTCAATGACCTGCTGCAGATCGACCCGCGCGATTGCGCTGGAGCAACTGCGGTTGATCTCACAACGCTTTGCTCTGAATCGGATGTGTTGACACTGCACATCGATGGGCGTCCAGCGAATCGCAACTTCTTCAACGCGGAACGAATTGCACTGCTGCGCCACGATGTCACGCTTCTCAACACATGCCGCGGAATGGTGATCGACGCGGTGGCACTCTCAAGTTTCTTGCGCGCTCATCCCAGAGCGCGTGCGGTGCTCGACGTTCACGAACCTGAACCCTTCACCCGCGACTATCCACTGCTTGGGATTCCAAACGCACTGCTTGCTCCACACCTCGCGAGTCGCACAGAGACTGCGATGGAAAACATGAGTTGGGTTGTGCGTGATGTTGTCGAGGTCTTGCAAGGGCGCGCGCCAAAGCACCGTGCGCCGACTCACTGCGCGACGACTCAAGAAGCGTGAGCGGGCTCTGCACTGGTCGCAGCAGCATCTGCGCGTGCGCTGACGTCGGACGCGAGCCCCAACTGCACGAGGTGTCCACGCGGACCATGCAACTTGCCACTCTCCTCGGCAAGGCGACGCTTCGCGCGCTCGCTTGGATATGCGCTAAAAACCATCGCTTTGACGGTCGCGAAAAGCCCAGGAAGCCCCGAAAACGTGTAGTCCACGGCAGTTGGTTCGTACCCGCAGTGCACCATGCAATTCTGGCACTTGGCGTTTCCTGACGCCCGTCCGTACGAAGTCCACTTCGTCTCGCCCATGAGCTCTGCAAACGTGTCGACATACCCCTCATTGAGCAGGTAGCAGGGCTTTTGCCATCCAAAAATATTGAATGTTGGATTGCCCCACGGAGTGCACTCGAACGAACGCTTGCCCATCAAGAACTCAAGAAAGAGCGCGGACTGATTGAACCGCCACTTGTTGCGCCCATCTTTGCGATTCGAGAGCACCATCTCGAAGAGGTCGTGTGTGTTTGCGCGCTTGAGAAAACTCTTTTGATCAGGGGCTTTGTCGTAGGCGTAGCCAGGGCTGACCATCATGCCTTCGACGCCGAGATCCATCATCTGATCGAAGAATTCTCGCACCGCATTGGGATCAGCACCTTCAAAGAGCGTCGTGTTGGTTGTGACGCGAAATCCACGTGCAACTGCGAGGCGAATGCCCTCGATCGCCTTCTTGAACGTGCCTTCGCGACAGACGGCGAAATCGTGATGCTCTTCGACGCCGTCCATGTGCACGCTGAACGTGAGGTACTTGCTGGGTTCGAACCACCCTTCCTCGAGTTTCTCCTTCAGCAGGAGCGCATTGGTGCAGAGATAGATGTACTTCTTGCGCGCGACCAATTGCCGCACAATCTCAGGCATTTCGGGATGGAGCAGCGGTTCGCCGCCAGGAATAGAGACCATCGGCGCGCCACATTCATCAACCGCTTTCATGCATTCATCGACTGAAAGGTGTCGTTTAAGAATGTGTGCTGGATACTGAATCTTGCCGCACCCAGCACATGCCAAATTGCAGCGCAAGAGTGGCTCGAGCATGAGCACGAGTGGATAGCGCTTGCGTCCTCTGAGGCGCTGCCCCAGAACGTAACTCGCGACCGTCCACATCTGGCTAATTGGTACTGGCATGGGATTCTTTCGAACTGAATCGAACGAGCGATCGTAACAAACCAAATGGTGCTTTGTGGCAGTTTGCCTCTCAATCCCCAAGAGCCGCTCGCGACGTTTTCAAAGGCGGTTGCAGCGCTCTTTCAACGCGCGCCTGCATCCGCCGCACGCCGTCGAACGAAGGCTCTCACCTGCTCGAGTACCTTCGAGGCAATGGAGGTCTCGCGTACGGAAAATGATCGCCCAATAGAGCGATCCGATGAGTCACTCATTGAAGCCCACCTCGACGGGGACGCAACGGCCTTTGCAACCCTCGTCGAGCGCTACCGCAATGATTTGCATGGTTTTTTGACTCGTTTTCTCGGCTCGAGTGCCGCTGCCGACGATGTCTTTCAGGAAACCTTCCTGCAAGTGCATGTTTCGGGTGGGACCTTTGACACGCAGCGAACCTTCAAACCTTGGCTCTACACGATCGCCGCAAACAAGGCGCGCGATTTTCATCGAAAGCGCAAGCGCCGCGCGACAGCGAGCCTTCAGGCGCCTGTGGGAAAGAATCCCGATGGCGCGATGCTCATCGACATGATCGAGTCGCCGCAGCCGCGACCCGATGCGCCAAGCGAGGTCGCCGATCAGCAGGCGGTCGTGAAAGGAGTGCTCGATGCGCTTCCAGTGCACCACCGTGAAATCATCCTGATGGGCTACTTCCAGCGGATGAGTTACCAACAGATCGCCGATGCGTTGACGATTCCTCTCGGAACGGTGAAAAGCAGATTGCACGCCGCAGTCGCACTTTTCTCAACGCAGTGGCGTAAGGCACGTGGCGAATCATCGGGCGACCTTGGAGATGTATGAACAATTCTGAAGAACCAATCCTCGACCCACTCGATGCAGAGGCACTCGATTTTCTCGTCGCTGCCGGATTTGATCCCGCAGCGATCGACCGAATGCCGAGTGCACTGCGGGCGAATGCACGACGATTGCTTGGCGACCTTTCGGCGATCGACCTCTACCCGACAGAACCTGCGAGTGAGACGCTCGTTGATGCGACACTCGCCCGCGTGGCGCAAGCAGAGCGACAACGCGAAGATCGATTCGCACTTCCAAAAGAGCTTTCGCTGCGGCGTAAATTGCACATTCCAAACTTCGTCGCAGTCGCAGCTGTGTTGTTGATTGCTGCGGGCGTGGCGTTTCCTGTTGCGAGTCAAGTGCGTGCGAGCAGTTCGCAGGCGATGTGTGCGAATGGACTTCGCAATCTCGGCAGCGGCATCTCGGCCTATGCGTCGGACAACATGGGGTCGATGCCGATGACTGCGGGGCTTGCATCACTCTTTCCAACTGGCTCAGGTTCGACTCCACCCTCAGGAGACTCGGGAATCATCGAGAACGCGCGGCATCTTGAAATGCTCTCGCAGAAGGGCTACTGCGATGCGAACTGCACGCGATGTAATGGCGCGCGCAATCTTTCGTATCGCGTGCCGCTTCACCGCAAGCAGACGTATCTCACAGGAATCGGTCGCAGCGCCATCGTTGCTGATGCCAATCCGGTGCAAGCGATTCTGACACGGGGTGTCACGCCTGCGACACTCGAGCTCACGTCGCACAACCACGGTCAAGTTGGACAAAATGTGCTCTTCTCGGATGGCAGTTCATTCTGGACGATCACGCCGATCTTGCCCGCTGGACCAACCCGCACGCGCGACAACATTTGGGTGATCCGCGGCATCAATGGATCCGATTCGATCAATCTGAAGGCCAGTTCAGGATCGCCCTACGACATCTTCTTGGCAAACTGACCCCCCGCCCCGATCGCCTATTCGCCCTCCGATGCGCTTCGCCGGGGAAACAGGAAGTCGGTTGTTGCGAAATCGGCTTCTCCCATGTAGCCTCTTCGACCCCCCCGAAAGTGGTTCACATATGCCAAAACAAAAGACACATAAAGGTTTAGCCAAGCGCGTGAAGGTGACAAAGAGCGGAAAGGTCAAGTTCTACTCACCCAACAGCCGCCATCTCAAGAGCAACAAGCGCGGCACGACCGTGCAAACCTATCGCAAGGCGCGTTTTGCACGCAGCGGCGACATGAAGATGTATGGCAAACTCTTGAACCGCTCACTGCTCTCTGAGCAACAACACGAGGCGAAGGCCCTCGCGGTTGCGGCGAGCGCGACCGAAGGCAAGAGCGCGGCGACGAAGCCTGTGGCGAAGACCCCAGTGCATCGCGGCGCAAAGAAAGTTGTGAAGACTGAATCAAAGAGTGTTTCGAAGGCTGCCAAGAGCAGCTGATTTTCGCACTGCCCGCCGGGTTCGAAAGCCCGTCCAAGTGGACGGCCCCGTCGAGCGATCCCCTTTGGACTGCACACTCAGGGTGTAGAAGGAGTTTTAGATGTCGAGAGCACGTAAAGGCGCGGCACGCACCCAAGCCCGCCGAAAACTGTTGCGCGAAGCGCGCGGTTACTTCGGAACCAAGAGCCGTCACAAACAACAAGCCAAGGTTGCGCTCATGCGCGCCGGCCGCAATGCGTGGATTCATCGTCGACTTCGTCGACGTGACTTCCGCAGCCTGTGGATCACCCGCATTACCGCTGCCTGCCGAATGCGCGGCATTCGATACAGCCAGTTCATTGCAGTCCTCGGCAATGCAGGAATCCTGCTGAACCGAAAGATGCTCAGTGAAATCGCGATTCACGATCCTGCGACATTCGATGTCTTGGCTGCTCGCGTCGCTGGCGCACATCCCGCGCCAGTCGCGGCATAAGACAGAGACACATGAAGTCAGATTTCTCGCCCCCCGCCCCTTCGCATCACGCGAATCTGCGGGGGGCTTTTTTTCTTTCTCGGTTTCGTGCAGCCGTGCTCGGACTGGTCATCTTTGGGGCGGTCCTCTGGATTGCGGGAACACGGACGGTGGATGGTGTGCCTCGGGCGATTCCAGCGGCCGCACGTTTTCTCGTGCACCTTCCCGCACCCGCCGCATGGATGATGAGCGCGTTTGGCTTGGGGTTGTTCGCGAGCCGGTTGTTTGGAGTGCGCACGCTCGGTTGGCAAGTTGCGCTCGCCCTGGGAGTCGCGGTGTTGCTGTTCTTGGATGCGCTCTTGGGAACGATCGGGTTCTTCGGAGCGACCGGAAGCGTTGGACCGATGGTTGCACTCCTGCCGGGAGTGTTCTTGGCGTGGCACGAATACAAACCACACGATGGCGCCGTTCGTGCGAGTGGCTCATGGCTGGCGTGGACACTCGCTCCCGCGGTTGCGATCTTGTTTCTCGCTGCATCGACGGCGCCTGGGTGGCTTTGGTCAACAGAGTTCGGCGGATACGACGCACTTTCGTATCACTTGCAATTGCCGCGTGAGTGGCTGGCGCTGGGGCGCGTCGAGTCGCTTGCGCACAACGTGTATTCGACCTTCCCATCGTTTCAAGAGTCTGCGACGTTGCACCTCATGGCGCTGCGGTCAAGCGCACGCGCAGCTGCACTCGATGCGCAGATTTTGCATGCGTTCCTCGCCCTCGCTGCCGCTGCCTGTGTCGGAAAGCTCGCGCAAGTTTGCTGTGATCGCGCATGGGCTGGTGCGGCTGATCTGCACCGCGAAGGAGTGCGCACTGCCGTCGGCTGGAGTGCCGCTGCAATTTTTCTAGGGCTTCCGTGGATCATTGTGACTGGATCGCTCGCATACAACGAGATGCCAATGGTGTTGATGTTGGCGGCGGCGCTTGTCGTCGCACTCTCGTCGGGCGACGCGTTCGATTCGAAGACTCTCACGCGTACATCGGTTGCGCTGGCGCTCCTGTGCGCCGCTGCGATGGGGGCAAAACTGACGGCAGCCCTCTTCGTTGTTGCGCCTGTTGCGTTCATCGTGATGATCGACCTCGCCACGCGCATTCGATCAGGCAAGCTGCGCCTCGGCGCGGTTGTGCGCAGCGTTGCGATTGGGGTGCTCGTGGCCGTTGCCGTGCTCTCGCCGTGGTGGCTTCGAAATGCATACATGAACGGCTCGCCGTTCTTTCCGCTCTTTGGAAGTGGCTGGCTCTCGAGTGAGCAGCTCGCCATATTCAACGGTGCGCACCGCGGTGTTTCAGCGAGCAACTGGTGGAAAGAACTCTGCGAACAGTGGCTCCTCGCTGGACTCACACAGGCGGGTCCTGAGGGCGAGCCTTGGCGACCGTTTTGGTCGGTGCTGCCGTGGATTTCTCTTGCGTGCGCCATCGTGCTCGTGATCCGCCGCACAACTCGACGAATGACGCTTGCGCTCATCGGAATTGTGCTGATCCAAGTTGCATGCTGGCTGCTCTTCACGCATGCGAAGGGTCGGTTCTTGATTCCAACGGCTGTGCCGCTCGCAGTCCTCGCTGCGATGGCGGCGGCGAATCTCGTGCGGGCAGGATGGCTTGGTTGCACCGCGCTGTGCAGTGTGCTTCTGCTCTGGTGCACGCAACCGCTGCTTGCATATGTGACCGACGGACCACTCATGGATGGCGTCTACTCGCCTGCGACTGGAATCGGCATCGAACCGCTGCTGACGGGCGAAGCTGGCGGCGATGGGCTCCCCGCGGTGCTTGCCCGACTGAGCCCAAGCGCGCGCGTTGTTTCGCTCGGTGCAACCAATGTATTTTGGTGGCCGATGATTCCGAGTTACTCGACCGTGTGGGACACCAACCCAGTCGCTCGCGCGTTCGAGGTCGGTGGGATGGACACAGAACTTTCGCTCAGCGAGTTGCGCAGTGCGGGATTCACACACCTCGTCATTGATGAAACGATGCTCAATCGGTGGACACATTCTGGCTGGCTCGATGCGCGAATCACTCCCGACGCTGTCGATGCGCTTGTGCGCAGACTCAAACCGATTTGCAACACAGGTGGAACTGTTGTCTTTGAACTTGGGAGATAGACGATGAACTGCCCGTTGTTTCGTCGACTTGTGCGCGCCGCAACGATTGTGTGTGCACCGCTGACCCTCAATATGGGTTGTTCAACGCCGCAGCAGATCGAGCCCAATCGTGCGCCGGTGGACACCCCAGTCGTAGAAACTCGTCTCGCGAACACCACCATTCCCGCCGCAGAGCGACCAGTTGCGATCTTGGGCGGGCAGCCAATTTCTTGGGAAGAAGTTCGCCCGCGGCTCGTCGAGATGGCGGGAGCGATCATCTTGGAAGAGATCGTTGTCGAGCGGATGCTGCGCCAGGAGTTGGCACGCGCCGAGATCTCGATTGATGATGCAGCGATCGCGCAAGAAGAGCAATCGGCGCTTGAAGCGCTCTCGCCCGACAGTGCACGCGCGGCGCAATTGCTCGAGACATTGCGCGATGCGCAGGCACTCGGCAAGGCGCGTTGGGCGGCGCTTCTCTGGCGCAATGCTGCGCTGCGTGCACTCGCCCGACGCGATGTGCGCATGACTGAAGAGCACGTGCGAGAGGCATTCGATGTTGCCCATGGACCTCACCGCATCGCGCGATTGATCGTCGTTGCCGACATCGCGGCGGCGAGCGACGCGCGTGCGCGCATCGCGGCGGGAGAATCATTCGCTGAAGTTGCAGCGCGACTTTCGACTGACTCGAGCGCGCAGCGCGGCGGAATACTCGCGCCGATTGCGAAGCTCGATCCATCCTTTCCTCCGGCATTTCGAGAGGTGTTGTTTGCGTTGAAACAAGATGAGATTTCGCAAGCAGTTCTGCTCGACAACGGTTATGCGATCGTGCAGTTGTGCCGAGAAATTCCCAGCGATGGAGCAGATCCAGCGGCAACGCGCGGCGAATGCGAACGCATTGCTCGACGGGCGCAAGAGCGCATCGAGATGGACCGCATCGCGCGACTACTCGCGCGCAAAGCCACCCCAACACTCTTCGACGATGCAATGGCCGAGTCGTGGCAGCGACAGTTGCGCCAACAGCGCTAGCAGGCGACCGCGCAGCAGGGCGCAGAATCTTCGCGTGCGCGAGTTTCTGAGCCGAGCCAACAACGGTGACCTCCGCAGGTCAACGACCCTGGACTCAAACATGCTGCGCCTCGCCTACGAAGACTCCGGCTCGGCTTGCAAACTCGCCAGGGCCGTCGCCCTCCGGAGGAAGTGCGCTTGCGTATCCGCGGCGGAATCTTCGCTCGCGCGAGTTCCCGAGTCGAGCAAGTCTGCGCAGCTCGGCGAGGGCTGTTTGAGCGCCGAGTGAAGCATTCCGCCGCGTTCACGCTGGATTGGTGGATCGCGTTCGCGTTCGCACCCGTTCTTTGGAAAGAACGCATCATTAAGAGGGTCATTCATTCCAAAGAACAGGACTTGGCGCGAGGACTGTGACCGTTTGCGTACCAGCGGCGGAATCTTCGCTCGCGCGAGTTCCCGAGCCGAGCAAGTCT
>CAYHFW010000057.1:0-9992 GCA_964355975.1 uncultured Singulisphaera sp.
GCAGGTCTTCAGTGTCGCCTTCAGCCCAGACGGCAAGACGCTCGCGAGCGGGAGCATGGACAAGTCGATCCGTCTGTGGGATGCCGCAACCGGCAAGCCGCTCGGCGATCCACTGCGAGGGCACGAAGGCTCTATCGCCAGTGTCGACTTCAGCCCAGACGGCAAGACGCTCGTGAGCGGGAGTTGGGACAAGACGATCCGCCTGTGGAGTGGCGTTCCCATGCCCGCGCGATGGGTGCCCTACCACGCACGCATGGCCGAGGTCGAGCAGGTGCGCGCACAACTCACCGAGCGCATCGTCGCAGTTGGCGCGACACATGACGCTGTCGCAGCATTTCAGACCGAGGTGCTCGGCGATCCGAGATTTAACAGAGAGATGCGCGTTCCGGCGCTGATCGTGGTCGGTGAGGTTTCATTCGAGAGGCGAGCCGTGCGCGCGAAGGCGAATGCTGAGCAAGCTGAGCGCATCCGCCCCTTGAGGGAGGCCATGAAAGCCAAGGACTGGCATCTCACATTTCAACTGGTCGGTGCAGCGCAGGAGCACGACCTGGCGGATCTTTCGGCGACGGACTGGAACGCGATCGCGTGGGGTGGGCTCACAGAACTCGCGCCTGAATCTCCGGTTCGAAGGCTGGACCTGCTGCTCACTTACGCCCAGCGCGCTGTCGAGCTCTCCGGGCGAAAGGATGGTGACTTTCTGGACACGCTCGCCCGCGCGCACTGGGAACTCGGCGACAAGGCCAAGGCGATCGAAGTGCAACGAGAAGTTGTGGCGTTGTACGAGGCAGGCAAGCCCGTCGAGGGGATCCTTGCCGAGATGAATGCAACGCTCGCCCGATACGAGTCGTCCGAGCCGCCGCCACCATCCGCCGCCGCGACGACCACACCGCGAACACCCTGACCCCCGAGGTGAATCCTCACCGCTTCATTGGCACCAGCCGCCTCGGTGCTCTGACGCGTGCTTCACAAGGTGATCGCGCGCGCTCCACCAGGCAGGTGACGCGGCTCCCTTCGACCCAAGCCGGGAGATGTCTCCGCGCGAACCCCCTGCGTGCACCACTCAAGCCCTTACACTGAAGGGTGTGGCGACTCTGAATCAGGTACTTGAGACCCTGCGGCGACTCGAGCCGATCCTGCGCGAACACCATGTGCTGCGCGCTGGAGTGTTCGGCTCCATCGCCAGGGGGGATGCGCGCGCGGACTCGGATGTCGACATCCTGGTTGAAATGGGCCCGAGCGCAAGCTTGTTCGACCTCTCAGGCACGCGGCTGATTCTTGAAGAGGCGCTCGGTTGCTCAGTGGATGTCGTTTCAATCGGCGGCATGAAGTCAGACATTCGCGCCCGCGTGCTCTCGGAAGTCCGTTATGCCGCGTGATGACGACGCACGGATCAATGACATTCTCGAGGCTTGCGAGCGGATTGCACTCACTTGGCAGGCTGCGTCGGTGGAGGTGGTCACACTCTTGCGCGCGCTTCGCGGCGCCTGACGGTTCTGGTGATGCAACTGCTGTTGATCTACGCGCAGCGAGCTGTCGAATTCTCGGAGCGCAAGGAGTATGCAAGTCTGGACAGACGCACGAACGCTCACCCGTACCCGTGGCGCAAGTCGTAGAGGTACCACGACTCGACCTTCTCACGTGCCCACGGGGTCTTGCGCAGAAACGCAAGGCTCGACGAGATGGTCGGGTTGACGGTGAAGCATCGAATGTTGATGCGCGTGGCGAGTTGTTCCCAACCATGTCGCTCAACGAGCGTTGTGAGGATGGTCTCGAGAGTGAGTCCATGCAATGGATTGCGAGGCTGTGAGCTCATGTGTGGCACGCGGTGTGCGCGGTGAGGGTATCCATGGCAGACCGTTACACTTCGATGATGAAGTCAACACTGTGCGTCATCGGGGCTTGTTCATGCATTGCCGCATCAACCGCTGCTCAGGCGCCGCAATCCCAGCCGTCCACACCGCTCACACCGCCCACCGAGGCATCGCCCGCGAGTGCATCAACAACAGAAGCAGATCTTCGCAAGTCTGTCGTACAGATTTCGGTCAAGCAAGAACTGCGCTCGCCAATCACACCGTGGAAACGCGAGACGCCTCGCGGAATCGGTGGATCAGGCGTCGTGATCGCGCCCGGACGCATCTTGACCAACGCCCACGTCACAGCCGAAGCGAGCGAGATTCTCATCGAATCGTCGCAAACATCATTGCCGATTCAGGTCGAGTTGATTGCGATCGACCCATGGCGCGATCTTGCGCTGCTCGAGATCACCGATGCTGACTTCATCAAAAACCATCCGCCGGTTGCGCTGCTCGATGGACTTCCAAAGGAAGGGTCGCGGGTGACGGTGATGGGCTATCCGCTCGGCGGCGATGCGCTCTCGACGACGAGCGGTGTGATCTCACGCACCGAGTGGGCGGACATCGGAAATCGCGGCGAAGAAGGGATGCGCGTTCAGGTGGACGCTGCGGTCAACCACGGCAACAGCGGTGGACCCGCATTCGTCGACGGGGTCATCGCAGGGCTCGCATTCAGCGGGATCGACAGCGCCGAGGCCGACAACATCTCGTATCTCATTGCCACCGAAGAGATCAAGCGCTTTCTTGACGAGGTCAAAGCGGGCAAGGTCGATGGCGACTCGGTGTGGAATGTCGCAGTGCAGACGCTCGAGAATCCAGCGCTGCGCGCGAAACTCGCGGTGGCGAGTGATGTCACTGGAGTCGTCGTGATCGATCAGCGGGGAGGACCGCTTGCTCCGTGGGACATCATCACATCCGTCAACGGATCGGCTGTCGACAACAAAGGCCAGATCACAATCGAAGGCGATCGCAAGGTCGGAGTCGATTGCGCCGTCGGGCGCTTTGTCGCGACGCCATCCAAGGCAACCTACCCAGTCGAAGTTATTCGCGGCGGCAAGCCGATGACGTTCGAACTGACTGCTCTGTTGCGCGGCGAAGGTGTGATCAGCGACTGGGTGGATGGCAACTATCCCTATCTCATGTATGGGCCGCTCGTCTTCAGCCCACTGACTCTGTCACTTCTGAGTGAGGTGAACGCATGGATGATTTATGCGCAGAGTCCGATCACTCCGTACATCGGCAATGACCTTCCAAGCGGCGGCAAACAATTCGTCTCCGTCGCGAGCCCGCTTCTGTCGAGCCCGATCGCGCGCGGCTATGAAGTCGCGCCAGGGCAGACGGTGAAAACAGTCAACGGAAAGACATTCTTGAACTTTCGTGAATTCGTCCAATTGCTCCGTGATCTCAAGGATGAGTTTGTGGTCTTCGAGTTCAACGAGATCGGGCCCGAGCGGCTCGTCATGCGCCGCAGTGACATCGAATCGGCAACCGAAAAACTGATGGATTCCAACGGAATTCGTCGGCAATGTTCGAAGGATGTCGCGGATGTGTGGGAAAAGAAGTAGAGCAGATTCGTTTGCGCAGAGAGTGAGCGCGTTTCTCATTATTGCAAGCAAGTATTCCGCGATTTGAGAGCGGCGATGTGCGCGCACTGCACTCTGTGCGACAGCCTGTGCACAACGGGCCAAGCAGGTTGCGCAGACGCACCAAACGCTCTACCGTTCGAGTTCAACTCTACGAGGAGACCGCATGCCACACGCGTTTGCAACCACACTCTCATGCCTGATCGTTTCGACCGCCATTGCAAGCAGCGATGACTCGCAGCAGATGCCCATGCAGGCGATGGACGAGATTTCGAAACTGCGCGATCAGATGGCAGCGATGGAGAAGCGCCACGACGCTGAGATTGCGGCTCTGCGAAACGAGAACGGCGACAAGTGGCTCACGCAACAGCGTGCCGAAGAGATTCGCGGCGTTGTCGTCGATGTACTCGCCGATGCTGAATCGCGCGCGAGCTTGCAGAGTGATGCAGTGACCGCCGGATGGAACAAGGGGTTCTTTCTTGCAAGCCCCGACGGCAATTTCAAACTCAATGTCGCGGGACTGATGCAGGCACGCTTTGCGTACAACTATCAGCCCACGACGAGCCGAGCGGGAGCGAACTCAGTCGAGGCAGAATCGAGCGAGTACGGAACCGAAGTGCGCCGCGCAGAGTTGATTTTCTCTGGAAATGTGCTTGACCCAAGTTGGACCTACCTGTTCAAGTTTGCCTTCAACCAAAACGGCGCGACACTGCAGACTGATTCAGGCTCGCAGGTCACATCGAATGCTCCGGCGCTTGACGACGCATTCATCCGCAAGGATTTCGGCAATGGCTGGTCGCTCAAGGGCGGGCAGTACAAGAGCAATTACAACCTCGAAGAGTGGAGCAAGTCATCGGCGATGCAACTTGTCGAGCGCTCGGTCGTCAACTCATATTTCAAGACTGACTTCATTCAAGGAATCGAGTTGCAGTACGAAACAGACAGTTGGCGCATCTTGGTGAACTACAACGACGGTGGCGGAAACAGAAACATTGCATCGATTGGGACAAACACAAACTCAGTGCTCGCCGCGACAAGTTCTGGCAACAACACCGAATGGGCGACTGCAGGGCGCATCGATTGGAAGGTTGCGGGCAATTGGAGTCAGTTCAAAGAGATGATGTCCTTCCGAGGCAGCGATGAAGGTCTTCAAGTCGGCGCGGCCTACAACTGGCAGCGGGGCGGATCGCAGAATGCGCAGAACGACGCATTCATCGGCAATAGCGATGGAATGAACATCTCGTACACGACCGACATCGCATGGCGTTCGAACGGCGCGAGTCTCTTTGGATCCTTCCTCGGAAACACCTTCTACGCGCGCCCTGGCGCGGCAGCAGCGGTGAATTCGTACGGTGCTGTGATCCAAGGCGGATACTTCGTCTCAGACGCGCTCGAACTCGTTGCGCGCTGGGAGTATCTCAACGTCAGCGGTGGAACAATCAATGTCACGAGTGTTGGCACGGCCGGAAATGCATCATCGATCAACGCCCAGCACTTCCAGATCTATTCGATTGGCACGAACTACTACCTCTTGAAGAACCAGCTCAAGATTTCTGCCGACATCGGATATGTCGTTGGCGCGCTGCTCTTTCAGAACGGTATCTACAACGGCTCAATCACAGGCGCCGACTATCGCTCGGATGAAACTTCAGGCGCAACAGGCCAAGCCGTCGCACGCGTTCAATTGCAGTTGGCGTTCTGATCGGTGCGGCGAATCGGGTCAGGAGCGTCTTGGACCAACGTTTCGATGCGTCTCTTTGACTACGTCGAGCAGCACCGCAACAATCGCTGGGTCAAAAAGTGTGCCTGCGTTTGACTCGAGGTATTGCGAGGCTGTTTTCGCGTCACCCTTCCCAGTGCCATCCGAATGTGACATCGACTCCCACGCATCCGCGGCCGCGTAGATTCGTGCTGCGATTGGGATCTCTGTTCCTTTGAGCTTGCGGGGGTATCCGGTGCCATCCCAGTGTTCGTGATGGCAGTATGGAATGTCAAGGGCGCAACGCAGTTCTTCGATCGACGACAACAGATCGTGTGCGTACTGTGGATGATGGTGCAAGATCGCCCGCTCGCTTGCCGTCAGTTCGCCAGATTTGCTCAGGATCGCCTCAGGCACGCTGAGCGTGCCGATGTCATGCAGCAGGGCGCCGCGGCGGATGTGCACGAGTTCTTCTTCGCGTATCTCGATGCGCCGCGCAATCGCAACGGTCAACTTCGTGACGCGCTGCGTGTGACCACCGTCTGGCTTGATTCGTAAATCGAGCCCCGTCACCACCGCCTTGAGCACCGCATCGAAATTCGTCGTGAGTGCCCCGAGCGCATTTTCAAGTTCTGCCTGTCGCTTCACAAGTTGTCGATTGCGGTTCAGGCGCAAAATGGTCTGCGCACGCGCGTGCAGTTCGACTCGGTTGATGGGCTTGGTCACGAAGTCATCCGCACCAGCCTCGAGCGCCTTCAGTTTCGAGTCGAGATCGTCGAGCGCCGTCGCCATGACGACAGGAACATCGACAAGCTTTGGGTTTGCACGCACCCGCCGGCAGACCTCAAACCCGTCCAGTCCAGGCATCATGACGTCGAGCAGCATGAGATCGGGGGTGCACTCGTCAGCCTTCGCGAGTGCTTCGGTTCCGCTCTCGGCGAAGACGAGGTGTGCGCCGAGGTCATTCATGATCGCTCGAAGCACTTCGCGTGCGATTGGATCATCGTCAACAATGAGAATGTTTGGCCGGTCAATCATCGGATGTTCTAAAACTCACGAGATAGTAGTCACAAGATGCCCCGCGTCGTCGCCCGCAACAAGCGCGAGGAAGGGTTCGACCAAATCTGGATCGAACTGCGAGCCAGAGTTCACGCGCAAGTGTGCGATGATGCGCTCTTGGTCCCACGCCTTGCGGTAGGGACGGTCGCAACTCAGTGCATCCCAAGAGTCAACAAGTGCAAACATGCGCGCGTGCAGTGGCGTCTCGTACTCGCAGAGCCCACGCGGGTATCCCGAACCATCCCATCGCTCGTGATGGCAGTAAGGAATGTCCAACGCGGGTCGCAGATATGCGATCGGTACGAGCATGTCGTACGCAAGTTTCGGATGCCTGCGCATGATCACCCATTCCGCATCGGTGAGTGGCCCCGGCTTGTGCAGAATCGCATCGGGCACACCGATCTTGCCAATATCGTGCAGCAGGGCGCTCCGTCGCAGGTGCGTGAGTGTGCCCTCTGCGAATCCCATCGAGCGCCCGAAGGCAACGGTCAAGAGTGCGACGCGCTGCGAGTGCCCCTCGGTCTCGTTGTCGCGCAGGTCGAGGGCGCGCACCCATCCATTGAGGGTTTCTTCATAGGCATCTTGCAGCTCAGCGTGCGCCTGTGCGATTACCACCGCCTGCCTGATCAACTTTTTGGAACGATTCAAGCGCAGAATCGTGGTGACTCGCGCGCGGAGTTCAAGTCCATCGACAGGTTTTGATAAAAAGTCGTCGGCACCCGCTTCGATTCCTTTGACTCGAGCGTCTCTGCCGTCGAGGGCGGACAGAATGACGATGGGGACATCGCACAGTTGCGCATCATCACGCAGGCGTCTGCACACCTCGTAGCCGTCGATCCCTGGCATCATCACGTCGAGTAGCACAAGGTCGGGCTGCAACGCACTTGCTCGCTCGAGCGCCTCGATGCCATTGGACGCTGTTTGAATCTGATGTCCAAGTCCATCGAGCAACCGTACAAGCACTTCACGCGCTCCATCGTCATCATCGATGATGAGAATGACAGATTGATCGCTCACTTACTTCGGATCTCTCTTGAGAAGAAGTTGATGGATCATCTCAAGTAGTGCGAGCAGATTCACGGGTTTGGTGAGGTAGCCACTCGCCCCAGCGGTGATGCACAATTCTCGGTCGCCCACAAGCGCGCGCGAGGTGAGGGCGATGATGGGTGTTTGCTCAAACGCACTGTTCGATCGAAGCGCACGGATCGCACTCAGGCCATCCATGGCTGGCATTTGCAGATCCATGAGCACAAGCGCAGGATGATGCTTGAAGACAGAGGCAATCGCTTCGGCGCCATCTCGAGCGTCAATGACTCGAAAGCCCTCTCTGCGCAAGAAATCACCGAGCATTCCGAGGCTCGCGTCATTGTCATCAGCATTGACAATCACCGGTGAGCGCGCCATCAATGCGCGCGTCGGCTCGTCCTGCGCGACAGGGGATGCAATTGCGTTCACACTTGGGCGATCGACACCGTGCGCGGGGGTCGGCACGCTCTCTTGCCACGGAAGGGTTGCGCTGAAACAACTTCCTTCACCGAGTGTGGATTGCACCGAGACATGGCCGCCGTGGTGTTCGGTGAGCAAGCTCACGAGTGTGAGACCGAGACCAGTGCCCGAGTACTGCCGAACGAGCCTCGAGTCGAGTTGAGTGAATGGCGTGAACAGTCGGGCGAGATCCTCTGTAGCGATGCCGATGCCCGTGTCGCGCACTGAAAACGTGAGTGTCTGCGCGACGAGGTCAGCCTGCGTCTCGAGCGTGACGCGGCCGCCATCGGGAGTGAACTTCACCGCATTCGAGAGCAGGTTGACCAGAATCTGTTTCAGACGCCGTTCGTCGACACGAATGTTTCGAGCCGCTGGATCGAGCCGAGTCGTCATGACTTGGTGTTTCTTCTGGGCCATCGGCGTCACGAGGCGCCATGCAGCCTCGCAGACGCCCCGCACATCGGCAATCGACCATGCCAAGTCGATCTTGCCCGCTCCAATCTTTGCGACATCGAGCAGGTCGTTGATGAGCGACAAAAGGTGATGGCCACTCTCGCCGATCGTGGCGATTGGTTTGATCTGAGTTTGGGCGAGCGGCCCGTAGACCCCCTCAGAAAGAAGTTCTGAGAGCCCAAGCACTGCGGTGAGCGGCGTGCGCAACTCATGGCTCATCGCCGAGAGAAAGTCATCTTTTGATCTCATCGCGCGCGACAGTTCGGCATTCGAGAGTGAGAGTTGTCTTGTGCGCTCTTCGACGCGCTGTTCAAGAGTCGATCGGTACTCGCCGAGTTCGGTGATGTCTTGCCCGACCAAGATCGCACCAATCACCGCACCCGCTGCGTCATGTCGTGGCGATGCGCTGCAGAACACGAGTCGCTGCGCGCCATCCTTCGTAATCATTTCAAACTCAAGCAGCGGAGTCGGGTTGCCCGCAAGCGCCGCGGCAATCATCTTCTCGACCTCAGGACGGCTGCTCGGGTGCACATGCGTGTCGAGAAACGAAACGTTGAGCGCCTCAGGCTTTGTGTACCCAGTGAGGCGCTGCGTCGATTGGTTCCACTCGAGTACGAGCCCTGCCGAATCAATACCTACGATTGGCGCATTCGCTGTGTCGATGAGTTGCTTCAGGTCATTGCGCTGCACCTCAAGCTTCGATGCGAGTCGCTTTGCATCTTCGAGTGTTCGTCCAGTCGACTGAATGAGCTGCAAGAGGTCGACGGTCGAATCGTGCATCGCGAAGTCTTTGAGTACCAGAGTCAATTCGCGCATCTCGGCCGGAGTGCGAAGCCACGGTGATCCAACGAAGCAGTAACGCGTCGGATCGTCAAGCGCGATCACTTGCATCCGGAGCACAAGCGGCGTGGTCGCCGATTTGAAGATGAACAGTGTGTCCTGTTGCTTCAGAATGAAGTCGCGGTCGAACTTCTGATTCGGCTCCATCCCAAAGCGAGAGAGAGAAAAGCATGCGTCAAATGCAACCCCGGTCACGAGCGATGGACAGATTCGCAGCAGCACAGAACCAGCAGAAAGCACGCGCAGCGATTCGTCGAGCACGACATGAAACGGAAAGATTCGATCGAACTGTTCGGCGTTGAGCATCGATGGCACGCTCTGGATTACTTGATCGCGTCACCCCAAGAGACGACGAATTCATCGTGATCATCACCCTTGTCTTTGAAGCGTGTTTGCTCGACCTTCGCAGCGGTTTCGTAGAGTTTCGCGACGCCATGCAGCAGTCCCTCGACGAACACTGAGAGCCCAGGGCGCTCGCTGTAGTAGTGCATCGTGACTCGATTGCTCTCGCGGTTGCTGCACTCAAAGCGCGGTGGTTTCAAGTGCGGAAACATCAGCGCGACGCGCGTGTGAAACTGCGGGAGATAGTCGAGAAACTCAGGCATGTCGCGGCCAGCCGCGCTGAGAAGATCGCCGTAGCCGCTCTTGGCTGTGTGCAGCACCCAGAACTCGCCGAATGCAAAGAGAATCTTGTTGACAGGTAACTCGAGCACTTCGGACGCCGCTGCGACGAGCCCGTATGTGATGCAGTCTGGATAGCCTTCGTTGCTCACGAACGCGTCGACCTCGATGCCGGCCTTGCGCTTGATTGCGATCCATTTGTCGTCGCCAAAGTTGATCGTGACGAGATCTTCAATCGCCTTGTTAACCATTCCGTACATGCGGCACTCCAGGTGAAATTGCGGGTGTAGAAACGCAGATTGCGCACGAAAGTCTAGCGTTCAGCGCGCAAGAGGCGAGTTCGCGATCCGGAACGTGTCAATACCTTTGAGACACTTTTGTTTATCAGATTGCGACTTT
>CAYHFW010000058.1:0-9974 GCA_964355975.1 uncultured Singulisphaera sp.
TGCGCAGCTCGGCGAGGGCTGTTTGAGCGCCGAGTGAAGCATTCCGCCGCGATCAAGATGGATGGGTGAATTGAGGGTGCGCTGCGAGCTCGACTAAACCAGCGTCAGTTCACTCGAGCGCCGCTGCACCCGAAACGATTTCTGTGAGTTCTGTCGTGATCTTCGCCTGACGCGCGCGGTTGTAGTTGCGCTTGAGCGTGCGACCGAGTCCGCTTGCGTTGTCGGTCGCGGCTTTCATTGCAACCATGCGCATCACATTCTCGCTCACAACCGCATCATTCATTGCCTGAAAGAGCGAAACCTTGACCGACTTTGGCAAGAGTTCGTTCAACAGCTCCTCAGCGCTTGGGCGATACTCATACAGAGTTGCAGCGCCGCGAATCGCGAGCGCCCCCTCAAGCGTGAGTGGCAGCAACTGCATGATTTCAGGCACTTGGCGCGAGGTTGAGGCGAAACGCATGTAGGCGACGTACACAGCGTCGACCTTGCCCGCGACATAATCAGCCATGTACCGATCGGCGAGCGCTGCGACGTCAGCGAACGCAGGCTTGTCACCAAACGCGTGGCGCTCTGCAACATCAATCTTCTGAAAGCGAAAAAATGCGACGGCTTTCTTGCCTGCGGTCTCAATGATCATCTCGCGCTTCTCAGCACGTCGCTTGCGAATCTCAGCCATCGCGGTTCGCAGAATGCTTCCGTTGTATGCGCCGCAGAGTCCACGGTCTGAACTCACGACGAGCAGAATCTCTTTGCCCACTGCCTTGCCACGACCACCCAAGAGTGGATTCGCAACATCGCCCGCAGCGGATGCAACCTCAGCGACAAGCGCGCGAATGCGCTCGGTGTATGGACGAGTTGCCTTTGATCGTTGCAGCGCCGCAGTGAACTTCGCGGTGGCGATCATCTGCATCGTCTTGGTGATGCGCTGAATCGTGCGCACTGCGATCATTCGTTTCTTGATTTCGCGAATTTGAGCCATAAGGAGTTCGGGATATTAGCAAGGTGGATTGGGCAACTGCATGCCATCGAAACCGAGCTTCATTCCGAGGGGCAGCCGGGGGTCGAGTTCACTGTGCAGGATGTCATGCGTCATATGCACAAACACCGTGTTTTTGGCGCCAATCTCCCCCGCATACGCGACCGCCTGGTCGACGGTGAAGTGCGTCGGATGCGCTCGAAATCGAAGCATGTCAAGCACCAAGAATTGCAACCCCTCGAGGTGGTGATAGGCCGTTGGCGGAAAGCCAGAGACATCGGTGCAGTAGACGAGAGGAAAGAGTCCCCCGCCATCGCCGCCGTCGATCGCTTCAATGCGCCAACTGAGAACTGGCAGCCGTCCATGCAAGACCGTGAATGGCGTCAGTCGAATCCCATGCCGATCGATCGAGATGCCCGGCGAAGCGCGGTGCGCGATCAAGTTCGCAACGAACGAGTCATTCACATTTCGACTTGACTCGAAGATGTGCTGATAGACGCGCTGCAGATCTGCGAGCGTCGCCTCATCTGCGTAGAGGTCGATCGGCGTATCCATGATCACGTTGTAGCGACGCACTTCGTCGAGTCCCCACACATGATCGACGTGCGCATGGGTGATGAGAATTCCATCACAGCGGCGGATTCCACTCTTGAGTGCTTGCGTGCGATGGTCGGGAGAAACGTCGAGCAGCCAGACTCGATCGACACCAGTGGGATCGCGAAAGCGAAGCACGGCGCTCGTGCGAAGCCTTTGATCATGCGGATCGGTCGATTTGCACGTCGTGCAGTCGCAGCCGATCACAGGCACTCCCGAACTCGTGCCAGTTCCGAGCAGTTCGAGCTGCGCTCGAGTCACTCGACGATCAGTCGCACTCGCTGTCACGCGAAGATCTCGCGCAGGGCCGCGACTTGCGCACCAGGATCATCTGCGCCGCAGACAGCGGTCGACACGGCGACACCTCGACAGCCGACCGCGCGAAGTTGCGCTGCGTTCTTAGGAGTGATTCCACCGATTGCAAGGTGCGGCATGGCTGGCCAGCGCGAGATGAACTCGGCGATCCACTGCGCACCCGCCGCAGGTTGGTCGGGCTTGACGCGTGAGGCGAACATTGCACCAACGCCGCACGAATCGGCACCTGCTTCGATGGCTGCGTGCGCTTCGGCTGCGTTGTGCGCCGTCGCGCCGATGAGCAACGATCGTCCTGCGATTCGCCGCGCGGCCGCGACCGTGATGTCGCCAAGACCGAGGTGCACTCCATCGGCTCCCGCTGCGAGCGCGACATCAACTCGGTCGTTCACGATCACGCTTGCTCCGACCATGTGCGCATGTTCGACGACACTCTGCGTGCGTTTGACGAGTTCTGCGCTCGACATCTCTTTCTCGCGAATCTGAATGCAGTCTGCACCCGCGGCGAGCGCAGAAGCGAGCACTTCACGCCACGGATGCTTGCAAAGAGACTCGGTCAACAAGACGCAGACCCGCCACTGCCGACTCTGCGTTGATTGAAGTCGGAGTGTGAGTTGCGCATTGAGCGTGTAGGCGTGATATCGAAGCGACTCAATGCTTTGCCAGATCGGGCTCTCGGCCGCAAGCAACTTTGATCCCTCTTCGAGCGTTCGCAGCGCCTCAGTGAGGCGCGATCCATTGGCAGATGCCAGTGCGGCGAGACTCGGCCGCGAACCCTCATTTGCTCCCTCGATCGTTGTGCCCACATCGCCCGCAAGATCGCGGTGTGCCTCGCGCAGCCCCGATGGAATGTGTGCGAGCGCGGTCACGAGCGCGTGGCGAAGTGCCTTGTATTGCTCAGTGAGCGCAGCGTTGTCTGCGCAGAATCGCGCAACATCTTCGAGCACGCGCGCCGCTTCGACCGCACGATTTGCTGCTGCATCAATGAGTCGGATCGCACTGCGCATCTCGCAAGGGTAGTGCGCGCGCAACTTTCTTAGCGCCGCCACGCAATCGATCGACCGCTATCCTTCACATTCCAAAGGACTACCCATGCCATTCACACTTCCAGCACTTCCATACGCAGACGCCGCACTCGAACCAACCATCGACGCCAAGACGATGTTGATCCACCGCACAAAGCACCATCAGGCGTATGTCGACAATCTCAACAAAGCGCTCGATGGCCAAGCCGCCTACGAAAACTGGACGCTCGACGAGGTCTGCGCCCAACTTGGATCAATTCCAGAAACGATTCGCGCAGTGGTGCGCAACAACGGTGGCGGACACTGGAACCACTCGATGTTCTGGATGCTCATGGCGCCAAAGGGCGAATGCGGAGCGCCGAGCACCGAGTTCGCCGCCGCGATCGACCGCGCGTTTGGTTCGATGGATGCATTCAAGAAGTCGTTCGCAGAGGCTGGAATGAAGCGATTCGGTTCGGGATGGGCGTGGCTCGTCGTCAAGAGCGATCGCTCACTCGCCATCACCTCAACCCCCAATCAGGACAATCCACTGATGAAGGGTTTCGTTGATGTTGCAGGCACGCCGCTGCTGGGCATCGATGTTTGGGAGCACGCGTACTACTTGAACTACCAGAATCGCCGCGCTGACTACTTGGCGGCGTGGTGGGATGTCGTCAACTGGAACGAAGTCAATCGACGATTCACTTCGGCGCAGTGACCGGTTCAGTAACACCCGCAACCATCGCTTCGAAGTCCTTACGAGCCGCTTCGACGGTCGCACGTGATCCAACGAGTCGAATAAAGATCGTTCGATCAGGCGCTTGAAGAATTGCGCCAAGTTGCATCATGTCTGGGCGTGGCGCCGCTTGACCCATTCCTTGATAGCGACCTGCGAGTTCGATCCACTTCACTGGCAGTCCAGCGATTGTGCGATCTTCGATTTTGGCCGCGGCTTCAGATCCATCGTCGTTTCGAAACTGACCAACCCAGCGCTTGATGTTCATATCGATGGGACCGCCATCACCTGCGGCGAAGACGCTGAAGACGACCTCTGCTGCGCCAGACTCGCCAACGCCAGGCACCGAATATTGAAGGGCACGAAACTGCATCGATGGTGTCTGCCACTGCCATGTTGCGGGCTTCGGCATGACGAAGCCTGCGATTTCGACGATCTTGGCATCAGACTCTGCCGACGACACTTTCATCGCGGCAGCATCTGACTTTGGTGTCGCAGGCGGAATCTGCGCCGTCGATGCGACGCCCGTTGGATTCGCAGGCGCGCTTCGCTTTGGCGCAGCAGCGGGAATGGTCGCGGGCTGCTGTGGTGCGCGCGGGTTGTTCGATTCTGAATTCGTCGTTCCAGCTGCAGTCGGAGGCTTCGGCACCGCAGTCGAATCTCCGCATCCCGCAGCGACAGAAGCAAGCGCAACCAATAGGCAAATCGATTTCATCTGAGGAAGGATAGGGCAACGCTCACCCTTCGAAGTTGTGTCCCCCACGCGTACCTTCTCTCTCGATGCCAATTCGTCAGATCACCAATGCGCACATTTGGACGGGCGATCCACTTCGTCCGTGGGCCAAGCAGATGACGATCGTCGATGGA
The DNA here is from genome assembly GCA_964355975.1 of uncultured Singulisphaera sp. Lineage (GTDB taxonomy): Bacteria > Planctomycetota > Phycisphaerae > Phycisphaerales > SM1A02 > F1-60-MAGs104. The sequence goes on from CAYHFW010000058.1 coordinate 4,490, forward strand.
CGCGTCGAGTCACTCAACCACGAATCGCCGGCGAGCGCGCGCTGCAGCGACACCCTTGAACTTCGCGGCGCGTGGATTCTTCCTGGCCTCATCGATTCGCACGCGCATCTGCTGATGGGCGGACTCTTCATGCGGCGGCTCGACCTCTCTCTAGCGAAGAGTCGCGATGACTTCGACCGACTCATTGCGTCCCACACTGCACAACTCGCCTCTGACCAGTGGCTCGAAGCATTTGGATGGAACGAACAACATTGGGATGGCACCCGCCCAGATCTGACGTGGCTTCGTGCTGCTGGCGATCGCCCCGCCATTGCGTGGCGCTGCGACCAACATGTCGCACTCGTCAATCAACCTGTGCTCGACCTGCTCGATCTGCGCAGCGACATCGCGGGCGGCACCATCGTGCGCGACGCGCTGGGCCATCCAACTGGGCTGCTTATCGAGCAAGCTGCATGGAAAGTGCTCAATCCGCGCATTCCGTCGCCCACGCACGCGATGCGTCAACAAGCGTGCCGCGATGCATGCGCGCACATGCTCTCGCTGGGCGTCACCACAGTCGGCGCGATGGAATATCTCGACGACATCGAACAAGTTCTCGCGCCCGCACGCGATGACCGTTCCCTCACACTGCGAATTCGCGCGACCGTTCTCGATCGCGATCGCCCGCTTGCGTTCGCGCGCGCCGATGCAATTCGCGGTGACGACTTTCTGCGCATCATCGGATTCAAGTCATTCGCCGATGGCACACTCGGATCATCGACCGCAGCGATGCTCGACGACTACTGCGACGCGACGAGCACAACTGAGCGACGAGGTTCGCTCATGGAACACGCACTCGAAGGCACACTCGCCGAGTGGATGCATGAGGTGTTGCATGCCGGTTACTCACCCTCTGTGCACGCCATCGGCGACCGCGCACTTGCCGAACTCTTGCGTGCGGCGATCGCGAGTGACCCTCAACTTCGCACCCGCTTCGAGCACGCGCAGACGGTTCATCCAGACTCCATCGCACGGTTTCGCAATCGCCTCATCAGCATGCAGCCCTTTCACAAAGCCACTGACGCACCCCTCGCGCGCACACGCCTCGGCGACCACCGCAACAATCGCCTCTTTCAGTTTCGCTCATTTCTCACCGCTGGCGCGCGACTCGCGTTCGGATCTGACTGGCCAATTGCATCGGCCGATCCGCTCGAGGGAATGCGCATCGCCATCACCGGGCAGGCGCTCGACGGCAAGACTTACGGCGAAAACCAGAATCTCACCGCGCGCGAAGCGATCGCTGCCTACACCACCGGCGCTGCAGAGTGTCTGAGCAGCGCGCAACACCTCGGCCAACTCACCCCTGGCTCACACGCAGACTTCGTTGCGCTCGACCGCAATCCACTCGCATGCAATTGGATGGATGAGTCTCCCCAAGTCTTGATGACCGCCGTGCAAGGCGTGGTTCGCTACGACGCCGTCGGGAGCAGCGCGACGAGCACAGCGACCGCAAACGCGGTCGCTGTCTGAATCAGATCGACCAGCATACTTCCAAGGTTGGTCCAGAAGACACAAATGAAGATCGCGAGAAGGCCAAACTGCTGCACTGCAGGCTGCGCATAAAATTGCGACGCGCGGTAGGAGAATCCCTCGACAATCTTTGATCCATCGAGCGGCGGGATCGGAATCAGGTTGAAGACCATGAGATAGATGTTGAGCCACGCTCCCGTGAGGAGAAGGATGCGAAGGTTGGTCGCGAGCGGCTCACTCTCTGTTCCGTAAGCCATCACCAGTGCGCACACCACGATGCACACTGCACTCAACGCCAAATTCACGGCTGGACCAGCCGCGGCAACGATGACCCATCCCTTGCGACGATGCCGAAATCGACTCGGATCAACGGGCATCAATCCCCACGCAATTCCCAAGATCAAGAGTGCAATCAAACTGAACCATCCCATGTGCACGATTGGGTTCAATGTGATGTGCCCAGTGTCTCGCGGGGTGGTATCCCCCTCCCAAAGTGCCGCGAAACCATGGCCAAGTTCATGCAAGACGATCGAAACGACCACCCACACCAACCAACTCATGAGGACGACGGTGTCACCCTGCTGATAAAGATCTGAGATCCACCATCCGGTCATAGGTTGGAGGGTAGCGAGATCCTTGCTATGCTTCGTGGCTCGCAATCAGCCCCCCAAAGGTTTGTCGCACGGCTCCCACTACGACGGGATGCCCAACGGCGAATCCGGCGAGGTCCCGTCCGCTGGACGATCGACTCACCGCGGAGGGCATGTTCAAGGGAGTCCCCCAATGGTCGTTCTTCGCCTCAAACGTTTCGGTCGCAAGCATTCGCCGTTCTATCGTCTCTCCGCCGCTGACAAGCGCTCGCCAAATGATGGACGGGTGATCGAAGAGTTGGGATGGTTCAGCCCAACCGCTCCAGAAGGTCAACAGTGGAAGCTCAAGAGCGAGCGCGCTCTCTATTGGCTCTCTGTCGGCGCACAGCCATCTGAGACTGTCACCTCACTTCTTCGACGCGCTGGCATTGCCAACACCGTCGGAACCAAGGGCAAGACATCGCTCGCAGTGGTTCGCCAGAAGGCACGTCGCAACGCACCAAAGAAGGTCGCTGCAGTCGCTGCTGACAAGAAGTAATCGCCGGCTGACCAACGCGATCGCGTCATGACACTTCGAATCGACATCCTCACATTGTTCCCCGACATGTTTGCGCCAGTTCTTGGCACGAGCATCGTGGGGCGAGCGATTGCACAGGGATTGCTCGAAGTGCATCTGCACGACATTCGCAAGTGGTCGATTGGTCGCGATGCAGGCGGCCACAACCGCGTCGATGATCGTCCCTTCGGCGGAGGACCAGGAATGGTCTTCATGTGTGAACCGCTCAGTTGCGCAGTTGAGGCAGTCGATGCGCAGGACCCCCGTCCAGCGCGTCGCATCTTGCTCTCACCAGCGGGCAAGAAGTTCGCGCAGCCCGATGCAGCAGCGATCGCCACAAGCGAGCGAATCATGCTGATTTGCGGCCATTATGAAGGGATCGACCAACGCGCGATCGATGTGCTTGGCCTCGAAGAAATCTCGCTCGGAGACTTCGTGCTCTCAGGAGGCGAACTTCCGGCGCTCACAATCGTCGATGCCGTTGCGCGACTCATTCCTGGCGCGCTCGGACATGAAGATTCTGCCGCCGAAGACTCATTTTCAAAAGTCGACCCAGCAGGAAACCCCCTGCTCGATTGCCCACACTACACACGTCCTCGCGAATGGCGAGGGCACACTGTTCCCGATGTTCTGCTTTCAGGCGACCACCAAGCAATCGCGCGGTGGCGTCTCGAAGAGAGCATCAAACGGACGCGCGAACGCCGTCCGGACCTCGATTCACTCCATGCGCAACCTCTTGAGGACGAGGCCTCAACGTTGCATCGCTCGATCGGCCTGATCGCAACACGATCATGCTGCCACGGCACATTCACAACAGGGCATACAGCCCACGAGAGGATTTCACAATGAATCGAACCGCCATCATGGAGAGCGTCGAGGCCAAGCATCTCAAGCCTGCCGCGGACGTTCCAACAATGCGCATCGGAGACACCGTTGACGTGCACTACCGCATCGTCGAAGGTGACAAAGAGCGCGTCCAGATCTTTCAAGGCGTCCTGCTCTCGACCAAGGGTCGCGGCGTCAACAAGGTCATCACGATTCGCCGCATCGTCGCCAACGAAGGTGTCGAGCGCATCTTCCCATTGCACTCAAACCGAGTTGCGAAGGTTGAAGTGCTCCGTCACGCAGAAGTGCGCCGATCAAAGCTCTACTACCTGCGCGGACTCACAGGCAAGGCGCGACGCCTGCGTGAAACACGCCGCGAAGGCGCCTCAGAGTCGAAGTAATCGGCACTCTGGCCGAGCGAGCACAGAGTTCATGACACGACGCGCATGCCAAGCATGTCAGGCCTGTCAAGCATGAGCGACCTGCTCGCCGCACTCCCAAACCCGCGCGTCTCATTGCAGACGCACGCACAAGCGCAGATCCAAGGCCCGCCCTCAACAGGCGGGCCTTTTTTATCCCACGAGTTCTATTGGATCGGCGGCAATCCACAGCATCAGGCATGGACCGCGTCGCTCGGTCGTGCGCTCATTGAAGCGCCAGCGGGATGCACCCTGCTCTGTTGGAGCGGCACCTTTGCAGACGATCTCTTCGCGGGGGACATCCGCAATTGGACGAGACCCGGCAAGCCCGCACTCGAGGCGTGGCTCGACACGACGCTCGCGCGAATCGCCGCGCATGGTTCGGGGCACAAACTCGGCGTTGTTGCGCATCACACTCACTTGCTCAGCGACGTCTCAGCGCAGATGCGACTCTGGCATGCACGCACCGCTCAAGGTGTTGCGACTGTTCTTCATCCAAGTGCTCTCATTGCTCCATCGATGATGCGTGATCTGCATGACCACCTCACGCGCGCGATTTCTATGGTTGCCCCGCGATGTGACTTGTGCATTCTTGAAGACATTGCACCTGCGCCGAGCGCACCGATTGATGAGCCAGCATTCGACCGCGTTGCATGGCGAAACGGCATCCTTGCGCATGATTTCGTGCATGGGTTACTCGGGCAGTATCTGCCCCCAACAACGCCGATTGTGCTCTCATCGCAACCATTCTTTTGCTAAGAACTCACATATTCAACTGGCAACACGCGCAGATGGGGCTAGACTTCTGGCACCGAAGCCATTTCGGCTTGGGCTAGGAGATTGTGTTGACTGCGGCGGTCACTGGGCTGGACTCAAAAGTTCTGGTTCTCAACAAGCTCTACACGGCACTGCGTGTTGTCAACGCGCGCCGTGCCTTCACCCTGCTGCAACGCGAAGTCGCTGAAGTCATTTCGGTCGAGGCGGGCAATTATGTTTCGTACGACCTGATGAGTTGGCAAGATGCCTCTGAGTATCAGCACGCCCATGAACACGAGGTGCACGACTGGGTCACCACGACGCGACTCGTGATCGCGGTTCCAAAGATCGTTCGGCTCCTCGGCTATGACCGATTTCCAAAGGAGCAGGTCAAACTCAATCGCCGCAACATCTACGCGCGCGACGGAAACCAGTGCCAATATTGTGGCGCGTACTTTTCGACGCGCGAGTTGACGCTCGACCATGTGCTTCCCCGCGTCCAGGGCGGCACGAATTCATGGACCAATCTCGTCTGCGCCTGCGTGAAGTGCAACGCGCGGAAGGGCGGCCGCACTCCCACACAAGCGCGCATGAAACTCATTCGCGCTGCCGTCAAGCCGCGGCGCAATCCAGCGATCGCTCTGCGCCTTGGAAGCCCGAAGTATCAGTCGTGGAAGACATTCCTCGACGAGGCCTACTGGACGATCGAGCTCGAGTAACTGAGTTCGCGCGGCTCTCGCTCGCGTCCACGCTGCCTTGGCGTCTTGTCATCACTCACTTGCGTACCAGCGGCGGAATCTTCGCTCGCGCGAGTTCCCGAGCCGAGCAAG
>CAYHFW010000059.1:0-9400 GCA_964355975.1 uncultured Singulisphaera sp.
TAGAGCAGTCCATCGGCGCCGATTGCGATGCCGCGAATCTCTGTCACCCCTTGCGGCGAAACTTGCGCGCGCGGCACGATGGTGCCAGGAGGCACTCCGAGACCCGCAATTTCTGCGGGAACTGCAATGGGTGTGCCAGGAGTCGCCGTGCCGATGCCGTGATAGGCGCTCACTGTGTTTGTGTCTTGATTCGACGCATAGACCGTGCCGTCTGCGCCAACAGCGAGGGCGTACGAATGCACGAGATCAGAATTCTTGAGCGCTTTCGAAGAGAAGACCGACTCAAACGGAAGCGTGCCGTCGGCGATCGGCGCGCCGTACCGAAGCAGTCGCGTGTTTTCCATGCTCGCACTCACCACCATCAGCCCATGCTCACCTGTATGCAGCATTCCGCGCACACTCTTGGCGTCTCCGCCCGCCGACTTCGGAACATCTTGCAGAATGTTTCCGAGCGTCTCGCCTTCGCCGCTCAAAGCATGCACAGTGTTTCCCGAGGGTTCGCCGTGCATCGTGATGTACCACTTTGCCGCAGATTTCGGCTGATCGTGGCCGTGCGTTCCCTTGCGATTGTCGGCGTCGCTGCCTGTCTTTTCTTTGCCGTCGTCGCTCGCCTTTGTCGCAGGTGGCGCGGATTCTTTTGAGCGCTCTGCGCCATCGACCGGATCGCACGCACAGGTGGCAGTCAAGGCGGCGACAACAAGCGAGTGAGTGAAGAGTGTTGAGGAGTTGCGCATTGTGGTGGTTTGATGGGAGAATAGCCGCACGATGATCGTGAACACCTCAGCACTCGCCTCGTCACTTCTCGCATTTGCAGACAAGGGAAGTTCGATGATTCCGCTCTTTGATCAACAGACGAAACAGCCCTTGAATGCAGCAAGTGTGCAGTCTTCGATTGAACACTTCACGAATCCGTGGTTTGTCTTGGCGCTGCTGCTGGGGCTCGTCGTCGCAGCAGCGTGCGGACTTGCGCTTGCTTGGCATCCACGTCGCTCGGGCAAGGGTGATCCGGTCGAAGATCTCGAGCAGCGCAACACACTCATTGTGCTCGCGCTCGTCGGCGCAATCGTCTCAGAACTTGTGCGCGTCGACCCAGCAATGGCCCTTGTCGTGTTCGGCATCGGCGGATTGATTCGCTTTCGCACGATTCTCGACAACCCAAAGATCACTGGCAAGGCGATCATGGTTGTCGTCATCGGACTCGCGTGCGGACTGGGCGAATTCGCAATGGGTGTTTTCTTTACTGCCTTCGCGTGGCTGCTGATGTTCTGGCTCGACTCGAATGTGGGTTTTCGAATTCGTCTGAAGTTGACGGCGCGGTGCGATTCGAAAGCCACTCTGCTTGCGCTCTTGGACATCATTCGCCGCGTTGGCGGTCGAACAGCTTCTGCCGATGACTATCAACACAAACGCCAAATCGTCGTGACGGGACGGCTTCCTTCGTCCGTCGATCCTGTGAAATTCAAGGCGTCGCTGGCGAACAAGTTGCCAATGGGCGAAGATATCGAAATCGACTTCAAGGCTGGCTGATCGCGCGATGAGCGACAAGCCCGCGATCGTTTGCGAAGAGTTGTCGTGCTCCTTCGCGAGTGGAGTCGCTGCGCTACAGAATGTTTCATTTCGAGTTCCCGCAGGGGGATTCACTGCAATCATCGGTCCCAGCGGTTGCGGAAAGACCACACTGCTTCGAATCGCGGCTGGTCTCGCGCGCGCCACGAGTGGGCGAATTGAATTTCAACGCGGTGATGGAACGTGCGAGTCACTGCGCGCAGGTCGAGTCGCAGTCTGTTTTCAGGAGGCGCGGCTCTTGCCGTGGCGCACTGTGGTGGACAATATTGCGCTGCCGCTCGAACTCGCTGGAGTCGCAAAGAAAGAGCGCATTGCGCGTGCAGAGTCGGTCATTCATGCTGCTGGACTCGATGGCGCGCAGAGCCGGCTGCCTGCGCAACTGTCTGGTGGAATGCGCATGCGCGTTGCGCTCGCACGCACGCTTGTGACAGATCCCTCGGCGCTCTTGCTCGATGAACCGTGCAGCTCAGTCGACGAATTCACGCGAATGCAGCTCGACGAAGAGATTCAGCGGGTCTGGCAAGTTTCTGGAGCGACCACATTGTTGGTGACGCACTCCGTTTCTGAGGCCGTGTTCTTGGCCGACACCATCATCATTATGAAGCGCGCGCGTTTGCACAGCACGCACACTGTGACGCTTGCGCAAGGCAGCCGCGACCGAGCGAGTTTTGAGTTCGCGCGCGAAGTCGAACAGGTGATGCGTGCACTTTCGCAGGCCGCTGGAGTCGTCGTGCAATGAGTCGTGGCGCACAGAAAGTGCATGCCGTGATTGCACCCGCTGTGGCGGTTGCAGTCATCCTGCTTTGCTGGGAACTCGCAGTGATCGCAACGGGTGTTTCTCCGTTCTTGTTGCCCCGTCCAACAGCGATTGCAGCAACGATGTGGCAGAGTCGTGTGATGTTGTTTGATGCAACGCTGCGCACGGCGACGGCAGCACTCGTCGGGTTTGCAGTCGCCTCGGGCGTCGGAATCATCTCTGGAAGTTTCATCGCGGCTATCCCAATGTTGCGTCGTTCGCTTTATCCACTCGCGACGATCTTGCAGATGGTTCCGCTCGTCGCGGTTGCTCCGCTGCTTGTGATTTGGCTTGGATTTGGCCTCCCAACGGCCATCGCGGCATCGGCGGTGGTCGCTGTCTTTCCGGTGCTCGCATCGACCATCGATGGACTGCGCTCGGTCGATCCTGGCCTGCGCGAAATCTTCACGCTCGCTGGATCATCGCCGTGGACACGCTGGAGAAAACTCGATCTACCCGCGGCGATCCCATCGATTGTGACTGGACTGCGCATCGCCGCGGGGCTTGCCGTGATTGGCGCAGTGGTCGGCGAGTTCGTCTCGGGATATGGAGGATCGCAAGCGCCACTTGGCATCGTCGTGATGACTGCCATGCGCGAGGCAAGAACTGACCTCGTCTTTTCTGCGGTCGCGCTCTGCGCTGTCGTGGGGTTTATTCTCTTTGGTGTGGTCAGCAGTGTGGGATGGATTCTCGTTCGGCGTTGGCACGCGTCAGCGCATGACGATCTGGAGACTTCGCAATGAAACTCATTTCATCACTCTTCGCATTCGTACTGCTCGCACTCGTTTCATGCGACAAGCCCGAGGGCTCTTCGCAAGAGCAGGGATCGAAGCCCGTTGTGATTCAGGTGCAATTGAATTGGGTTCCGGAGCCCGAATTCGGTGGTATCTACGCAGCGTTGCAGGATGGGCTCTATTCAAATGCAGGGATGAATGTTGAAGTCATCAAGGGCGGGGGGCAGGTTCCGTGCGCCCAACTCGTCGCAAGCGGACGAGTGCAATTCGCACTGGTGTCAGGTGAAGAGGTGTTGACTCTGCGCGCGCGCGGCGGTTCGATCGTCGCAGTCTTTGCAACTTTTCAGCAGAATCCGATGGGGTTTCTTTTGCATGCAGACAACCCGATCGATTCGGTCGAGGCTCTTTGGCGCAGCGACTCAACGATCGGAGTTGATCCAGGGCTTCCGTTTGTTCAGATACTCAACGCGCGATACGGCGGAACGAACCTGAAGTTGGTTCCATTTTCTGGAGCACTCGCGACCTTCCTGACCAGTCCGCGATATGCGCAGCAGTGCTTCATCACCTCTGAGCCTGTGGAGTGCAAGATGCGAGGCGTTGCTTCGAAGGTGCTCTCGATGAGCGAACTCTTCAATCCATATGCGGCGGTCGTCGCGACCAACGACGCGTTCCTCAAAGAGAATCCCGCGCGCGTTGAGGCATTTGTGGCAGCAACGGCAGAGGGATGGCGCCGATACTTGGCCGCGCCCGAGAAGTACAACCCCGCGATCGCGGCGCTCAACCCTTCGATGACACTCGAAGCGATGAACATCGCGGCTCAACTTGAACGACCACTCATCGTGCCGCCACAAGGCGAGGCAGCGATCGGCGAGATGACTACAGAGCGCTGGAAGAGTCTCTGTGAGCAACTCGTTGCAACGAAAGTGATCGATTCGTGCGGTCCAATTGATCAGGCGTTCCTCGCTCCGCGTGCGCCAAAGCAATGACTGCATGACGCACGTCGTCAGCTATGCTTTCAAAGTTCATGCGCACCTGCTCGTTCATACTCGGAGTGATGTTGGCGGTGGCGACGGCCATCCCAGCGATGGGCGCTGCTGACGAAACGCTGCATTTCTCGGGTCCAAGTGGATCGATCCACTCAGGCACGATCGTCACCCGCGATGTCGCAGGGGCAGGTGATTCGTGGACGATTTCGGTTGAGGGATCGCACCCTGGGCAAGTCGTACTAGGGCTGCGCAGTGACGAGACAGAGTCAAGCGATGTTGACATCGAGATTCCGTTTCTCGTGCTCGTGCCAGCGGCGCGCGAGAAAGAGTTTCAAGCTGTGGTCGTCGTCCGGCGCGGCACGCACATCGTGTCAACCACCGAGATTTCTATTCACCGCACGCGCGATCTCGCCGACTTGAACGCAGATGATGCCGTCAATTCTGCAGATCTCACCGTGCTGCTCGCCGCGTGGGGGCGCTGCGCACGCGCGAGCGATTGTCTGGCAGACCTCGATGGCGATGGCTGGGTCGACGGTCGCGATCTCTCGGCGCTTGTCGCCGCATGGCAGCCGTGAAGAAGCCGCCACTTCGCATTCAGACCACAACTTTGTGGGAGTACCCCAGCCAGCATTACGACGCGGCCGATGGCACGCGCATGCAGGGCGACCGTGAATATGTTGGCGCGACGCCATCATGGGTGATCTGGCAACTCTTGCAGCGATACACCCGCGAAGGCGACAAAGTGCTTGATCCGATGTGTGGAAGCGGCACCACCCTCGATGTTGCCCGCGATCTCAAGAGGATTGGAATCGGCTTTGATCTCGCCCCGAGCCGAGAGGAGATCGCGCACGCCGATGCGCGCACAATTCCACTGCCCGATGCAAGTGTCGATTTTGTGTTCATCGATCCGCCCTATTCGACGCATGTCGACTATTCAGATGATGCGCGCTGCATCGGAAAACTTGATGCCAGTGGCGATGACGGAGGGCGCGCTTACTACGCGGCGATGGACTTGGTGATCGCACAGATGCACCGGGTGCTGAAGGACCGCCGGTACGCCGCGCTGTATGTCAGCGATTCGTGGAAGCGCCGCCGCGGAGAGAAGGGCGGCGGAGGGGGCAACTTCATGCCCATCGGATTCGAACTCTTTTCTCGATTGAGCAAGCGATTTCAGCCCATTGATGTGATCAGTGTCGTGCGTCATAACGCGACACTCGGAAAGAGCAATTACAACAAGGCTGCAGAAGAAGGAAACTTTTTCTTGCGCGGATTCAACTACCTCTTCATCATGAAAAAGGTCGACGCAAAAAAGGTCGACGCAGCCGAACGTCAGCGTCGCTGACTCGAAGCGTTGCGCGCGTCTCGCGCAGCGCGTGCAGCACGGTCGAGCCGCCGCAACGATTGCTCTGCAAGTCTCTCGTCTTGTCGATAGAGTCGGTTGAGCGTCTTGGTCGTTGGTTGCGCATCGATATCGCGCTCAAGTGCGGCGAAAATGTCAGCGCGCAGCGCGAGATCATCGAGTTCGAGTTGCACTTGAAGGGCGGTTGCCCCCTGATCGATCAGTGATTGCACCAGCGCACGCGCGCGCGCGCGGTCTGCGGCGAAGTGCGATCCCGACTCAACGAAGAGTTCAGGCGAGAGCAGCTCGGCGCGCCGATAGCGCAACATCTGTGCATCGTTCGCTGGCAGCACCGCCGCCGCCTCTTCGACGATTGAGTCTTGTAAGTCTTCGAACGCCTTGCACACCTGCTGAAAGTCACGCAACGCCGAAAACAACGAGCGCTTTCCAGCGGATGGATCAGTCTGTTGCTGCACGATCGCGCGAAAGATCGGGCCAATCGAACCCGACCGCGCTGCTCGAAGGGCGTGCGCCGCCTCGACAAGTTCGTTTTGGTGCGCGACGATGAGGTCGAGCAGCACCGTGCGCGTGATCGGCGAGAGTTGCGTCTCGCACGCAAGCACTCCGACATTCGCATGGGCTCCACTCAGATAGACGCGAAAGTCATCGTTGTTGCCGCGAATCACAGTGGTGCCTGCTCCATCGCGCCATCCATCCGCTGGCAGTGCACGCACGACGCGCCAGAGTGTTGCGGCCGGTTCGGCTTGCCCGCCGAACGCCGCAGTGCGGGCGATCAGCGTCTGAACAAGTTCAGCATCGAGTGCGTCGGCATTCGCGAGCGGGGCAGTGACGACTTCACCGATCGCAAAGTCAATCGCACGCGAGAGTGCGAGAGGATCCCTCCAGAGTTCTGCCGCCTTCGGGCTCAGCGACTCCTCAGCGCGCTCGATGCGCTGGGTCTCAGCGAGCATGAGCGCGCGCCAACTCGCTTGCACATCGTCGATGAAGAGGCGCTCTTGATCTTCGTCGAGGTGCGCCATGCGCGCAATGGTGCGCAGAAAGTGTTTCGGAGGTGGCGAAGAAATGAGCCCAATCTTTCGTATCGCGACGTACTTGTCAATGGCCGCGTCGTTCTCTTGATCGTCGACCACCGCCTCGGCGACCTGCGAGTTGGGGGGGGTCGTGAACGCCGTATTGACAGCTTCTTTCGATTGCTCGTCGGGCATGCGTGCGAGCAATTCTGTGAAGCGCGCTGTCGTGCTCCGCGCGTCGTCCTGCTCATCGATGTTCGTCCCTGCGATCCATTCGCTGCGCTCGAGTCGCCACTTCTCGCGGGCCAGTCGAATCTGTGCGACAAGAGTTGCATCCGTTGCTGCAATCTCGCAAGCAGTGGCGTATGCCCGTTCGAGCGCTGCCGCGGTGGCTGCGCTTGCGAGGCGCAGCATCAGTTTGTGCATCGCATCTGTGCGTGCTTGCGGTGGAATGCCAGCCGCATCTTCGCTCAATGCAAGTCGCATGATTCGAATCGCGTCGAGCGCAGCAGTGCGGGTTTGCGTCGCGCTCTTGAGTCGGCGCGCGCTGACCTGCGCGTTGTGGTCGAGCGACGCAGCCGGGTCATCCTCTGCAAGTTCTGCTGCGATATATGACGCACGCTCTGCACACCGCAGTTTCCAGCGCGTTTGAGCCGTTGGCAGCAACAACTCGGCCGTGCGCTTGGTCCAGGCACAGATCGCGTGCGTATCGCGCGGGGCGCCCTCGGGCCACGACTCAAAGACGAACTGCAGTGGATCGGGATTGCCTGCGACGAGTGGTGACTCGCCCGACGCAGTCGCCACCGCAAACAAGACATTCACCCGTTCGAGTTGCCTGCGAGCGACGATGGATTGCGCGACCTCTGCTGTTAGAACGCGCGCGGCGCAAAGTGATGCGATGAACGCATCGTCGAGCGAAGTCAGTTGTACGAAGAAGTCTCTGCTCACTGCTGCGGCAGCGCGCTCTGTGCGCAACTCGAGATCGAGGGTTGGGTGCTCGTCACCATCGAACGGCTTGAAGAGGTCGTTGAGCCGCTCGCGCGCGTGAGTGCGAAGCGCAAGCACCTCGGCGAGGTACTTGTCGTGCAGTGTGTCGGCCTCGATCCACTGCGCCGTGTCGAGTGCGACGCCAGCGTCGTCGCACCAACGAACGAGATCGTGCGCGCGGATCGCCGGGGCGAGCACGCGAACGGGGTTTCTCGAACGGTCGTCGTCTGAGCATCCCGTGGCGAGAAGGGCAGCGAGCGCGAGCGCGATGAGGCGCCAACCAAGTCCGCAGGGGGTGAGCACCCGCAAAATGTAGTGGTTCAGATGGCGATTGCACTCAGAAACGAGCCTTCTGGCCAGTTTTTCGGTCATTCTGGCAAGTTGGCAAGAGTCGGGGTCATGTGCGGCCGATTCACCCCTGCAGCAGCGTCGAGAGATTCTGCAAAAAGCGCGTCGTTTCACTTGTGAATGCGCCGCGCGAATCTGATTGTGTAGTGGTGTTCAGTGAAGAGTGTTTGAGTTTTCTTGGAGGATTGGCAGCATGAAGCAGAGCCTGAAACAGCGTGGCGGTCAGGGGAGATCTTTGCCTCATGCTGCCATCCTCATTCTCTTGGTTGGCGGCGCAACGGCATCGCTTTACCGAGGAGCCTTCACCGCCGAGTCGAGCGCATACAACGCCGCAGCATCACTCGACGGATTCATGGTCGCAAGGTCGACGCTCGGGGTGCGACAAGTTCCATCGCAGTACGCAACCATTCAAGCAGCGGTCGATGCGGCCTCATACGGCGACACAGTTCTCATCGCGCCTGGCACCTATGCCGAACGCGTGTGGGTCGATGGCAAGCGAGTCACGCTGCGCGGCGTCGAAGGCGCGGCGCGTCCACAAATCACAGGCGACGGAAGTGACGGCGAATCACTGCGCATTTCTGGACTCGGCGCAACTGGCGCACACATCGAACACCTCGCAATCACTGGCGGCAAAGGCAAGTCAGGGTGCGGATTGCTCATCGATCACACCGACATTCGCGTGCGCGATTGCACCTTCAATGACAACCAAGGAAGTGGAGTCTCAAACGTCGGCTCGAACAGCACGTTTTACTCATGCCGATTCGAAGGCAATGGCGCGACGGTTTCGGGCGGCGGATTCCGCAACGAAGGAGGGTCTCCAACGCTCACCGATTGCACCGTTCGCAACAACACCGCGGGCACGTTCGGTGGTGGCGTCTATTCGCACGCGGGGCGATTGACACTCGTCACATCGAGCGTTTCTGAGAACGCAACGACAAGTGGCGCGTGGGGTGGCGGCATCTTCAGCGAAGCAGGAGAGTTGCTTGCCTTCGACACCGCGATCGAGAGAAACATCAGCGTTGATTCAGGCGGGGGAGTCTTCATCGCGGGCGGAACGGCCGAGTTTTCAGGCTGCCAGTTCACAGCAAATTCAAGCGCGCAAGGATGGAGCATCGGATCATCCGGTGCGCAAGTCTCGTTGCGCGAGTCGACGATCTGCGGAGAGGCCCAGAGCGCGATCGCCGGCGACGGAGTCGACAACGCTGGCGCGACATTCAGCGCAAGTTGCTTTGCAGATCACAATCACAATGGACGCGACGATGCGCAAGAAATCGCGCTGGGTCTGACGCCAGACTGCGATGGCAACGGTGTGCCAGATGACCGCGATCCTGATTGCAACGCGAATGGCATCGTTGATCGATGCGAAATCAACGCGGGATGGGTGCACGATTGCAACGGCAACGGCGTCCCAGACCAGTGCGAAATCGACTGGGGACTCGAGGTCGATGCAGACGCCGACGGCGCCATCGACGCTTGCAGCGGCAAGTGACCCGATTCGCGCGTCGGGGCGGTGTTTGAGTACTATCATCCCTCGCCCTGCATGCGTAGCTCAGCTGGATAGAGCATCGGTCTTCGAAACCGAGGGTCGTTGGTTCGAATCCAACCGCGTGCGT
>CAYHFW010000060.1:0-9325 GCA_964355975.1 uncultured Singulisphaera sp.
CCGCCGATCGGACTTGAACCGACAACCTCAAGATTACAAATCATGTGCTCTACCATTGAGCTACAGCGGCGAGGTGCAGAAACGATTCCCTGCTTTTGGAGTCTAGCAACTCATCGCGAAGTGTCACGCTGACGCAGGCGACGGATCGCCAAATCGAGAATTGAGACGTCCGTAGGCGTGAGTCCCGCGAGGCGCGATGCCTGCCCCAGAGTCGCAGGACAGTACTTCGCAAGGGCTTCAATGGCCTCGGTGCCGAGTCCTACGATCGGCCCCGCGAAAATCTCGCGTGGGATGAGCGTGTGCTCGCACTGCGCGGCGCGCTTCAACTCGGCGCGTTGCCGTCCCAAGTACCCCTCATATCGAAGATCGGTCAGCAATCGCTCGACCACCGATGGCTCGACCGCCCCACCATCTTCATCGGCACCGAACAAGAGTGCGCACATCGATTCGGGAGTCGTCTCCGACCTGCGGGCGACATCGATCAACCGCTTTCCATTGCCGAACGAATCTGGAGCGCGCAGCGCAGTGAGCCGATTGCGCAGTGCGGCGAGTTGTTCTTCGCGCTGCCCGACGATCGCGACGCGATCGCCGCCAACGAGGCCGAGGTCGACACCGAGTTGGCAGAGGCGATTCTCTGCATTGTCCGCACGAAGCGTCAGGCGATATTCGGCGCGGCTCGTGAACATGCGGTACGGCTCGCGCGGCTGACGCGTCACAAGGTCATCCATCAAGACGCCGATGTACGCCTGGTCACGGCCAACGCGCACAAGGTCGAGTTGCAGCGCGCTGCGTGCCGCGTTGAGTCCAGCAACAAGGCCTTGGGATGCCGCCTCTTCGTATCCACTCGTGCCATTGATCTGCCCCGCGAGAAAGAGTCCTGCGACTGATTTCGTCTGCGCGGTTGAGTCGAGTTGGTGCGGCCACACCATGTCGTACTCGACGGCATATCCCCATCGCTTCACAACTGCGCGCTCGCATCCGGGAATGCCAGCGACAATCTGCGCTTGGATTTCTTTGGGAAGGGACGTCGAGATGCCATTGCAATAGATGTCGTCGGTCGCGAGTGATTCGGGTTCGAGAAAGACATGATGCGAATCGCGCTCAGCGAATCGAACGACCTTGTCTTCAAGACTCGGGCAATAGCGCGGGCCGCTGCTCGCCTCCATCGCGCCGCTGTACATCGGCGCAAGGTGCAGATTGCTCGTGACGAGCGCATGAATCGCTGCGGTGGTTTGTGTTTCGCGGCACTCAACCTGTGGAAGGGCCGCGAAGCATCCACCTGGCAAAACATGCGGCGAAAGCGTGCTGAATGGAACGGGCGGTTCATCTCCCCACTGGGGCGCGAGACTCTCCCAATCGACGGTGCTGCGTTGCAATCGTGGAGGCGTTCCAGTCTTGAGGCGGCCGAGTTCGAATCCAAGCTCGGCAAGCGCCGCTGAGATTCCGATCGCTGTTCCTTCGCCGATCCGCCCGCCCTGCGTCTGCGCGAGCCCCGTGTGCATCAGCGCACGCATGAATGTGCCAGTTGTCAAGATGACCGAACGCGCCGCGAGGGTGATGCGACCATCACTCTGCGTCGTGGCGCCGAACCGCTCACCGCCACGCTCGAGTGGGATGCGCGTCGCAGTCGTTCCATACGGCATTCGCGGTGCGACTGCACTTCCCCGCTCTTCGCTGTGCATGCGTGCGATCGCCTGCGCATTGTGCGCGTCGCTGCTCGCATCAGGCGAAACGACCTGCGCCCCTGCCTGCAGTCGCACTCCGTGCACACGATGATCGCGCACATCGAACGACTCGACGAGCCCCTGCACCATCACAATCGGCACGCGCGCGTGCTGGCGCGTTGCAAGCAGCCGCTGCACTTCTGCCTGGTAGTGGTGGCGATCGCACTGTGCTCGTGGCCCGCGCACCGCCGCTCCCTTCGTCGCATTGAGAACACGAAACTGAATGCCCGTGGCGTCAGCGGCGCGCCCCATCAAGCCGCCGAGCGCGTCGATTTCTCGCACCATTTGTCCCTTGGCGAGCCCACCAATCGCTGGATTGCAACTCATCGCTCCGACCTGCGCGGGATCCATCGTGATCAACGCCACGCACGCATCATCCACCCCTGCTGCCGCGAGCGCGCTCGAGGCAGCCCACGCGGCTTCGACGCCCGCATGGCCGCCTCCGATGACTATGACAGACCATGCGTGCACTTTGCAACTATAGACTCGCCGTTCCATGTACAAGCACATCACACTCTCCAAGTCTGCGGGCGCGGTCCACCTCATTCCATTTCTCGCAGTCGACGCTGACGCGCGCCTCACACTCGGCCAGGTCAGAGTTTCTGGCGCGGCGCGTGCGCAACTCGTGGATGCGCTTCGAACGAGCGCCTTTCGCGCAGAGAATGGCGAGACGCTGCTCGTTGGCGATTCGTACATGCTCGTCGGCCTCGGAAGCGCCAAGGACTACTCACTCAATCGCCTGCGTGCTGCCGCTGCGAAGGTCGCACGCGCGCTCGTGCGGGTCGGAACCAAGTCGGTCTCGCTTGTTTCGAGCGCCGCGTGGACTGCAACGACATCGCAAGAGAAGTGCACCGAACAATCGGCAGGAAGCGCCTTCGCTGAGGGACTTGCACTCGGCGCGTGGCGGATGGATCTCTTTGACGGCACTGCGACGAAGCGCCTTCCAAAGCTCGCATCACTTGCGATCTTTGCCGAAGATTCGGCGATGCGCGAGGGTCTCGCACACGGACTCATCGTTGCAGATGGGGCCAACGCGGCGCGGCGAATTGCGGCAACTCCCCCAAACATTGCGCATCCCTCTTGGATCGCAAACGAGAGCAAGCGCATCGGGCGCGCAGGAAAGATGAACGTCAAGGTCATTGACTACGCACGGGCCAAGGCGCTCGGAATGGGTGGTCTTGTTGCGGTCGGCCAAGGGTCAGCGATCAAGCCCTGCATCGTGGCGATCTCATGGACTCCCAAGAAAATCGCGGCGCCTGCGCGTGGCGAGCATGTCGTCATTGTGGGCAAGACAATCACATACGACACAGGCGGATACTCGCTCAAAGTGAATAATGGAATGAAGGGGATGAAGTACGACAAGTGTGGCGGCGCAGCCGTCATGGGAATCATGCAGTCGATCGCGGCGCTTCAACTGCCGATGCGCGTCACTGCGGTTCTTGCCGTCGCAGAAAACATGGTCTCCCACGACTCGTACCGCCCCGACGACATCATCACGATGCACAACGGCGTGACTGTTGAAGTCACCAATACAGATGCTGAAGGACGCCTCGTCTTGGCCGATGCACTCAGCTGGGCTTGCGACACGCTCGCTCCAACACGCATTCTCGATCTCGCCACCCTCACCGGCGGTGTCGGCGTGGGGCTCGGCCACTTTTGCGCGGGATACTTCTGCGAAAATGCGCAATTGCGCGCGCAAGTCGAGTCGGCGGCGACCGCTTCGGGCGAGCGCGTCTGGCAACTTCCTCTCTGGAGTGACCACCGCGATTTCATGCGCAGCCAGCACGCAGACCTAATCAATAGCAATCCACTGCGTTCGGCGCACCCTATTCAAGGCGCGGCATTCCTCTCGTTCTTCGTGGCAGAAAATGTGCCTTGGGCGCACATCGACATTGCCGCAGTGGCCGCATCCGACAGTGCACATGAAATCACCGGCGTCGGCCCAACGGGATGGGGAGTGCGCCTCGTCGTCGACCTTCTTGAAAAGATGACGTAAATTTCAAACGCAACGAATCGGGCGACTTCAACTCAACCCTTGGGATCTTGCCCCAACTCGATGCGTGTGATCTTGGCGAGGCGACGTGCGTGGCGACCCCCGTCATAGTTCGTCCGCATCCACGCATCGACGATTCGCTTGACAAGCGTCTGCCCGAGCAAATCGGCCGAGAGGCATAAGACGTTGGCGTCATTGTGGCTGCGCGAAAGTTGCGCGCTCAGTTCATCGAGCGCAAGCGCAGCGCGAATGCCCGCGACTTTGTTGGCCGCGATTGCCATCCCGATGCCAGTTCCGCAAATCAGCACCCCCCGCTCGGCTTTGCGCGAGACGATCAACTGCGTGACGCGCCATGCGACATCTGGGTAGTCCGAAGGCGCACCCGTCGTGTCACCGAGCAGGATCGGCGAATGGCCTTCGGCGCGCAATTGCTGCTCGATTGCTTGCGCAACTGCGGTGCCGCGGTGATCGCTTCCAATTGCGACGTGCATCATGACTTCAGCATCTCCGAAAGTCGCAAAGGAATCAACTCCAAGAGTTGTGCACCGAGCCGGTCGTAGGCGGCATCCCCCATTCCGATGGGATCCTCAACATCGCCGTCTGGGTCGAGCGGCATGATCTTCGCAAGATGCTCCTTTTCTCCCGCCACCAATCCACGCGCTCCGTTCACGTGGCTCGCCGTCATTCCAAGCACCAAATCGGCGCGGCGAATCATCGCTGCCGAAAGTCGCTTGCTGCTGCCATCGTGCGAAATTCCGAGGCGATGGAGAGATTCGATCGCTTCGGGCGAGATATGCGATCCATCACAGGCAGAGGTTCCTGCCGAGGCGACGAAGATGGCATCGGTGACTGCTGCAACTTTCCCCGTCTCGAGTTGGTGTCGCGCGATCGCTTCTGCCATGGGCGAACGGCACGTATTGCCCGTGCAGACAAAGAGCACCGTTTTCATGCGCGCGAATAGTACAGACCATCCGTGGCGCTTTACGGTAGATTCGTACTGCGAGAGCAGCCCGTGGAATTCGTCTCCTTCGATGAAATCTGGCAATCACTTCGAACTTCGGGGGTCGAAGAGGCGATTCATTCGCCATTCGAACTTCGGCTCTCGCTCGCCGAGGGGACGCAGAGTTCATCGATCGAACTCGCCGCGACTGATCACCCGACTCCAGAGAGACTCCCAGCAGGCATCTTTCAGTTCGACAGAAAGCACCTCGCTGCCCTCGTCGAGGGGATCATTCACAAGTTGCATCTCACGCAAGTGAGTGTCATTCCCGTTGGGCATTGGCGACAACTGTTCGAGGCCGTTGCCGATGGCATGGTGACGATTGAGAAGTGGCGCGCCATCGACAGTGCCGCGACGGTTGAACTCAACACGCGCGATGCGCTCACCTTTTTGCCTGCAGACTTTCACATCCTGCGCGAGCTCATCTATTGCGTGCTCACCGAGGGCCGCGAGAGTGTGCACGGGATCGCACTCGCGACGACTGGCAGTCCACTTCTCATTGAAGTGCTTCCCGTGGGTGAGATTGTGGTCTATACAGGGCGCACTGACCTGCAGCGCGTCGTGAGCGACCTCGTCGCACATGCGCATGCGCTCGCGAAACAGTCGTAGACGCCGCGGCTCAGGCAGCCACTGACTCATCAATCGCAACGTCTTCACCGCGCCGTGAGAAATGCCCGCGGCATGATGCGCATCGGTAGGCGACTCCCTCGACCGAGTCGCCCGCAGTCACTGCAGCGCTCCGACATGCTGGGCAGAGACCGCGGCGAAGTTTTCGAAGTGCCAATCGACGCTCCACCGCGCACAGAATCGCCCAACAGGCCACGACTGGAATCAGCGCCATCAGTCCAGCGAAAACCATCCCGAGCGCTCCAATAGGCAGAGCGAAAACCATTACGAACGCGAGTCCAAACGCGAGCAAGTAGCAGGCGAAGACAACGCCCAGGTAGTACCGGCGCAGCGTTCGAGCGATCGTGTGCAACATGATCAAGAGAATAGGCGCGCGGCGGGCGGGTATAGTCAAAGATGAGGAACCTATGGCAACGACTGCAACCGCATCGATGAAGATTGTCTGTGACCGAACCGCCCTTGTGGATGCCTTGACGATGGCCAGTAGCGTCGTGATGACGCGGACGACCATCCCCGTTCTTCTTTGCGTCAAACTCTCAGCGCGCGATGGATCGCTGCATGTGCAAGCGACCGACCAAGACATTCGCCTCTCGCTCTCACTCGCAAGCGTCGAAGTGCACAGCGATGGCGAGGCGCTGATTCCAGCGGACAAGCTCGCGCAGATTGTGCGTTCATGCGACGACACGACGCTCACGATTGAAATGGACAAGACCGTCGCGTCGGTGCGCGGCGAAGATGCGAAATTTCGCGTCTACGGCTACGACCCACGCGAGTTTCCGGTCGAACGCGAGAAGAGCGAACTTCCAACCGAGTTTGAGGTCAGCGCCGGCGCACTGCGCCGCATGATTAGCCGCACCGTCTTCGCGACCGCCGCAGACAACACCCGATACGCGTTCAATGGCGTGCTGCTCGAGCGAAAGGCGCGCAAGTTGCGCATGGTTGCGACCGATGGACGCCGACTCGCAATGGTTCGAGGCGATTGCACAGGAACGGCCGACGGCGATGCTTCGTGCATCATTCCAACCAAGGCACTCAATGTGCTCAATCGACTGCTCGACGATCCCGAGACGAGCGTTCGCATCGCGCGCGACCGCAATCGCATTCACTTTGTCATTGGAGAGAGTGCCGTGCTGGTCTCGAGCCTGATCGAAGGAAACTTTCCTCCATTCGACGATGTCTTGCCAAAGGAGCATGATCGTCGCGGAACATTCGATACTTCAGAACTCGCTGCCGCAGTCAAGCGCGCCGCACTTCTCACCAACGAGGAGAGCAAGGGAGTGAAGCTCTCTTTCAACTCAGGCGGCTTGACGATCTCGGCGCGCGCCGCCGAAATGGGCGACGCAGAGATTCACTTGCCAGCGCTCACGTGGGAAGGCGCAGAGATCGAAATCGGTTTCAATCCGAGTTATGTCACCGATGTGCTTCGCATCGCCGACACGACAGAGATCGCAATCGAACTCAAGGCAGGAAACCGCCCTGGCGTTGTGAAGATCGGCAACGACTTCACCTACGTGATCATGCCAGTCAGCTTGCCCGGATGAGCTGCGAGTTGGTGACGTTCACTTCTTGCCGGCGTATTTGATTCCGCAACCCTTGTTCTTCGTCGTTGCAGGTTCAACGGGCTTGCCGGCTTTCAACGCAGTCACCGCATTCACGATGTAGTTGGTCTTGCCATCATCACTCGTTGGCGCGCCCATGTACACGACATCGCCTGCGCCATCGATGATGAAAACGTGCGGCGTTGTCTTTGCGCCATACGCGCGACCCACTTTGCCATCGGAGTCCATCAACATCGGAGTCGCTTGACCCGCCTTTGTGACAACCGCTGCGCTGCTCGTTGCCTCAGTCGCATTGGACTTTCCTTGATGCCCATCTTTCGTTGAGTTGATCGAGAGGTAGACCGCAGTTGGATCGGCCGCCTTCACTCCATCGATCGTGGCACTTGCGCGCCCACTTCCCCAGTACGAGTCTGGGCCATTGCCGCTGACGGGGCAGGTCGAGCAAAACCACTCGAGAATCACGGTCTTTCCTTTGAAGTCAGCAAGGTTGTAGATCTTGCCATCGACTCCCGTGAGCGTGAACTCGGGCGCGGCGTGGGCAATCATTGCCCCAGTTGCCTTGTGGTCGTGACCAGCATGCGGGTCGCTCTTCTGCGCCGAGCTAGGGGCATCTTTGGGTGCATCCTTGCTTGCGCCTTGTGGTGCCGCAGCGAGCAGCACTGCAGTTGTTGTGACGAGTAAGAGGGCGATTGTTGTGGAGTTCATGCGCATGGTGGTCTCTGTTGTCTGATGAGTTCAATGCGGGACACCCCGCTCATTTTTCTGGCACGCTCACCGGAACGTCCGGCGCAGCGAGATCGATCTGATAGGCGGGGTCGGACTCGCGCTCACCCGTCAAGAGTAACCCGCGAATTCGCGGGGAACCATCCACGGCATCTTTGGGATGTACTGCGATTGCAGCACGCATCATCACGAGGTCGCCAGTTCGAGTGAACTGAAACGGGCCTATTCCATCGAGAAACTCAATGCCGGCACTCGCATCTGGGATGAACCTTCCCGAATGCTCTGCGAGCAGGGTCGCGGGAGCGGTGATCACCAGTGTGAGTGGAGCATTCTCAATGCGCACCATGTAGCCACTGGGAAGTTTCATCGGATAGGCGCGAAGAATGGATGGCGGCGCTGCGGCTTTCGCTGCGGTCGCGAGCGAGAGCGTGAGGTCGCTCTTCCCCATGACACATGCTTCTTTGCATGCCATCCAACTGATCGATGCGCTCACCGAAATCGACTCTGGCAACTCGCCGCGTGGGGCTTGCACAGGCACGAGCAGGTCGAGCGACGACTCATATCCATAAATGCGCTCGTGGATCGTTCCGAGAATCTGCGGTCGTGGAAAGACAACAGGCTGTGCCGTCCAGCCTTCAGGCAGCGTGAGTTTCACAACTTCGGCCACTCCGCTCTCCCCCGGATTGCTCCAGTAGAGATGCCACTTTGGTTCGATTGTGAATCGCACCATGACCACATCGCCGCCTTCGGCGCCGCGCACAAGATGCGGGATGATTGAAATCTTCACGGGTTGCGCTGGTTCATCAAGCGCACCGAGGACCAGCATCGCGCAGACTCCATAGACTGCGCTCAAGATCAGTTTGAAGCAGATCACCGTGCGAGGCAGCGTACTTGCCACTGCATGAGATCTGACGGATGGGACTCTCTCATGTCACGACTCCGACTTTCACTCTTCGCGTTGGCACTTGCAAGTTCGACTCTCATGATCGCGTGCGATCCGAGCACCAGTGACCGCGATCTCGTCTACCTCGATTCATATCACGCGCTCGCGGCGATGAATGCGCCACCTGGGGCGTTTCAAGCGGAACGCAGTTCGGCATTTATCGATCCGCGAAGTCGTGCGGTGTACGCGACCAAACACATCGCTGGCGCAATCAACCTTCCCTTTGAAGATATGACGCTCGAAGCACCTGGATTGCTCGAAAAGTACGACGTGCTCATCGTCTACGACACCGACTACGACGATGTGCTTGCTAAGGCTGCAAGCAAGCGACTGCTCGAACTGCGATTCAAGACCGTCTACACCCTTGAAGGTGGCCTCAAGGCCTGGGAAAAAGCTGGCAACGAAGTGCAGACAGGCGTCCCCGCGGATGCTCCGCAGCTGCCAGACAAACCTGTGATCTAGTTGTCTTGCTGTCCGGCGCTTGCGTATCCGCGGCGGAATCTTCGCTCGCGCGAGTTCCCGAGTCGAGCAAGTCTGCGCAGCTCGGCGAGGGCTGTTTGAGCGCCGAGTGAAGCATTCCGCCGCGATCACGCTGGGTTGGCGGATCGCGTTCGCACCCGTTCTTTGGAAAGAATGCATCATTAAGAGGGTCATTCATTCCAAAGAACGGGACTTGGTGCGACTAAAGTTCGCTTGCGGGTACGCGGCGGAATCTTCGCTCGCGCGAGTTCCCGAGTCGAGCAAGTCTGCGCAGCT
>CAYHFW010000061.1:0-3666 GCA_964355975.1 uncultured Singulisphaera sp.
AACTCTTTCACATCCTTCTCGTCGCGGTTGAGGTTCTTGAAAAACTCGAGCGCCAGCGCGAGCATTCCAAACAAGAAAAGCCCTCCAACGCCCGCCATGGTCACCATGCTTCGACGGTTCGGACTCGTCCTGACAAGCGGCGCGCGCGCTCGCTCGATCACCTCAATGGTTTGTCGATCTTCGTGTTCCTCAATCTTCGCAAGTTCGAGTTGCTTGATCAGCGTGATAAACACTTCCTCTTGCGCCTTCACTGCGCGCGCAAGCCGATCTTTTTCTGTTTGCAGATCAGGTGTCGCGATCTTGCGGTTGCGCGTCGAAAAGTCAGCGAATGCCTGCTCAGCCTCGCTGAGCAGCATCCGCGCCTTGCCGACTTGTGTCTCGACGAATGTCCGGTTCGAAGCCGCCTTCGAGTTGCGCGCCGATTCGTTGTACTTGAGCAACTCTGCAAGAAACGCATTGGCGACATCCGCTGCAAGTTGAGGCTCGCCTGACACTGCGGTCACGGTGATCAGTTGCGGCCCCACACTTTTCGACTTTCCCGCAACGACGGTGATCGTCTTCAGAAACGCCTCGGCGCCGCGCGCGACACGCTCTTGCTGCGAGTCCGCCTCAATCTTGAAAGTCTCTAAGAGTTCGACCTCCTCGCCGCGTTCTTGCACCATGAACCTCTGATGAAGAATCGCCTCGAGAAACGCCCGACTCTTGAAGAGTGCGGTGTAGTACTCAGGCGAGGTGTTCGTATCGCCCTCGTCGATCGATCCCGCAGCTCCAACCATCGCACCCATGCGATTCGACATGGTCGCAGCGTGTGTCGGCAAGAATGTCGCCGAAGCCGAGTAACTCGACGGCATCAGAAATGAGTACCCCGCGACCACCGCAGTGAGCGCGAATGTTCCGCCGATGATCATCCACCGTCGGCGCAGCAGCACATTGACAATCTGCAAGAGAGAAATCGACGGCGGCTCTTGCTGCCACTGTTCTGGCTGCGCCTGCTGTCCTTGCTGTTCATGCTGTTCATGCATTTGCGTGCTCATCGTCACTTCGCCTCGACGACTGGCTTCGCGGTGACGACCACAATGCTGCCCGCTGGAATCTCAGGGTTGAACGCCTCTCCAGCCTTCTTTGAAAGCAAACCGCCATCTGACAAGTGCACAACAACATTGTCGACATCGGCGTTGGCGGTGAATCCGCCGCAGAGGCTCAGGTAATACCCAAGCGGCGCCCCCTCGATGAACTGCACCATCGCAGCCTTGGCCACAGCACCCTTGATCTCAACCGTCTCGAGGCGCTCAGTCTGACGCTGAAACGGAACTTCAATCGTGCTGCCCGACGAGATGTTCAAGTCACTCAGTCCATCTGCGATTTGCGCTGAATTGTTCGCTGAATACACCATCGTCTTCCAGATGTCCGCTTTGTCGAGATACCCGCCACAAAGCGCGATGTACTGCGCGAGCGTTTGACCCGCCTTGTATTGCACCACGAGTGGCCGCTTCACCGCACCGCGAATCTCAATCGTCCCCGGATTCGTCGGGATGAAAATCTCGTCACCATTCTTGAGCACGATGTCGTCGATCGATCCAGGGCTTGCCAATGCAGCGCCAAGATTGATCGTGACCTCATACTTCACTGCTGCAACCCCCGGATCAAGATTCACAATGCTCTTGTTTCGGCGGATCATTGCACCTTCTGGCAGCGCCTCCTTGCGAAGTCCGCCCGCCTTCTTGATGAGGCTCGAAATCGTCTCGTTCTTGGTCGCAAGCGAATAGTTCGCTGGATACAAGACTTCGCCGCGCACACTCACGACATCGAGCGGCTCCCATCCGAGCACATTACGAATCGTCACTCGATCAAACGCCTTCAAGAGCGTCTTCTTCGCGGCAGGCAGGTTGAAATAATCACGCTCAATCGCGACAACCAGCGTCGGATAGATGCGATCAGGAGCACCCGCATTCGTTCCACTCGCCTCTTGTCGCGCGATCACCGCCTCAACCTTGTACGCGTCGGGGCGCAGCCCGCCCGCAAGCACGATGAGATCTTCAAGCGTCAAGTCTTGCGACATCGCGTACATCCCGGGCGACTTCACGAGTCCATCGATCGTCACCTCGCGCTTCATCGCCAAGTCATCGAACGAATAGATCCGAATCACATCATCTTCTTGCAGCGGAATGTTCGCCGTCGGATTCGCAGCGAGCAGATCTGCAAGGTTGAAAGGAATGATCTGTTCGCCCAAGGTTCCTGGAACCTTGCGAATGATGTGCGCCATATCCAAGAAGGTCTTTCTCTTGAAAGCTTCGTCGAGAAACCCACCTTGGGTAAAGATGAGGTCGGAGAGCGTCATGTTGTTGGCAAGGACGACTTTGCCAGGGATGCGCACATGACCCTCAAGCGTGACAGAGCGATCCTTTCCAGCCATTCCCCATGCCGATTGAACGAGCACCTCATCCAATTCGTGCAGTTGAAAGTCCTTTTCTGGATTGCTGATCGCACGGATCTCGCCGCCCTCAGTTGCCTCGTACAGATCGCTCAGTGCAAAGAGTGTGAGGGTCTTGGATCGATTCTCTTCGGTGCGAATCAGATCTGCGCGGGCGAGGTAGACATCTTCGCGAAGGCCGCCACCTTTGGCGATGAGTCCGCTGATAGTCATTCCTGCGCTCCACTCGTACGTGCCTGGGCGCATCACTCCATCGCCACGAATCGAGACGATGTTCTTGCGCTCTTGAACATTGCGCGCAATCGTGAGGGCATCGCCATCGACGAGTTGAAATCCAGCTGCGCCTTTGGCGAGTTCAACTTCGAGATCGATGTCTGTGTAGACCTCGCCCTTGTTGGGCACAAACCGGCGCAACTGGCTCTGCTTGAGATACGCATCAGCGGTCGTTCCACCCGCATAGCCGAGCAGTTCGTTCAGTCCATCTCGCTCGAGAAGTTCGTATGTGCCAGCGCGGCGCACCTGCCCACTCACACTCGCGGCGCGCTGCTTGAGCGGCACGATGAGGTAATCACCAGGCTGCATGCGGATTTTCTTGAAGTCGATCGTTCCTGTGAGGAAGAACTCATACAGGTCAACAAGGTCCGTGCGCCCGTCGTTGCGGCGAATCTTGATCGAGCGAAGCGATCCGCCGTCGCGCACTCCACCCGCGTTGTGCAAGAGGTTGATCACATTGGCGACAGCAGAACTCAGTGCGTAGGGACCAGGATTCTTGACTTCACCCACGACATACACGAGCATTTTGCGAACCTTTCCAAGTTTCACATCGACGAACGCCGTGCTCTTCGTCGGATCGTCGGCATTGATGTATGCCGCGTAGATCTGTGAGAGCGCTCGATAGATCAGCGGGCGCAGCTCTTTCAAGGTCACGCCATTGGTTTGGATTCTCCCGCCATCTTCTGGAAGGTCGAGCACTCCTTCATCGCTGACCGTCAATACCCACTTCTCGACGAGCGCCCCCCAGATTGATATGACGACCTCGTCTCCCGCACTGAGTACATAGAGCTCATCGACTGGTCCATCGGTAATCGGCTCTCCCCCAGATCGAAACATGTCGTAGCCAAAGAGGATCGCTTCGGTTGAGTTCGCACCAACTGCTCCATCCGCTGCAGCCGCGCCACCCGCAGCCGCGCCACCCGCAGCCGCGCCACCCGCAGCCGCGCCACCCGCAGCCGCGC
>CAYHFW010000061.1:3766-7679 GCA_964355975.1 uncultured Singulisphaera sp.
CACCCGCAGCCTGAAATCCGTGAGCGACCAGTGCCCCCAAGCAAACCGTCAGAACCAACACCCCCAACGCACTACAGAGCCCGCGCGAATATTGCATTGTGCGAGTGTAGCGGCGGATCTTCGCCACCGACGGCACTCGCTCATTCGTGGACAAGCAAGCTCAGCGTCTCATCAACCGTACGAGTGGCAACCTGCCCGAGCATTCGCTGCACTTTCGAAAGGTCGGGCGTGCGCCGCGCCATGTCTTCGAATCCGCGCCCATACACCTCGCCGTACGGCAGGTGCGTGATCGGCGACTTGCTCGCGCAGAGCGCCACGATTCGAGCCGCCAAGTCATTCATCGTGATCTCCTGATCGCTGCCCACATTCACGACTTCTCCGATCGCGGCGGGCGTTTCCATCAATCGCACAATCGCGTCAACCGTGTCAGCAACATGATTGAAGCACCGTGATTGCGTTCCGTCGCCATGAACGACGATCGGTCTTCCCGCCCTCGCCGCCTGCATGAAGTTTGGAATCACCATTCCATAGTTTGCGCGCTGGCGCGGCCCCACTGTGTTGAAGAGCCGCGCAATCACTACAGGAAGCGCCCGTTGATCGTGATAAGCAAGCGCAAGAAACTCATCGAGTGCCTTCGTGCACGCGTACGACCAGCGTCGAGTCGCGGTCGCGCCGAGCCGCCAGTCATCCGACTCAGCAAGTGGATGGCTCTGTCCCGAACCCATCTTCCCGTAGACCTCCGAACTGCTCGCGATCAATGTTCGCGTCGCG
Source organism: uncultured Singulisphaera sp. (assembly GCA_964355975.1). Classification (GTDB taxonomy): domain Bacteria; phylum Planctomycetota; class Phycisphaerae; order Phycisphaerales; family SM1A02; genus F1-60-MAGs104. The sequence continues at coordinate 4,538 of CAYHFW010000061.1, forward strand.
TGCTCGGCGCATGCAGCGAGCACATTCTCAGTGCCGCGCGTGTTGGTCAAGATGGTTGAGATCGGCTGTTCCATCACCAACTTCACGCCGACTGCAGCGGCGAAGTGATAGACCCGGTCGCATCCGCGTACTGCCTCGTGGATCGCCGGCGCATCCAAAATGTCCCCAATTTGAAGGCGAAATCGCGCGTTGCCCGCGAGTGCGGCCACATTCGTCGCGACTCCAGTCGAAAGATCGTCGAACGCCACCACATCATCGCCGCGCGCGATCAGCGCTTCGCAGAGGTGGCTGCCGATGAATCCCGCGCCGCCTGTCACGAGTGATCGAAGTGTCATGTTCAACGCGATAGTAGGGCAGCGCGCTGCTTGCCAAGTTCGCCCATCTGCGTTCTCGCTGCGGATCAAATTGGCCCGCGGCGAGTTTGCAAGCCGAGCAAGTCTGCGCAGCTCGGCGCAGCATGTTTGAGTCCGCGGGCAATTTGTCCGCAGCATCCACCACGAATGTCACACTCCCCGCGCACCCGCGCTACCGCACGACCCATCCCACAACCAACCGCACCAAGACTCCCACCGTCGGATATCCCACAAGAAAGATTCCCATCGCCGCGCGCGAGAAGAGCCTCTGCGGACTCCACACCGCGGCGATCACCGCGGCAGCTACCACCGCTCCGATGAGTGAACTCGCCAGCGCGCTGCGCAATCCCGCACCAGTGATCTGCCACGATTTCACATACTCCCCGCGGAGCGCATTGATCGCAACGCAGCACGCAAGCGCGACAGGCAGGGACCACGCGATTGAGTTCTCAAGCTCTGGTGGGATCTCAAACTCCCATCGAATCATGTACCCCGCATTCAAGACCGCCGCGATCGTCACGACATCGATCACCACTTTTACAAACGGAGCCAAAGCTGCAGCACGCATGTGCGCCGGGCCGTCCATTCGAACGCACATGCGAAGCAGCACGGCGACCAGCAGAACGAAGAGCACGACGAGCGATGAGGCCGCGGCGGATGGCGACTCGAACTGCGTCCCTGCGAGCGCTCCCGCAACTCCAACGATTGCGACGGCAGCGACGACCCAGACCAGTCCGCGCTCCGAAACTCCCAAGCGAATGAGTCGATGGGTTGTGTGATCCCGCCCTCCTTGCATTGGGCTCTCACCTCGGCGCACACGCCCGAGTGAGACGACCGTCATGTCGATGAGCGGCACGAACAGACAGCCCAGCACCGCCACGAGCGCCGCCTCGGGTTCGACAGTTCGTGCACCAAGTCCAAGCAGCAAGAGTGCTGCAAGGATGAACCCAAGAAAGAGTGATCCCGCATCGCCCATAAAAACCCGTGCGCGCGGAAGATTGTGCCCAAGAAACCCTGCAACGGCGCCCGCGCAAATCACTGCAATCAGCGGAAGAAACGAGCCAGAACCGCCGGATGCGTTGAGTGCCGCGATGCCAACAAGCCCGATCATCACAGCTGTGCCCGCAACACCATCCATGTTGTCGAGCATGTTGACAGCATTCATGACTGCCACGATGAAGAGCAGCGCGATCACTCCATCAACGGTGGCGCTTCCCGTGATCGAGACGCCTCCGGCAATCCACAGAAAAATGCTCGCGCAGGCGCACTGCGCAGCGAGTTTGGTGCTGGGGCGAAAGTGCGCGAGGTCGTCCCAGAGTCCGACTGCCGCTGCCCCGACGCTTCCAATGATCAACGCGATTACGACGTCCGCGTTCGCGCTCGTTGCATCACGAAAGTCGTCGAACACGCCGCGCGTCACTGCGAAACCGACAAGAAACGCCACCACAATTCCAACCCCACCAATCGTCGGCGTCGGCAGCGCGTGCCAGCGGTCGGCGCGCACGTCCGCCACGAAACCACGCCGCTGCGCGACGATGGACAGGAATCGAATGAGTGTCCACGACAGCATCGCGACCGTTGTCGCAACGGCCAGTGCGATCAGAACACGCTCGAAAATCATCGACCCAAGTTACTCAGCGGTTCTTCGCCGACACCAAGGACGGTTGATCCACCAGGCATCTTGTCGAGCACGCGTGAGAACCTGGCGCGCATGTTGCCGCGACCATCAGTCAACGCCTCCCATTCAAGGCGCATCACGAGTACTTCTTCTCCGCCCTTCGAGAACATCAAATCGGACGTTCCATTGTTGTCGAAGTCCGCGGCGATGTTGACGTTCCATCCTTCGAGGCTGCAAGGCCACGGAAGCTTGTAGCGCACGGTGCCATTGGGACGCATGAACCAGAACTCCTTCTCGTTCTCGGCAGACTCCCAGAGCAGATCGTTGGTGCCGTCACCATCAAACTCTTGCGCCGCGAGCAGTCGCTGATCCTTTCCATTGTCAGCCAACGGCAGAACGATCGCTCCGACTTCGGTGCCTGGCTCAGGATCAATGCGCACGAGTGTTCCTGCTTCCACGTCGCGGGCGATCAAGTCGGGATTGCCGTCGCCCGTCACGTCAGTTGTGAAGAATGTCCACTCGCCTGGCGTCATTGTCCAGTCGATGCGGTCTGTGATCGCCCCAGAGTTGACCACCCAGAAGACCGCGTTCACACCGTAGGCGCACAATAAAGCGAGGGCGTCAAAGCCGCTGGCAGACTAGTCACCGCTGCCGATGAATCGGTCGCCGACAGCGGTCGTGCCAACAGTCACGGTTTCGGTGATTCGGTTGCCGAGGCGAAGCCACGCCTTCACCTTGCGAGTTGCAGGATCGCGAAAGAGAACGTCGCCCGATCCATCGCCATTGACATCGCCGACTCCGAGCACTTCCCACGAAGGGTCGTACGAGCCGAGAAACTCGAAGGCGGTCAGTCCAGAATCGTGAAGTCCATCGGTCATGATGATGCCGATGCGCGCCGCGGCGCGATCAATCGTGAGCACAGATGCCCGCACCAATCCCCATGGACGAGTGGTGGGAGTCGCTGGAATCGCGGGCATATTGCCCAGTCCGCCAGAACCCAATCCGGTCGAAGGTGTGACGCCACCAGGGGGAGTGGTCGTTGTGTTCGTTGTCGGGGCAAATCCATCAGCTCCTGGTGCGTGAGCGGTGGGCGGAGTTCCAAGTGGAAGCACGTTTGGAAGCGGGTCGCTGCTGTAATCCCACGCGAACACACGCGTTGAAATCAATCCAG
>CAYHFW010000062.1:0-6369 GCA_964355975.1 uncultured Singulisphaera sp.
CAGACTTGCTCGGCTCGGGAACTCGCGCGAGCGAAGATTCCGCCGCTGACTCGCAAGCGAGTGATGGCAAGACACCAAGACAACAAGACAGCGTGAATGCGGCGGAATGCTTCACTCGGCGCTCAAACAGCCCTCGCCGAGCTGCGCGGACTTGCTCGGCTCGGGAACTCGCGCGAGCGAAGATTCCGCCGCAGGTACGCAAGCGGCGATCGTCGCCCAGTAGCAACGCCAAGTGGGTCAGTGTGTGCGCGCGCGCAAATCTGCGGGGCACGCTAACTGCGCGGCTTGAACATCCGAAACAGGCGGGTGATCGGATCGTAGAACTCGTCGACCACGCGTTCCTTCATTGGGATGATCGCGTTGTCGGTAATGCCGATGTGCTCTGGGCAGACTTTGGTGCAGCACTTGGTGATGTTGCAGTAGCCGATGCCATCATTGTCCTTGAGATCGCGCAGACGATCCTCGGTGTCGAGTGGATGCATCTCGAGCGCGGCGTTGTACATCAGGAAGCGCGGTCCAATGAATTCGTCGTGCTTGTGATGATCGCGCAGGACGTGGCACACATCTTGGCAGAGAAAGCACTCGATGCACTTTCGAAACTCTTGCACACGGTCGACGTCGACTTGCATCATCGTCCACGAACCATCGGCGTTGTCGGGCTTGCGCGGCTTGAACGGCTTGATTTTCTGCTTGACGCGAAAGTTCCAACTGACGTCTGTGACAAGATCGCGAATCGCAGGGAACGAGCGCATCGGTTCAATCGTGACGGTCGCATCGGGCGGCAGTGTGTCCATGCGCGTCATGCACATGAGCCGCGGCGTGCCGTTGATCTCGGCCGAACACGATCCGCACTTTCCTGCCTTGCAATTCCAGCGACATGCGAGGTCGGGGGCTTGCTCTGCCTGAATGCGGTGCACGCAGTCGAGCACGACCATTCCCTCACTGACCGCCACGGTGTAATTCGCGAAGGCGCCCCCTTCACGGTTGCCCCGCCAGACTCGAAATTGCATGGATCGGGATGCGTCTTGTGATTGCGCAGTTGGATTGGTCATAGATGAACTCTTCTCTTGAGCGGCTCGGGCCGATTACTTCATTTTCTCGATGATTGCTTTGAGGTCGGCGCGCATTGGAACGATTGGGCGGCGTGTGACACTCATCGATCCATCGGCGGCACGCTTTGTGATCAAGTTGAATGTGCCGCATTCCGCCGACTTCTCTGGATAGTCCTCACGGAACTGTGCGCCGCGACTCTCTTTGCGCTCGATCGCCGAACGGGCAATCGATTCAGAAACGATCAGCATGTACGAGAGGTCGATGGCGGTGTGCCATCCTGGGTTGTATTCGCGTGTTCCAGAAACGCTCGACTTTGCATGGCGTCCCTTCAACTCGTCGATCTTGACGAGCGCGCGTTGCATTTCGTTCTCGGTGCGCACAATTCCAACAAGGTCTTGCATTGCATCTTGCAGTGCAGACTGAATCGCAAATGGATTCTCTCCACCCGTGCGCTCGAACGGCTCATCAATTGCTCGAGCAAACGACTCGGCCTGCGCCGCATCGACTTCAGCAACAGTGGTTGACTTCGCAAACTTCGCGGCGTGTTCGCCCGCGAGTTTTCCGAAGACGACGAGGTCTGAGAGCGAATTGCCGCCGAGTCGATTTGCGCCGTGCAATCCGGCTGTGACCTCGCCGGCCGCAAAAAGCCCTGGAACGCACGACATTTGCGTGTCTCCGTCGACTGCGATTCCGCCCATGACGTAGTGGGTGGTTGGTCCAACTTCCATGCGTTCGGTCGTGATGTCGACACCCGCAAGTTGCTTGAACTGGTGATACATGCTGGGCAACTTTCGCTGGATGTGCGCAGCAGCATTTGGAATCTTCTCTTTGATCCATCCGATGTCGAGATAGACGCCGCCGTGGGGCGAACCGCGGCCGGCCTTGATCTCACGGTTGATGCAACGCGCGACGTGATCGCGTGTCAGCAACTCGGGAGGGCGGTTCGCGTTCTTGTCTCCGCAGACGTAGCGCCATCCTTCTTCTTCATCTTTGGCAACTTGATTCTTGTATGCGTCTGGAATGTCGTCGAACATGAAGCGCTTGCCTTCGCTGTTGCGCAGCACTCCACCTTCGCCGCGCACTCCCTCAGTGACAAGAATGCCGCGCACGCTTGGCGGCCAAACCATGCCAGTGGGATGGAACTGCACGAATTCCATGTCCATCAGTTCGGCGCCAGCGAGATAGCCCAGCGCGTGTCCGTCGCCGGTGCCTTCCCAACTGTTGCTCGTGATGCGGAAAGATTTTCCGATGCCGCCTGTTGCAAGAATGACTGCCTTCGCGCGCCAGATGCGCATGCGTCCGCGCTCGCGGTCGTAGCCAACGGCGCCTGCGATGCGTCCGCCAGTTGTGAGAAGACCCACGATGGTCATCTCCATGAAGACTTCCATTCCCTGATGGATTCCGTGATCTTGCAGTGTGCGAATCAGTTCGAGCCCAGTGCGATCGCCCACGTGGGCAAGACGGGGGTAACGATGGCCACCGAAGTTGCGCTGCAAGATTTTGCCGTCTTTTGTGCGGTCAAACACCGCTCCCCATGCTTCGAGTTCGCGCACGCGGTCGGGCGACTCTTTCGCATGATGTTCGGCCATGATTGGATTGTTGAGGTACTGGCCGCCGCGCATCGTGTCTGCGAAGTGCACCTCCCAGTTGTCGCGGTCGTCGACGTTTCCCATCGCTGCCGCCATTCCGCCTTCGGCCATGACGGTGTGCGCCTTGCCGAGAAGTGACTTGCAAACGACGGCGACTTTGACGCCAGCGCCCGACGCTTCGATTGCGGCGCGCAGTCCCGCGCCACCTGCACCGATCACTAGGACGTCATGTTCATGCACGATGTAACGATCAGACAAACTCACAGAATCCTCCAGTCGGTCCATGTGCCGTTGGCGCAGAGTCGCACATAAATGTCGGTGAATCCGACGCCAAAGAGGCTGATCCATGCGAAGAGCATGTGCCTTTGGTTCAGCCATGAAACGCGCTTGTATGCCCCTTGGCGGCTCTTGCTGCATGAGAGGCAATCATGTTTGCCTCCGATGAGGTGGCGCCAACAATGGCAGCCGAATGTGTATGCGGCGAGCAGAATCGGATTCGCGATCAGCACAATCGATCCGACGCTGAAGCCAAACTCTTTCTTGCCATCACTCGTGTAGTGCCAGAGACTTTGATAGCCGTCCCACGCGAGAAGCCCGATGAAGACGATCGCCACATAAAGAAAGTATCGGTGGATGTTCTGAAAGATCAGCGGAAACTTCTCTTCGCCGCGGTAGTTCTGTCCGCGCACTGCTGGCTCGCCGACCGAACAGTTTGCTGGATCGCCCCAAAAAGCCTTGTAATACGCGCCACGGTAGTAGTAACAGGTGAATCGAAAACCACCGGGGAACGGCAGGATCAAGAGCGCGGGCGAGAAGATCAACCACGCTGGCCACCAGAGCGGAAGTTCTCCGAGCCACGCGTGCCCCGAGTGCACTCCGCGTGGATCCCAAATCACCGGCGAATAGAAAGGCGAGAGCAGTTGCTGCACGCCCGGCTGGTCGACGCCGCCGATGAAGAAGTTGTTGCCTTGAAAGGCAGCCCACGTTGAGTAGACGATGAACGCGCCGAAGCCCGCGATGACGAGCAGTGGTGCGATCCACCAGCGATCGGTTCGCTCAGTCTTGAGAAATCCGCGAACCTGTGGAAGTGAAAGTGGTGGGCGATTCATGGGAAGTGTCCTAGCGCGACTCCACGGGCATCCGGGCAGTCGTCAGTGAGAAAAGTTGCGAGAAGTTCTTGGCCTGTTCCATACTCATGATGGACGCGCGCAGTTGATCGCACGCCTCTTGTCCAATGATCTCAGCTGAAAGCGCATTGAACTTGACTGCGATCTCTTCTTCAGTCATTGGGTCGCGTGGGTCGCCCTTGGGAACATCGACGCGCGTGGCGTACGACTTGCCATCAGTGGTCGTGATCGTCACGCGGCTTGGCTGAAACTTCGGAAAGAGCGCCTCAAACTCATCGTTTGGAACAACCTTGACCTTGTCCATGACAGGAATGAGCGCCTTGTCGAGAACGCGTTCTTCACGAAACTGCAGCGGAGTGACCATGCCATCGATGAGCCCGACAGCCATGCAGTATGGAAGCGAGTGATCGGCAGTCTCTTTCGAATCGGGGCGGTACTTGTGGGGATCGCCCAAGATGTCTGCAGCGCGCGCGATCACTTCGACTTTGATCTCAGCGACGCGGTGGGCAGCGATGTTGTTGTCTTTGACAGTCTTCATCATCGCAGTGAGCGGCGCATGGCTGAGTGCTTCGATTGGAAAACTCTTCATGCCGCAGTCGACAATGCGAAAGTGACACTTGGGACAGGTCGGAAGTGCATCGACCAGCATCTGCGCGTCGAATGCCGCAGGTTTTCCTTTGTACTGCACATGATTGAACACGGCGAAGAGACCTTCCTTGCCATCGATGATGTGCTCAGGACCCGAGTATCCGTGGCGTGCGAGAAGCGCGCTCTCTGCGCCCATTCGGCCCGCCCATGGATCGACGGTGTTCTTCATGTTCGTCAACTTGCCCGCAGTGACTGCACCTGGGCAGAACGTGCGCGATGCACTGATTCCCATCGCAGCAACCATTTGAGCAGGATTGAGATTGAGCACGCGGCCTGCTGCAATCGGCGCGGCAAATGCGCTCAGAGTTGCGTGATGCCATCCATACTCGCGAATGCCAGGCAAACCGAATTCGCAAAGGCGCATTTCGATTTCATACGCAATGACAGTTGCGAGAATGAGTTCGCGGCCGCCCAAACCGAAGGCTTCGCAGAGCGCGAGAGGTGCGGCGATCAAATCGCTCGGATGGCAGGGGTCTGCCTTCCAGTAAATGTCGTTGTAATCCATCGCACGGATCATGTGTCCGTTGAGGAATGCTGCATCGACTGGATTTGTCTTGAACCCCGAGACGAACGCAGTCGCCTTTCCGTTGCCGCCGCCCATTTCGCGGTAGTGCTTCAACAGAATCTTCGCGTCATCTTGCTGGCTTCCGCCGATAGCGCATCCAATCGAGTCGAACCAGAAAAGCTTGGCCGACTGGATCGCTGCAGGTGAGAGATGCTCGTATTTGAGTGCGCACGCCCACTCGGCAATCGTGTGCGACAGGAGTTTCTTTGATTCTGTTGGATGGTGTGACATTGGATGTGCTCCTTGTTGTGTGCTTGTGTGCTGTCGGAGTGGGCTCAGGTGAGTTGCGCGATCGCGCGTGCGACATCGAGCGTTGAATCTTTTCCGCCGACGTCGTAGGTGCGCACCTTGCCTTCGCGAATCACACGGGCGATGGCCGCTTCGAGTCGCGCCGCCTTGTCTGTTTCGCCGAGCCAATCGAGCATCATGCGTGTCGTCAGCAACATCGCGGTTGGATTGACCTTGTACTGGCCCGAATACTTCGGTGCGCTGCCGTGGGTTGGTTCGAAGACGGCATATGTGTCGCCGAGATTCGCGCTTGGAGCGAAACCGAGTCCGCCGATGAGACCAGCGCAGAGATCGCTCACGATGTCGCCGAACATGTTCTCTGCAACGAGCACCGAGTAGTCCTGTGGATTCTTGAACATCCACATGCAGATCGCATCGATGTTCGCTTCGTCTGCCCAGATGTCTGGATAGCTCTTGGCAACTTCACGAAAGCAGCGCGTCATGAGTCCGCCAGTTTCACGCAGAACATTCGGCTTCTCGATCAGCGTGACGCGCTTGCGACCATTCTTCTTTGCAAACTCGAACGCCTGCTTGCAGATGCTCGTGCAACCTTGCGTGCTCACGATGCGTGTTGAGAGCGCAACGTTGTCGAGTCCCTTTGCCTTCCACGGCTTCATCTTTGGGTTCGCGCAGAGTGCCTCGTACACAGCCTCAGGAAGCGGGAAGAATTCGACGCCGCCGTAACTGCCTTCGGTGTTCTCGCGAAAGATGACTTGGTCGATATTGATGTCGCCGCCCGAAGGATTTGTGATCGCATTTCCTCGGTAATTGAGCGGGTTTCCAGGGTAACTCTTGCAGGGACGCATGTTCGTGTGCAGGTTGAACATCTGGCGAAGTTTGACGATTGGCGAGAAGTAGACGAGCCCAGTGTTCTTCAGTGATGGGATGAGTTCTTCTTTCGCCTCATCCTGTGGCTTGCTTGTGATTGCGCCGAAGAGTCCGCAGGTTGTTCCCTGCAGTGCCTTCACGGTGCGTTCTGGCAGTGCGTTGCCTTCTTTGCACCAGAACTCCCAGCCGATGTCGCAGTGCACGTACTGCGCGTCAAGTTTCATGTGATCGAGGACGATGCGCGCCCCCTCCATGACATCGTTTCCGACTC
>CAYHFW010000063.1:0-4668 GCA_964355975.1 uncultured Singulisphaera sp.
CGAGTGCTGAGAGCAGACACACCACTCCGCGCGGCACGCGAGTGGCGGCAATGGCCAAGTCGTGGTGACTGGAAGCCTCTGCGTTGGCCGGGGCGTATGTCCCACGCGACACGCGAGTGAGTCGCCCCTGCTTGGTCAGCCGGCGAAGCACCTCTCGGTGGATGCCTCTCTCTTCGGCATCTCGGACACGGATCAGTCCGCTCGTCTGTGCGAGGCGCACAGCCTCTTCGCTTGGTGATCTGCGACCTAGCATCTTGTGTCATAATATAGCATCTCCCGTGTAACAGTCAACTTTACGACACACTTTTCGAGTGAAACTTGTTCCCAGCCCACGTCGACCTTCGCGAGACCGCTTGAATCGGTGGCCTAGTGAGTGGTGCAGCGCAGAATTTGATGCACGCGCAGCCAAAGACACGGCGCAGCGCCTCGCCGCGCCAGTGTGCATGCTCTCGCAGTGTGGAACGGAACCCCTTGCGACTTGCGAAGTTGTGCGAGTCTCTGGGGCAGACCCTGGCGCGGCCAGAACGCGCAGGATGGACTGAAGTTTGAAACCAGCGCGAACGAGCGCACAGCGCACTCGCCTGCTCATGGTTCTCTCAGCACCGAACAGTCGAGGCGGCCAGAAGAGTTGGATAGTAAGACTTCGTGTCCACTAAGTCTGGAGAGGTCAAGTTTGCGTTGATCCTCGAGGGTGCGTGGCGTTGCGCCGAATGCGTAGCTCGGCGCAAAGAGCGCGGGCGCACGATTGAGGGTCCACTGAAAGTGGCGAAGTTCAGCGGCACTTTCTCGATTGGAGCAACGATTCACCGCGTGAATGATTATCATTCACGGCATGAATAATCTGCCAAGATTGGCCGAGTCGGCACTCGTGGAACGGCTCCGTGTGATGCCCGCGGTTGTCGTGACCGGCGCGCGGCAGTCAGGAAAGACCACATTGGCAGTGGATCGGGTCGGGAGTTCACGCCGATATGTCACGCTCGACGACCTTGACGTGCTCGGCGCGGCGCGGACCGACCCGCAGGCCATTGTTGGTGGCGGCACCCCCATCACGATCGACGAGGTGCAGCGCGAACCATCGATACTCGCCGCAGTCAAGCGCGCTATCGATCGCAAACGAATCGCGGGGCAGTTCCTGCTCACGGGTTCCGCAAATCTCCTTCTGATGCGCGGAGTCTCCGAATCACTCGCAGGTCGAGCGAGTTATCTCACGCTGTGGCCAATGACCCGCCGCGAGCAGCGCGGCGAGGGACGTGGGGGACGCTGGGACGACCTGCTCGCGACTCCCGATCATGCGTGGCGCGACCTGTTGGCACAATCGGATCACGAACCCGAGGACTGGCGCGCGTTTGCGCGGCGCGGAGGATTTCCAACACCCGCAGTGCAACTGACGAGCGCACGGGATCGTGACATCTGGTTCGACGGTTACGTCCGCACTTACCTGGAGCGCGATCTGCAGGATCTGGCCTCCGTGAGCGCACTCCCCGATTACCGACGACTGATGCGCGCCGCGTCCCACCGCCTCGGACAACTCGTGAACCAGACTGAACTGGGGCGCGATGTCGGTCTCCCGCAGGCGACTGTTCACCGATGGTTGAATCTTCTTGAGACTGCCTACTTGCTCGTGCGGCTCCCCGCATACTCGGTGAACCGCACCAAACGACTCATCAAGGCGCCAAAGTTGTATTGGTGCGACACTGGATTGGCGATGCACTTGGCTGGCCTGAAACAGCCGGATGGTCAGCACCTTGAAAACCTGCTCGTCTCTGACCTCGTGGCGTGGCGCGACGCGCGACTTGAGCAGGTTGCGATCTACTACTGGCGAACAGCGTCGGGGCAGGAGGTCGACTTGGTGATCGAGAGTGGCGATTCGCTGATCCCCATCGAGGTGAAATCAAGTTCGCGTCCTCGCATGGCCGATGCCGCAGGGCTGCGCGCGTTTCGCGCGGAGTACGGAACTCGCGCGCGTGCCGGGCTTCTTCTCCACACCGGCAGCGCAACAGAGTGGATCTCGGCCGATGTGCTCGCTGTCCCGTGGTGGAAAGTGATCTGATCGCCGAAGTAGTTGAATGTATGGACCTCCCCAGATTTGGTGGACACTCATTCCCGGCGAGTGTGATCTCGCTAGGAATGGATTGAAGTCTGGTATCAGCGCGAACGAGCGTCCCTTCAATCATCCGAAATCGAGTGCACCAGTGCGTCTGCACGCAATCTGCCAGAGAAGCGGTAGGCGCGTTCATTGTCTGCTGAGACCGTTGGTCTCGGCATGTCCGTGGATGTCAGCGTGACTTGATCTCCGAACACGCCTCGCACGCGCACCCAGCAGCCGCGCGGCAGTTCGACGTAAGCCGCTCCGTCATCCGTCTCGAGGTCGAACAGGTCGCGGTCTTTCGTTCGCGACTTCGGCACTTCAAGCACCAAACTGCGCCTGATCTCGATTCGGCTGCTGGTGATGTTCATGCCGTCCTCACAGGGGTGGCGCACTTCGAGACGGTCCAGCCGGATGCGCGAGTTCGTGAGATCAATCCCATCATCTGCCGAGTACAAGCTGCGCACTTGCGAAATCTTCCACTCATCTGGTGCAACGCCGATCAGCGAGAGTCCATCGATGTCATCCCCAATGTCGAGTTCGCGTCCCGTGATCGCGCTGCGATACGAATCATGCCGCCCAAGGTGCGACAGCGTCATTGACTTCGCGCGAAACGATGACGGGAGACGCCCCGCGACTTTGCGCAGCGAAATCCCATCCTTCGATCCGCTCGCGTGATTGCCCAAGAACCACACGCCACCGTTGTCTGCGAGCTTGACAGGCTTGTGCGCGCCATTGCAAGCCTTGATCGTGAAGCGCCCAGCCTTGAGGCGCGATCCCGCATCAAAGATGAGTGCCGCGCGTCGAATCCGGCTCTTTGGCACTGGGCCGTTGGCGATCAGCAACGTTGCACCATCTGCGATCGTCAGCGTCAGGCCGGTTTTCACCCTCACCTCGCTCGCAATCACCCATGTGCAACTCTTGCTCAAAGTTCTGCTGCGGCAGATGTCGGATGAAATCACTTCGACTCGCATGCGCCGTGGACTGCGCTTGCGTACTGAACCGCGGTTGGTCTTCTTGAGTCGCATTGGTCTTCCTTCGTGGGCGAGTATCACTCAGTACGAGCATCAGTGGGCGTCGGAGCGTCTTTCGACTCTGGAGCGGAGATAGACGACTCCGCCTCATTGCTCGGAAGCACCAACCCAATTGCGCCTGAGAGGATCCAGATTCCCAGCGCGATCAACACATACGGAAGCAGCACTTTCGAAAGCCGCTGCATGGTCGACGCGACGAGCTTGTGGCTCACCAAGAGGTAGCCGCCCACGCACCACACGATTGTCATGGCGACGAACACGATGAGATATGCGGGGATCGCGGAGAGGTCTTTCGCGAACACCGGCACATAGACACCGAGATTGTCGCCACCATTGGCCGCCGTGACTCCTGCGACCGAGAGCACTTGTGCCGATATGGTCGCTGGGGGCGCATCAATGCCATCGCCGCCGTCGCCCGATTCATTCGATGATCCTCGCCGCCAACTGCTCCAAAGCTGGTGGATGCCAAGCCCCAGAGGAACGAGACCGAGAAGCGCGATCCACTCGCTCGGCACGACGAGCGCACAGGCGGCAGCGATGGTGCTCGCCAGAACAAGTCCGCCAATGCCGACGAACTTGCCCGCGACGACCGCTCGGCGATCGAGGCGTCGATCGGCAAAGAACGCCATCGTCAAGAAGATGTCGTCGATGTTGGTCGACGCATAGAGACCAACGCCAATGATCAGATTCTCGATCATGTTTCGCTTTCGTCAGGGATTACTGGCCGAGCAATTGCTCTGCCAGCTTGAGCGGTTCGGTTGGAATACGCAAGAACCCGTTCATTGGGTTCTCAAGTTCCAAGATCAGGAACATTGCGCTTGCCACGATGATGCTGCCAGCACCAATTGCCGTGAGCGTGGTTGCGTTACGCGTACTGAAGAGCCCGATGCAGAAGAATTCAAGAACGAGCCAGATGAACACCACCACAAGGAAGATTTGTGGGATGGACGCAGGCTTGACGGTGAAGAACCAGCGTTGCTGGGCAAGATTGCCCGCGCCGTAACTCACACGTCCAGTCAATAGATCGAGGGCGCGCAGTTTCAGAGCCTTCTGCAGGTCAGTGGACTGGTTCAGCCCAGAAAGTGTGTTGTACAGACGCTCGATACTGGTGTTCCCTTGAACCGCGACATTGTCGGCTTCGAAGTATGCCTCGCCCATTTCCATGAGCTGAATGCGATCGTTGAGCATGCCCCGCAACTGCAAACGGGCTTCTGCTGCGTCAGGACCATAATTGTCCAAGACCCGGTCGAGTGTGAGCGTGTCCACCGCCATCGCAGTGATCACGGCGTTGCCAGCGTCATATGTTTCTTTGGCCGAAGCGGTCACCATGCCGAGCAGGATGCCTGTCAGGGTCGCCATCATCCCGACCGTGAGCCGGACGGATGACTTCGTCGCATCGTCCTGATGACTTGCGGGAAGTTTGCGCTGATACCAAGATCCGATGAGCGCTGCTCCAAACGTTCCAACGAGAAACAGCACGGCGATGCTAAGGTCGAACATATGTGCTCACGGTACTCGCAAGCGCAGGATGATGGTGGCGGAGGATGC
>CAYHFW010000064.1:0-4357 GCA_964355975.1 uncultured Singulisphaera sp.
GCATCGGTCTTCGAAACCGAGGGTCGTTGGTTCGAATCCAACCGCGTGCGTTGAGAAAACCCACTAGGAATCGTGAGAAAAGCCCTGCGAATGCGGGGTTTTTCGTTGGGTGAAAAAAGCGGTTCCGTTTTCAATCCGTCGCACCCCGATGCACCATTTTGCACCGTTTCGCACCCCAACTGCTCTCGGTACTGCTCTCTCTCAAATGGGGGGTTTCCGTCATCTGTGCCGGTGGCTCGAAGGGACTCTCCGCGAGTTGGCGCAATGCTCGGAATCTTGGCAACGGCAGCCGCCGTATCGACGAGTCCGAGCACGGTGTAGTGCTTCAAGGTCGTTCGATAGTCACTGTGACGAAGGATTCGTTGCGCAACTTGCGGCGTGACCGACGCACGGGCAAGGTTGGTCGCGAGCGTCGCGCGAAGTGCGTGCAGGTCGGCAACGCGCCCGTGTGAATCCACGAGATTGATCCCGGCTCGCTTGAAGTCGTTCTGGCGGGTCAGGTTTCCGACGCCATGTCTCCACACTCGCGCCGTTGGAAGGGCAGGGTGCGCCTGCTGGTGTCTCTTGAGGGCATCGGCGAGTTGCGGATGCATCGGGATGACATCGACACGCTTGGCCTTGCCAGCGCGAATCGTGATCGTCGCCTCGCTGAAGTTGACATCGGCCCACGTGAGCCGTTGGAGATCGCCTTTGCGAAGTCCCGCGAGTGCAGCCGCGAGATACCAAGCCTCACGCCCACGCTCGCGCGCGACTTCGAGCAGTCGCGAGAGTTCGACATCGGTCAGCGCACGACGCACTCGGCGACGGTCGCGCAGTTCATCTTGCTTGGGGACGATGCGCAGTGGATTCGATTCGAGGCGTCCGGTCTTCACGCACCAGTTGACGAAGGCGACGACGATGGCTCGGGTTCGGTTGATCGTCCTCGCAGCCAAGCCGCGATGCTTTCGCGCCTCAAGGTGCAACTCCAGCGCGTCGGCGGTCAAGTCGGCGAGTCGAGTTGCTTTCGTGGAGACGCACAACGCGTCAAGTTGCACCTCGTTCTCGAAGACACTTTGCGCCGCTCGTCCGGCGTGCTGGCAGTGCGCTTTGTACGCGGCGATATGTTCGGTGAGTGACTTGCGACCTTCGATCGAGTATCGGTCGTGGCGCGGATTGATGACGCCGTCGCGCCGCAAAGCAGTATCTGCTGCGAGTTTCGCAAGGATGCGCTGTGCCGCGGCTTTGTCAGTTGTGCGTGTTGAGTGGACGCGACGCCGTCCCGCGTAGTCGAAGTATGCGGCGATCCACGGGCCGCCCGGGGTCTTCTGGTAGAGCGAGCCGCTCCCTTTGCTACGTTGTTTCGTTGTCATGTCCGAAGTCCTTTCTGTTGTGTTCCATCGCCACTGCGTGCGTCGAAACTGCAAACACAGTATCGACCTCCCATCGACTCGCCAACTGCGATCAGCCATGCGGGCGATCCCGTATGCGTTGGCATCGCGAGTTCGTCGCCAATTCCAAGGCGTTCGAAGTAGACAGAGACCGCCTCAGGCTTTGTCGGCGCGTACCCATCGTTGAGCAGGTCAAGGATGGCGTTGCGATGGTCAAGCATTGACCCGACAAGGTCGGCGGGTAAGGTTGCCGGGCGATGCCGAAGGCGTTTGGAGTCGGTCGGGTGTGCTGCGAATTCGACTCCAGCCGCGCCAAGGGCGATCAACAGTAAGGCTCGATGGTGTGTGTGCATCACGACTCGCCCCACTCGTTGCCGTACACGTTTGTGTGCAACCGACAGCCCGAACCGCCCGACCGCCCAGAATCTGCGTCACCGTCGAATAAACCGACATCTTCGCTTGGGCTGTCGATGGGCGGATGCGCTGTCGTCGTTTCAACCGCCCGACCCGAACTGCTCGATTCTTCGCCACCAATTGCGTTTTCGGGCTGTCGGGCTGTTTGGGCGATTGGTTGCACGACAAAATCTCTCTTCCGGTCGTTGCGATGCGGTGGCGTGACGATGACGCCTTGAAGCGCAAGCGCGGGCATGAGTCGGCGAAGTCGCGAACCGAACCCGCGCGGCGATCGAGGCCACGAACGATCCGGGTCGTCGGGCTTGATCTCATCCATCAACTGACTCGCCGACCCCGACCACAATTCGCCGCGTCGTGACATCCAATTCACGATTGCGGTTCCGACTGGGTCGGCATCCAGAACGTCGCAGGCAATCCGCTTGCTTTGATCGAGATAGAGCGCGAGTGACGTTGTGCCGAGGACCGCATCCACCGCCGCTAAGACCTTCGCGAAGTCGGCCATGCGGGGGAGTTGTGTGAGTTGGACCTTCGGCAGTTGATAGAGAACTTTCCCGGCAAGGTCGAGCAGCGCGCCGAGGATCGATGAATGGACAGCGCGATACGCTTTGTCGAGATCAAGTTCCGACTTGCGTTTGTCTTCGGGGATCGGGTCGAGATCGACGAGCAACAAGCGTTCCGCGAGATCTCCACGAAGCGCGCCGGCATCAATGCTCGTGAGCGCGATGACTCGCTTGAAACTCAACACAGAGACCTCATTGTTGGTGTAGAGCATTCGACGTACGAATCCGTCGCCAGTGACGGCCTTGCAGAGTGCGTCGCTCCACCATTCGGGAATCGTCGAGACATTGTCGATGACCGTTGCCCAACTGTTGGCAACACTCATCGACCAAGCCTCTGGGTCGCGCGGTTGCGAACGTATCGGTGCATCGGACGGGTCGAAGACTCCGCAGATATACCGAGCAGCAGTTGTCTTGCCAGTGCCCTGCTGCCCACCCAGCATCAAGATGGGATGTGGCATATCGGGGATGAGCGCAGCGACGAGCCAAGCGAGCAGAACTGGCCAAGTTTCTGGGGTCACGTTGAGGAGTTCGCGCAGTTGTTCGAGCGAGCCGCCATGTGTCGGCATCGGCAGTTCGCCCGTGAGTGCTGTTCGCTGAAAGAGGATCTTCGAGCGCGGCACGACGACCCAACCGCCGCCGCCATGACCAATGAGTGCCGCACTCCCATCGATGCGCCCGAGGTCGAGTACGACACTGCCACCACTGCGACCGACTCGGATCGATACCGATTCTGGCTGCATTGTCAGGGCTTCACCTCGAAGCGCGCAGAGCGCATCCGTAAATGCAGTCGAGTTCATGACGCCGTTGTGTTGTGCGCGGTAGGCGAACGCGATCGCATCCTTGAGCGCGCCGCCCGATCCGTTGAGCCAGAGCGCGACGTTGGAACCGTCGATCTTCACTGCGAACGGTTCATGTTTTGGAGTCTGTCCGAATCGATACAACTCCTTCGCGAGACTGACGACTTTCTCGGCTTGCGTCGCTGGTTCGTTCGCGCTTTCATTGTGCTTGTCGCCGATAGTCATGAGTTCGTACCCCCGTGGTACTTGAACGACTTCGCGAGCCTTGCGTTTCGCACCGCGTCTGCCCCTCGGATCATGAGTCGCAGCGATACCCTCAACTTTCGTTCGACCTCTGCTTGGATTCGCTCGTGGTCAATCAATCTCACGACTGCACCGCCTTCCGCACACGATCGCCAGCACCAGAAGTCGTCGGGCATCCGCATGAAACCCACGCATTCAGTTCCAAGGATGCGTAGCGGATTGATCGACCTATCTTGCGTGACGGGATTGCTCCGCAGTTCGTGAGAACCCAGAGCCGCCGCGAACCGATGCAGAGCATCTTGCAGGCGGCTTTCGAGTCGATGAGGAGTGGAGTGGTGTCACTTGGCATCGATGCCGCCTTTCGACCATGGAACGGCAAGGGTCTTCCGCTTTCGTTTCGGTCTTTGTCGGCGAGTGATTTCGCGGCGAATCAGTGCCACTGACTGACAGTCCCCGAAGCCCGCTCGCTCTGTCGCTTTCAACATTGCCCGTAACTTCCGGATCGAGATTTGGTTGAGTTTCATGCGCGTCATCGTCGCGCAGTTCTCGGCTGTGTCTCGTCAGGGCTCGTTGGCTGCTCGGTCAGAACAGCAGTATCAGCCTTGTTTTCCCGTGAAATTGCGCCGAACTATTTCTCGCTGCTCGTTGGCTGCTCGTTTCGCTGCTCACTAATCGCGCCGCGCCTCAATGATTGAACGCACTGCCCTAATCTGATACAAATATCGGTGTTCGCGCGGTTTGCGATCCGTGGCTTCCTTCCAACCATCGCGATTATTCTTGCGCCAACGATCCAACTTGTGTCGAAGTGGGCTCATGTCGCATTCGAAAAACTTCGCAAGCGTGTCAACAGTCACCCACGCCTCGTCGCTCAGGGTTACATCGCTCTGCGCGGAACACGAAGCACCTTCCGATATTGAAGTCGCCGCATCGATGCTCCCCGCCGTCGGCACGGGCTTCGAAGCACCTACCGTTGTTG
>CAYHFW010000065.1:0-3441 GCA_964355975.1 uncultured Singulisphaera sp.
CGCGGCGTTTCGACAGGAGGCCAGCATGACTACAACCCCAAACAACCGCGGCTTCCGCGTCGCGCGCAACCCGTAGCATCACGTTTCCCAACGAAAGAGGCGCTCGATGAATCATTCCCACGAACCTGACGATCAAGACAAGACCCAGATCGCTGGCAATTCGTTCGACGCCAATTCGGCAACCCTTGGCGTCGCTGAGGGAACCGCAATCTACAACGCGGCGGTCGATGCGACGCGCATCGAGGCGGTCTTCGAGAAAGCTGGCGACGAGATCGGTCCGTACAAGTTGATCTCGCAAATCGGCGAGGGCGGCTTCGGAACAGTCTGGCTCGCGGAACGCCGCGTTCCGTTTGTGCAGCGCGTCGCGCTCAAGGTCATCAAGGCCGGCATGGATTCCAGGAGCGTGCTTGCGCGCTTCGAACAAGAGCGACAAGCACTCGCAGTGATGAGTCATCCCAACATTGCCAAGGTGCTCGACGGAGGAATGACGCCATCGGGTCGACCCTATTTCGCGATGGAGTACCTGAAGGCCGAGTCGATCACTGAGTTCTGCGACTCGCGCAAGTTGACCGTGGAAGAACGACTTCGTCTCTTCGAAAAAGTGTGCGAGGCGATTGCGCACGCGCACTTGAAAGGGATCATCCACCGTGATCTCAAGCCGGGCAACGTCTTGGCATTTGACATGGAAGGCGAGGCGCCCAGTCTGAAGGTCATCGACTTCGGTGTCGCCAAGGCAGTCAGTCGCGGATTGTCGTCGAGCGATGTCCACACTGAAGTTGGGCAGATGATCGGAACGATTGACTACATGAGCCCCGAGCAAGCCGATCCATCGGCGAGCGGCATCGACACACGCAGCGATGTCTATTCGCTCGGCGTCATGCTCTACGAAATCATCACTGGAGCGCTGCCCTTTGAGTCGAAGGACATGCGCAGCAAGACGTACCGCGAGATTCAGCGGGTCTTGCAAGAAGATGAGCCGCCGAGTCCCAGCGCGCGATTGTCGACGATGGCAACCAAAGACCGCGAGCGCATCGGCAAGATCGAGAAAGCTCGCGGCATCGCGGTCGCGACGCTCGTGCGCGACCTCAAGAAAGAACTTGAGTGGATTCCGCTTAAGGCGATGCGCAAAGAGCCACGTCATCGATACCAAGGCGCGATGAGCATGGCCGAAGACATCCGCAACTATCTCGGTGGCAAGGCACTCGTCGCTGCGCCCGAGAGTGCCGTCTATCGCACCAAGAAGTTTGTGCGTCGTCACCGCGCGTCGGTTGCGACGGCGGTCATCGTCACCATCGTGCTGATCGCATCGTCAATCATCAGCACACTCTTTGGACTCGCTGAGGCTCGTGCGCGCGCACTCGCTGAACAGCGCGAGCGCGATGTGCAACGCGTGCTCGAGTTTCAACAGGCGCAGTTGCTCGGAATCGGTCAAGAAGAAGCTGGGCTCGCGATGTCGTCTGAGATCATTCGGCAATTCTCCAACAGTCTCTCGCGCAGCGATCTCTCGCCCGAGGCGCGCGAGGCGGCACTTCGGCAATTCAAAGAAGCGATCCTTCGTGTCAACCACACCGACGTTGCCTACCAGTTGATTCGCGGCGCGGTGCTGAAGAAGGGCGTCGTAATCGCCGAGGCCGATTACGCATCCGAACCATTCATCCACGCGGGACTCTTGATGACGATCGGTCGCACCTATCAAGACCTCGGAGACGAAGATGCGGCGCGCGATCTCTTTCAGCGCGCGCAGAAGCTCTTTCAGACATCGCTTGGCGAAGGCGATCGCCGCACACTTGCTGCGCGCGATTGGGCGGCGCGAGCATCGCTGCATACTCCACAAGGCGAGAAGGCTCTCGAAGAGGTGAAGGCGGTTCTCGCAATTCGTCGCGAGGTGTTTGGTCCTGACGATGTCGACACGCTCGAATCGATGCGTGCACTCGCCGATTTCGAGGCGAAAGCAGGTCGAATGGCCGAGTCGGCAACGCTGTTTGAAGAGATCATCCGCATCGCCACTGCGGTGAAACAGAGCGAGCAAACACTTGTCAGCGACATGTCGCGCCTCGGCGAACTCTATCGACTGATGGGACTCCTTCCAGAGAGCGAGAAGATTCATCTCGAGGCACGCGCGCGCGTCGAGGGGATCACTCCGATTCCGCAGCGACTGCATGCGTATGTGCTCACGCACTTGGGACTCACGCAGTCGACCATGCCAGACGCGCGCAAAGTTGCAAGCGGTGTCGAGGCATTGCGTGCGGCACTGAAGATCGAAGAGGCCGTCGATGGCGAACAACATCCCCGTTCGTTCACCGGTCGAGGCAACCTCGCAGTCACATTGAGCGAGCTTGGGCTCGACGATGCGGCACAGGCTCCTGAGTTCAAGAAGGAATCGCTCGACTTGCACGAACGCTCGCGCGCGATCGGCGCAAGTTTGCCGCTCGCTCCCAACGCCTACTACTTGTCGCTCTCTGATCTCGCGGTGTGGAATCTGCAACATCCAGTGGGCGACGAGGCACAGCGCAAGGCGCAATTGCAAGATGCTGTCAAGCTGGGCGAAGAGGCGCTTCGCGCGCTGACGGCGCGGGACGATCCCAATGGTGACGAGGTGCTCACCGTGCGAGGTGCAGTTGCGTCGATCCATCACGGAGCGGGCAACTACTCGCAAGCGGAGAGTCTTTATAAGGAAGTGCTCACGCGGCGAAGTGCATATTGGACGCCAGGCAACAAGAACATTCTCGATCTCAAGTCAAACATCGCGCATGCCCTCGCGGCGCAGAATCGTTGGAGCGAGTCCGTCGAATTGCTGACCGCCGCGCAAGTCGATGCGGACAAGGAACGTCCACTCGAGTCCGACGCGCGCTGGGCGGTTGCGAATCGATTGCTCGCGTACTTGCAGCAGTGGTCGAAGATCGATCCAGCCAGCCCGGCCGCTGCGCGAATTCCTGCGCAGGAACTTGCGGTCGAAAAGTTGCGCGCGGCTCGTCAACGCGCCGGACTCGATGTGAAACCGCGCGACTTGCTTGTGATGCGGTGAACCCCATCAACAGGTGATGGGAATTGCCCCAATCGTGCATCAGCGTGAGCTGTTCGAGGCATTGCGTGCAGCGCGCCGCGATATTGACCTTGAGATCGCAGCATCATCGGTGGAATGATTCCCGGAAGCAGGCGATCGCAAAAGTGAATCCAATCGCGGCGCCACGAACCCGTCGCGTTGTCGGCAGGTTGCGAGTTTATGGAGCCAACAAGTTCAATCTATCGATAGGACTTCGTTTTCCCAGTGTCGCAGGCAAGTGTCGCACGCACACGGACTAGCAGGCTGCTGAAAAACTTCGAATTCTCGAGTGAATCAAAAAACCTCTGATGTGAATTCTGTGAATGTATTTGCATGCGCGGACGACCTGAAAGGAACGGCAGCCTCTGGTACAGCATCAACGTCGAAGATCTCATCGA
>CAYHFW010000066.1:0-3336 GCA_964355975.1 uncultured Singulisphaera sp.
CTCTGGGCCCCAGTTGCAAGGGACGCGATATCCAGCTTCGGAGAGTCCGATCGGTGCGAGAAGCGTGAGTGCGCCGAGTTGGCCCGCGGATGGCGCGTAGTAGGTCTTTTTCGCGCCCGGTTGTGGAACGATGTAGAGGGGAAGCGCGATGATGGGCGTGCCGCCGAGGCCAGTCGATTGCGTGGGAAGATCATTCAACTCCAACGCAGCGCCGACCTGCTCGAAGAATTCGACGGCGTCCGTGGGAGAGTTCTGCCAATTCGCGGCTTGAGCGATTTCGGCGTCGGTTGGTGACTTGATAGCGAACGACTTTGGAGCAACGGGGCCAGAGGTGAGAAACTCCTCGAGGGTGTTCAACCTAAAGCCGTAAGCCACATTGAGGAGTGTGTTGTAGGCGCTGTCCAAATCCTCGGCGTCCGAGAGCGTTGGTGCAAGGACGCGAATGAGCACTTGCGCGCGATTCATATCCGACGCGATCACGGGTAAGGCATGCGCCACTCCGTCTGCGCCAACAATCGTTGCCGTCTCCATGTGTGCGTAGGGAGAGGATGGCCCGACGAGCAGATACGACGCGGCGGCGTTGCCACTGGTACGCGATCCTGGATCGGCAAAGGTATTGACGAAGCCGTCGAGGAACTGCGCGACCGTGAAATTGTCCGGCGAATTTGGAACAGTGAACACAAGCGCAGTCGACCCTGTGAGATCGAGAATGCCGTTGATGTACAGCGTCGTCGAGTTGCCTGCGTTTGTCGAGGCGTTGTTCCACGCGGCAGGCAGCGGAACATACGCCAAGGTGTTGACTTCGGCGGTCATCAATTCGTTGTACCTGCCGAATCGGTAGACGAACTCAAGCGGTAGGCTCCAAATATATGCGGCCTTGCCGAGCGCCTTGATCGCTAGTTCCCCCGTGACGATTGATGGCGGTCCGAGGCAATCTCCCCACGCGTTGAGCAGCAGCGCGAGATCGGCGGAGTCGACGGTTCCGTTGCCGTCGATGTCGGCAGAGTTGCCCGCGCCGACAGCGCCCCACGCATTGAGCAGCGTGGCAAGATCCTTCGAATTGACCGTGAGATTGCTGTCGAGATCGGCGCTACATCCGCAGGCAGAATCATCGGCACCAGCAAGGGCGCATGGCGCGAGAAACATGCAGGTGATGAGTGATGCGAGTGTGTGTGGGGTTGGGATCATGAGACAAAAACTTGGATGTTGAGTGCATGGCAGTACGATGATTGCGCGCGTCACCGTGCACAGATGTTGATGCGCGCAAGAGTCAAAAATTCGTTGACGTGCTTACTTAGAGCTCTCGCCCCAATTGTTGAGGAGGATGGCGAGATCTTTGCCATCGGTTTTCGCATCGTTGTTGAGATCAGCGACGCTCGACAAGCTCCAGGAGTCGAGCATCGCGGAGAGGTCTTGCGCGTCGACTGTGCCATCGAGCGTGATGTCGCCCACAGGCGCCACGAACGAGTCGTTCAGGACTTGCAATTGCGCGAGGAGGTTGTTGTACGCCGCAAGCGCCTCGGGATCTAGATCCTTGTCCGCGTCACCCGTGGGCAGCAGCAAGTTGTAGTCTTTGTTGTCGATGCCACGACCGAAGAGAATGTTCGCGAAGGGGCAATCGGGGAGATCGTAAAACTCGTATTGGTAGGGCAGTGTGTAGTTCCGCGTCGCGATCGCATCCGGGCATGGGATCGTTCGCGAGAGCAACTTCCAGCGACCGTCGGTGATCGTTTGTGCCGCGGGAAAAAGAATCGAGTTGATCTCGGCGCCTTCGCCTCCCGGCGCAGCCAAGATTTCGCAGCAGCTCGCGAACTCGCCCTTGGTGCTGCCCTCGCCGTACCAAACGCCACCTTGAAGTGTGCAGAACAGTTCCGAGGCAAGGAAGGTGTCGGTGCAGATTTCGCCACCTTGAAGGAGGCATGGCCCACAGGTCTCGGTGCCGGATTCTGCTTCAACAAAGAGCTTGGGCGCAAAGTACTCGGCGAAGTTAATGGAGCGGTACGAAGGCGTCTTTGGATTGGTGAGGTAGCCCAGCATCGGGAAGCAATCGAGTTTGCGTCCCGCAGGCACGGCATCGTGCACATTGATACCCGCGATCTCCCCCCAGAGTTGGAAGAGGTCGACGGCGTTGACCATGTGATCGACTGCGCGGCCGGGAGCAATGGTCGGTCCGCCCGCCATCACCAGAGGGACGCACACGCCAGTTTGATAGATGGTGCTCTTCGAACGCAGCGGCGTGAATGGCAGCTTGACCGTGGTCAGGAACGAACCGTTGTCGCCCATCACCACGATGAGCGTGTCGCTCGCGTCGAGCACGAGCGCGCCGCTCTTCGATTCGTGCGCGAGGCCAGTCTCGAGCAGCACCGTGCGGATGCGCGTGTCGAGCGACTCGATGTTGTGATCAGATGTCTTGCGCTGCGCCGCAAGCACCACCTGATCGTGTTCGATGTTCGATTGCGCGCCGCACGCGTAGGGCAGCAAGGTAGGCCACTCAGAGTTGACACTCGAAGTCGGCGGCGACTGCAGCGGAGTGTGATCGCCCGAGAAGGAGAGCGTGCACATCCAGTTTGATGAGGAGCCCTTCGCTTTCTGCGCTTTGATGAAGTTGATCGCGTCCTGACTCTGATTCAAATCCGCGTTGGCGCGGAAGTATTGAGACGCCGGAAGTAAGGGGTCATTCGCGACACCATCTTCGTTGATGGTGCGCGGCCAAATGTAGTAGCCGTTCCAAAGGTTCCATCCCGCTTGCGTTCCCGTTGCCGCTCCCGTTGCCGTTGCAGCTTCGATGCGTGCGCGGGAATTGTCTGCATCGGGCCCGTCGCACTGAAAGATCGGAGAGCCATCGGGACGCACCAGGGGTACGCCGCCGCTTAGGAGGCACTCAGTCGCTTCAATATCCGAGAGGCAAGTGCCATCTTGGTACTGGCACGCGCACACTGCGGGCGCGTTGTCGACCACGGGGAATCCGCAGGAGTAGAGCGGGGGCACGGAGAGGCTTAACTGTCCAGCCAATGTCGTGTCGATTGGCGGCGGTGACGCGAGCATCGTGCCAACGAAGTGCGTGAAGCCGTTCGAATCGGGCACGAGATTCGACGGACCAGCGGGGTTAAAGTCGTTATGAGCGAGGTGATATTTGCCAAAGAGCGCAGTGGTAAATCCCAGTGGCTCGAGGAGCATCGGCGTGGTCGTCTCAAACGGCGAGCACTGCGATTGCGCAAGCGTCTGGTAGGGGATGAGCGGCGCGCCAACATTGGTGCGGCTCGGGTAACGCCCAGTGAAAAAGCACACGCGGCTCGGTGAACACTCAGGCATCGCCCAGCAATTGGTGAAGTTCAC
>CAYHFW010000067.1:0-3194 GCA_964355975.1 uncultured Singulisphaera sp.
AGTGGACTTGTCGGGCGCGCGCCCGCGACGCTGGAAAAGCGAATTCCTATCAATACGAATGCGAACTACTTTGAGAGTCTGCATCTGGCCACTGGAGTGGCGCGAGATACGGGCTGCTATCCAACCTATGCAACGGCCCTCGAGGGAATTTCGACGAACGATTCGCTGCTGATCGAGGCGATCGTGCAACCCGTCTGGGTTCCGGTGATGTTGATCGCTGCGCCCATCCGCAGATATTCGGGCGAGAAGCCCTTCGACGCGCGCTACCCAACATCGGATTACGAGTTGACGCCGCGCGCGAAGAACTAAAGGACATCATGACAACCCTTTTTTCACCGCTCGCTCTTGGAGCGATTCATACTCCCAATCGTGTTTTCATGGCGCCACTCACGCGCTGTCGAGCACCGGGGCATACTCCAAATGCGCTCATGGCGACGCAGTACGCACAGCGAGCCTCGGCAGGATTGATCATCGCCGAGGCGACGATGGCGATGGCGAACCAGAGTGCGTTCATCGCTGAGCCGGGCATCCACTCAGTCGAACAGATTGCGGGATGGCGCACCGTGACCGATGCCGTGCACGCGCACGGAGGACGCATTGTGCTTCAGCTCTGGCATGGCGGTCGCGCGTGCCATCCAGTGTTGAATGATGGAGCGCGAACGATTGCTCCCAGTGCGATTGCGATCACCTCATCGAAGTTCAATTCGCCAGAGGGGCCGGTCGATCACGCTGTTCCGCACGCACTCCTTGAGGGAGAGATTCCCGCGATCGTCAATGGATTCAAGATCGCGGCGCTCAACGCGCGCACCGCTGGCTTTGACGGGGTCGAAGTGCATGGAGCCAACGGCTATTTGATCGACCAGTTTCTTCGCGATGGCACCAACAAACGCACCGACCGTTACGGCGGATCTGCCGCGAACCGTGCGCGGTTTCTGTGTGAGATTCTCACGGCGATCTGCAGCGCGTGGGAGCCAGGGCGCATTGGACTGCGCATCTCACCTCTCAACAGTTCCAACCAGATGATCGACAGCGATCCCATTTCGACGTTTACGGCGCTCGCTGAGCGACTCAACGAGTTCAACCTCTCGTTTCTTCACGTCATGCGTGGAGATTTCGCGCAAGTGCAAGGCGGCGATGTGCTGAGTCCAATTCGCAAGGCTTTCAAGGGACCGATCGTCGCGAACATGGGATACACCCCCGATGAAGCGGAGCGCGCGGTCGCGGATGGTCTCGTCGACGCGGTCGCGTTTGGAAAAGCATTCCTCGCGAATCCAGATCTGCCCGAGCGCATCAGAGTCGGCAGCGCGCTGAACGAACCCGACGCCGCGACGATGTACGGCGGCGGCGCTGAGGGCTACACCGACTATCCGACGCTCGAGATGGCTGCAGGCGCCGCGCAGCGAGCATGATGCGAGTTCCCGGCGCACCGTTCGCGTTGACGCTGCTCGCCGTGAGTGCAGTCTCTGTTGCGGTTGTGATTGCGATCGGGTTCGCGGTCGGGCTGACGAATCGATCGGATGCACCGATCGCCGTCGAGCCCTTCGAACGCGCTGGCATTCGAAACGTCGTCACGTTTCACGAAGGGTTCTATTCCGGCAGCGCTCCTCAAGGCGACGCTGGCTTCGATTCTCTGCGAGCGCTGGGAATCAAGACGATTCTCAGCGTGGATGGCGCCCCGCCAGATCTTGCGCGCATCGAGGCGCGCGCGATGCGGTCGGTGCATGTTCCACTTGGCTACGACGGATTCGACGATGTGACCAAAGCGCAACTCGTTCGAGCGGTGCGTGACTTGCCCCGTCCGCTCTATCTGCACTGCCACCATGGCAAACATCGAAGCGCGTGCGCGTCGGCGGCGATTGCGATTTCGCTCGGATGGCTCACCCACGAGGAGGCGCAGGCACGCATGAAGCTCGCGGGAACTTCGCTCGCCTACGAGGGACTCTGGAAGTGCGTCGCTCGCGCACAGGCGATGCCTGCCGCGCAGATCGACGAAGCGAGCGCGAACTATCCGCGCGTCACACCGCCCAACTCATTCGTCGCGTCGATGGTGGCAATAGACGAAGCGTTCGACCGAGTGAAGGCTCTCGACCGGAGTGCGTGGACCACCCCCGCTGACGACTCTTGCGCCGGCGGCGTTTCAACCGCGGCACGACTCGCGGACCTCTTTCGAGTCGTTGGCGATCCAACACCGAGCGCTCGGCTCGATGTGCAGGCGATGATCCAGGTGCGGCTGTGGATCGAGTCATCGGCAGCGAGCGCTGTACTGCTCGAGAGCGCACTCGAACGAGCTGATTTCGCAACGGCCTCGAGGGTCATGACTGACCTCAAGAGTCGTTGCACGGAGTGCCACTCGAAGTACCGTGATTAGCTCGATCGAGATCGCTACGATCGCGCTGGAGATTCTTCATGACCTCAGAACGCGACCACCAAACTTTCGCTGGACTGCCCGCTGGCTATCCGTTCAATCGTGAGTGGGAGATCACTCCGCGCGAGTGCCAGCGACGCCGCGCCGCAGGCGAGTCGATCATCTTGATTGATTGCCGCACCACGGCCGAGCGCGAACTCGCATCGATCACTGGATCGATTCACGTGCCGATGCAATCGCTCAGTGTGCATCTCGATGCGCTGCGAGAGCATGAGACTTCACCCGTCGTCGTCTACTGCCATCAAGGTGGACGAAGCCTCAAAGTGACAGCCGCACTTCGACAGGCTGGATTCGATGACGTGCGAAGTCTCGCGGGTGGCATCCACCTCTGGGCGATCGACATCGATTCGACCGTCCCGCTGTATTGAGGACGCGTCTCGCTACGGCTGGCTCGCGAGAAATGCATCCCAACTCTTGGCAGATTCAGAGAAGTACAGGCACACACTTTCGGGTCGGTTGTCGTTCACCCACCGATGCAACAGGGCAATCGACTCTGCCCGACTCGCGCAACCTGGGTCACTCACGCAGTCGCGCAGAGCGCGACAGAGGCCGCGAAAATCATTCAAGTCTGCGCTGTACTGATTCGCAATCGCGTCGCGGTCGGCGGCCGAGAGTTGCGCGAATTCCGATTCGCGCATTGCCGGCGAGAATCGAAGCGGACCAGAAAACGCCTCGAACTTTGCCGCGATGACCGCGGTGTCGCGTTCGCTCGAGAGTGCGATGACCAGGTGTCGAAAAGGACAATCAGCGATTGTCGACGCGAGTGTCG
>CAYHFW010000068.1:0-3141 GCA_964355975.1 uncultured Singulisphaera sp.
GAGCTGCGCAGACTTGCTCGACTCGGGAACTCGCGCGAGCGAAGATTCCGCCGCGTGGACGCAAGCGAACATCCGTCGCACCACATCTCGATCTTTGCCAGAGCGCTGACTCTCACAAACTCATGAGACGTTGAGCGCGCGGATGTAGCTCGCAACGGCTTCCATCTGCGCGGTGAGCGTGGTGTTCAACTGCGCAACCTCGCCGCGCATCGCTTCAAGGCGTGTCTCTTGTTCATCGAACTTGGCGAGATACCTGCGATAGACGTCGGTGTCGTGGCTAATCGTTGCCATGTTCTGGCGGATGCGATTTTGATCAGCATCGATCGCCTGTCGCTCTTGGTCGAGTCGGGCGATCTGCGCATTTGTCGCGTTGACCACACTCTGCAATTGCGCAGCCTTCTTGATTGCATCAACGACAGCCGCCGATGCCCTTCCGTCCGTTGCGTACGAAAGCAGGGTGGGCATGTCGAATCCGACCACGGCGAGATGGTGAAGCGATGTGTGCTCTTGTGTGACGACAAGCGTGCCGCTCTCACCCTCTGGCAGCGTGACCTCGAATCGGTAGAGGTTCGCAGTCTCCTGTGCGGGCTTCGCTGGCGCAGTCAATTGCCAATCTGGCTGCTTCTGAACTTCGACCAAGAGCGTGCGGTCACGCGTCTCATCTTTGTTTACGAATGCATACGAGACCGTCTGGACTTGCTTGTATGTCTGCTCGACGAGCCCGTCGACAATGCGAATCGCCCGCATTGCTGATGTGTTCTCATCGCGAATGGCAGCGCTCACTGCAAGGTCGACTGAATAGGCAAGCAAGCGCTTGTCGTTGAGAGCGAGGAACCCGATCTGCGCGTCGCCGGCATAAGTCGATCCATCGAAGACCGCGATCGGGCCTGGAATGAGTTGCAGTCCAGACGAATTCGTGATTTCAACACCGCGCATTGGGTGATCGATGCCATCGTTTCGATTGAAGATGCTGACGCGCCTGCCGTCAATCCCCGACGAGAGAATCGGAAGCATCGCCGACTGCTGGCGCGAGATCGAGATGGGATCTTTCAGCGCGTACTGGAATGATTCGCCCACCTCGCCGCCCGCAGCGACTGTTGATCCATCGAGTGCTTCCCCGAGAGATTCGAAGCGCAGACCCAGCGACTCTGCCGCATCGACAGACGCGTCCGACGCGTCACCCATTATCGCGCGACCGGCGAACGCTCCGCCGCCCTCACTGCCGCCTCCCCCAACGCCTGGCATTCCCCTCTTCGCTCGCGCCGGCGCCGAAGTCGGCGCTGGCTTACTGGGAGCGGTCATCGCCCTCAGTTTCTTGTCTGCTTGATAGGCATCTCCATCTTGGTAGATGCGCGGCGCGCCTCCAGCAACCGTCGGCACATCCAGGACTGGGCGGTCGACGTGCAGCGACTCTGCGAGGTCCATCTCAAAACTGACTGGTTGGCTCGCGACGAGTGCGAGTTGCACGCTGCTCCAATCATCGTCTGTTGTGTTCTCAACGATTGCCCACCCCTGAAGGAGCGGTTTCTCTTTCGCGCCGACTCCGTCGGGTAGCACAAGTCGGTAACTCGTCTTCCAGATCGGCATCTCATTGACGTACGCGACGCGCACAGGGCGCGAACCCTTCCCACCGAAAGCAAGCGTGACAGTCTTGAAGCGGTCTGTGCTGTGGGCCGCAAGCGCAGCGAGTGCTTTGTTGAGTTCTTCGTTCAGCGCGGCACTTTCAAGTTGCACCGAAACCATCGTGGTCAGGTTGATCGATCGCACGCCGGCGTCTGTCACGAGATTGAGAAACGGAGTGCTGATCGCCTTCTGCGCGCTGCCTTGCGCCTGTTCGCGATTCTCGCCGCCCAAAATGATTCCCTCGACGGGCCCGTCGTTGGTCACGACGCGCACGCGTGTGCCGCGAAGCCGTCCCAAAATCGTCGCCAGTGTCGGATTGTCTGCGAGGTCGACACCAAAACTCGCGAGTTGGCGCGAGAGCGGTTCTTTCGAGTCGTAGGTCACAGATTGCAATGACTGCTGCGGATCAAGAATCACCATCGACTTCAGCATGTCGTTGATTTGATCGGTGGCGAATCTCAGTCGCACACCGTCGCCTGCAGTGATCGATCCATTGCGCTCGAAGTAGCCAACGCCCGAGCGGTAGAGCGCGATCGACGTGATCGGAAGTTGCTCGGGAACCGCGCGACCGTCGACAGGGACTCCAATGCCTGTGGCGGACAGCGTGATTCCAAGTGTTGTCGTCAGGCAGCAAAGACAGTGGATCGTTGAGTTCTTCATTTGCGGGCTTCCTTTGAGTACAAGGCTAGCACTTGTGCGCGACCGTTCACGACTGCCGAACTCGGGTGTTACAGTTGCGTGATGCAATTGTGGGCAGCGCTTCGTTCACACATCCGGAATGCGGAGAAGTCGCTGACTTGGTGGCGCCACACAATTCGCGATCGGCGCCGACTGCGCGCGGCCGAACGTTCGGGGCGCACTCCAGTCGTCGTGTACAGCATGACAAAATCTGGATCAATGGCGGTCTACCGAGCACTGCACAAACGGCCTGATGTGCTTGCGCTCAAGGCTCACTCTCTCGATCCAGCCGCGTGGAAAGGAAGTCGCCACGAATCGATTTGGAAGCCTGGCGTGCGTGCCCAGATGTTCGATCTCACGCACAGCAATCGAATGGTTCGTTTCGAGATCATCGATAAGAAGCGACCCTGCAGATTCATCGCACTCGTGCGCGATCCCATTGCGACGAATGTCTCAGGGTTTCACTACAACTTGCCATCGTTTGCTGCCAATGCTCGGGCGCAGGACCACGCCGCATCGATCGCGCCCGCCGTGATGGCGCAACAGTTTCTCGAGCGCTATCCGCACCACCTCACCACCGACTGGTTTGACCTTGAACCCAAGCGCATCCTCGACATCGACGTCTATGCCACGCCGTTTGAGCACGAGCGTGGATGGACCATCTTTCGCCGCGGCCCCAACGAAATGCTGGTCTTGCGCGCAGAGCTCGCCGATGATGAGAAGGCGAGAGTCATCAGCGAATTCTTGAAACTGCCAGAGGTGCGCATCGCACGTGTCAACACCGCAGCCGAGCGCGGCCGCAGCGAATGGACCGACGCACTCAAGCGCGAACTCGCGTCC